>DATJOL010000158.1:0-72478 GCA_035507075.1 Candidatus Aquilonibacter sp. | reverse complement strand
TCGACCGTGTCGCAGGGTTTTGATGCGGCGGAGTATCTGACGAAATATCCGGGGCGTTTCATTTCGCTCCATTGCCAAGGTTGGGACGCGACGAATCGCAAGATCGTCGCCATTGGCAGCGAGAACGATTCGCTCGATTGGAAGAAAATTTTCAGCGCAGCCAAAGTCGGCGGAATCAAGGATTACTACGTTGAGATGAATCTCGACCTGATGCGGGCCAGCGTCCCTTACTTGAAAAATCTCAATGTATGACCGGAGTTCGACCTGCTAAGTTCTGGCCGGCGCTTACCGACCCCGTCGGTCATCGCTGAATACCGCGGTCTCGAGAGTCTGCGGGATTGATATCCATCAGCCCCTAGCACCTTGCGCGACGTGCGCCTTCGAAAGAAGGGCAACTGCCTGCGTAAGGCGACGCATCGATAGCAACTGGACTGAAACGCGAGGCGCTTCTTCGGGCGTTGCGGGCTTGGGGACTGAAAGTTTGCTAGACTTGGCGAAACGAGGTTAATTTGGCGGGGAAACACATCGCCGGAATCGCCGCCTGGGGGGTTTTGGGCGCGACGTTTCTCTTCGCTGCGAAGGGCGCCGCTGCTCAGGCCCCTGCGGGACCTATGGGCCCGCCGCAAAATCAAACGGATTCAGAAAGCCAACCGGCGCCGCCCCCTGTGAGGCCTACGCCTCCGCCAATTCCTCCGAGGACAACGTTCGCCGGAAATTGGAATTTCGACGCGGACCAGAGCGACAATCCGCGGCAGAAGATTGAAGCGGCCGAAGGATCGGGGCGCAATTTCCCCAATACTTATCCGGGAGGCGGCTACCCCGGAGGTTATCCCGGAGGCTACCCGTATCCCGGTGGCTACCCGCCCGGCTATCCATATCCCGGCGACACATATCCTCAGGGTACCCCGCGGTATTCGGGCCCGGACCTCGCCGACAACGACAAAATGCAGCCGCTCGTTCATCCACCGCGAACGCTGACCATTGCCCTGAAAGGCAGCGACGCGGGACCGGTGCCGAAGAATACCGCGGCGGTGGAAGTCGATATGACCGACGAGGATTTCCACGAGCTGATTTTTTACACAGACGGCCGAGAATTGAAGAAACCGACAGACCAAACCCAGGAGGACATCGCGGCGCATTGGGACGGAACACAGCTCTCGTCAGACGAGAAGAGTCCGGTCGGCGGAAAGATGAGCCGAACATTCGAACTTTCACCGGACGGGCGACACCTTTACGAGACTCTCCACATCGACCACGGGAAAAAGACGCCGATTGTGATTCGTTATGTTTACGACGCGACGAGCGGCGATATCGAACCGGGCGATTCCGATCCAAACAGGCCCATTCTGCAAAGGCGCCAGGACGACAGCGATTCCTCGCAGTAAATTCCAAGTTAAAGTTTTTCCCGGGGCACTCGTAGCGCGAGCCAATCAGAAAAGCAGGGTGGCCGGGTGCCGCTGCTGCTATGCGCGCGAGGCCGTTTGCGTTTTACGGCTTCCCCGCTGAGCAAAGAGCTTCATCATTTCGCGATTGAATGCGGGGATGTCGTCGGGCTTGCGGCTCGAGACGATATTCCGGTCGACGATGACTTCACGATCCTCCCAATCAGCGCCGGCGTTGCGCAAGTCCGTTTTGAGCGAAGGCCAAGAAGTAATCTTGCGGCCCTTGACGGCGCCGGTTTCAATAAGCGTCCACGGCCCGTGGCAAATCGCCGCTATGGGCTTGCCTTCGTCCACGAACGATTTCA
Organism: Candidatus Aquilonibacter sp.; assembly: GCA_035507075.1. Classification (GTDB taxonomy): domain Bacteria; phylum Acidobacteriota; class Terriglobia; order Acidiferrales; family UBA7541; genus Palsa-295. The sequence continues at coordinate 70,731 of DATJOL010000158.1, read as the reverse complement.
CAAAGGCAACGGCCTTCGGATTCATACGAAGACGGTCGGGGTTCATCACACCGCCGGGGAGCAAGAGGGCATCGAAGCTGCTCGCCTGCGCCTCATCAAGGTTTTTGTCTACCGGATAGTTATCTCCCCAATCCTTCGTTTCCAACGCGCGGACCTGCTTTTCCTGCGGGGAAACGATTTCGCTGCTCGCCCCGGCCTCTTCCAGCGCTTTGCGAGGGTCGGTGAGTTCGACGCGTTCAAAACCATTGTCCACCAAGATTGCGACACGTAGTCCTTTGAGGTTGTCCATGTGGGACCTCCGAAAACGATGCTACTGGGTGGTCTGTCGCAGTCGTTCGGGCAGCGCTGTATGTGGCAAATGATTTTGTGGTACCGCTACGGAGGCCTGATGGGCGCTCGCAGGAGGCTTGAGCGAAACATGAGGACTACAGAATTAGTCCGAGGTCAGCTACGAGAGAAGCCTGATTACGGCCTGGGTGGATGCCAGCCCATACTGGAGGCTATTTCCGGCCGCGGGAGCCTGCGGACAGGTTGGCGCGTCAACACGGGAGCAGAAGTCACCGACCGTTGTAGAAGCCTTGCTGCTCGGAGCGCCGAGGCAAAGCATGCGGCAGACCGCCGAACAAATGGGCGCCCACCTATTGACGTTCGCGCGCGGGCGGGCTGGCGCGCTGGGGCGGATCTGGCAGCGAATACAAGTGGATGACTGCGTCGACCTGGCGGCGCAGATGTCCTACTTCTTCTCATTATCGCTGCTGCCCTTTTGCCTGGTGCTTGCGGTGATTGTGGGCTGGCTGCCCTCAACGGCGCTGTGGCAATCGTTTGCGAAGTGGATCGTGACCTATCTGCCGCGGCAATCGCAGCACTTGATTTTCGCGACGATTTTGGGACTGGTGCACCACTCGACAGGCTTTCTTTCGCTGGGGCTGGCCACCGCAGTGTGGACCGCATCATCCGGGTTCGTCAGCTTGATGGAATCATTGAGCGCGGTCTACCAAGGTCAGGATTCGCGCTCGTATCTCCGAAAGCACGCGATTGCAACGATAGTGACCCTGCTCGCGATGGCGTTTGCCATGGCGACTTTCGGCGTGATGGCTTTTGGACACTGGGGGTCGGGATGGTACTGGGCGGACTTCGGACAGTGGAAAATTTCCGGGCCAGCGTTTATCGCGGTGCGTTGGGGCGTGACCGCGGTTGTGATGGGGCTTGCCGTTGATCTCGCGTATTTCTTTCTGCCGGACGGCAAACGCCCGTGGCACTGGATTACGCCGGGCACGGTCTTCGCGGTCATCATGCTGGCCGCATCAACCGAAGGTTTCAACATTTACGTTGAACACTTTTCCTCTTATCCGCGGATCTATGGCGCGATAGGAGGCTTCATGCTGCTGATGGTTTGGATTTACATCATCTGCCTGATTCTGCTGATCGGAGCGGAGACGGACCGCGTGATTGGGGATTCCAAGAGGACGGCGCAATTGTGAACGCGAGAGGAAGCGCTCCCAGATCAGTGCGATGGCTCATCCGCCAGCTGAGGGCAAGACTTTGGATTTGCGTGCTTGCGACGATCGCGGCTCTAGCCTCCGCCACATACGCGCAACAAACCCAGCCAAACAATTACGCCGGCTTCGACGGGCAAAACGTCGCGGCCGTGGATATAGCCGCGAGGCCCGGGATCAACATGGACCAGATGCGCAGGTTGATCCGACAAAAAGCTGGACAGCCCTTTTCTTCACAAGCGGTACAGGAGAGTGTCACCGCTCTCCAGCAGACTTATCTCTTTACGGAAGTTCAGGTGAGTATGGAACCCGTACAGTCAGGTCTCCATCTGACATTTATTTTGCAGCCGGCCGATTATGTTGGCGTGCTCGAATTCCCGGGCGTTGGACACAGGTTTCCCTACACGAGCCTGATGGAAGCGGCAAACATACCGGAGCAATCGCCCTACGTGCCAGGCCTTGAAAAGGAAGCCGAAAAAGGAGTCGCGCAGTTTTTGAGCGAACACGGTTTTTTCGCCGCCGAGATAAAGACCGAAATCCAGCGCGACGAACCGCATCACATCGTGAACATCTTCTTTCACTGTTCACTTGGAAATCAGGCGCGGATCGGTCGCATTCAGTTTACGGGCGTCACCGTCGAGCAGAGCGCTCACGTGGAGGGGGCCCTACGAAGCTGGTGGGCCAGGATAAAACGCGTCTCGCTGAAGCCCGGACAGAAATACTCGCAGGAAAGGGTGACGAAATCGGTTCCCTATATCCGCGACCATTTGCACATGACGGGCCGGCTTCCGCCTACGATTCGGCTGGCGCCGGCGAGCTACGAAGCGGACACAAATCGAGTGGGCGTGACATTCGAGGTGACGCCCGGGCCCAAAGTGGTCGTCAACGTTGTCGGCGCAAAAATCTCGTCCAAGAAGCTGCGCGGCCTGATTCCGATTTATCAAGAAGATTCCGTGGATCAAGAGCTGGTGTACGAAGGCCAGGCAAATCTGAATGGATATTTTCAAACGAAGGGTTATTTCAACGCAACGACGAAATCCAGCACGACAAAGCAGGGTTCGGAAGTGGATGTGACTTACACCGTGAAGCTCGGCGATAAGCACAAACTCAAGGGCGTCTACTTCGACGGGAATCGGTATTTTTCCGACGACCAGCTTCAGCAACACGTATCGGTGAAGAAGGGCTTCTGGTTCATCACGCACGGACAATACAGCCAGCAACTGGTGGATAAGAGCGTCACGCAGCTGACGCAGTTTTACAAAGACGCGGGATTTCAAAGCGTTTCCATCGAGCCCAAAGTAGAAGATTTCAATCCCGAAGTCGATGTCACTTTCGAAATCAAGGAGGGCGCGCAGGACCACGTCGCTTCGCTCAACCTGGTGGGTAACAAAACCCAGACTCTCGCGGATCTGAACAAAGAATACCCGCTGCAAATGAACGTCGGCGGACCCTATTCGCCCAAGGGGCTCGAGGCAGACCGCAATCAACTGCTCGCCGCATATCTCGATCTCGGCTATCTCGACGCGTCCGTGCTTTCGTCTGCCGCGCCGGAGCAAAGCAATCCGCATAAAGTGAATGTCGCGTTTCAGATTCAGGAAGGCCCGCGGGCATTCATCTCCAACGTGGTCACGCTGGGCGAGCAGCACACCCATCCGCAGTTCGTCCGGTTGGTTGCGGGCGGCCACATCGCGAAAGGACAACCGCAAAGCGAAGGTAATTTTCTCCAAGCGGAAAGCAATCTCTATGACCTCGGCATTTTCGACTGGGCGAGCATCATGTCTCTGCGGCCGATTGTGGACCAGACCCAAGAAGAGCTGCTCGTCAAAGTGCACGAATCGCCGCTGAACACGATGGACATCGGCGGCGGACTGGACATCATTCCGCGAGACGGCAACGTGCCGGTGAATACCGTGGCCGTGCCGGGGCTGCCGCCGCTGAGCATCGGAAACAAGTTCACGGTGAGCCAGAAAAGCTACATCGGCCCGCGCTTCACTTTTGATTTCGTGCGCCACGATTTGCGCGGGCGGGCCGAAACGGCCACTTTCGGCACAATTCTTTCGCGGCTCGATCAGCGCGTTTTCTTCAATTATGAGGATCCGAATCTGCGCGGTTCGTCGTGGAGTGCGCTGCTGAGCGTTTCAGGCGAGCGAACGACCGAAAATCCCGTTTACACGGCGGAACTTGGCGATGCATCATACCAGCTCGATAAAGCGCTAAACGGAAAACACACCGAGCATCTGATCGGCCGCTACAGCTTTGACCGCACCGATCTTTACAACATCCTAATTCCGGGACTGGTTCTGCCGCAGGACCAGCACGTACGCCTTTCCACCTTCGATGCCGAGTACGTGCGCGACACACGCGACAAGCCGCTCGATGCACATCACGGGGTATACCAAACATTCGATTTCGGCGTCACGTCAACGGCGCTCGGCGCAAGCGCGAATTTCCTGCGCTTTCTTGGGCAGAGCGCTTTCTACATTCCAGTGCGGCCGTGGCTCGTGTGGGCAAACGATTTTCGTCTCGGCCTGACGGCGCCTTTTTCGAACAGCTACGTTCCGATCAGCGAGCGTTTCTTCACGGGCGGCGCTGATTCGCTGCGTGGATTCCCGATTAACGGCGCCGGGCCGCAACGTCCCCTGCCCGTCTGCGTGGATCCTTCCAATCCATCCACATGCACGCTGATCAGTATTCCGGTGGGCGGCCAAATGCTATTCATCGTCAACTCCGAGGCTCGTTTTCCGCTGCCCATCTACCACGATTTGGGCGGCGTCTTTTTTTACGATGGCGGGAACGTTTACAGCAATATCAGCCTCAGCCAATTTGTCGGGAACTTTACGCACTCGGTCGGCGTGGGACTTCGCTACAGCACCCCGGTCGGGCCCGTACGGTTCGATTTCGGCTATCGCATCACGAACGAGCCCGGAATCAAAGCGACACAGTATTTCGTCACGCTCGGGCAGGCTTTTTAATGGGACGCGAGAGAGCTGGATTTGTCTAAAAAGCGCATTGTGCGAAATGTTGTGATTGGAGTCGCGGCGGCCGCCGCGTGCCTGGTGGTCGTGAGCGTGATCATCATCAATACAGGCTGGTTTCGCAATTTTTTGCGCTCCGAAATCGGCAAACAAGCGCTGGAGCGCGCGGGCGCCCGCGTGGAAGTGGGATCAATCGTCACGCACTGGACGAGCCTCACCTTCGACCTGAACAATGTCGTGATTTACGGCAGCGCACATCCCGCGGCGAATGAGCCGCCGCTCTTGCGCGCCGCTCGCGTGCAGGTCGGCCTCGAATTCTGGCCGCTATTGCACAGGCACGTCGAATTAAGTGAGCTAATACTGGATGAACCTGTAGTTCACCTCCAGATTGACGCACAGGGACATAGCAATTTGCCGGTTTCTCCGCACCCTTCGACGACTCGTGAACCGGAGGAGCTGTTCGATCTGGAAATTCGGGACTGCGCGATCAATCAAGGACAGATTTTTTACAACGATGCCGAAACTGCGCTCAACGCGCAATTCCATGATGTCGAGTTGGCGGCGGCATACAGCCTCTTGAAAGATCAATATTCCGGGTCCTTTTCTTACGACAAGGGAAGGCTTCTCGCGAAAACCTACGGCCCGATCGACAATGCGATCCAGTTGAAGTTCGCCGCCACTCGCTCCAGCCTCTCGCTCAGCCCTTTGGTCCTAACGACCGCAGCGTCCCGCCTGACCCTGAATGCGCAGTTGACGAATTATCAGGAACCGCATATTCAGGGCACATACCAGGGAAATCTCGCAATCGGAGAGATCGCTGACGTTCTTCACTCGACATCGCTGCCCCGCGGCAATGCCGCTATAAGCGGGAAATTGACCTACCAAGCCGGCGATCAGCAACCGTTTATCGCCGCTATAAGCGTGCAGGGGCAAGCGCACAGCGATCGTCTCGAATTTCGCAGCTCGCGACGGCCGATCGTGACTACGGCTGTGAATTCCGGCTACGATTTGCATAATGCGAACTTGAACGTGCAAAACTTTAGCGCGGACGTTTTGGGCGGCCGCGCGCGCGGCAAGTTTGAAATGCAGCACATGGACGCGGCGCATGCGCTTTCGCAGCTCGATGCATCGGTGCAAGGCGTCTCGCTGGAAAAAGCGAGCGACGAACTCGCTTCACGCAATGTGCGGCGGCTGCCCTTCGTGGGCACGACCGATCTCAAGCTGAACGCATCGTGGTCTGGTTCTCTCAAAGGCGCGGTGGCGCACGCGCGGCTCGCTATCACGAGCACGCGGCAACGGACCACCACGCACGTCATCCCTGTCACCGGACTCGTGCAGGTGGATTATAACGGCCCGCAAAACACAATTCGCTTCGGGGAGTCGCATATCGAGACCGCGAGAACCCGATTCTCCATTGCGGGCACGTTGAGTTCGCAAGAGGGCGGCCATTCGACGGTAACGATGCTGGCGACGACTAGCGACTTAAGCGAAACGGCCGAATTGGCCAGTATGGTGCGCAACGCGCTGAGCACATCCGCAACAGGGCGGACTCCTTCGATGAGCGGTACCGCTAGTTTGACGGCGCGCGCGTCTGGGTCGTTGAAGAGCCCCCGCATTCAGGCGCGGCTTACGGCAAATGATCTTGCCGTCGATGGAAGCGAGTGGCGATCTCTGGCGCTAAATGCGAACGCCGATTCCACCGGCCTCACTGTTTCTCACGGTGATTTGGCAAGCGGTGGTAAGGCAGCGGTTACTTTTGGCGGTACTGTCGGTCTGCACGATTGGCAGCTGAGCGCGAGCAGCCCTGTTCGGCTTCACGCTTCCGTCGCAAACATGCCTGCGTCAGCGGCACAACAAATAGCGCACCTAGACTACCCGGTGAGCGGAACTCTTGCGGCCAACGTCACCGTAAGGGGGACCGTGGGTTCGCCGGATGGAAAAGGCGTGCTTACTCTCGAAAAAGCCTCCGCGTGGAATCAGACAATCAACAGCCTTACTATCAACGGGCAATCGCACGGGGGAACGATCCAGTCGAACCTTACCCTGCAAACTCCCGCTGGCGCAGTTTCGGCAAATGCGAGCTATGCGTTCGCGACGCAACAATACAATGTGACGCTGCAAGGCAAGGCAATCAAACTTGGGGATATCTCCGAGCGACAGAAGCGAGCTGCCATCGAAGGCGTCGCAAGCCTTAGCGCATCGGGAAGCGGAACGATTCATGATCCCCAACTGCAAGCGAAATTGGCGATTCCGCAATTGCAGGTGCAGGGACAAACAATTTCAAACATCGCGGCACAGATGAATGTGGAGAACGAACACGCCGTGTTTCAGTTGCAATCCGTGGTGTACCACGGATCCGTGCAGGCGAAGGGCGATATCGCGCTGACGGGAGAACATTACACCACCGTGTCACTCGACGTTTTGTCGCTCCCCGTTGCCACGCTCGCGGCCGACTTTCTCCCTTCCGAGAGTTCAAAGCTGGGTGGCCAGACCGAAATCCACCTCTCACTCAGCGGCCCGCTGAATAATCCGAAGCAAATGGAGGCGCAACTTCGCATTCCCTCGTTCAGTGTGACGTACGGGAAAGCGCAATTAGCGCTGCGAGACCCACTCGTTGCGAATTATCAGGCTGGGACACTAACCGTTAATCCTACCGAGATCGCGGGAACAGGGACGCAGCTGACTTTCGGTGGCACCGTACCGATCGCCAGCAAAGCGGCTTATTCGCTGACAGCCAGCGGCTCGCTCGATCTGAGCGTGCTGCAACAATTCGCTCCGGACATCAAATCATCGGGCCAGATTGAAATTCACGTCCGCAGCGCAGGGGAGATCTCCAAGCCAACGATGCAGGGCGAGTTGCAGGTGAAGAATGCCGTTTTCGCCACGACAACATTGCCCGTTGGAATTGAGGGCCTGAACGCGCAGATCAACCTTTCCGGCGATCGAGCAGACATCGCGCACTTCTCGGGCACCGTAGGCGGAGGGACCGTCACAGCGCAGGGATTCGCCACAATCGGCAAAGCCAGTGAATTCAATATCGGATTGAATGCGGAATCGGTTCGCATTCTCTATCCCGCCGGGCTGCGCTCAATGTTGAGCGGGCAGATCAACTTCCGCGGTCAGCCGAGCGCCTCGTTTCTCACCGGCCGCGTGCTCCTCAACAATATCTCATTCACTGAGCAATTCGATCTTTCGAGTCTCGCTGGAATGTTTTCGGCGAGCTCGAGCGGTGTGCCAGCATCCTCTTTCGAACGGAACATGAAGCTGAACGTCGCCGTGCTATCAACACAGGAAATCAGCCTTGCCAGCAACAAACTCAGCGTGGGTGGCTCGGCGACCCTGAGCGTGATTGGCACTATGGCGCAACCGGTCATCCTTGGGCGAATCGTGCTGAATAGCGGCGAGGTTTTCTTCCTTGGAAAGCGCTTCGAGATACAGAGCGGCACAGTCGAATTCGCCAATCCGGTGCGTACCGAGCCAGTCGTGCGGATGTACATCACGACAACGATCGAGCAATACAACATCACGCTTAACCTGAACGGCCCGTTCGACCGCTTGCGAACGAATTACACATCCGACCCTGCACTGCCGCCCGCGGACATTATCCATCTGCTCGCTTTCGGAAACACAACTGAAGAGGCGAACGCGGCACCTTCGCAATCCGTCGCAATGGGAGCGGAGTCCGTGCTTGCACAGGGCGTGGGGAGCCAGGTCGCCGGTAAGCTCGAGAACTTGACCGGGATATCGCAGTTGACAATCGATCCGCTGGCGACAAATAACTCAGGGCAGCCGGGCCAGCAGATCGCGATTCAGGAGCGCGTTACCGGCAGCTTGCTCTTCACCTTCAGCACAAATGTGACCACAACCCAGGGGCAAACCATCGAGCTGCAGTACAACCTCAGCAAGCAGACGTCCGTCACTGTGTTGCGCGACCAATACGGCGGCTATGCGGTCGACCTACGTTGGCATAAGGCTTTCTGAATCTCGCAGTTGACTGACGAAATTCCACGACATTTCCCGGAGTGCCTACACAATTTCATCAGCTGATTGCAATGTTTCCTCCTATGGTGAAACGTGGCTGAAAGCTGAAAATGCGGTCGGTGCGGTCTTTCATTTTTGCATCGGCGCAAACACGGGGAACTTTTCCGCGCAATATCACTTCGGAGGAATTTTATGCAGCAGAGTGCACTGAGGGAACTTTACGTCGACGAACTTCGCGACCTGTACGACGCCGAAGCACAGCTGACCAAGGCTTTGCCGAAAATGGCCAAAGCCGCCACTTCTGATGAGCTGCGCGCCGGCTTCGAAAATCACCTGCAGCAAACAAAGGGACATGTGCAGCGGCTCGAAGAGATTTTCCAGGCGTTAGGCGAAAAGCCCACCGGCAAAAAGTGCAAGGGCATGCAGGGACTGATCGCCGAAGGGAAAGAGATCATGCAGGACGAGGGCCTCGAGGGCGAAACGCTCGACGCTGGCCTCATCTCCGCAGCGCAGCGCGTGGAGCATTACGAAATTGCCGCTTACGGCTGCGTGCGTTCTTACGCCAATTTGCTGGGCGATCCGCAGGCCGCGTCGCTACTGGAAGAAACACTTCAGGAGGAGAAAGACACAGATAAGAAGCTCACCGAACTCTCCGAGACCATCAACGTGGAGGCCGCCGGCGAGAACGTGCAATAGGTAAGGCTCACAATTCGTTCTCGTTGTGGCGCGGATCGCTGAGGCGGCGATTTCGGGCGGCTCACGTCATTATGAGCGCCACTGCGAGAACGAAAGTACTGAGAACGACCGCAAGTGGCTGGTCCATGTCCGTCTCACGCCGACCCCAACCTACACGCGACCCACGCCAAACCTAATGGCTACTGTGGATAGACGCTCCCTTGCGTGACGCGCATGATGCGCAGACTGCGGCGCGCCGAGCGGCGCCTATCGACCATGGCCTTCAAATTCAGAAGACGACGAACAGCAAGCCGATCGGCGTTCCTGCGGAAATCAAGGAGGAATCGAACGGAAGCAAGTGCAGGAGCGCGTCGCGATCGGCGCTCACGTGGTGCACGAGACGATCCGCCGCGAGGGAGAGGAGGAACTGAACCGGACAACGTCCGCCCTGGCGTGGTCCGGCCTTCCCGCGGGCCTGTCGATGGGACTTTCGCTGGTAGCTACGTTCAAAAACCGCATATTTTCACGTAACGGACGAACTCGAGAAGCGTGCGCACGAATGAGAAGACGATTGCAAATGCGATCAGCCCCATGAGTAGATATCGTGTAAACATTTGCGCCTCCGCGTGAGATCGGCGAATCTTCTTCGGCGCTGGTTCGCCGAGTGGCTGTGTGCGGACTCGCGGGTTAAGAACGCTCCGATCTGCTAACCATCGCTTGCACCGGCTTTTTAGATGCCAGAATACCTCCAATGCGGTTCCCATCGCGCCTACCCGGAACTCCGTAATTTCGGCTTCTATCTTCCCCATGCACACCCTAGAGGCATTTGTACGGCGAAATACAGTTTTTGTCGGGTTGAGGGGTGGCACAAGGAAGTTGTGCCTCTGGTTGTGCCACTTCCAGCCGGGTTAATTCCGCGATTGGCGCAAGCTAAAAAGCGCCCCAAAGCCATCTAGCTCAGTGGGTTCGGATCCATCGCAAAGCCTCCCGCCTCGCAAAACGAAAATTCACGCGGCAAAGTTGCTCCCGAGGAGGTTGGAATGGCAGAAGTTCCGTACGGGCACAAAAAGCGCAGAGGCCCTCGGGCGTCGGATTTCGGCCGTATGTTTTTCGCCTCGCACGCGCCAATACGCTTGCCGGTTGGGTATTCAACGGTAACGAAGGTGTCGAGATTTTTCTCGAAGGAGAAGACGGCAGCCTTAAAGCCTTCGTTGACGCACTAAAAACCGCTCCGCCGACAGCCGCCCAAATTGCGGCAATCGAAATTCACGCCAGCGAACCCGCCGGCCTTCACGATTTCACGATTCGTGAAAGCGATTGCCGCGATCATCCCACAGCGCGCATTTCGCTGGCCTTGCTGGTGTGTGATGATTGTCTGCGCGAACTATTCGATCCCCCCGACGCGCGCCACGCCTGTCCTTACGTCAACTGCACGAATTGCGGCCCGCGCTATTCCGTCACGCTGCGCATTCCCTACGATCGCGCGAACACAACCATGCGTGTGTGGCGGCTCGACGACTTCTGCGCGCGTCAATATGCCGATCCAAACGATCGCCGCTTCCACGCGCAACCCGTCGCCTGCCTAAACTGTGGCCCCCAGTATTTTCTCCGGTATGAGAAAGTAAATCTGAAAGCTGGCAAGCGAAGCATCGCAAGAGCGGCGGAACTTCTCGCTAGTGGCAAAATTGTCGCGATCAAAGGCCTCGGCGGTTATCATCTCGCCTGCGGTGCCGCAAACGCGGCTGCGGTATCTGCACTACGCGAACGCAAGTTCCGCAAGGAAAAGCCATTCGCTTTGATGGTGTGCGATCTCGCAAAGGCTCGTGAAATTGCGGAGCTCAGCCCTGACGCCGAGCGCTTGCTTGCTTCCCTCGCGCGGCCGATCGTTCTCGCGCCCGCTAAGGTCGCCTTTCCCGGCGTCCTCCAAGAACAGCTTCGGTACGCTTGGCCATCTGATCGTAGGATTGTTCGCACTTAGTTGGGTCGTTTCTATCGTCGTGTACAAATGCGTCGCTTCGAAGACCTCGATGTTCTCCCCCGAAGCGTCTTCATCTGATTAGGTCGGTCGCAAGCCTCGCGCACGCACGCTCCCCTCATCCACTCGCCTTTTCCGCAACCTTGGTGATCTGTCCCAAAAAACTCGTGCCATGCGGAATACGCCCGCCAAAATTTTCCGCCACGGTTTGCCCCATGTCCGCCAATGTCGAACGGATGCCGAGATTCGTTCCTCCCGCCGCACCTGGACTGAAAGCCAAAATCGGCACATACTCGCGCGAATGATCGGTCGTCGGATTCACGGGATCGGGATCGCATCCATGATCCGCTGTGATCAGAAGCAGATCGGACGCGCCCATTTTCTGCAAAAAAGGCCCGAGCAGCTCGTCGAACTCTTCCAGCGAGCGCGCAAAACCCTCCACGTCCTTCCGGTGGCCGTAAAGCATGTCGAAATCGACCAGGTTCGCAAAAATCAGCCCGCGATTTTCCCGCGCCAGCGATTCCGTCAGTTTTGCCATTCCGTCCGCATTGTTTTTTGTCGTGACGTAATTGCCCACACCGCGCCCGTTGTAAATATCGTGAATTTTTCCGATCCCGAAAACGGGTACGCTCAAATCTCCCAGCTCGTCCAGCAGCATCGGCTGCGGCGGCTCCACGGCGTAATCATGCCGGCGCTCGGTGCGCCGGAAATTTCCCACGCTGCCGGTAAATGGCCGCGCGATCACGCGCCCCACCCGATTCGGTCCATCGCATAGCGCGCGCGCTATTTCGCACTCGCGATAAAGCTCCGCAATCGGAATCACATCCTCGTGCGCTGCAATTTGAAATACGCTGTCCCCGGATGTATAGACAATCGGGAACCCAGTGTTGACGTGCTCTTCGCCAAGTTCCTTAATGATTTCCGTGCCCGACGCGGGTTTGTTGCCCAGTGTACGCCGTCCAATGCGCCGTTCGAATTCCGCAATAAGCTCGTTCGGAAATCCATGCGGGTAGACGGGAAAAGCCTGCTCCAGCCAGATCCCCGCCATTTCCCAATGCCCGGTGGTCGTATCTTTTCCCGGCGAAACTGTCGCGCCCCTGCCGAATGCACCCATCGGATGCGCCACCGGCGTCAGGTGCGCCAGCGGTTTCATATTTGCGAGCCCCAGCGCCACAAGATTAGGTAGCCGCAGCGGACGCGATCGCGCGATATGCCCGATCGTGTCGCGGCCCACATCCCCGTATTGCGCCGCGTCCGGTAGCTCACCGATGCCCACGCTATCGAGCACGATCCAGATCACCCGCTGAAATTTTGCAGTCATAAGAATCGGTGGTGAGCTCCCCCCACGCACATCAAGGATGAATTGTCACTCCGAGAGCGGCGTTTGCTTGAGGAATCCGCAGTCGCTTTTCTCGGCGAATGCTTTCTGTGTGTCTCCGTGTCTCAGTCACAACGCCTCTTCATCCTCGCCGCCAAGCCACCTTCGCCGCTCCCAAAAGCGGACAGTCCTCATTCAGCACAATATGAATCGGCACGAGCTTCAGGAATTCCCCAAGCTTCTCTTTATGCTGCGCCGCCGAAACGAACCCTCCCGTCGTCATCTTCGGCAAAATTTTCAACGCAATTCCTCCGGCCACATAAATGCCGCCGCGCGCCACCGAACGCAGCGCCAGATTCCCCGCCTCCGACCCGTAAATCGAGACCCATAAATCCACCACAGCCACGCACACTGGACACTTACCCGAAAGCGCGTTCCCCGTAATTTCCGCCGCAGCCTCATCCGTATTTTCATCGAAGCTCGCATGCGTCACCGACGGATTCAGGAATTCGTGCAGGTGTTGAAATCCGCGTCCGGAAAGAATCATCTCCACCGAAACATATTCCAACCTGCCCTTGAGAAATTTCCAAAGGTCCGCCTGCTGGCTCGTCTGCGGCGCAAAATCCGCGTGCCCGCCTTCATTCGGGATCGGAACAAACTCTCGTCCGTCCCAAAAGATGGTCCCCTGTCCCATCCCCGTTCCGGCGGAGATCACGGCCTGCGTCGCATCCGGCAAAGGTGTCCCTGCATAGAGCGTCTCGAGGTCGCTTGGCTGCATCACTTCGATTCCGTGGCAGGTCGCTTCCAGGTCATTCAGCAGATAGACGTGATCGAGCCCCAGCCGCTTGGCAAGCGTCGCCCCATCGACGGTCCACGGCAAATTCGTGGTATGCACGCGATTGTTCAGCACCGGCCCGGCAATTCCAAACGCCGCCGCCGTAATCTTCGCGCCCGTCGTCCGCACGAAATCTTCCGCGATATCCTCCAGACCCGGATGCCCCGCGCTCGGGTAGCGCTTGTGTTGCGCGCGCACCAATGCGCCCGTCCCCACATCAAACAATCCCAGGTTCGACTTCGTGCCCCCAATGTCCCCCGCCAGAATCATCATCCCTCCGCCGCAACGCACCAACGCCTCTACAAACTTCTCCATGTCTTCCCATCCGCCCGCGTCACCTCATTCGCCGCTTCCGGCCCCTGGCTTCCCGCCGCATAATTTGGAAATTCTGGCGGCTCCGGATCGCTTGCCCAAGCGTTCAGGATTGGATCCATCAGCTCCCACGCTGCCTCCACGCTGTCCGCCCGATCGAATAGCGTCGCCTCCCCGCGTATGCAATCATTAATCAACGTTGCATAAGCCTCGCGCGTCGCCCCGCCAAACGTCGCGTGATAGTTGAAATCCATCGTCACCGGCTGGATGCGCATCGCCGCGCCCGGCGCTTTGGCACCGAACGAAAGCGAGATTCCCTCATTCGGCTGGATATTCAGCACCAACGAATTCGGGTCCACGTCTTCTCCTCGAAACACCATGTGCGGCGCCTGCTTGAACCGGATCGCAATTTCCGTCCCCTGCGTCACCAGACGCTTGCCCGTCCGCAAATAAATCGGCACACCACTCCATCTCCAGTTATCGACAAAGAGCCTCAAGGCCACATACGTCTCCGTCATCGAATGCGGATCGACTCCCGGCTCCTGCCGGTATCCCGGCACATTCTCTCCATCGATCTGCCCCGGTCCGTATTGCCCGCGCACCACGTCTGTCAGCGCGGTTTCATCCGTAAACGGCCGGATACTCTGCAAAATCTTGATCTTCTCGTTTCGCACCGCAGTCGCGTCGAACTTCGCCGGCGCCTCCATCGTGATCAACGACGTCAACTGCAGCACGTGGCTCTGGATCATGTCCCGCAGCGCGCCCGCGCTCTCATAAAATGCCGCACGCCTCTCGACGCCCAGCGACTCCGCCGCCGTAATTTGCACGTGATCGATATAGTTCCGGTTCCACAGCGGCTCGAAGATCCCGTTGCCAAACCGGAAAACCAGCATGTTCTGCACCGTTTCCTTGCCCAGATAATGATCGATCCGGTAAACCTGCGGCTCCTTAAAAACGCTCAACACCTTTTCATTGAGCGCTCGCGCCGAAGCCAGGTCCCGCCCAAACGGCTTCTCGATAATGATCCGCACCCACGATTTTTCGGACTTCGGCCGCGCCAGCCCCGCGTTGCCCAATTGCTCGATCACATGCGGATACACTTCCGGCGGCGTCGCCAGATAAAACAAACGATTGCCCGCAAGGTTCCCGGACCGGTCTAGTTCCTCGAGCCGGTCACTCAATTTTTCAAACGAAGCCGGATCGTCATAATCCCCGCGGAAATAATGGATGTTCTGCAGGAACTCTTTCGCGTGCGCTTCATTTCCGCCGTCCGTCTTATGCATCGCTTCAGCGGCCTTGCCCCGAAAGTCGTCATCGCTCAGCGGCGAACGTGCAAATCCCAGCAGACGAAATCGCGGCGCCAGGCACCCGTGCCGCGCTAAATCAAAGAGCGCCGGCAACAATTTCCGTTGCGCCAAATCCCCCGAAGCGCCAAACATCACAATCGCGCACGGATCCGACGGCACCTCGCAAAAATATGCGTCTGTCTTCTCCTGAGTCACCGCAGCCGCCTGCCCCTGAGTATTCATCGCATCCTCCTGAACTCCAACTCACGCAATCGCATGCATTGTCCGTTCGTCCCATTTCCAGGACGCAGCTTCAGCCATTCTGCAAACCGCCGACACCAAACGGTCTCCCTTTATTCGGCCAACGATAAAACAACCGCCATGCCAGGAAAAAAAACAAAGCTCGCAGTCAGCCGGAGGCCGCAAAACAAAAGCCTCTAAAGCCTCACAAACCCGACCGGCACAAAGACCATTCTAATCGAACACGCGCTCTAATCCGGCTGCCATGTTTTTCCTTTACCTTTCCCCCTACTCCTCTTCGCGCCAATATCGTAAAATCACTCTGACAGGAGAACATGAATGCCTGAAGAAAATCCTGCGGCTCAAACGGTCCGCATGGTCAAATGCGTCAAATTCGGCAGGGAAATGCCGGGCCTCGATCGTGCGCCCTGGAAAGGCGAACTCGGCCTGCGCATCTACGAAAACGTATCGAAGGAAGCCTGGCGCATGTGGGTCGAGCACTCCAAGATGCTCATGAATGAATTCCGGCTCAACCCTCTCGACCCAAATTCGCAGCGCATCATCGCCGAGCAAATGGAGCAATTCTTCTTCGGCGAAGGCGCCAAACTCCCCGAAGGCTACGTTGCGCCAGGGTCAACACCCGGTCCGAACACAACGCCCGCACGGTGAGCCGGCCGAAAGTTTCGCCGTACGATTCGTCGCCGCTGCGGCTCATACAACAAGTCGAGACTGGCTCAGAACTTGAACAAAAGCAGGGTGTCCGACGAAACGGTTGAAAAACTTACGGTGCGACCATCAGTAAGCAACGTCGCATCAACCGATCGCGATCTGCGAAACATCCTCCAGACCTTACACGATCAACGCGCTTCAGCTTCGAACCCTGGCGCGGTTGACCATTTATTTCCGGACGCCCGGTCCGGGCGCGTGCCCAACAGAACCGCCGAGCGCGGCCCCAACTAATTTCTCAATCGTCGCGAACAACTCCTGCGTGTGGACCGGCTTCGAAACGTAGGCGTCCATTCCGGCCGCGAGGCACTCTTCTCCGTCGCCCTTCATCGCGTGAGCGGTCATAGCGATTATTGGTATGTGGCCGCCGCTTGATTCCTCCTTCCTGCGAATCGCCACCGTGGCCTGAAGGCCGTCCATTTCCGGCATTTGCACATCCATCAGTACCAGCTGGAAGGGGTGGCTCTCAAGCAAGGAAAGAGCAGCCAAGCCATTGTTCGCTGTCGTTACCTGGCATCCCCGCTTTTCTAAAAGCTTCTGCGCAAGTCTCTGATTCACGGCGTTGTCCTCGACCAATAGAACGCGCAGACCGGCCAGCGCCTGCGGCGCCTCCTTGGTTGTCAGTTTTTCCGGTGCGGCGCCCTCTCCGCGACCCTTTGGATCGCCAAGAGCCATGCCAACTGCCTCAAGCAATTCCCGCTCGCGAACCGGCTTGGTTAGATATCCTGCTAGTCCCAATTCCTTTAGGTGCGCCGAATCGCTCGACCCGGACGAAGTAATGATGATTAGCGCTGTACTTTTCTGCGCCGGATTCCGGCGGATTTCCCGGGCGACGGCGAACCCATCCATTCCCGGCATGCACGCGTCCAGCAACACTACCTGAATTGGCAGATCCGTTGCCCAGCCCTCTTCCAACTCGCGGAGCGCCGCCAGTCCGCTGTCTGCAATCGTAACCTGCATGTTCCAGCGGCTTAATAAGCCTTTTAGAACGCGCCGATTCGTAAACTTGTCGTCTACGACCAAGATGCGGGCTCCCCGCAAGTGTTCGCGGCCCGGCAAGCACCGCTTCGTCAGACGCGCGTTGGATGTCTTCAGCTTCAGGCTGAAAAAGAAGGTGCTGCCCTTATCGACTTCGCTCTCGACCCAAATTGTTCCACCCATTAAATGCACCAGCTTTGCCGAAATGCTCAGCCCCAGACCCGTTCCACCGTATTGACGAGCCATGGAATTATCGGCTTGAGAGAAAGCCTCGAAGATTATCTGTCGCTTGTCGGCGGGTATCCCGATACCGTTATCTTTCACGGAAAACAGCAAGCAGACATCTCCGTATTCGTCGAGGCTCTGCCTTTCGACGCTGACCAATATCTCCCCATTCTCGGGCGTGAACTTAATAGCATTCCCCACCAGGTTCACCAGGATCTGGCGAATGCGTCCTGCATCGCCGAGCAGCGTTTCCGGCACGTTCTCCGCCATCTCATAAATGAGTTCGAGGTTCTTCTGACACGCGCGAAGGCCGAGAATCTTCATCGTCTCGCCCGTCAGTTCGCGCAAGTCGAAGTTCAGCGCTTCCAAGTCAAGCTTCCCTGCCTCGATTTTCGAGAAGTCTAAAATGTCATTGATGATCGAAAGCAGAGACTCCGCCGAGAGCTTCACAAGACCGAGGTTCTCGCGCTGTTCGCGCGAAAGGTCTGTGTCCAGCACGAGCTCGGTCATCCCCAGAATGCCGTTCATTGGTGTGCGAATCTCGTGACTCATGCTGGCTAGAAACTCGCTTTTGGCCTGGCTGGCCCCTTCCGCTTCCTTCCTGGCGACCCGCAGGTGGTCCTCCGTCCTCTTCTGGCGGCGTTGGATGCCGAGCATTCTGCACGCGAGGCTCACGAACGCGGCGGCGAATATCGCCGAGCTCGCCAGTGGATTTTGTTTCGCCGCATGGAAGAGCAGCAGAAAATTGAGGAAAGGAAAGACGATCGGGAAAATTTGGCTGGCCAGCGCACTCGATTTGCCTCGGCGCGCGTCGCCGTCCTCCGGCGTGTTCCATGTCGTTGTGATCAGGATCGGGATCAGCAGCAGAACACTCCATACCAAATCGAACCAGTGCCCAGGCTGCAGATTCACGGAAGGAAAGTCCGAGTAAAGGTCTGCCGCGCTCGAGAGCAGAAGAAATCCGCCCAGCTTTCCGAAAAGGTCGCGCAGAAAGCGCGACTCCGCGAACTGCGCCCGAATAAAGAATGAGGCGATTACGACAGCGTGGTAGAAAAGCCCGCGGCTCCAGGCCGATGCTGATGCGGTTGGTAGCGAGTAAGAGCCGAAGTAAAGGTATACGGTCGCGCAGAAAATGAAGACCTGCGCGAAATCGAATAGGTGCAAATAATCGAAGTGGTTCGGCTCGTGGTCGGGGTCGAGAAACAGCAGCATGCCGAACGGAACAGTGGAAACGTTGAAAATGATATCGTCCGCTAACGCCAGCGTCGCCGAAGCGTGAACGTCAAGGCAGAGCTGCAGCAACTGCCCGAGCGTCCAAATCAGAAACGTCAATACCAGCATGCGCCAGTAGTACCGGGCCGCCTGGCCCGATCTGCGGAAGAGATGCCAGGAGGTCAAAATGCAGATGACTCCAAGAGACAGCTGAAGTAAGTCTGACAATGCCGGCGCAAGACCGGTCCCTCCGGCAATTTCGATCGCAAGCGCCTGTAGCAGGATGATGCCGCACGCCGCCGTGAGAATCGCTTTGGGCGAAAAGGTACTCGCGATCGAATTCTGAGTGTTCATCCCGCAGCCTCTTTGGCTTCCGCCTCAGTTTGTTGCACTCGGGTACGCCGCAAACAACTCTCCCTCGCCGGAAAATGAGGAGCCCCTCGGATATCATCGGCAGATGCCGCCTCGAGGATGATGGCGACAAGTTGAGGAAAAACTCAGATTGGCGCGGAGTGGGTCAACAGACCAGCTCAGTGGCAGCATGGGTCGCTGCGCTGCTTCCGTCTCGACTTGGCTTCTCCGGGTCTTGCAACCATCCTTCGCTATCCGTAATATCTAGCTTGCACGCAACGCGCCGGCCGAGGGCGCTTCCGTTGGGCTTGTCGGTCCCCCCACTTTGCGATGTGGGGCAGGCTGAGGCTCAGAAGAGGATTTGCCATCAACCCCGGCGATCAACTCGACCACTATCGTCTTGAAGCCGTAATCGACCGCACCCCGACAACTACCACTTATCGTGCCGTCGATACTCAAGCGGGTGTCCAGGTTGCTATCAAGCTTCCTCACGCCGACGCCGTAACTGACCCCGCTTTTATCGATCGCTTCCATCGCGAAGAGGAAATCGGCCGCTCGCTGAACCATCCCGGTCTTCTCAAGGCAATCGTTGACCAGCATCAGAGCCGGCCTTATTTCGTTACCGAATGGTTTGTCGGTCCCACGCTGCGCCAAATACTCGACGAATCGAAAAAGCTGCCCCAGGAACGCGCCGTCCGCATCACTCTGGGCATTTGCGATGCGCTTGAATATATTCATGGTCACGGCATCATTCACCGCAATTTGCGTCCCGAAAATATCCTGGTCGGTGCAGGCGATCACATTAAGCTGATCGACTTCGGCGCCGCCGCCAAAGAAGGCTCGCCCCGCCTGACATTCACCAATCTCACGCAACTTCTCGGAGGCTCGCCTTACATTTCGCCCGAAGAACTCGCCGGCAAACGCGGCGACGCGCGCAGCGACGTTTACGCCCTGGGAATGATGCTTAACGAAATGCTCACCGGGCAGCGCCCATTCCCCGATGGCGACGCGTTCGAAAGGCTCCAGACTCATCCCGTTCCACCGCGCGAACTTGATCCTTCCATTTCGCCGCAGTTGCAGGAAGTGATCTATCGCGCGCTCGAGCGCGAGCACAAAAATCGCTACGCTTCGGCTCATGAGCTGGCCTTCGATCTCGGCCATCTTGACCGTGTGGGTGTCGCCCAACGCGCCGAATTGCTCGAATGGAAAAAGCCGAGAGGCGCAAAGAGGCGCCGCGCGGTCTTTTACGCGGCGATGGCGCTCATCCCGCTGCTGATTTTTGCCTTGCTGATTTACTTTTCACAGAAGTAGGCGCGGGAGCGCTTTTCTTGGGTGCGGGGCGTTTCCCATCGGCGATAACCTCGATGGCTCGCATCGAAACTCCAAATTGGACGCGCGTTTTACCGGTTGCTATTGTTAGTGGGTGTGTGGTGACATCTGCGCAAAAAGGCTTGTCTGCGACCGTTCCGCGTCCGGGAGAGTTGCGCTTGGAACGTCAGGCCGTCGCTTCGAAACCGAATTTCTGGCGCCGCATTTATAGGTCCGCCTTCGCGAACTACGCCGTCGCAGTTCCTTTTGTGGTTCTTGCGCTGGTTTCCAGCATGCTGCTCCAGCAATTCTTTCCGTATCCCTTCCTGTTCCTTTTCTTTGCTGCCGTTATGGCCGCGGCTTGGGTGGGCGGAATAGGTCCAGGCCTGTTCGCTGTTTTCCTCGCTACTCTCGCAATCGACTACTACTTCGTTCGCCCGCTGCATTCGCTCGTCATCAACGCAACCGACAGCACGTATTTCGGCGCTTTCGTCGTTTGTGCGCTGGTCGCCAGCTGGGTGAGTTCAGCAAAGAAGCACGATCAGGAAGCCCTGCGCGATGCTCGCGATCTGCTGGAATCGCGCGTCGCTGAACGCACCAGCGAACTGCGGCACGCCAATGCTGAGCTGGAGGAAAGTATCAGGCAGCGCGAGAAAGTTCAGCAGGCACACATTGAAACACAAGCTGAACTGGCGCACCTATCCCGCTTTCTCACCATGGGCGAGCTTACCGCGTCCATCGCGCACGAAGTGAATCAGCCGCTCACGGCCGTCGTCACCTTCGGCAACGCATGCCTCGAATGGCTCGCCGCAGAGCCGCCAAATATAGCCGAAGCGCGCCTTGCCGCCGAGCGCATCGTCGCGGACGGTACGCGCGCTGGCGCGGTCTTGAGCCGCATTCGGTCCGCTTTTCAAAAGCGCCCGCCTTCCAAGAGCTGGTTCCCATTGAACGATGCGATTTCTGAGTTGCTCGCGCTGATTCAGCACGAAGCCGCCAGAAACGGCGTGGCCCTCCGCACGCAACTTGCTCCGGATTTGCCCGAGGTAAGGGGAGACCGCGTTCAGTTGCAGCAGGTCATATTAAATCTCGTCGTCAATGCCATCGACGCGACGCGCGAATCTTCCTCCGGATCGCGGGAAATTCTTATCCGCTGCCAGCGTGAGGGCGCCTCGGGAATTCTTGTGTCCGTTGAGGATAATGGCCCGGGTTTCGCGCCCGGACTTATCGAGAAAATCTTCGACCCGTTTTTCACCACCAAGCCGCAAGGCATCGGCATGGGCCTTTCCATCAGCCGCTCGATTATCGAGTCACATCAGGGCCGTCTCTGGGCTGCGCCTCGTCCTTCCGGCGGTGCTATAGTTCAATTTACGTTGCCGGTTGGCTCTTGATGAATATGGTCGCCTCTGAAATCAGTTCCGCTGTTTTCGTCGTCGACGACGACGCGTCGATCCGCGATTCCGTGCGCAGCCTTTTGAAGTCGATGGGCATTCATGCGGAAGTATTCGGTTCCACAGCCGAATTCATGAACGCCACGCGCCCCGATGTTCCCAGCTGCCTCGTTCTCGACGTAAGGCTCCCCGGAATGAACGGCCTCGATTTTCAGAATGCGCTTGAAAACGCCGGAATTCACATCCCCATCATTTTCATCACTGCTCATGGCGATATACCCATGACCTTGCGCGCTATGAAAGCAGGCGCTGTCGAATTTCTCGCCAAGCCTTTTCAGAAAGACGAATTGCTCGCGGCGATTGACGTGGCGCTTGCCCGCGACCGCGTTCGTCTCCAGGAGCAAGCCGAATTTTCTGCGTTGCAATCTCGCATCGAGAAACTCGCGTCGCGCGAGCGGGACGTGGCATTCGATATCGCCGTCCTCAACAAAATGGCTTCGCGTCTTTCCGCGGCCGATCCGCTTCATCAGGTTCTTGATGAAGTGGTTGAATTCGTCGTCGCCGTTGTTGAGTGTGACTCCTGCATGGTCTATGTGATGGAAGGCGACGAACTGGTTCTGCGTGCGTCCAAAAATCCGCATCCCGAAGCCATCGACCGTCTCGCAATGCGAGTGGGGCAAGGCATCACGGGCTGGGTCGCCGAGCACCGTAAGCCCGTCGCTGTTGCGCAAAACGCATTCGAAGATTTCCGTTTCAAGCTCTTCAACGAGCTCCCGGAAGACCGCTTTCAGGCTTTTTTATCCGTTCCGCTCGTCAGCGGCGGGCATCTCGTCGGCGTTATCAACCTTCAGAATCGCGCGCCGCACCAATACACGCAGCGCGAAATTGGCCTGGTCACGGCCATTGGCTTTCTGGTCGGCGCCGAAGTGGAAAGGGCTCGCCTCGAGACGGAAAAGACCGAACTTTCCGATCGCCTCGAAACGCGCAAACTCATCGAGCGCGCAAAAGGCGTGCTCCAGCGCGACCTTAAAATCGGCGAGACCGAGGCTTACCGCATCATGCAACGCGAGAGCCAGCAACGGCGCAAGTCGATGAAGGAGCTTGCTGAGTCGATCATCCTTAACGACGACTTGAAACGCAGTTCGCGCTCCTGATCCCCTTGGTTTCTTCCGCGAGGCTTTGTTCCATTAGTCCTCTACGTAATCCCACGACGCGATTTGAATCGCCGCAATTTAAAATTTGAATTTGACTCCCTCTCCGAAACTCTGCAAACTGCACCGGACTCGACGATACGAGTCTAGCTTCTCCCTGCTTTCGCCGACGAAAGCAGGGCCCATCGTAGTTTCTGTGGTAGCTGATTTTCTCGGACACGACGCCGTGTCCAACCAATCGCAACATTGCTCGATGATGAGCCGCAATCCAGCCGCGCGCGCCTTTCTGCTTTAGGCTGCAGCTTCGGAAGCGCGACCTCTTGATTGCGTGGCGCTGCGCACATTCTGTGCGCGCGATGGGATTTGTGTTTTCAGCGCAATGCTTTTTATGCGCTTTCTCTGAATGGAGTGAAGTGATGAACGAAAGAACGATTTTGATTGAAGTTTTGCTGGCCGGTTTTTTTGCAGTCGCATGTATCCGCGCGCACGTGTCTCCGAAAGAGCGCGGGAGTGCATCCTTTGGCGATTTCTTTAAGCTTGCGGGCCGCATCGAACGCTTGCGCCGTTCGCGCTGGGCTTGGTTTTCGCTCGTCGGATTCATGCTGGTTCTTCGCCTGCAACAGCAGCTCCCGTTGATTATCGAATTCATCGTTCTCGTCCAGTTCGCGCTGTTTATGGCGCTGCCGGCGCAACAGCCGGCAAGAGTCCGGCACGGATGAAGCAGCTCTGGGAGTTTGGCTATGCCGTCCGCGCGCTTCATGCGCGACTCAAGCACGGCGAACTCTCCCGCAGCCCGCTTCGCTTTTTGAAGTTCGAATGGAAGATTCAAACGGCCGAATGCCACTGGGTCGCCCGCTTGGCGGACCAGTGGGACGTTGATTTGCCGCCCGATATTCGTGAGCGGCACGCGTCATTGCAAGCCCTCGGGGATGCGATCGTCGTCCGAAGAATCCTTTTTGAAGTGTTGCCGGCAATCGAGAGCGCGACGCTTCGAGTGTATCGAGTCTCCGCTCGCGAACCGTGCGAGCTGATCATTTCGGGCGAGGTATCACGTGAAAAGGAACCCGGTCCGAACGTCGCTTCGGTGGCCATGCGCGCGAAGCTGCTGGGGTTCCAGTTCTCCATGGATGACGGTGTTCTAGAGGCGTTGCAGGGCGGGGAGCGGTCTCTTGAAGTAACAGCTTACAAATGACCCTTCCGGGTCAAGGAGGCAGTACTAATGGCAGCAAATAAGTCGCAAGGCAGTTTTTACACGTTGTTCCTCGTTGCGGCAACTGTCCTTTGCGCCGGCATTTATCTCTCTCCCGGCGCATTGGGTGTGTTGCTCATCATCGTCGGTGGCGTTGGGTTTGTTGGAAGCCTCTTCGGCATGTTGAAGATCAAGGCCCTCGAGGGAAAGTCCGCCCTTAAGCCCAGTTCCGGCGCTATGAAACTGATCGGTGCGGGCGTTGTCCTTCTCGGCTGGGTGGTCACGCTTTTCGGCATGCACCTGACTCCGAGCGTCGGCGGCCGGTTGGTTCTTGCGCTTATCGGCATTGCGGTCAGCCTGTTTGGAATCATCGTCGTTCTGCCTGGGGCCTTCAACAAGAATGCGGTTTGGAAAAGCTAGCGGCGCCTGCTTTGCAGCGTAGCCAAAAACACAGGAGCGGACAAATAAGATGAGAAAAATGTGTCGATTGTCTTTCGTTTTCGTCGTTCTTGCCTTGGGCCTCGCGGTGGCTGCTGCGGCCTTTGCCCAGACCCCCGCAGCGGCGACGCCAGCGGCCCCGGCTCAACCGCCGTCGACCGCAACGCTCGCGGCGGCAGCTGCCAAGGCCCCTACGACCGCTGATCTCGCCAAAGGCGACCCCGGAGGCACGATCACCGGTACCATCAACGATGTTCCCGTTGCCGACAGCAAAACCGGTCTCACCCTCGGCGATGTGGCCAATCAGGTCGGACAAAACAAGATCGCTTCCAACTTCATCTGGACGCTGGTCACCGGCTATCTGGTCATGTTCATGCAAGCCGGGTTCGCCATGGTGGAAGCTGGCCTCTGCCGCGTAAAGAACGCCAACCACACCTACATGATGAACTTCTTCGTGTATACCGCCGGTCTCTTCTCTTACTGGCTCATAGGATTTGCCATACAGCAGGGAGGCTCTGCCGGCAATTCGAACCTGGGTGGCCTCAACTCGCTGACATCGGAGCACACCCTTTCGATGTTTGGCAAGACTTGGGGCCTCTTCGGCGGCGTCGGCCTGTTCCTCTCCGGCCACGCCTACGACGTGGGTGTCATGGTGCTGTTTCTGTTCGAAATGGTGTTCATGGATACAGCCCTCACCATCGTCACTGGGGCCTGCGCCGAGCGCTGGAAGTTCCTCGCGTTCTGCGTCTCCTCCAGCATCATGGGCGCCATCACCTATCCGCTCTATGCGAACTGGGCTTGGGGTGGCGGTTGGCTCTCGCAGCTTGGTGCCAATAACCAGCTCGGTCACGGCTATTGCGATTTTGCCGGCTCGGGGGTCGTGCACGCAGTCGGCGGAATTACGGCGTTAGCCGTCTGTTTGATCATCGGGCCTCGCATCGGAAAGTTCAATCGCGATGGATCGAGCAACTCGATCATCGGCCACGATATTTCGGCCGTGCTGATCGGCTGCTTCATTCTCGCGTTTGGCTGGTTCGGGTTTAACCCCGGCAGCACGCTCGGCGCTTCCGCTAATGGCAACCTCCGCATTGGCACCATCGCGGTGGACACCATGCTCGCGGGCTGCACAGGCACGCTAGGCGCGATGCTCTTCATGTGGATCAAAAACGGCAAGGTTGACGCTTCCATGAGCGGCAACGGTTTGCTGGCCGGCCTGGTCGCCATCACCGCGCCCAGCGGCTTCGTCAGCACGGTGGGGGCTTGCATCATCGGTGTCGTCGCCGGCGTGCTCGTCGTTCTGAGCGTAGGGTTTATCGAATCCGTGATGAAAGTCGATGATCCCGTCGGCGCGATCTCGGTCCACGGCACCTGCGGTCTATGGGGCGTGCTTTCGGTCGGGCTCCTCGCCGATGGCACCAGCAACTACGGCGGCAGCTGGAATGGAGTCGCCGGTTCCGTCACGGGCCTCTTCTACGGCGATCCCAGCCAGCTCGTGGCGCAGCTCGTCGGCATTTCCACGCTGATCGGTTTCGTCTTCACGCTCAGTTTCCTCATCAACCTTGCCATCGAGTTCTTCGTCGGTCAGCGGGTCTCGGTGGAAACAGAAGTCGCTGGTCTCGATCTTCCCGAAATGGGCCAGCTCGGCTATCCGGAATTCGTTTTCAAGCCGGAGCCCGACTACCTGTTGAAGGCTGAAAAGGCATACGCAGTAGCGTAACGGGTTAGCAGTACACACCTGGCGGCAAGGCGCGTCTCGGCCACGCGCTTTGCCGCTCAGATGTGCCTCTTGAAACCCCCAAAAATCAAAACCAGGCCGAGCCTTCTTTCAGGAGATCGAAATGGCCGAGACGGCGATCATTCGTACCTCAACCGAAACCCTCGCTCCTTCCGAAGAGCTTTCGTCATCGCAAGCGCTTTCCCTGATTTCGCAAAAGGCGCAACCGCTGCTTTTTAGAATGTTCGCCGATCCGGGCATGCTCGCGCAGGAGGAAAAGACCAGCCTCGTCAGCCACTTGCGCGAAGCAGTGGTACTAAACCCGAAATCATCCGAACTGCGCGTTCTTTACGGCATGGCGCTTTGCGTCAACTTCGACGCCCAAGAAGCCATGGAGCAACTCGGCGAAGCCGTGTCGCTCGCTCCGGACAGCTATATCGCCCATTTGAAAATGGGCGAATTGTGGATGCGCCTTCGCGTCTGCGATAAGGCCGGGGACCACACTCGCCAGGCCTCTTATCTGGCGGAGAATCTGGCGCAGGCCGAGCTCGCCCGCCGTCAGTCCGCGACGATCCGCGAAATGATGCGCAAAGGCATCACCCGCGGCGGCTATTCCCGCAAATCCTGGTTTGCGCTCAACCGGCTGCGCCGCATCTTCTCGAAAAAAGAAGAGGAGCAAAACGAAGAGCTGGCAACGGTGGCGGAAATCAGCTGATCATGCAACCGGTCCTGCAGCTTGCCATTTTGCTCGCGATCCTGTTGCCCGCTACGAAATTAGCTGCATCGCTCTTCACGCGATTCGGCATCCCGCCGATTCTGGGCGAGCTGCTCGTCGGCGTAATGCTCGGCCCCGGCCTTATTAACCTCCTCCACTTTCACATGTTCGCTGGAGGCCAAGCCACCAGCGCGCTACTCATCCTCGCCCAAGTCGGCGGCTACGTGCTCATGTTCGTCGCCGGCATCGAGACGGACATCGACCGGATGCGCGAAGCCAGCGTTACGGCCTTTCTCGTCGCGCTCTCCGGCGTGATATGGCCGTTCGTACTGGGCACCGGCGTCGCCCACATGCTCGGTCTTTCGTGGCGCACGTCCTGCTTCATGGGCGGCGCGCTCACAGCTACCAGCGTCTCAATCTCGGCGCGAACGCTGATGGACGCCGGCAAAATGGCCACGCAGGAGGCCACGGTAATCCTCGGCGCAGCCGTGATTGACGACGTGATGGGCCTTTTCGTCCTCGCGTTTCTGGCGGCTTCCACCGTGAGCGCCGCGAAAGGCGAGGTCTTCGGCGTTGCGCCCGCCACGAGCCTTTGGCTGCAGGAAAAATTCCCTGCAGCCGCCGCGCATCCACTCATCATTCAAATGACGATGATCAGCCTGTGCGTCGCCGTCTACTTTTTCATCGGCTACGGCGCCGCGAAAAAATGGCTCGATCCGCTGATCCTGCAGCTTCGAAAGCTCAGCGCCAGCGAAGCCGTCCCGAGCTGCGTCTTCGCTCTCGTTCTGATCTACGCCGTTTCCGCCGAATGGCTGGGCAGCGTTGCCGGCATCACCGGCGCTTATCTTCTCGGCTACATTTTCGCGGGCTCGCAATTCAAAGGCGACGTGGAGCGCAGCTTCTACGCCATCGGCCACGGCTTCCTCATCCCGCTCTTTTTCATCTCCGTCGGCCTGCAGAGCGACTTTCGCGCGCTCAGCGGCCACTGGATCCTCATGCTCCTCATTCTCGCCGTCGCCGCGATCGGCAAAATCGTCGGCTGCGGCATCGCCGCGCTGGGGTCGGGCATGGACTGGGTCCGCAGCGCCCGCGTCGGCTTCGGCATGATGTCACGCGGCGAAGTCGGCCTGATCGTGACGGCGATGGGCGCCAGCACCGGGATCTTCGCGCGCTCCGAAGTCGCCGTGATGGTCACGGTTGTGCTGCTCACCACGCTTCTTACGCCGATTGCGCTCCGGTGGACGTTCAGCCTGCAATCTCCTCAGGACCTGGAAGAAGCGTTGGCCGCCGAACCGAACGTCACCTCGATCGCCGAACACGCGGCGTTCCCCGGCGACTCCAAAATGGAGGCCGCCGAAGTGCCACGCAACGACGCTTCGTTCCGCGTCGCCACGCCCGCTGCCGCGTCAATCCCAGCCGGCCGATCTCCCCGATAGCGCGACTTTCAGCTTTCGCCTTTCATGCGCTTTTGGCCCAGCCGAGGGTGCTGTTTTACTATCGATTAGAAATTTGTAAGTAAGGGAAACACGGGACTTGCGGCGATTTCTAATCGAAATTACTATCGATTAGAAATTCACTGTTCCGCCGACCGCCCGCGTTAGTGCACACCCCTCCTGGTTTGTTTTCGCGCTTTTTTGCGGAATTTTTTTCCGCCGCAGCGCGAATTTCAGCTTCAAAAAACGCCCAAGGGTAGCATCCGCATCGCGCGATTTCTATTGTGGGAAATACGGAGTATAGAACTACCAGAACCCGTGAGTGGCGGGCGGTAGCCGGTGAGCGGCGCGATGTAAGAGCGATTTGGAGCGTAAAAAAGGGCTGAATTGCACGCTTTTGAGCGTTAAGGGCTCTGCTGTCCTAGTGGTTACCACCGTGACGAGGGGGCAAGGAAACATCGACAACGGCATGCTAATCTTCCCCACGTTTAGCCGGAAGCGCCAAAGTCAAGGAGGATTTATGCGTTTACGGTTCTTGGTCGTGTTTGTATTCGGTCTAGCGCTGGTCAGTGTTTCGTTCGCAGGAGTCATCTATGCACGTCCGCAAGAGGGACGACAACAACAGCAAGCTGTCACCAGCGGGCAGCCGGCAGGGGCACCTGTAGTGGTTGGCGGCAAAACATTGTTTTATGTGCAGGCCCGGATGTTCACATTCTCTCCAGAAGATCGCGCAAAAACCATCGCCGAACGGGTGGAATGGCTGTCAAAACAATCTCCAGCACGCATCCGTGCGGTTCATACTGAAAACGCAGAGACCACGACGGCGATCGTGTCGGATGATACGGTCATTGCAACCATCACCGACGGCGATGCGCAGGCCTCGGGCAAAGACCGAACGGATTTAGCTCAAGAATACACGCAGATTGTTCGCGACAATGCGTTGGCTTTGCGCGAACAGCACAGCCTGCGAACCATTTTGCTTGGCACTCTCTATGCTCTGCTTGCCACAGCGCTGCTCGGCCTCATTTTTAGGTTCCTTGGCTATATCTTTTCGAAGCTCCACGGCAAGCTGGACTTATGGCATGGGGTTTACATTCGTTCGATCAGGATACAGCGCCTCGAATTGGTG
Source organism: Candidatus Aquilonibacter sp. (assembly GCA_035507075.1). Classification (GTDB taxonomy): domain Bacteria; phylum Acidobacteriota; class Terriglobia; order Acidiferrales; family UBA7541; genus Palsa-295. The sequence continues at coordinate 41,681 of DATJOL010000158.1, read as the reverse complement.
CCAGCCGCGCGGATCACCAGTTTCCTTCATACAACCGCAACAGTTGCCAGGGCGGTGCTGTCGATTTCCTTGGTATATGGCTATGTAGCCGTGGTCACAAGTTTCTTTCCCTGGACCCAAGGATATTCCGCGACTCTCCTGGAATACTTTTTGGCCCCGCTGCGAATCGTTTGGAATGCCCTGACCAACTACTTGCCGAACCTCTTTTTTCTTGCAGTCATCTTTGTTGTCGCTTACTACCTGACCATGTTCGTAAAAGTGCTCTTCCGGGAACTCGGCAGGGGAACCATTTCACTTCCAGGCTTTTATGCGGAATGGGCGATACCAACCTACAAGATCGTTCGCGTGCTGATCGCAGCTTTTACACTTATTGTTGCTTTTCCGTATTTGCCGGGTTCAAAATCTCCAGCCTTTCAAGGTGTCTCGATCTTTTTCGGTTTGCTCCTGTCTCTTGGTTCATCGTCTGCGATCTCCAATGTGGTTGCCGGGACTGTGCTCACATACACCCGCGCGTTTCAGCTTGGAGATAGGGTCAAGATCGGGGAAACAACCGGTGACATTGTCGAAAAAACGCTGCTCGTTACCCGAGTACGAACGATAAAAAACGTGGACATCGCCATTCCGAACGCGATGGTGCTCAGCAGCCACATCGTGAACTTCAGCTCTGTAGCGAAACAGAATGGGCTGATTCTACATACCGGTGTAACGATCGGGTACGACGCGCCATGGAGAAAAATCCACGAACTATTGATCAGCGCCGCCGAGGCAACTACAAACGTCCAGCGAGAGCCGAAGCCGTTTGTTCTTCAAACCGCTTTGAATGACTTCTACGTCAGCTATGAAATTAACGCGTTCACAGATCAGGCGAGCCGGATGGCCTCGACTTATTCCGAACTGCACCAAAACATTCAGGACAAGTTTTATGAAGCCGGCGTCGAAATCATGTCTCCTCATCATTTTGGCGTGCGCGATAGCAATCGATCAGCGATTCCTGCGGAGTATCTCGCTCAAAATTATGTCGCACCGGGTTTCCGGGTTGTCGCTCTCGATAGTCTCGCTGAGGGAAAAAAGGGAGCGGAGACGGCGTCAGAACGGGGCTAGCCTGGGGCCGGGATATTGCTTATTACCATTGGTCAGCTCGTCCAATTCCTGATCCGCGACTTCAATCATTTAGTCTAAATCGGGCTATTTACAGCTCGGTTTTCGCGGCGGTCAGGGGAGGGACGACTCGGCGCGTGAGGCTGGCGTCACCGGAAGATCCGCAAAGCCGGCAAGGACACTTTCGACAGGACTCGCCGACCCGCCTGAACTTCGCCGATGCAATTCACATAGCTTCGCGATAACCTCTTGCCGACTTCAAGATACGCGGAGGTTTCGGTGGTTCGCCTTACAGCGGTGTTGATTTCGCTCTGTGCAATAATCCCGTTTGCCGCCGCTTTCGCGCAAAATTCCGGCATGAGCCAAGCTCCCCCAAAATCGATCGACAACGGCATCGTCCACGCCGAGATCTATCTTCCCGATGCAACCAACGGCTTCTACCGCGGCACGCGTTTCGATTGGGCAGGCGTGATTAGCCAGTTGAAGTATGCGGGGCACAACTTCTACGGGCCATGGTTCGATCGGTTCGACCCCAGCGTCCACGACTACGTGGTTCAAGGATCGGACATCGTGGTCGGCCGCGAGAGCGGAAGCATGGGCCCGACGGAAGAATTCGATATTCCCCTGGGTTACGACGACGCTCCCGCGGGCGGAACATTCGTGAAGGTCGGCGTGGGAGTTCTCCGCAAACCGGACACGGCCAGGTATGACCCGTACCGTTCCTACGACATCGTCGACGGCGGCGAACGGACGATAAAATCCAGGCCCACGTCCGTAACATTCGAGCAGCGCGTCTTCGACAAGTCGTCAGGATACGGTTACATCTACCGCAAGACGATTCAGCTTGTCGCAGGCCGGCCGCAAATGCTGATCGAGCATTCTCTGAAAAATATCGGCACTCGCACGATTGAGACAAGCGTCTACGATCACAATTTTCTGGTTCTTGACGATCAGCCGACAGGTCCTGATTTTACGATTCGCGTGCCTTTCACGATTAAGGCAGAGAAGCCCTTCAACAGCGAGTTCGGATCGATCGACGGAAATACAATCAAGTATAAGAAGGTGCTGACAGGAAAAGAACGCTTCTCCGTCGACATCGGCGGTTACAGCGACACCCCCGCCGACAACGACATCACGATCGAAAACGCGAAAGAAAAAGCGAGCGTCCGAGTGACGGGCGACCGGCCGCTCGCCAGCCTCGCACTCTTCTCGATCCGATCCACCATCGCGATGGAGCCATTCGTTCGCGTATCGGTGGCGCAGGGTGAGGAATTCACGTGGCGCTACAGCTATACCTACAACGCCACCCAATAAACGGGCTCGGAACCGCGTGCGATGCGGTGTGGTTGCGTTTTACGTCTTCAGATCGGAGAGACGATAGCCGGAAGGAACGTCTTTACGGCTCGGGGTCCACAGGAAAAGCTGAGCGTCTCCCACGCTATTTCGTTCGGCGTCGGTTGGCGCTTGTCCCGGATACTTCTCTCGCGCAATATTCGCAGCCTCGGGTAGGATCACAAGACCCTGCGATGTCAGCTCGCGCGCCTTTTTCTCTTCATGCACCATGATGGCGTGAGTCAGTTCGGGAGGAACAGCCTGGCCCGAACGTATCAGTATCATCGCCGATCTGCTGGTGTGCCCCATGTTGCGGGCCGCGTCTTGTTCCACCAGGCAAACCTTCTTCTCTGACCCCATGCTTACTACCATGTTCGCGAAGGCGTACCGACCGAGAGGGTAAATCGCTTCACGTCCAACGTTCTGCCAATCGTCGTGGACCTGCGTGATGTGTCCATAGTGGGTCTGCGACATGAAATATACGGTCGGATTTTTCTGCAGGACGCCTGTGTATCCGATGATGTTCTCGGGAACGTAAAAATCGGGCGCGTAGGGCGGCATAGGTACCCTCCAGGGGGCAGATTTTAACTGGCCGGGCATCCCTCTCGCAAGCAATTAGGTCTGCATCGCGTTCCAAGATGTTGCGACTTGCGGCTTGAGTGATGCGGCGAGATCGCGCGGATTACTCTTTGTTCTCGCGGCCGGCGGCAAGTAGCCTCTGCGCGAAATACGGGTCTAGAATGGAGATGTAACGGGTCCTTCGCGTTCGAATGAGGTGGCCAATATGGCGACAACCCCGGTTTCGCAGGATTTGCGCCGCGGGGGGTCTTTTCTGGTGGGTGCGGCGACGCCGGAGGAAATTTTCACCCCGGCCGATCTTACGGACGATCAGCGCCTGATCGGGCAGACGACGGAAGAATTCGTAACGAAGGAAGTGCTGCCGCGGATTGCCGAGCTCGAGCAGCACAAAAAAGGCGTTCTGCCGGAACTGCTGAAAAAAGCGGGAGAAATCGGGCTGCTGGGCGGGTTGGTGCCGGAACAATACGGCGGCGCGCAACTGGATAAGGTTGCGACGACGGTGCTGGCTGAAAAGCTCGCGGCGTATGCGTCGATGGCGGTGGCCCACGGGGGGCACGCGGGGATCGGCACGATTCCGCTGGTTTATTTCGGCACGGAAGAACAAAAGACAAAATATCTTCCGAAGCTGGCCACGGGCGAATGGCTGGCCTGCTATTGCCTGTCGGAGCCGCAAGCCGGGTCGGACGCGCTGGCCTCGCGCACGCGCGCCGTGCTCTCGCCGGACGGCAAGAGCTGGATTCTGAACGGCCAAAAGATGTGGATCACGAACGGCGGGTTTGCGGACGTCTTCACGATTTTCGCGAAAGTGGACGGCGAAAAGTTCTCGTGTTTCGTGGTGGAGCGAAACACGCCGGGGTTTTCCGTGGGCGCGGAAGAAAACAAGATGGGGATTCGCGGCAGCTCGACGGTGCCGCTCTTTTTCGAAAACGCGGCGATCCCGAAAGAAAATCTTCTGCACGAAATCGGGCGCGGGCACATCGTCGCCTTCAACACACTGAACGCGGGCCGGTTTTCGCTGGGAGCGTATTGCCTGGGCGGGTCAAAGAAAGCGATTGCCGATTCGGCGAAGTATGCGAAAGAGCGGACTGCGTTTGGAAAGCCCATCGCGGATTTCGGGCTGATCGAAGCGAAGCTCGGCGAAATGGCAGTGCGAACCTTCGCGCTTGAATCGATGATTTACCGGACGGCGGGAATGATCGAAGCAGCCGTCTCCGCCGCGGAATCCGGCCCGGACAAAAGCAAAGCCGCCATGCAAACGCTCGAGGAATACGCGATCGAAAGCTCGATCAGCAAAGTGGCGGGAAGCGAAATTCTGGATTACTGCGTGGATGAAGGCGTGCAGATTTTCGGCGGCTACGGTTTCCACGAAGACTATCCGATGGCGCGCGCCTATCGCGACAGCCGCGTGAACCGCATCTTCGAAGGCACAAACGAAATCAACCGCATGCTGATCGTTCAGATGCTGATGAAACGGGCGATGACGGGGGCGTTGCCGCTGATCGCAGCCGGCAAAAAACTGGCGGATGAAATTCTGGCCGGTCCTTCGTTGGAAGAGGCGGCGACGGGCGAATTCGCCGCCGAGCAACAATCGATCGCGCAGGCGAAGAAGGCGTTTCTGCTGGCGTCAGGCGCAGCGGTTCAGCGGTTCGCAGACAAGCTGGCGGAGCATCAGGAGATCGTGGCCGCGCTGGCAAATATCGTGATCGATATTTATGCGATGGAATCTTCCCTGCTGCGCGCGCAAAAGGCTGCGTCTGCCGGAGAAGCCGGCGTGATGGCGGACGCGGCGCGCACGTATATTTATGATGCGGTCGACCGCATCGAAAAAGAGGCGCGCACGGCGCTGGCAGCCACTGTGGAGGGCGACACGCTCACCACGCAATTGGCCGTGCTGCGGCGCTTCACGAAGCATTCTCCCGTGGATACGATTGCGCTGCGGCGCCGCGTGGCGCAAGCCGTGCTGGCGCAAAATCGCTACCCATTTGAAGCGCGCTGAGCCACCTTCGCCGCGAAACAAAAGAAAATCCACGCTTTACAGTAGTCAAAAAGTGTTACCGGCGCCCGCCGGGTAGTACTCTGTAGTGCCTGTCCCAAAGGCCATATAAATTCCCCAAAAAACGGAAAGGTTTTTCCCGAGAGACCTGTACCTCCGGTGGCAACTGGCGCGATTTCAAAGGTTTACTGTATTGCGCCTTTTGGGTGTTCTCGTGCATCAAACTGTACAGAAGGACAGGGCCAGGACCAGGGCAGTAACCAAGGGGTTCAAGGATCATGAACAAGCTGTGGCAACAGGCAAAGGAATTGTCTTTAAAAGCGGCCAAGGAACCGAAAATCCGCAAGCCGCTGCTCAGGGGACTCGCCGTTCTCCTGATTCTCCAGATTTACTTTGTCCGCGAGCTCATCGTGGCCGAAGCGCTATTCGCGATGGGTTTCGTGATCGTGATGGCGATCGTCGGCATCTGCTACGCTCTCGGCACCGTCGGGCTCAAGGGCATCGACTTGACTGAAACCGGATTGCGGCTGGCTGGGCAAGGAGCGCGCCGTTCGTATGAGGCGCTCGAAATCGCCGCGCGAAACTCGATCCGCCATCTTCCCTCCGAAACCACGAAGTAGCTGTTTGTATCCCTGGCGAGCGGGAACGGCCTGAGCCGTTCCCGCTTTTTTTCTTCTCCCTGCTTTTGCCGGCATTGCGCCCGTGCCGCCACGCGTGTATCTTCCTGAAAGTATTTTTGATCGGAGCGCCGCCGCATACGTTGGCGAGGCGAATCGGGGAGCTACCGGTGAGATTCTTTTCGCGATTTGGTGTGTGTGCGGCTGGGTCAGCAACCGCCGCTCTCTTCTTTTTCGCCCTCCCACTCCGCTCGCAGCAGATGCAGCAGAATTATCAGCAATTCGAAATCGACCGCGGCGCGACTCTTTACTCCTCGAATTGCGAGGAGTGCCATGCGGACGGCACCGGCGTTCCCGGGGTGAATCTGCGAACGGGCCAATTCCCCAATGGCTCGTCGGATGACGACATCATGAATGCGATCCGCAACGGCATTCCCGGGACGGTGATGCCTCCGCACGATTTTGCTGCCGCCGATGTGGCCGCGCTGCTGGCGTATATTCGTTTTCTGGCGCGCGATCAATCGAGCCCGGTGAAGCTGGGCAATCCGCAAAAAGGCCAGGCTCTCTTCGAGGGCAATGGCTGCCTCGATTGCCATCGCGTGGGCGACAAAGGCGGATACACGGCGCTGAACTTGAGCGATGTGGGAACGGCTCACCCTCCGTCTTATATCGAGCGCGCGCTGCTCGATCCTGACTCCGTGCTGGACGGATCGCCGGGCAGCCATTTGGTCCGCGCGGTGACGCTGGAGGGCAAGGTGATCACGGGCCGGCGGCTCAACGAAGACACTTTCACGATCCAGCTGATGGATTCGCAGCAGAATCTCGCTTCGCTGGACAAGTCCGATTTGCGTTCGCTGACGATTGTCGAGGAATCGCCGATGCCGTCGCTGAAAGAGAAGCTCACGAGCGAGCAGATCAGCGATCTGGTGGCATACCTCGCCTCGCTCAAATCGGCCGAGGCTGCGGCTGCTCCCACACAATTCGGCGCGCCCGCGGGGGTCGGCTTCGGTTTCGGGGCTGGACGAGGCGGCCGCGGAGGACGCGGCCCCGAGTCCGCGCCTCCTGCCGCGCCTGCGACGCCGCAATCGGGAGCGACGCGATGAAAATAAGATTGCTGGCCGCCGCTGCGTTGCTGCTCGCCGCGTCAACAGCGTCCGCGCAAGTCACTTACCAGCAGCTTCTCGACGCCGCCAGCCAGCCGCAGAACTGGCTCACGTACTCCGGCTCGTACAAATCGCAGCGTTACAGCACGCTCAGCCAGATTACTCCCGAGAACGCGAAAGATCTCGAAATCAAATGGATCTTCCAGGCTGACTCGGTCCAGAAAATGGAGGCGACGCCGCTTGTGGTGAACGGCGTGATGTACGTGACGCAGCCGCCCGACGATATTGTGGCACTCGACGCCAAGGAAGGCCGCGTCTTCTGGACTTACCACTACCCTGTGCCGGCAGACGCGCACCTGTGCTGCGGGCTGGTGAACCGCGGGCTCGCGATCCTGGGCAACACGCTTTTCATGGGCACGGTCAATGGCCATCTGGTCGCCGTCGACGCCAAAGACGGCCACTTGCTTTGGGACGCGGCCCTGGGCGACAACCGCTTCGGCTACGGCATCACTGAGGCGCCGCTTGTGGTGAAAAACGAGGTGATCATTGCGATGGCCGGCGCCGAAAGCGGCATTCGCGGTTTCGTTGCCGGATTTTCCGCGAAAACGGGGCAGCAGCTCTGGAAATTCAACACGGTTCCCGGGCCCGGCGAACCCGGCAACGACACTTGGAAGGGTGATAGCTGGCAGCACGGCGGCGGTTCCAGTTGGATGACCGGCTCCTACGATCCCGAGCTGAACCTGATCTTCTGGGGCATCGGCAATCCCTGGCCCGACTACGATCCCGAAATCCGCGCTGGCGACGATCTTTACACCGATTCTGCGATTGCTCTCGACCCGGACACCGGCCAGCTCAAATGGCATTTCCAGTTCACGCCGAACGACCGCGCCGACTTTGATTCGATCCAAGTGCCGGTGCTGGCTGACATTACGTGGCAAGGAAGGCCGCGCAAAGTGATTCTGTGGGCCAATCGCAACGGGTTCTTTTACGTGCTCGACCGCGCCACCGGGAAATTTTTGCGCGGCGCCCCGTTCGTGAAGGAAACGTGGGCAAGCGGGCTTGATCCCAACGGCCGCCCGATTCGCGCGGCCACCGCCGAAGGCACGTTGGCGGGCAACCAGGTCTATCCGGGCATTCAGGGCGGCACGAATTGGTACTCGCCCTCGTATAATCCGCGCACCGGACTTTTTTACGTCACCGCCTGGCAGGACTATTCGGCCGTATACCTGAAGCAGCCTTCGCCCGACGGCGGCGTGGTCGGCGTGATTCCGCGCTCGCCGCTGCCCAATCTGGCTCGCGGACCCATCGACACCTGGACTGACGCGGCCGGTCACGGCGAAGTCCAAGCCATCGAACCCCGCACCGGCGAGAAGAAATGGGTCTACAAAATGGACGACGTGAGCGACAGCGGCATCCTGACGACCGCCTCATACGTCCTATTTACCGGCAATCGCGAGGGATACTTCCAGGTTCTCGACGCACGCACGGGGAAGCTTTTGTGGCGGGCCACGACGGGAGGTCAGATGGCCGCCGCGCCTATCACCTACGAAGTCGACGGCAAACAATACGTCGCCATGTGCGCCGGGCATGCGCTTTTTGTGTTTGGACTGCGCGAATAGCCGCTCTCTTGCTGCGTTTGGCCACGTCCAATGTCGAAGGGGCAAAGTGCGTGCGGCGAGTCCGCTCGTTTGAGTAGTGTTTTCAAATATTGCGTCTCGTGATACAGTGCCGACGATTTTTACGAGTACGCTCAGTGGAGGTGGGGATGAGGTTGTCGAAAGGTTTTACGGCGGTGGTGTTTGTCTTGACCGCGGGAGCCGCGGCGCTGATCGCTGCGCAGGCTCCTCCCGGTGGCGCCGCTCAAGCGCCCGCGCCTGGCGCCACTCAGGCTCCGGCGCCTACCGTAACGACGGAAGAACCCGAGGGTGGCCGGGGCGGTCGTGGCGGCCGCGGAGGACGCGGTGGGGGAGGCTTCGCGAATGCATATCCGCAACATGCGCAGGCGCCTCCTGAAAAAATTGCGGCCGGCAAAGTCCTCTACGACATTAACTGCAGCTTCTGCCACGGCGCCGACGCGCGCGGCGGCGAAGGCGGCCCGAACCTTCTTCACTCCGAACTCGTCATGGACGACCAGAATGGCGAGTTGATCGCTCCCGTCGTCCAGGATGGCCGCCCCGGCACGACCATGCCGCCCTTCAAGCTCACCACGGACCAGATTTCAGACATTGCCGCGTTCATTCACAGCTTCCGCGTCGCCGGTTACGACCTGAGCCGCGACGTTCCCACGAACATCGTCGTCGGCAACGCGCAGGAGGGCGAAGCCTTCTTCAACGGCGCGGGCAAGTGCACCGATTGCCATTCCGTCACTGGCGACCTCGCTGGCATTGGGCGGCGCATGGACGCGAAGATGTTGCAAAATGCGCTCGTCTCCGGGCGTGTGGGAGGCGGCTTCGGCGCTCCCGAGGGCGGACCTACGACAACTGTCACCGTGACGCTGACGGACGGCAAGACGGTCGAGGGCAAGCTCGATCATCTCGATGACTTCCTCGTTTCGCTGACGGATGCCAACGGGAATCGGCTCACCTACGATCGCAACCGGGATGTGAAGAGCGTGGCAGTCCACAATCCGCTGCAATACCACATCGATATGCTTCCGAAATGGACGGACGATGAAATCCATAATCTCACGGCTTATTTGGTGACACTGAAATGACGAAAACAAAAAAGATGACGAGAACCGTTAAATTTTTTCTTGCTTTCGTTGCGTGTGCCGTTCCACTGGTGATCCTGGCGCAAGAGCCGGGTAGCGGGCTCAGTCCGCAGGCCATTCTCAAGCCTGCCTTGGATTCCTGGCCTACCTATTCGGGCGACTACACTTCCGATCGTTACAGCACCCTCGACAAAGTCAACAAACTCACGGTCAAGGACCTCTCGCTCGCTTGGGTCAGTCACGTCGAGGCCGGTCCGGGCGCGGCAGCCACCGGAGGGTTCGTCTTTGCTCGCGGCGGCGCTGCGGCGGCGCCAACAATCATCGGAGGAGAAGGCGAAATACCCCCCAACGCATCCGCCAACCCGCGCATCGTCGGAGCCATTCTCCAGGTGAACGGAATCCTCTATATGTCAGCGCCCGATAATGCCTGGGCGATGGACGCTCGCGACGGAACGGTCCTCTGGCACTACTACTGGAAAACCAAGGGCGGCACGCACATCGGCAACCGCGGCATGGCTATGGACGGCGACTGGCTCTACTTCGAAACCCCCGACGACTATCTCGTTTCGCTCGATGCCAAGACCGGCAAAGAACGCTGGCACAAGGTGATCTCCGATTTCACCGAGCAATATTTCTCGACGATGGCTCCGATTCTCATCGGTAATCACCTGCTCGTTGGCACCGGCGACGATCTTGACGCCCCTGGCTTCCTGCAGTCCTTCGATCCCGAAACCGGTGAGCTCCAGTGGAAGCACTACGACGTTCCTATGGAAAAGGGAGATCCCGGCGCAGACACCTGGCCCAACATGGACGCCGCGCGCCACGGTGGCGCTCAGCCCTGGGGCGACGGCGCTTACGACCCTGAGACGAACCTTTACATGTACGGCACGGGCAATCCGACTCCGGCTTACACGCCGCAGTCCCGCCTGGGCGACAATCTCTTCACCTGCACTCTGTTGGCGGTCAATGTGGACACCGGCAAGATGGCTTGGTATTACCAGACCTCGCCCCACGACACGCATGATTGGGACTCCAACCAAACGCCCGTGCTAGTGGACGGCACCTGGGACGGCAAGCCCCGAAAGATGGTTCTGCAGGCCACGCGCAACGGCTATTTCTTTGTCCTCGATCGCTTGACCGGCCAGCACCTGCTCACCAGCAAGTTCGGTGAGTCCGCGAACTGGTCCAAGCCCCTGAACGCAAAGGGTCAGCCCTATCCGAATCCGGAAAAGGACTCCACTGTGCCCGGCTCGCTTGTTTCACCGAGCAATGGCGGCATCACCAACTGGCCCCCTCCGGCCTATAACCCGAAGACCGGCCTCTTCTACGTCCCCGAGCATGATTCCTACTCCATGTACTACCTCACGGAAACCGATCCGCGCGGCGCCATGGGCCTCGGCGGCAAGGAAGAAGACGGCGTCGGCTCGACCAGCAACTCGATCGATGCCATCGACTACCACACCGGCAAGATCGTCTGGCGGCACGTGTTCCCGGAGTCCGGAGCGGGTGGTTTCGGCGGCGGCACCGGTCTTCTGACCACGGCCGGCGGGTTGGTCTTCGGCAGCGACGAAGGCGGCAATTTCGTGGCTTTCGATGCCTCCACCGGCAAGCCGGTCTGGCACTCGCACATCGGAGGCGTCTCCAATGCGGCTGAAACCTATCTGCTTGATGGCAAGCAGAACATCCTGGTCGCCAACGGTGACTCCATCTACGATTTCGTCCTCAACCAGTAGCGAGCACCATCGCACAGCAGTCAGCAACATTGAACTCGTCCGGGGCCGCGCAAAAAGGCGGCCCCGATTTTTTTCGGTCCAGCTAGCCAAATCGCGTTGTCATTCCGAGGCCCGCTCTGGTCCGAGAAATCGGCGGTTGAATTTTCGTCACTAGCACCCAAACAGAATCCCTAGCCCCGAATATGCTCCTTGGGCTAGAATCGATTTGAACAGGGTGTTCTCCGGAGAATACATTGACTCTCGCTCAGATTCAGGGAACGACGAACGGATCGAAGACGCTCGTTCGCGTCCGCCCGCGCGGATTCTGCGCCGGTGTGGTCCGCGCCGTAGATATCGTTGAGCTTGCGCTGGGCGCCTTCGGCAGCCCGGTTTACGTGCATCACGAAATCGTCCATAACCGCTATGTGGTCGATCAACTCCGCCGCCGCGGGGCCATATTCGTGGAAACAATCGAGGAAGTTCCCGAAGGCGCCGTTCTCGTATTCAGCGCGCACGGCGTTCCGCCGCGCGTTCGCGTCGAAGCAAAAGAGCGCAACCTGAAGGTTATCGACGCCACCTGCCCTTTGGTGACGAAAGTTCACCTTGAGGCTCTGAAATTCGCACGCGAGGGTCGCACGCTGATTCTTATCGGCCATCGCGATCATCAGGAAATCGTCGGCACCTCCGGCGAAGCGCCGGATCGCACCATCGTCGTCGGTACGGTGGAAGAAGTCGACCAGCTCGTGGTTCCCGATCCGACCCGCCTCGCGTTTCTCACGCAGACGACTTTGTCGCTTTACGATACGCAGGAAATCGTCGCGCGCCTTCGCGAGCGCTTCCCCGCCATCGCCGGCCCGGCATCCGATGATATTTGCTACGCCACGCAGAATCGCCAGGAAGCCGTCGAAGCTCTCTGCAAAGAAGTGGAATTGATTTTCGTTGTGGGATCGGCAAATAGCTCGAACTCGAATCGGCTGGTGGAAGTGGCTCAGCGCAGCGGCGTTGCGGCGCGCCTGATCGAAGACGCGAACGACATTGATGAGTCGTGGGTTTGCAGCGTGAAATCCATCGGCCTCACGGCCGGAGCTTCCGCGCCGGAGATTCTCGTTGAGCAGGTGAGCCAAAGGCTCGCGGCCTTCGGCTTCACCAATCATCGCGATATCGAGCTGATTCGCGAAGACGTGCGCTTCACCATTCCGCCGGAACTCGCGGCGCAGCAGCAGCGCACCGCCGCGAACTAGCTTTTGATTTGGACTTGAACGTAGCGCCGCGGTCTTCAGCGCGGCACGTTGCGATGACCGCTTTCAATGCGATGAGGCTCTAACCGAACAGCCACCACTGAAAGGAGGCCATGAGTGGCGGTCAAAATTGTCCGCCAGGAGAATCGAATCGCACTGCTCGGCGCGCCCATGAGCGCCGCTGCCCTCGCGCCGGGAGGAGAAGGCGCACCCGCCTCGTTGCGCTCCGCCTGTCTCGTTTCCAGATTGCAATCCATCGGCTATCAAGTCGTCGATATGGGCGATGATCCGCCCCGCGTGTTTGAAATCGATGAAGAAAGCCCCCGCGCGCGCAATTTGCCTGCGGTGCTGCAGGCGCTCGAAGCGCTTCGCCCGCGCGTCGAAATAGCGGTGAAATCCGGCGCGATCCCCCTGATCCTGAGCGGCGATTGTTCCGCCGCGCTTGCCACCGTTGCCGGCCTGCGGCGTTATTTCCGGCATGTGAGCCTGCTTTACGCGGACGCCGATGCCGACCTGCAAACGCCGGCTACTACTCCTTCCGGGTGCGTCGATGGCATGGTCGTTTCGCATCTCACCGGGCGTGGCGCTTCGGAGATGGTGCGATTCTGGAGCGAGCCGCCTCTCGTTCGCGAGCCGGATTTGGCGCTTTTTGGCGTTAGCCGGCTGGATCCTGCTGAGGAACAGGCCTTGCAGACGTCGCCCCTGCGCCGTTATCTGGCAGAAGACATTCGCCGCAAGTCGCCCGCGAAGGCAGCCGCTGAGGCGGTGGAGAGGATCCATGGCGACACGCACGCCTTTGTCCTTCACTTTGATGTGGACGTGATCGCCGGCTTTCAGGCGACGAACTTGCCCGCGGCAAGCGGTCTGCAGCTGGATGAATTGCGCCAGGCCTTTGAAGTGTTCGTGACGCAGAAGCATTTGGCGGCTATTGAAGTGGCTGGTTACAATCCGACAAAGGATCCCGATGGATCAGCTGCGGCGTCGATCGTGGACTTCATTGCCGGGATTTTCTTGGTCCGCAGGGAAAAGATGCAGGAGACAGCAGCCGCTGCCGCCGCCCCGGCCGCAGCAGCCAAACCCGCTCCTGCTCCGGTCGACGGCGCCATCAAGCCCGATGGCGACGCTTCTGCGCTGCCCGTCGCGCCCCCACCCGCGCCCGGCGATGCATGGTCCTCCGATACGCTTGACCGGGATGAGCAGCGCGAACCCTCCGAACCCCTCGAGCAATCCACTTCCGAGGCGCCTGGCGAAACGGAAGATTCTCATTCATAGGGCGACCGTTTCGCAGCCACCGGTCTTCTTACCGATCGAAAGCCCGGACCCGCGGCCCGTATGAACCGAAACTCTATGTGTCCGGAAAGCTGGCTCATCAGGAACCGGGAATCGTCTCTGCAAGCTTTCTCAAAAGTCTTGGGTCATCGGGAACATTGATACCAAACGCCTTGAACGCTTTCAGAATTTTGTCGGCGTCACGAGCCCCGAGGCCCGGGAGAACCCTCTCATTGCTGCCGCGTGCTTTGAAATACAGACCGTAGATTGAACCTCTTCTCACCCTCGCTATCGCTTTGTACCTCATCGTTTCTATTTCCGCTGACGCGTAAGAGCGCGTGTTCCAATTGGCATTGCTATGAAAATCAAACCATCGCGCTTTAGAAACGGTCAGCGTTGAGCCATCGCAACGAAGGATTTCATCTGAGGGATAGGCACATACCGTGTATCTCCAGATAGCGAGAAGTAAGAACGGAGGAGTGATCAACAGGAGAACCAATTCAAAACTGAAAAACGCTGAATGAACAGGTCGTGATGATAGGTATTGCCACATGCTTGGACCGCCGTGCTCTCCGGGAACAAACAGAAGGAAGCAGACTCCAAGCACCGGCAAACCTATAAAGCAGAGAATGAAGGCATAAAGACGCGCGCGCGGCGAGACTCCATTAAGTCGAACGCTCACCGACCCGTTGTTGATTTCGACATTGAAATCCGGCTTGGACATTCTTTTGCGTCGGATTTACCGATGCCCATTGATTGTAGAATCGCAAACCCTCAGCAGGAGGCGGTTGGCTCCAGGTATGTAGCTGCCTGGTTAACGCCGTCCTCCTCCATATCGAGTCTGGGGCAACTGTGGCAGATCGAAGAACCGCCTCACGTCCCGTGAAACGACGTTATCGTCCGCGTGCACCACTGGCACACGTCAGGCGTGAAGAATACATCCTTATTTGGAATATACATTCATACGTGGTATTCTTGTTATGCGGAACATTCAAAACATGCACATAGCTCAACGATCCCAGATGAAGGTCGCCGACGAAGTGTGGCTTGCCGTAGCGTTGCTTCATCGCGAGCATCCCAAAAGAGAAGATTTCAGCGTGGCCGAAATCGTCGAGCGCGCGCGGCAGGAGAGCGCTTCCCGCGATCTTAGACCGGGGGTTTATGTGCACGTAGTCCAGCACTGCGTTGCTGGCCGTGCTCCGAATCCGGGCAGGTACCGCATGCTGGTTGAGACGAGGAAGAACCATCGCCGGCTCTTTAAGATGGGAGACCCCTTTCACCCTGATCGTGGAGGTTCCAAGACGGTGCCGGATCGAGAGGAACTTCCCGAGAAGTATCGCGGCCTGTTGGATTGGTATCGTAACAACTACGCTCGGAACAGGAGCCTCAAACCGGAAGCGGATCCATTGCTCGCGCTGCGCGGCTCCGGCAAAAAGCTGTGGGCTGATGAACATGCGGATGAATATGTCAGACACATGCGCGAGGGATGGGAGTGAGCCGCATTTTCTGGGACACGAATCTTTTCATCTACTTGTTTGAAGATTACGGTGCTTTCTCGGAGTCTGTTGCCCAGCTGCGCGAAAGAATGGTCGCACGCGGAGATCAGCTCTACACGTCTACGCTTACGCTGGGCGAGATTCTCGCTAAACCAATGCGGCTCGGCGAGACACGGCTCGCGCAAACATACAAAGAAGCCCTCGTCAGGGCCGCGACACTGTTGACCTTCACCGCGGAAGCCGCCGTTCATTATGCTTCCATTCGCGCCGATCGATCCATCAAGGCCCCGGATGCGGTGCAACTCTCCTGCGCCGCTCAGTCCGGCATGGATCTATTCATCACAAACGACAGCAGGCTTTCCGGCAAGATTATACCCGGCATCCATTTTGTTGTTCCGCTAAAGGCGGCATATCTATAATTTCAGCATCCACAGGCCCGGAGGCTGCCATAAACATCAAGGCGAAACGACCCGTTAGCACATTCCCCGAAATCATTATTTTCGATGTAGACGGCGTACTCGTCGATGTCCACGAATCCTTCCACGAGACCGTGCTCGACACCGTGAAATTCTTCACGGGCAAACGCGTGACGCACAAGCAGCTGCACGAATGGAAGAACCGCCCGGGCTTTAACGATGACTGGAAGCTCTCCACGGCTTGGGTGCAGTCGCTGGGAGGTAAGCAGCAGTACGACGAAATCAAACAGAAATTCCTCGAAATCTACTGGGGCGCGAACGGGCGCGACGGATACGTCGACCGCGAGAAGTGGCTTTTCAGCGTGCCTGCTCTGCGGCGCCTCGCCCAAAAGGCCGAACTCGGTATCTTCACCGGGCGCGTTTGGCAGGAAATGAACCACACCCTCGACCGCTGCAAGACGCGCGAATTCTTTCGAAGCATCGTCACCGCAGAAGATGTCTCCCGCACCAAGCCCGACCCCGAAGGCCTCTTAAAAGTGCTAAACGGCCGCCCGGCGCAGAGCGCGATCTATCTAGGAGACAATGTCGACGACGCCCTGGCCGCCAAAGCCGCCGGGGTGCCCTTCGTCGGCATCCTGCGCCGCCGCAGCGACGAACGCCGGGAACGAATTGACACGCTCAGGGAGCTCGGCGCGTTGACAATTCTCGGCGACGTGAACGAGCTGGAGGACTGGCTGCGCACGCGCAAGCCTGGCCGGTCTCGCGGGAAGGTTCGCGGCAAATAAGCCTCAATTCGGGCTCTTTTCCCGGTTTTTAAGCCACCGTAAGCGCCATTCTGCGTCAGGCAGCCTGACGTTGTTACAGCAGATATTTCCTTGCGTATCCGCCCGGTCCTAGAACCAAAAGGGAGTACTAAGAAGGACACCGGTACCATTGCCCTGCTTGGACTTAGCCGATATTTTGGTTGTCAGGAGCTTCCCGGGCGAATGGCCACCTCTGTCAATACGCGGACGGCTGCGGCGCGTGGTTTCGTGCGCAGCCTGAACATTCTGCTCAAATTCGCCCGCATGTACGATTTCGGCCATCCGAGAACGGCAAAGCAGTACGAAACCGCGTGGAATGAGCTACGTACGGCGCTTGGCTCCGAAGATCAATCGGGGCTGCTGCTTGCTGTTTCCGGCGATCAACTGCTGCTCGACGGCACGCCGCTCGAATCCGCGGCCGCGGAAAAAAGCTTCGCCCGCATGCTTTCAGCAGCGGGTATCGCCAGCATTCACTTTGCCCCCAACATTCCGCAAGGTAGCCTGGCGAAGTTCGTGCGCGGATTTCCATCAAGCAACAACATCAGGCCCGCCCAAGTGGCCGAGCAACTCAAGGCTGCTCTCCAAGGCGACACCTTTATTCATGTGAATGAAGTTTGCTTTGTTCCTGCGGATTCGGCGGTTGCCAAGGGTACGGTTGCTGCGCAGTTGGCCGCGCGTACGCTGGGAATGACGTCGACCGAGACGGATGAACTTTTCAAAGATCCCGAAAAGCTTCTGCAGTTAATCGTCGCCGCGGAAGGCACGAAAGGCGGGCCGGGCGGGCCAGGCAGAGGTATGGGCGACGGCTCGGGAGGATCTGGCTCGGGTTCAGGATTCGGAGGCGGGCAAGGTTCTGGAGGCTCGGGATATGGCCCAGGCGGCGGTCCAGGTTATGGCCCTGGCGGGCCGGGCTCTGGCGGCGCTGCGGCCGGTTCCGAAGCAAGTGCGGAAGGTGGACAAGGTGGCTCAGCTTACGCCAGCGGCGGCGCCGTGATCGAGGGACCAGCATCATTCCAAGGCACCGCTTTCTCCAACGCACCCGGGATGATCGGCGGCAATTCGGGTTGGAACATCGTGGGAACCTCCGGCGTTGGCACACCACTCGATCCGAATGCGAGTGGTTTCTGGCTCAAGAAAGATGACGAATCTGCTCCGCAGCAGGCCGGCACACAAGCTCCCGGCGCGCCTGCCGCGAACGCGGGTGGCCCGGTCTCTGGCGTCGGTGGTCCGAATGGACCTTCCGGCTGGAACATAGTGGGCGGGAGTCCGATGGGCGCCCAAGTCGATCCAAATGCCGGCGGATTTTGGCTGAATGGCCCGAATGGTGCGCCCGCGGGTAATGGTGGCCTGGCTGGTCCAGCTTCTGGAGGCGGTGCGCCGGGGACTGGAGCGGGCGTTGGAACAGGCAGCGGCGCCGGAAACGGGCCGGGTGGAAATGCGCCACATCCGCATGCTGCAGGCGGCCAATCCGCAAGCCGCTGGACAAGCGCCTCAAGCGGAATCCGCGGCACCAGATCCGCGCGCGGCGGGCCGGGTTCAATGACAGTTGAAACCGGCCTTATGACGCTGCAGGAGCAGGAGCTTCAAGGCATTCTGCAAATGCTGGCGCAAATTGCGCGCACGAGTGACAATCCCAAAGAGAAGCTCGATCCGACTTCCTTCCAGTCGCGGCTCTCCACACTGCCTCGCCGTGCACGCTTTACGGTGAGCCAGGCGCTCGCCGCTCTCGCGGCGCAGGCGCCGACGGAGGCATCCGACAAGCCTACTCTTTTGAAGCTCGCCGAACACGTCGCAGTGCGGTTCGCGCTCGAAAGCTATGAGCGCGGGGACGTGAAGGTGAACGCCGTCCGCGAAATGCTGGGCGATATGAATACCGAGCTCGACGGCCTGCGAAAGATTTTGGGCGTGTACGAAGAGCGCATGGCTCGCGCCGGTCTGGAAGTGCAATCGCACATCGAAACGCTGGCGCAGGAATTCTGGGCACAGGTTCCCGACGAAAGACGAAGGCAAGTGTTGGACGGCGGGGATGCATGGTGCGTTCCGGGCGCAAAGGTTCGTGAACATGTGGATGCTCTGCGCGCGCGGGGCGAAGTGGACCAAGCGCAGAAGATTCTGGCCCATTACGCGTCGTTCATCTCAGCCAAGACCCCTGACCACCGCAGGCAGGTCGCGATGGGACTCGCGGAGATTGCATCCACCTACGCGAGCGGCGACGAAAAGCTATTCGTAGAGACGATACGCCAGGTCGGCTTGCAACTCGCCGAAGAAAAAGATGTGGAGCTGCAAAGCCTGGTGAGCGCCGCGTTCGTACGGCTCTCGCAGGAAGCAGGAATGAAACGCTCCTATGCCGCGATGCAGCGTTCGGTGGAGATGATCGACTACGTCGACTCCGAACGCGCGGGCGCAGGGAAAAGCCTGCGGCCTCGCATCGCCGTAGACGCGCGCCTTCCGGAATTCATCGATGAAGCTCTGAAGGCGGGCGAAGTCACAAAAGGACTCACGGACCTGCTGCGCCGAATTCCGGAAGCAGCCACGGAAAATATCGCCGCGCGATTCAGCCGCTCGGGTTTCCGCGAAGACTGCGAGCTGCTGCTTTCCATGATCGAATCGCTCGGGCCCGAAGCGCTGGGACATCTGCGGAAACAACTTCGCGAAGGCAATCCGCATGAGGCGATCGATGCTGTGGGCATATTGGCGCGCATGGACTCAGCGACATTGCAAGAGGTCCTCCCTGATCGCCTGATGGAGTGGAAGCGCACGGCTCACGACCGGCTGGTGCGGCAAATTGCCTCGAGCGGCGCCTCGGACCGCGGACGGCTCCTCGTGGAGATTTTCGATCATTTGGACCCTGTGATTCGCCCGCTCGCTGTGGACGAAATTGGCATGAGCGGAGAGCGCACGGCATATACGCGTCTCGTACGTCTGGCGGAAGGGGATATCCCGAAAGACTCGACGAATTATTTGCAGTTGAAGGCGATGGAGGCGCTGGGACGGCTGCGGATGGCCGGCGCGGTAACCGTCCTGCGCAGAATCATCGAGGCACGCAAAACGTGGCGATGGGCGAACCCCTCGGAACTGCGCATTGTCGCTGCACAAGCATTGGAAAAACTTGATCCCGATTGGGCGCGAAGCTTCATGCCCCAAAGCGGCTTGAGCGCGTCCGAGCTTTCGATCGAACCGCTCGATGCCGATCCGTCTTCCTCTGCGATGCGTCAACGCCGATACCGTCGTCTGCGCATGGAGCATCCCGTTCCGGGCGCGACGCTGAACCTGAAAGAAAATTGCCGGGTGGAAGTGCCGGAAATGGCGCTCAGCGGCGGCGTCGCCATTTCGGAACAGAATCTTCACCCCGGCAGTGTGGTCGATCTGAAGCTCACGGCGGGACAAAAGCATGTGCGCGCGCAAACCATCATTCGCGACGCGAATACGCAGGCCCGCGCATTCGAAGTGGTTGACATGGATCTGGAAGAAAGAGCGAAGCTGCGCAAGCTGCTCGTTCAACTGGGCGGCGCACCCAGGGAAACGAAGCCGCAAGACCGCAATCGCCGCGCCCCGCGTACGATTTACAATACGCAGAGCTAACTGCCGCTTCTGTTCCTCGGTTGAGCCGTCGAAGGCAATTTGCAATCAAGCCAGCTCGGAAGCTCCATAATCTTTGGAAGTCTTGTGGAATAGCGCGGCGCCGGCAAAAAGCCAAAGCGCGACTAACGCCAGAAGAGCCCACAGCCATACCTCCGAACGGGCCCTTCCGTGAGTTTGGATAAAGATCGCTAATCCTCCGCATAGTGCGGTGATACCCCACAACGTGATCGCTATGCGGTGAGGCCCGTAACCATCCCTGAGCATAAGGTCATAGAAATGCTGTCTGTCGCCTTCGAGCGGAGACCGGCGCCTCGCCAGCCTGTATGCGATCACGCGAAGCGCATCCAGCAGTGGCAATGCGGCAACTGCCAAAATAAACAAAGTTGGGACTCCTGCAGAGGATTGGGTCCGCGAAAAATCCAATCCTAAAAACGCAATCACAAGTCCGAGTGCTGTGCTGCCCGAGTCTCCGAGGAACATTTTTGGCGAACGACGAAAATTGAATAATAGAAACGCCGCGCAGGACCCGGCGAGGCTAGAAGCCACCACGAACCCTAATGGCCTCACCGTGAACGATGGCAGCAACGCATAGCAAAATCCGGCGACGCATGCCGTGCCTGCTGCGAGGCCGTCCATTCCATCCCACCAATTGAAGGCGTTCACGAAAAGGACCAACAAGCAACAATTGGCGGCCATGCTGGCGAATGGATGCGGCAGGCCTGGCAAGTGGCATCCTCCAACCCAGAGCAGCAGGGCAGCGCAAACCTGTGCGATCAGGCGCAAGATCACGGGTAATCCGCGTATGTCGTCAAACAAGCCGACGCACCAGATCAATGCGAGCGCCGCAAAAAAATATCTTGCCTCGGACGTTTCTTTCGCGCAGCAGATGAGTGTGCCGGCAAGCAAGGCAATGAAAATCGCTATTCCGCCTAGCCGCGGAACGGGGCGCGTGTGGATTTTGAGCCTGCCCGGACGGTCGAAAATTCGGTTACGTTGGCAAAAACAGCTGACCAATGGCACCAGCCCAACGGTAATGCCGAAAGCGATCGGTGCCGCGAAGACTGCACGCATCATGTGGCACGAACTCGATGCATCAGTCGCTTCACATGGCAAAGGCGGACCCGAGCGGCTTTGCGCGCGAGGCCTCGGATTCCGGACTGGTGAATTGCAGCGCGCACATCGCGCCAATAAAGGCGCAGCAGGCCGCGTGAGATTTCCTTGTAAAACTGGTCCTCATATGACCCGCCTGAAATTTCAGCCGAAAGGAGTTCAAATCGCGCCAGAATCTCTTCTGCTTTTTGGGGTGACGCCGCTTCTCCGATGCCCGAGTGCGGAAGATAGACCGGGCGAACCGACACTTCGGCCAGGTGGCCCGCGCGGTCGAACCCAGCGACCACGATCAATCCTTCGCGCTCCAGATCGGACGCAATGTAGCCCGACGCGATGCTGCCGAGTCCGTAAAAGCAGAATGCAGGATTTTCTCCTGTTTGCTGCGAGATCGCTTCGTATCCTGCGATTCGATGCGAGTGACTGCAGGCGACAAGGTTAAAGCCACATTTGGCCAGCCGGCGAATCAGGCTCACGTCTTCCGGAGCCGGGCGGGAGCAGCGTATGCAGCCCGCGTGGATGAGACCCACAGAAAAATTCACGCCGCTCTCTTTCATCCGCGCGACCGCTTGTTCTGCTCGCTGTACGGTTGCCGGTTCAACGCCCTCGGTGCCATGATTCGCAAGTTCTCCTGCGGCACTTGCCGCGGCCCAGAAGCCGACACACAGTGCCCCTGGGCCGCGCCAACGAGACACTTCCGGCAGCTCGTTGAGCGTTTGGCCGGCGCCCAAGGGAACGAAGCCAGCGCGGATTAGGGCGGCGCGAGTGAACTCGACGCCCGGGGTTCCAAAGTCATAGGCGTGATTGTTGGCGACGCCCACCGAAGCGCACCGGATCCCGCGCAGATAATGGAGACTCTCTGCATCAGCGCGGACAATTTGCCCTATTCCATTCAACGGCCGCGCGCACAATTCGCGGACATCGATGGGGCACTCGAGGTTTGCCAAGGTCACGTCGACATCGGAGAGATGCGGAAGAATCGGTGCGGCTGCCTCGCGCCAGGACATACCAGCCGCCAGGTGAATATCCCCCGCCGGCAAAAAATCTCCTGCAATCGCAACGCGAGCGGCGATTGCCGTTGATTCGTCTCTACGCCAGACGGTCAGCACAGCGCGAGTCTCAAGGCGGGTACTTTCTTCGGCCGCGACGCTCATGAACTTATCCCCGCGGTGAGCCACTGAAACAGCCGCCTACGGACCGGGTGCGTCCATGCGGGAACCGCAATCGATGCAGCAAGAACCGCAGCCGCGAACGCAAAAACGTAAGGGGAGAGCGCGAGGCGCTCACCGGAATACAGCAACGGCAAAAGCACCAGTGCACTTGCAACGCTCAGCGCGAGGATTGTTCGGCTCTCGTGCGGTAACAACACGCCAAAGCTCTCGTGCCTCTGGCGATGATAAGCAACAAGAATGATCAAGTAGCCCGCGATTAGCGACAGAACCCCGGCGGCGACAATCGCTGTCCCGCCCGCAACCTTTCCGGCAATGATTCCTAGCCCTGCATTCAACACGGCCGTCACCGCGCAGCCGATCGAAACCCAGCGCAGCGAACCGGTGCCCAGATCGACCACGTACGCGGGATTGCACAGGACGTTGAACAGCCAGCCGACCGCCAAGAGGCCCACAAAGCGCACGAAGACCGGCTCATAACGCCCGATCCAGAGCACTGAAATGAACGGGCTTGCCATCGCGAGCACCGCAAATGACGGCACGGCGAGGAAAAAAACCGTGCGATACGAATCCCGATATATCCGGTCGATCACGTCGCGGCCGCCTTCACTCAAGCTGGAAATGGTCGGGACCAAAACCTGGTTCGCCTGCACAATCAGCTCGCGCAAATTTACGACTAATCGCGAGGCCATGTCGTAGAAGCCCGTGTAAGAAAGCCCCGCAAATTTGGCCAGCAGTGCCTTCGTAACCGGCTCCCGCACAGACTGGCACAGGGTAATCCATTGGAAGTGCGCGCCGTAGCCGAGCATTTCCCGAAACCGCAAACGGCTCCAATGCCGCGGCAGCCAGGGCAATCCCGGGACACAACGTCGCAGAAGAAACCACGCAGCGGCCAATCCCAGCGCCGCCTGTGCGGCCTGCGCCGCCGCGAGCCCCACGAGCCCATATCGCGGCACAAATACAAATGCGAGCGCCAAATACGAAACTGCTCCGCCAAATTCGATGTAGTTGCACAGGGTGATCAGCTCATGGCCTGCGAGACCAGCCTGGGCGATGGTGCCGAGCACGTTGAGCCACAGCGACACGAGAGCGAACGGCAGAATCGCCAGCCCCTCAGCGAGCCGCGCAGCCGGCAGCACAAACGAAAGCGCCCAGCGCGCGCCCGGATAAAGCCCGATTGAAAGCACGGCCAATATCGCGCCGGCCGTAATCAGCGCCGTTTGCACCAGCAACGACACGTCCGCCGGGCTTTCTCGCGCCGCGTACTTCGCCACGAATTTCACGATGCTCATCGAAAGCCCTTGATTCGCCAGCGTGACAAGCGACGTCGTCGCCAAGAGCAACGACCAGACGCCCAGACGCTCGATCCCAACCTCGCGAATCAGAAACCGATACAGAAAGAAAAGCAGCGCCCCATTACCGATGAGTTGGGCGATCGTGCTGAGCGCGTTTAGCAAAATTTGCCTGCGGTTCATGTGCGCGCACCGCGAGACTGCATTCGCGCCTGGCTCGCCCGAACGGGTTTCCATTGGCTGAAGCTGCGCCCGAACGCGCAACTCAGAGTTCCTACAAGCGACGCCGCATTCACCAGGCAAAACGAAGCCGGCACCGATAAAACCGATTTCCGGCCCAGCGGCCTCAATACCAGCCCGAGACACGCAAGTGCGTAGAACACAATCTGCAATGCGAACAGCCCGCTGAAAATACCTGCCCGCACCAGAAATAGATTTGCCGCAAACATCGTCAGCAAGAAATACGGCACGAGCCAGCGCAGCAGCTTATGCGACCACAGCGCGCAAGATATTCCGCCGTAGCGGAACGGATTCAGAACTTCGCGATTCCGCAGGAGCGCCCGAAAATCCTTCGCGATGATTCGCACTTTCATCCGGAACATCGACGCGGCCTCATTCTGCGTCAGCCGCGTGAACGCCACGGCGCGCGGCTCCAGCACGCTGCGAAAGCCCGCGCGAGCGACCCGCAGCGGCAGCGCGAAATCGTCGCCCAAAACTCGCTCGATCGGCCGCCACAATTCCTTGCGCATTGCGAAGAGGGAGCCCGAGGCCATCGTCAACAGCCCGCGCGTGCTTTCTTCCTCACGCAGCCAGGTTTCGTAGCGCAGGTAGATTCCTTCGTTGTGCGTAACGCTGGTTTCTGAGGAATTGCAAAACTGCGGCCGGGCGGTCACCAGTCCGATTTCGCAATCCGCAAACCGCTCGATCAGCGTGGTCAGCGTGCCTGGTTTGAAGAGGCAATCCGCATCTGTGAAGACAAGCATCTCGCCGCTGGCCAATGCGACGAGCCCGTTCTGGATGGCGCTTTTACCGTGCTGCTGCGGGAACGAAACGAGCCCCACACATTCGCCGCAGTAGCGGCGCACGATCTCTTCGGTGCGGTCGGACGATCCGTCGCTGCCGATGAGAATGTCGAGCTGTTCGCGCGGATAGCCGGACGCAAGCAGGTTTTCGATCTTCGCTCCGATCGACGCCTCTTCGTTGTGCGCCGGCACAATCACCGTGACGGACGGAAAATCGCCCGCACTCCGTTTCCATTCGCGGCGGGATCCAAAGAGGCCCATTCGCAACAGCAGCGGGTAACCGGCATATACATAAACAATCAGAGCGAGGCAAAAGCAAAAGACCGTGAGCATGAGTATCGCCTTACGCTGCAGAAGCAATCGCTTGCGTCCTCTTGAGGCTCGGTTCGCAAAGTCCAGAGTAAGAAATCAGCTGAATCTTGTTCCGCAGCACCGCGGCTCGAAAAGCCGCGCTCGTAAGCCAGCGAAATTCTTCCACTCGCTGCGCGGCAATGCGGTCGGACTCCGAAAATCCGGGCTCCATGAATCCCGGATGGCACGCCAGCTCAAAAATCCCGGCCGGAAGATAATTGAGTGCCGAAATCCAGCAGCGCCCGATCGCGTCATGGTCTCTGCGATCGGCTGCTCGAAACGAAATGCGGCTATCGGGCATCGAGAATTCGCGAAAAGGACCCGCCTGCAGCGCGCCTCGATAGCTCTGCACGAGCAGGCGCCGCGCCACACCACCCTCGTGTGCCCCACCGAGTCCTCGCGGCGGCCACACGCTGCACCGGGGCGCCCGCATGCACTCGATTCGTTCGTGCTTGAGGGTCCGCACAAACGCCCCAAGAGCCGCGGGATACAGGTGAACGTGCAAGTGAGAGTCGGCATGCGTCAATACGACTCCGCGCTCCCGCACCCAACGAATCTGCGCACGGAACTCTGCTTCCACTTCCTCGCTCGCAACCTGAAAGCGCCAGAGCTTTCGAAACATGTCGGCGGGGCGGTGGAATTCTCCGTTCGCCCCAACCAAACTTGGAACCTCCTTCGCCGGCAGTACCGGGCGCCCGGCGCAAAGATTCAGGTGCATTCCCACGCCCAGGCCGGGCATATTACGAGCCAGCGCGATCGCTTGTTCGGAGGCCGGTTGATTCGCCATCAACGAAGCGCTGGTTAGAATTCCCGATTCGTGCGCGTCCGCGATCGCTTCGTTAATGCCGCGGCTCCAGCCGAAATCGTCTGCGTTCACGATCAAGCGAGCGCCGATCATCGCGTCACCTGATTCACAATCAGCGGGATCTTTCCGCCTTGGCGCGAGATCGGCGCGTCTGCCAATTCCGCAGCCACGTTCAGCGATGCTCCCAGCAATTCCTGAAGGCGCGCGCGCACGTTCATCACGTCCTCTCCCGCACGTCTATCCGACGCGACTGCGCGCACCACCACGCGGTCCTGCCTTTCGTGCACGAACTGGCAAAAACGCAGCGCGCTCGTGTGCTTGAGCAGTTGGTTCAACGCGCGCGGCGAAAATACGCGGCCATCCGGCGCGCGCAAAAGGTCGCTTTCGCGCGTAATCGTGGGAACGACGCGCGGAAACGACCGTCCGCAAGCGCACGTTCCGCCATTTTTCCAGCGCCCACGGTCGCCGACGCGATAGCGAATCAGCGGCATCGCCCGGTTCACGAAGCTCGTCCAGACGAAATGGCCCTCTTCTTCCTTCACGGGCTGGCCGGCATCGTTGAGAATCTCGAGGTATCCGTATTCCGGGGCAAGATGCATCTCGCCGGATTCGCACTCCTGGACCAACCCGCACAATTCCGTCATGCCGTAGCTATCGAATGCGCGGGTGCGAAATACTCTCTCGATCTTCGCTCGGGTTTCGGGATAAAGCGGCTCGCCGCTAGTGAATATCGCGCGCATCGGCAGCGATTCCCCACGCCGGCCTGCAAAATCCGCCACGATAGAGAGCACGGAGGGAAATCCTTCCAGCACCTCTCCGCAGTGCCGTTTCAAGCAATCGATGTAGTAAGGCGCAGTCTTTTCGGAAATATGAAAAATACTCATCAAAAGCTGGCGTTCGGGAACGTTGTAGGTCCAAAAGGGAGGCTCAGGCCGATGCGCCGGGACGATTCGTGCGCCAAAGAGCGTCACGCGCGGGCTGCGCGGTGCGATGCCTGCCCACGCCCATTGGCGAAGCAAGAAAGCCCAATTCTTTGAAAGCGCTGCCTCGTTGTACGCCACACGCAAGTTGGCGCCGCTGGTGCCGGTGGTCCCCGCGTGAATGCGCTGCCGCACAGGAATATCTGTGGAGAAAAATTGCTCGCCGCCATTCCGCACGGTTTCACGAGTAAGTACAGGAAGCGCGCGCAAGTCCTCAAGTGAGCGCGGTTTCAAGGGGGGGTATTCACGATAATAAGCAGCGGTCTTTTGCGCGTGGTCGATCGCGGCGTTCACTTGATTGAGCTGATGACGGGCGATTTCTTCGGCTGTCCATGTTTCGTGCTCGCGAAGCCGTCGCAAAGCATCAAACGTCCTTCGCGAATAGCGGATTCGGCTGAGCAGAAGTCCCCGGGCGCTTGTGAGCACATGACGAGCCGGCGAAGGCGCGCGGTCATAGACGCTATGCAGCCGCTGCAAATTGTTTCGCAGAAGTGGTTCAAGCATGTTGAAACTCTCTTGCGCAAACGACTCGAGATTCCCCGGTAAGCGTGCGGCAAAGCAATTCGAACCTTCGCGCTTCGGAGTTGTTGTTAAACCTGCTTTCGACGAGTTTGCGGCCCAGTTCGCCCATCTTTTGCGCGAGATCCGGATGGTCCAAGAGGTTCACAATCGCCTTGGTGAGGCCGTCGGCGTCCCCTGGCGGGAAAACAACGGCTGCGCTCGAATTTCTTACGAACGGTCGCGACGGTGGCAGATCGCTGGCAACAACCGCCAGGCTTGAGGCCCAATATTCAAAAATCTTCACCGGAATATTGAGCCGGAATTTCGGAATATCCATCAGCGGACTGATCCCGATGCGCGCTTCGCTCAAAGCCGCCGCCATCTCCTCATGTGGAATGCGACCACGAATCTCGACGTAGGAATTCCGCGCCAGCAGCGAGATTTGTTCGTGCAAACGCCGTTCTTCAGCTTGGCTGTCGGTATATCCGATCAGCAAGAGCCGCGCAAATCGCCCCTGGTCTGCAAGGCGCCGCAAAGCTTCCAAAAGCAGAAATGTCCCGGCGCGATCGGACAATCCGCCGCGATAAACGAGGTCGAATCGCTTCTCCCGAGATTGCGCTCTTGGGAAGTAATCCAAATTGGGGAAGTTGTAGAAGACGAGTTTGCGGCTCGTGGGGGACCCTGCGAAGCGCCGGATCGTAAGGGGATCGGCAGTGATGATTGCGTCCAGCCAGCGAGCAGCGCATGACTCGATTGCTGAAATTCCCGCTGCCGCCGTTGCACGCAGCCCTCGCGGCAACGAGGCTTTGTTTCCCATCATCGAAGGAAAATCCTCATAAGCGTCGTAGATCACGCGCCTGTGAAAGACCTTCTTAAGTAACAGACCTATAGGGAGCAGCTGCGGGTCCTGAAAATGGTAAATGTTTGCATTCTGTTGCAACAGAGTGCGTAAGAGCCGCATGTGCCCCGCGGGACCCTCGAAAGCGCCGGCATGCTCGCTCAGTCGCACGAATTCAACTCCCTCATGCGTTCCTTCCATCTCTGCCGGCGAGACGTAACGGACGCGAAATCCCGCCGCTGCGAGCGGGGCGCACTGCCGGTGAAACGATCGGCTCTTCAATGTCCGATGCGCCGTCGTGAAGTGGCAGAACACCGTCGGCTGGCGGTCGGCAGCGAAGACCAATCGCTTTTCATCGTCCCTACTCGCCAAGGCCTCCTTGGTGTGCGTCGCGATCTGTGTGGTCGATGCAGCCATGTATTTGGGTCAGGCCAGAGAGCTCGCCGCCGGCTCGGCTACCTTTCTGAGATCTGAACTGCACGTATATGTGCCGATGACAAAAACGATGCTGGCGAAAAGCCATGTCGTGCGATCGGAATTGATGTCGCCTGTGTTCAACGCGTTCACCAGGCCCAATAGCAGCCACGCGCCCGCCAATTGCGGCAACGTGCCGCAAACCGAAGGGCTCAGCCTAAGTTGCCGCCACGATTCGCGCAGTGCGGATCCAAAAAAGGCGACGATGAGCAACAGCGCTGGAATTCCCAGCTCGCAAGCAACCTCCAGAAACACGTTGTGCGGCCACTTGTAAACATTTGGATTCGGCGACGAATACTGAAACCCATCGATCCCGGCTCCGATGAGTGGGTGTTGCTGGAGCAGTTCCCACCCATATCCAAGCAGGTCGCTGCGAAAATCCAATAGGGCGTTCACGCTGCCGCTCTTTACCAGCGTCGCCAGGTAATCCAGCGACGCTTGCGGTATTCCCAGAAATGGAATGGCCAGGAGTCCGCCGGCGCCGATTAAAACCAAATCGGTGATTCTCTGCCGGCAGAAATACAAGCTCAGTAAGATCGCCAGCACGCACGCTATTGCCGATCCCCTGGAGCCCGACCCTATCAACGCCACCGCAGGCACTGCGAAAAGCGCGTAAAAGATAATTCTTAGCGGCCATCGGTCGCGAGGAATCGCGGCGAACCATATCAACATCACCAGCGCGCAGGCCACGTGTCCGAGTCCAATCGTGTTGTCGCTGGGTGAGACAAGACGATCACTGCTGCCCAACCCGAGCAGTGCATATGCGCAAATCCCAAACGCCGCCGCGCCGAACGCTGCCAGAAACCGATTCATCGCCGCCCGAGTGCCGAGAACGAAAAACGGCGCCACGATCACGATCCCTGTCACAGTGACGAACCGACCCAACTTTTCCAGCCCCGCATCGAACACAGGGGTGTACACGAGGCTCGCAGCCATCCACACGGTGAAAGCGCCGAGCAGGAAGTAAGCAGGTGGCAGCTTTGCGATACGTCGCCCCCGCAAGACGTTGAGAATAATTCCCGCCACGAGCACGGCGCCCAGCGCGATCGTCCAGTCAAAAGGCAAGAGTGACGCGACGCGGTCGTCGCCCTTTACGTCACCCACAACAACATAGAACGCCAGCACAAATTCCGGGAAGAGCAGCAGGACAAGCGTGACCGCAGCGCCCGCGAGGTCAACGAATACGTGAGAATTCGCCATGGCGAAAGCGACTGCAATGCCCGCAGCCGCGGACAGCGCCAATACCGCAAACGGAGAAACCGAGAGATCTGCCCGGTGCTGGCCGAATAATTTGGTTGTGGCGTTCACAATCATCAGTCCTGCAGGAAAATCACGTCGTCCACATTTTTTATTTCTTGAAGGTCCACGCGCGTCTCCGCATCGATCAAATCGCGCGCGGAATATCCGAAGTGCGCCATATAATCGGCCAGATCGCCGATCCTCTGGCCCTGCAGAGCGTAGGCTCTCGGCGCGATTTCGCATACAATCGGAGGCCCCTCGCCCGCCGAATTGAAATAGCCCGCCATGCCCTTAAGCACTGGAAGCTCGAACCCCTCCGCGTCGATTTTGATCATCGATACATGGTGAATTCCCATTTCCCGGATGTAATCGTCGAGCCGGACCACAGGGACATCAAGCGTTGAAACGATCTCATCCGATTGCTGGTAAGCGCGGACCATCGTGTTTTGGCCCGGCTCGCGCGTCACGTAAATCGTCGCCGTACCCGCCACTTCTCCCACCGCACGCCGATTCGCGATAATCCTGCGCCGCGGATTCAAAAGAGCCAGCCGCTGCAAACGTTCGCAATACGCCGGCACCGGTTCGAACGCGTGGACCTCTCCGTATTCCCCCACAAGACCTGCCGCAATCGCCGAGAGATACCCGATGTTTGCCCCTACGTCGATGAAGACTCCGCCGGGCGGCAAATAGCGCTTCATCGCTTCCACTACCAGCGGAGCGTATGAGCCGAAATACATCGGCGCCATACCGCGATACCGAGTGAGGTCGTACTCAAAAATCACATCGTTGATTCGCTTGTGTGCCGGCAGCAAAGGCATTGGCCTCGCGGAATTCAACTTCCCCAGCATCACCCGGCAGAAGAGTGACGGGTTCTTTGTCAGCAGCGCGGCGGCGCGCGACGCTCTGGCTTGCAAGTGCATCCGGCAGTCTCCCTATGCTCCCGCCGCACCCGCCATCGCGAGCGACGGCGCGGATTCGACGAATGTTGCGTGCACAAAAAGTCGCTGTAATTCACTCATTTCTTCCCACACTGTGCGCGGCATTCTGTTTTCTCGCGAATCTCGCTTGGCTTCGGCTTTGTAGCCCTGCAGGTCCAACCGGATCGCCGTCCGCGCGCGATTGAATGGATCCCCGGTCCGCGCCCACGCGGGCCCCTTGTGAATTCCATTTCCGTGAATTGCCGCCAGGCTTCCCCGTTCCGTTCGCAACACGGCCCACGTGTTTCGCGGATAGACGCGTTCCACTTCTTCGTCGCTCAGCCGGCCATCGTTTCCGGCAATCCCCAAGTCGCGCGAAAGCCGCGGCCGGCACGACCGCACGTCGTAACGGTTCGACCCTGGCACATAAATGAGCGGCCCACACCTGTCGTCGATATCCACGAGATAGATGAAGATCTGCATCGAATCCGCTTCATCGTTATCCTTGTGAAAGTTGCTTGAGTGGAGCGGCCGGTTATGCGGAAAATCGCGCACCACCATCACGCGATAGAGCGGTGGCACGCAGTCGAGGAAGTTCGCCGCGATCTTCAAAATCCTTTCGTCAAACGCGACTTGCGCCAGCTCCGGTATCAGCACGAGCGGATCGCGAAGCGCGATCATCTTTTCGCTCGCGGCCAGCTCTTCGTAGGAAAGTCCGGCCAGGCTGGCACGTTCCCCGCTCTGCACCGTATAAGCTCGCCGCAGATCGACCTGCAGCGAACGAAACGCTTCGTCGGCTTTCGCGAAAAGCCGATCGTTCAATTCGCGCGGGATGAAGTTAGGCGCGAGCGCGTAACCCTGCGTCCGCATCGACTCAACCTGTTCCAACTCAAACGCGTCCATGGCAAAAAGCGCCCGGTTCTGGTGCAACGACGCCCGCGCCCGTGCGCCCGCAACGCGTCGCGAATAGAGCAGTCGCGCCTTGCAGATCGCGCTGTAAAGATACGGCTGCGTGCGAATCGTTCGAATCAGAAACGGGCTCTTCGCGCTTGTACCCGCCCGAGCGTTCACTGGATTCGCTCCTTCTGCCCAGCCTCATCGCCGGCGTCCGTTTGCCAAATCGGCGCGAGCACAAGGAACGACACGAAGAGTCTCTGCCCCACCGCTGCGCGATACATGAGCTTCGCGGCTCTGAGTGCTCCGGGCACACGAACGCCGGCCCGTTTCACCAGATTGATCGCCCCGCGGCGCCCCATCTGCTGCCAGCGCGAACGCAGAAACAGTTCTTCCTCATAAGGGAGCCGAATATGCCTGCGCACCCGAAAGCCGTATTTCTTGCACAGAAAATCGAGCGTGCCCAGGCCGAGAAAATGCAGATCGTCCGGAATGCCCCAGTGCAACTGGTTCCAGCGGCTCACGTGGCGGCTCATTTCGCTCGTGCGCAAAATCACTTTGCCTCCCGGAGCCAGCGCGTTGCGAAGCGCGCCGAATAGCCGGTCGAGCGAGGGAATATGCGAGAACACGTTGATGAGCGCAATCGCGTCGAATTTGCGTGGCGCCTCGAATTCTTCGAACGGAACTTCCACGATTTCGCATCCGGCCGCACGCCGCGCAAACGACGCCGCTCTCGAATTCAGCTCGATGCCCATCCGGTAGAGCCCGCCTCGCCCCGAGAGCCGCTCGAGCAGGTGTCCGGTTCCGCATCCCACATCCAAAAACGATTTCGCGCCTTCGCACTCTTCCTCGATCAGCGCAAAGTGCCGGTCGTAATAAAACCGCTCGCCGGCATAGCGCCGCTCGCAATCGAGCAGCTCGATACCCTCAAGCTTTCCCGTTGCGACTTCGTCATGCCGCGCCTCATAAACCGGATACGGGTGCACAAAAAACAGCCCACAATTTCTGCAGGCCCGGAGTTCGCACCCATTGTCAGAGAACGCTTTCGCATTCTCCCGCCTGCGGCAAAGCGGGCACGGCGGCACGGCAAAAAGATTTCCTGTCTTCGTCCGCGGCACGACGCGCGCATACTCGCCCGCGCCATTCGCCGTTGCAATCGGCCGTAACGCCGCCATCACGCCGCTCCTCGCACCCGCAGGTGCAGGGTTCGGCGTCGCCGCACCCGCGCCGCAGGCCTCTCTGCAAGCACTTCGCGAATCGCGCCGCACACCTCGCTTACCTCTTTCCTCGTCATCGAAGAAAACATCGGCAGCGCGAGGCAGCGGGCCGACGCCGACTCCGCCAGGCGCAACGACCGCTGCGGCAGCATGCGAAAATCCTCCATATAGGGTTGCCGATGGACACACGGAAAATAGGCCTGGCACTCGATTCCCTTCGCACGCAAGCCGGCGATCAGCCGCTCGCGCAGCGCCGGACCATCCGATCCTTTTAACTGGATCACGTAGGTGAACCAGCTCCGCTCGCTGTCCGGCGGGTTTCCAGGCAATCCGATCTCGGGAACGGCCCCAAGCATCTGCGTATACGCATCGGCCACGGCCGCCCGCGCCGCCAGGAATTCGTCGATGCGCTCGAGCTGCGCGATCCCAAGCGCACAGTGAATCTCGCTCAGCCGGTAGTTGAAGCCCATGTACTCGTGCCGCAGCCACGACGCCGAAGAGTCGCGCCCCTGATTCCTCACAGCGCGGCAAAACTCCGCGACCCTCGCATCGTCGGTCACCACCATGCCGCCTTCGCCCGTGGTCATCTGCTTATTGGGGTAAAACGCAAACGCGGCGGCGTGGCTCATCGTGCCGGCGCGACGCCCGGATAGTCGCGCTCCGAGTGCTTCGCACGCATCCTCGACCACGAAGAGCCCGAACTCGCTCGCCAATTGCAGAATCGTCAACATGTCGCATGGCAGCCCAAACACGTGTACTGGCAAAATCGCTCGCAGAGTGCGCCCATTGAGCCGGTTCACCAGCCTCTTGCCGCCTTTATCCGGCATGTAATCGCGTTGCAGCGTCTGCCGCATAAGCGCAGCATCCAAATTCAAGGTCACCGGGTCGATATCTACAAACGACGGCGTCGCCTGTTCATAAAGAATGCAGTTCGTCGAGGCCACAAACGTGAAGGGCGTCGTGATCACCTCGTCCTTCGGGCCCACTCCCAGCGCCGCCACGCACAAATGCAGCGCTGCCGTTCCGCTGCTCACGGCAATCGCGTAACGCCTCCCCGCGTGCTCCGCGAATTTCGCCTCGAATTCTTCCAGCATCGGCCCCATGCTCAATCGCCCCGAACGCAAAACTTGCGTCACCAGTTCGATTTCGCGCCCGCCGATATCCGGCTTTGAAAGCGGAATCTTCACGCCGCCCCCGCTGATCTCGCCATCGCGCTCTCCACAACGGGCATCGCTTCTCCCGTAAAATTTGCCCGGTTCCAGTGAAAATCCGGAAAGATCATGCACAGGTATTCGAGAAGATCCTGTTCGCCGGCCCGCGCCATCAATTCCTCCATGCGGCCGATTTTTCGGCTGATTCCCTGCGCCAGCGGATGCCTTTCGCGAATCACCAAAATATGTTCGGAGCCCGAATCGACCGGACGCTCCCTGCTTTCCCACAGCTCCTCTTCCACCTTCTCGCCCGGTTGCAGGCCCGTGAACTCGATCTGCAGATCCCTCCCCGGCTGCAAGCCCGAGTAAAGCATCATCGTTTTCGCCAACTCGCAAATATTCACCGGCTCGCCCATTTCGAAGACAAACGTTTCGCCGCCCTGCCCCACAGCCGCGGCACGCAAGATCAGATGCACTGCCTCCGGCACGGACATGAAAAAGCGCGTCGCCCGCGGATCCGTCACGCGGATCGGCTCGCGCCGTTCGATGCGCTCCCAGAAAAGACGCAGCACGCTCCCGCTGCTCCCCGCCACATTTCCAAATCGAACGTTCGAGAAAAGCGTCGCGCCGCGAGATGACAGTTCCTCGACGCAGAGTTCGGTGAGTTTCTTCGATAGGCCCATCCAGTTGCGCGGATTGACCGCCTTGTCCGTGGAAATATTCACGAACCGCACCGCGCCAAATTCGACCGCTGCTTCGGCCACATTGCGCGTGCCGATCACGTTGTTCCGAATCGCTTCCCGCGGATAGAGGTCCATCATCGCCACGTGTTTGTGTGCGGCCGCATGGAAGACGATCGCGGGCCGCTCCGCCCGCAGCAGCCCGCGAATGCGCTCCCGATCCGTCACATCCGCCAGGAATGGCTTCACGCACTTCGCACCGAGCTTTTCCGAGGCCTCGAGGTTCGCGTAAAAAAGGCCATTCTCTGACTTATCCAGCAGCAGCAGTTTTCGCGGCCCCGCCGCCGCGACTTGTCGCGAAAGTTCTGACCCGATACTCCCGCCGGCGCCTGTAATCAGCACCACTTCGCCGCCGACCAGCCGCCGCGTCTCTCCCGGATCCACACGAATCGCTTCTCGATCGAGCAAGTCGTCAATGCGCGGTGGCCGCAGCTGGCCGCGCGACACGGTCGCCGCGCTTTTATCGGCCGCGCCGCTTTGGCGAATCAGCTCCGCCACCGGCGGCAACGTGCGTACCGGCAGCTCCGCTCGACGGCACGCATCTAAAATCGCCCGCATCTGCCCTCGTGTCGCGCTGGGAATGCACACCAGCGCTTCATCGGCGCGTAGTTCCACCGCAACGGCGGCGATCGCCGAAGTCCCTCCCTTCACCGGAAGCCCGCAAATCGTCCGTCCCCATTTCGTCGCGTCATCATCCAGTATGGCCACCGGCCGTGAAGGTGACTTCGAATCGAGGGCAAGCTCCCTCAGCAGCATGATCCCTGCTTCTCCCGCACCGATGATCAACGTGCGCCGCGCTCCTTCGGCTGGCACCGCCGCCTGATGCGTCTTGAAAACTCGCGCGCCGAAATGCAGCCCGAACCACAAGATCAGCAGGAAGGCGGAATCCACAATGAAGAAGCTGATGGAAAGGTTGGCGCCTGGGAAGCACCAGAGCAGGAAGGCCGCAAGCGTCAGGCTACTCGCAGCCAGCGCCTTTGTCACACAAATCAGATCGAGGGCAGTTGCATGTCGCAACGACCTCTGTGGAAGCCCCGCCCACAAGAGCGCCACAAGCCGAAACAGCAGCGCCACGCCGAGCGTCTCGGCGAAGAGAGTATAAGAGCCGTCGCCCTTCGGCCGCACTCCCATTACCAGGGCGGCGGCGCCGTAAGAAATGGCAGCTAGAAAAAGTTCTGCGCCAAGCACCGTCCCGACACGGCGATATTGCATCGCCTTCTTTGGCTCGCTTGCCCCACCTGCTCTGGCCGTGCAAAATCTGTCCCGAGTGGCAACTCCGGCTGAGAGGAATTGCATTCTGTAGACCCCAGGTACTTCGTTTTGTATTTGGCAACTCGCATGAGCATCAAACGATTCTTCTCGGAAGGCTATGATGCTCATGCTCCTGCAATCTCGCCCGCTCGGCGGACGAAATCCCGATCGTGCCACTCGGTCTCTTCGCGGGGAATAAACCCCCCAGCCGTGCCTGGCCAGTCGTTCACAGTCGCCGGTACAACGCCTCCGGCATCGGAAACGTCCGCCTGTTCATAACCACTCCAAGGACGGACACTCTGGCCGCATCGAAATTGTCCTTCACGATCTTTGCCGATTCGCGCCGCGTCGAATTCGACCCGATCACTAGAATCACGCCATCCGTCATTTGCGCCAGCAGGACGC
Source organism: Candidatus Aquilonibacter sp. (assembly GCA_035507075.1). GTDB lineage: Bacteria > Acidobacteriota > Terriglobia > Acidiferrales > UBA7541 > Palsa-295. Next base: position 5,380 of record DATJOL010000158.1, on the reverse strand, counting down.
CGTCCGAAAATAGCCCTGCGGCCGGCGTGTCAATCAGCAGGTAATCGAATTGCGCCCGCAGCTCCGAAAAGCGCGCGTGGAGCCGCGCTGGGTTGAACACTTGGTTCAAGTCGCGCTCCGCAGCGCCCGCCGTCATCACCCACAAATTGCTCTTCCCGACGCGCTTTGCAAAATCACTCACAGGGCGCGAATCTTTCATCGCCTCGCTAAACCCGTTCTCGATCTCCAGCTGAAAATACTCGTGCAGCGAAGGCCCGCGTAGGTTCGCATCGATCACGCAGACGCTCGCCGGCGCCTGCGCCGCCAGGGCCTCGCTGCTCTGGGCGCAGATCCAGCTGCAACCCGCGCCCGCTTCCACGGCACAGAACGCCGCGGCGCCCGGCGCCTTCCCGGCGCCCGGCAGCACGAACACGCGCTGCACCAGCTTGGCTATTTCGTCGTCGACATCCCGATATCGCGCACGTCCTTGCTCGGTGTGGGCGGGAGTGCCCTCGCCGCCGATGGCGCGTTGAGGCGCGTCCGCTGTCCGAAGAACTTCAAAGACTCCCATTGTGCTTCACCCCAAAAGATGGTCTTCTCGCTCGGCCGGCCCGATCACAGGAATCGACGCAAGCACCCGAAGATCCAGAAATTGTCCAAGCTCTTCCGGCGAACGGAACCCCGGATCAAGCCGGTCCACCGCGTAGGCTGATCCCACTCCCAGCACACTCGCTGCGAAGAAACCGCCGATCAGTACCCATCCGAGGTGCAGAGACGGCAGCGCAGGGACGGTCGCGGCTTCCGCAATCGAAACGTTCACGATTCTCTGATTATCGAGCGCGTCTGAAATCCGCGCCGACTCTCTCTTCTTTTCGTAAAGCAAATAATTATCTTCCGCGGTCTTCACGTCCCGCACCAGATCGTCTCGCTGCGCGGTGGCCTTGTCGAGATCGAGGGCAACTTCGCGGTAGTGCGTCACCACGCGCGCAGTCGCCGCGGCCTGGCTTTCCAGAGACGCCCGATCCGCGTCTGCTTTCGCGAGTTCCGTGGCAATCCAATCCTGCGCGGGCACGCGGTCTGTTGTCGTTTCTTGTACCGGTGACTGTTGCGCAGCCGCGACCGCCTTCTGCGTCTCAGCTATCTCGTCGCTCAGTTCGCTTACCGGAGGATACGAATCCGCGTACCTGGTCAGCATATCGCTGCGCTTCAGCTCGAGCGAAAGTAGCGTGCTTTGCAGTTGCGCCAGCAATTCCACATTGCCCGACGAACGAATCTGCGTCGTCTGCCGCTGCGTCATCGACGAAGCCAGCGTTTGCAACTCTCGCGCTCTGCGGTCCGCCGCCGTAGCGCTCGCCTGCTCCCGTTCCCAGTCGCCCTGAAAATCGCTCAGCTGCTGCAGCGCCAGTTGCTCCTGCGCAGCCGGGTCCACCACGCCCGCCGCACCGTCAAATGCCGTCAATCGGCCTTCCGCTGTTCTCAACGATGCCTCATAGCGGCCGGCCTGCTCGTCAAAAAAACCAAAAGTGCCTTTCGGCCGATGAACGATCGCATGCTTTTCCTGATACAGCGCTGCGAGCGTCTGCAACACGCGCGCCGAAAGTTCCGGGTCGCGCGAAGCGTAAGCCACCCGAATCAGGTCCGTCTTCTTCAGCGGCTCCACCACCAAGTTGTTTTCCAGCGTCTGCACCGCCTCCGCCCTCCGCGCTGTTTCGCTCGGCTCGGGGCCAAGTCGCAACCCCGCCTCAACTTTTCTAGCCGCCCTTATCCAGCCCTTCGCGGCAGGAGACTCCAATCCACAGGCCTCCACCACCTGCTCGAGCAGGTCCCGGCTTTTGATCAACTCCACTTCCGAGTTCAGATCCTCTTCGGTGACCACCGGCTCCGGCGCGGTCGCAACCGGTGCGTCCGGGTCGGGCGTGACTACCGCGTCTACACGGTCGCGATTCACCAGGATCTTCATTTCCGCTTCATATTTTCTCGGCATCAGGAACGCGCTCACCATGGCTCCAACAAACACGCCCGCAAACACTGTGGCAGCCAGTCGCTTCTGCCGGAATAGCGGCATCAAGGCGTCGCGAGACGTCTTCACCTTTGTGATTCGCGCCGGTCTGCGAACTGCCGGAAGGTCTTCCATTGCACTTGCCTTTGCATCTTACGGATGCAGTTGGTAATACGCTCCGAAGCCGGACGAAGGAATGAAGCGCCTCACTTTCGATATGAAGTTCTGGGGGACAAACAGCATGTCCCCGGGCTCGATCTGCGCGTCTTCGTTTAGATCGTGTCCCGAGAGAATCTTCTTCATATCGAGTGACCGCACTTCGTACCACTGATCGTTCACCCGCCTGAAAAGCAACACCTGCGAATGCTTCGCCTCGTCGTTGAATCCGCCCGCTTCCGCCACAGCCTCCGAAGCGGACGTGTATCCCCGCAGATCGTACTTCCCGGGCTTGTTCACCTGCCCGTTGATCACGAAATAGGGCTTGTTGAAATCCTTCAACTCGATCGAAACAATCGGATCCCGCAGCAACTTTCCATACGCCGCGCGGATGGCCGAAGCCGCTTCGTCCGTAGTCATCCCCTCAAGGTGAACGCTCCCGGCGCCGGCCAGCGAACCAAATCCGTCGGGTTCGATATTCACTGTTTGATTGAATTCCGGCGTGAGCGGAAACGTCAGCGCAATCGTGTCGCTCGCCGCGAGACGGTAGCGCCCATCGTCGCGCCGCGCCAAATCACCATTTGCCGTGGAATTTTGCGTCAGGAGTGAAGAAGCTGTCGCCGAACCCGCCCTTTGCGGTGCGGGAGCCGCACTAACCCGCGAACCAACTGCCGCTGCCAACAATACCAGCGCGCTGAGAGTGATGCTTAAAACCAGCTTCCCTGTGGCTTGCGTTCCCAAGTGACTTAACCTTTTCCCGTCTGGAGCCCCGCCCGGATGCCTCATCCGTCCTGCGCATTTCCAAACTTTCGACCGACGAGAAAAAATATCGCCGAACGTTCTTATCCGACAAGAAGCCAAATGCCCTTTGGAAAAGTTGTTCTATGTACATGCTTCTCCTCCGGCCGTCTCCGCGGTTCTGCTGCTCACGTGTGTCCTTGGGCTTCAGTGCGGGAAGGTTTACGATGCCGCAGGTACGAATGTCACCCATTCGATAGGCGCGAATGAACAACCATGTTAAGTACATGTGTATCTGTATGATTAGGCACAAAGAGAATCTGAAATACGCCGTATCGCAGCCGCCATAGAACACTTTCTGCCGTAGTTTCAATAGCTTAGCGCGGACGCTCCCGGCATAAGGTTGCCAGCACTGCGGCCCACGCTTCACGTATTTGCACGCCTTGTGCTGCACCGCAATTGATAACTTTAATTCCCGCGTGCCTGCCCGCCCGATGATTTGTACTATTAAGATGCTTGTCGCCCAATTATTTGCACTCAGATAAATAAAAATATTTGCATTTCTCTTTCTCGTCACCTAGAATTTCCGAAATCCCTAGAGTACCCAAGGCCGTAGCGAGGCTGCAGCGTGCCGGGCCCGTACGAACCCTATTCGCCTGTGACCCTAATGATCACAGAAGCGAACAGAATGAATTGCCAGTTGATTCAGGATGCTCTGCGCCGCGGGCGCAGAAGGCTTGTCGTAGTTGCGGCAACAATCGAATCGTCTCAAGCACTCTCCGTCCTGAAAGAACAGCAGCCGGACGTTGCCATCATCAGCATGCGTTTGTTGTCCGGCCCGGTCGACGGACTCGAGCTCTTGCGCAGCATTCACGCCTTGGCGTCGTCCACCCGCGTGATTATGCTTCTCGAATCCCGCGAGCGTGAACTCGTCGTCGACGCTTTTCGTTTCGGCGCGCGCGGTGTCGTCTTCCGCGACGAGCCCCTGCGAATCCTCACGAAGTGCATTCACGCGGTGCGCAGTGGTCAGATCTGGATCGACAGTCTGCACCTCGAATACGTTATGGAAGCTCTCCGCAAAGCGATGCCCTTTGCAAAGCCGGACTCCTCCGCCCTTGCGCGTCTCACCACCCGCGAACGTGACATCGTAGTGGGAATCGGGGAAGGCCTAAGCAACCGCGACGTGGCCAAAAGGTTGAATCTCAGCGAACACACCGTTCGTAACTATTTACAACACGTCTTTGACAAGTTGGGAGTTTCTACCCGCGCTGAACTGATGCTGTATTGGCTCCGGCGCGCGAGCTGATCGCTCAAGCGCCCGCACGCCCGCTAACCCGCACGCGTTTCGGTCTGGAATCGCCGGCCCCGTCCTCTGCGCCTGCACACGAGGTTCATGTTATTGTTTCGCACTGGGCCCGGGTGGCGGAATGGCATACGCGGGGGACTTAAAATCCATTCTGGGCGCTTTGCACCGAAACGCAGCACTCCGCACTACGGCGAAAATCTCCTGATTTTACGGCCTCTTTCCGCAATCCCCCTCCGCAGTTCCGCGCATCGGAGCGAACCAAAACGAAAAGCCAAGTGCCACCACTACTGCCACCGGATTCTGTCGAAGCATTCTTTTCGATTCAATGGTGGGAGGAGTGTGTTCGCCCCGCCGGGGGCGTCGCGCGCGGTCACGATGGTACCGGCCCACATCAGATTCGAGAGTGGGTGTGGTCAGACATTCGCCGAATCGTCGCTCTACGCGACTCAGAATGCGATGGTGAGCCATCCTACAGAGCGGCAGAGAAAGATTTAAGACCTCGCCGGATTAAGAAGACTTTCCTCTAATGAATCCCCAATCCAGTTCACAACGGGTATCTGTGACTCACTTCGAAAAACTTTGGGGCCCGGCATCGGTAATTCCACTGTTTGCAACAGCCGCAGTCTCATGTGGGCGGCCTGTAGGTAGCCTATTTCTAAGGAGCGTGACTTTTTCCGTCTGAGGAGCGCACTTCTTTCGCGGAAAAAGGGCGAGCGTAACTGATCCGCCGCGCTCCAGCGTGGGAACTTGAAAAATCCGGGTCCGCAGGGATAGCATCCCAGCACGAGAGGGGAATCCGACATGGAGAACGTACCCGGAGCGGAACTCAATGAAACTGCTCAAAACGACGCGGCGCGGAAGGAACGCGAATCCCAAGCTGCCGTTCTTTACTGCTCAGCCGGATTGGCGATCGTAGCGGCCCTCATCTGGACGTTACTGGGACTAGCCGTCACGATGGGCGCCGCGATCCTGTTTCTCGCGGGAATGGCCTTGCTGATTTGGGCGCTATTCGACAGCGACCACAAGCTCGCGGGATACATCGTGATGGGCTGCTGGTTTGCGCTCGGTGTGTTTGGTCTCGTCATAGGCCAACGGAACCGGCCCAGAGTCTTACCCGGACCTGCCGAGATCATTTGGCACCGGAGCACAGAAGCGGGACACGACGTTGAAGAACATGCCTTCGCGTGTGATACGCCGGTAAC
>DATJOL010000157.1:0-19179 GCA_035507075.1 Candidatus Aquilonibacter sp. | reverse complement strand
CGCGTGACCGGCGGGTTCACCCTGCAAGAAGACGGTTCGCTCCTCCTTTTTCAGGACGGTCGCATTGCCCAGCTTGGCGTAGACGAAGCGGTTCGCGAGCTTAAGCGCGACGCCTGCCCCGGCAACGATCGTTTTAACGATGTGATCGCTGATCCCGAAGGGCGCGTTTTCGCCGGCACCATGGGAGGGAACGGCAAGCTCTTGCGCTTCGACTTCGACATAGATGGGAGCGTGACGGAAATATGCGATGGTTGCGGCACTTCAAACGGAATGGGATTTACGCCGGATCTCCGTGGCATGTACTTCACGGACTCGGTGCCGCGAAAGATTTATTATTTCGATTACGACCGCGCCACCGGCAATTTGAGCAATCGCCGCGTCTTTGCCGAGATTCCGCGCGAGATAGGATGTCCGGACGGGATGACCGTCGACGCGGAAGGATTTGTCTGGACGGCCATCTGGTATGGTGGGCGCATAAGGCGCTACGCCCCTGATGGGCAGCTGGACCGCGAGATATTCCTTCCGGCGACGCAGACCTCTTCGTTAACATTCGGAGGCGCCAATCTCGATGAAATTTATGTAACTTCCGCGGCGAACGACGATGATGATGCGCTGGCTCCGCCGGCCTACGACGCCGGTGCTTTTCGCGGCGGGGGACTCTACCGCGTGCGCGTGCCAGGAATGCGCGGCAGGCCTCCCTTTCGCTCGCGGGTGAAGTTTACGGACACGCGCTGAATACAAAAAAGCAGCAGGTGGCTTCCTTGGATGCCTGACATCGCAAAAACTCCGCTTTTGGCCGGCCGCACGGCGCTGGTCACCGGCTCAAGCTCGGGCGTTGGCAAAGGGATCGCGCTCGAATTGGCACGGCACGGTTGCAGTGTGGCCATAAATTCGCATACGGACGTGCCCGGAGTCGAGAACACGATTGTCGAAGTCCGCGCTCTAGGCGCCGAAGCATTCGCCTCTATGGGCGATGTAGGATCGAGCGCAGATGTCCATCGCATTGTCGATGAAGTCCTGGGCCGATTTTCCAGGCTCGATATTTTAGTGAATAATGCCGGCGTGCAAACGTGGGCGCCGCTGCTTGACTTAAAGGAGGAAGACTGGGACCGCGACATTCGCACAAATTTAAAGGGATGCTTTCTCTGTACCCAGGCGGCCGCGCGCCACATGCGCCAGCAACCGGGCGGAGCAATCATTAATATCGGCTCGGCTTGCAACAAGATCCCGTTTCCGCGCCTGATCTCCTATACCGCGAGCAAAGGCGGCATAGAGATGTTCACGAAAGTAGCCGCGCTCGAGCTGGGATGCTACGGCATTCGAGTGAACTGCATCGCCCCGGGAGCAATTCTTGTGGAGCGGACCAAAGCCGAAGGTGGCGACTACGAAAAGATTTGGGCTGAACGAGCCCCGCTTGGGCGGGTTGGACTTCCCGCGGACATCGGCCAAGCAGTAGTTTTTCTCGCGAGCGCCGAGGCGTCGTATATTAGCGGGCAGACAATTTACGTAGATGGAGCGGCCTTCACAAAACCGGATTGGCCTTACAAGATAGAGAAAACTTAAATGGCAACCAAAAAACCTTTTCGCTCAGCCGCATGGTTCGGGCGCATGGATAAAGACGGCTTTCTCCATCGCAGCTGGATGCGCGGATTTTCGCCGGACGTTTTCGACGGTCGCCCCGTCGTCGGGATCTGCAACACATGGTCTGAATTGACGCCGTGCAATGCGCATTTCCGCGAGCTGGCCGAGTGCGTGAAGCGCGGCGTCTGGCAGGCCGGCGGATTCCCGCTCGAATTTCCGGTCACGTCGCTGGGCGAAACGAACATGCGCCCCACGGCCATGCTGTTTCGAAATCTCGTCAGCATGGACGTCGAAGAATCCATCCGTGCAAATCCGATCGACGCCGTCGTCCTGCTCTGCGGGTGCGACAAGACGACTCCCGCGCTCGTGATGGGCGCGGCCAGCTGCGACGTGCCCGCGCTCGTCGTTTCTGGCGGCCCAATGCTCAACGGCAAATATTGCGGCCGCGATATCGGCTCCGGCACGGACGTATGGCGTTTCGACGCGATGGTGAAAGCCGGCACAATGTCTACACAGGAATTTCGGGAGGCTGAAACGTGCATGTCGCGCTCCGCCGGCCACTGCATGACGATGGGTACCGCGTCGACGATGGCTTCGATGGTCGAGTCTCTCGGGCTCGGCTTGCCGGGAAACGCCGCCATCCCCGCCGCCGATTCGCGCAGGTCCGCCCTCGCGCAACTCGCCGGCCGCCGCATCGTGGAAATGGCTCACGAGGATTTGCGCATTTCCAGGATTCTGACGCGCGACGCCTTTGAAAACGCGATCCGCGTCAATGCTGCCGTCGGCGGCTCCACGAACGCTGTCATCCATCATCTGGCGATGGCGGGCCGCGTCGGCGTAAGAGTCACGCTCGATGATTGGGACCGCCTCGGCCGCGACGTTCCGACGCTCGTCGACCTCATGCCCTCCGGCCGCTTCCTCATGGAGGACTTCTACTACGCCGGTGGCCTCCCGGCGGTCATTCGCACTCTGGATGAGCATGGATTAATCCATCGCGATACGCTCACCGTAAACGGCCACACGCTCGCTGAAAATTGCAAGGGCGCGCCGAACTGGAATCCGGAAGTGATACGCCCGTTTGAAAAGCCGCTCGTCGCGAGCGGTGGTATAGCCGTCCTTCGCGGTAATCTGGCGCCTGATGGCGCTGTGCTCAAGCCGTCCGCGGCCTCGCCGAAACTGTTGAAGCATCGCGGCCGCGCTGTCGTCTTCGAAAATATCGAGCATTACAATGATCGCGTGAAAGATCCAAATCTCCACGTAGATGAAACGTGCGTGCTCGTAATGAAGAATTGCGGCCCAAAAGGTTATCCTGGTATGCCGGAAGTGGGGAATATGGCCTTGCCGCCGAAAATTTTGCAGAAAGGTGTCACGGATATGGTGCGCATATCCGATGCGCGCATGAGCGGCACCGCATACGGAACGGTTGTCTTGCACGTCTGTCCCGAGGCTGCCGTGGGCGGCGCCCTCGCGCTCGTCGAAGACGGTGATTTCATCGAATTGGATGTCCCGGCGCGCAAACTCCATCTCGATGTCAGCAACGACATCCTCAACCAGCGCCGCGCCGCCTGGAAGCGTCCGGCTCCGGCCATGGATGGCGGCTACCAAAAACTTTATGTTGACCATGTGCAGCAGGCCAGTTGCGGCGCTGATCTCGATTTCCTGATCGGCTGCCGCGGCGACGCAGTCCCGCGAGAGTCACATTAGTTTTCCAAGGAGCGAAATGAACGGCAGGCTGGCGGGAAAAACAGCGCTGATTACAGCGGCAGCGCAAGGAATCGGGCGTGCCACCGCGATCGCGTTTGCCGACGAAGGCGCAACGGTCTACGCCACGGACATCAACGACGCTGCATTGAAATCGCTCGCCGCGGATCAACCGAACATTCGCACGCGTCGCCTCGATGTCCGCGACTCGAAGGCCGTCGAGAACGCCGCCGCGGAACTCGGCGCGATCGATGTGCTCTTCAATTGCGCCGGCTTCGTCCATCAGGGAACAATTCTCGAGTGCGATGAAAAAGACTGGGATTTTTCCTTCGATCTGAACGTGAAAGCTATGTATCGCATCTGCCGCGCATTTTTGCCGGCCATGCTCCAGGCCGGCCACGGCAACATCATCAACATGTCGTCCATCGCCTCCAGCGTGAAGGGAATTCCCAATCGTTTCGCGTACACCTCCACGAAGGCCGCCGTGATTGGCCTCACAAAATCGATTGCCGCCGATTACGTCCGCAAAGGCATTCGGTGCAACGCGGTCTGCCCAGGTACAGTACAAACTCCCTCTCTCGATGACCGAATCGCCGCCTTAGGAACCGACGTCGAGAAAACGCGCGCCGATTTCATCGCCCGCCAGCCGATGGGTCGCGTCGGCGATCCCAAAGAGATCGCGGCTCTAGTTGTATACCTCGCGTCAGACGAATCCAGCTTTACCACGGGCCAGATTCACGTGATTGATGGCGGATGGACGATGTAATTTGCTGCACGAATCGGAGGCAGAATGAAGTTACTCAGGCACGGCGAAAACGGGCTCGAGAAGCCGGGTCTTCTCGCGGCGGATGGCACGATTCGAGATTTGTCGGACATCATCACGGACATAGCCGGTGATGTGCTCTTGCCTGAGGGCATTCAGCGGCTCAAGGCAATCAACACCGCAGACCTGCCGCACGTCAGCGCACAGGTCAGGCTAGGTCCGTGCGTCGGCAAAGTGGGGAAATTCATCTGCATCGGACTGAATTATTCCGATCACGCCGCCGAATCCGGCATGGCTCTGCCGCGAGAACCCATCCTTTTCATGAAGGCCACTTCCGCCATCACCGGCCCCAATGACGACGTCGTGATCCCGCGAAATTCCCAGAAGACCGATTGGGAAGTAGAGCTTGGCGTCGTGATCGGCAAGCCTGCCAAATATGTAAGCCAGGAAAACGCCCTCGCCCACGTAGCCGGATATTGCGTCGTCAATGACGTTTCTGAGCGCGCCTTTCAACTCGAAAGCACCGGACAATGGGTGAAAGGTAAAAGCGCTGATTCCTTCGGTCCGATCGGGCCGTGGCTGGTCACCGCGGACGAGGTCCCCGACCCGCAAAACCTCTCGCTCTGGCTCGAAGTCGATGGAAAGCGCCAACAAAATGGCACAACTGCCACGATGCTCTTCGGCGTCGCCTATCTCATCAGCTACATAAGCAAATTCATGAGCCTGCAGACCGGCGATATTATTTCGACTGGCACACCGCCGGGCGTCGGGTTCGCCAAAAAGCCGCCCGTATTTTTGCGGCCTGGAAACTCTATTCGCCTGGGTGTTCAAGGCCTTGGCGAGCAGAATCAGATCGTCGTTGCCGAAACAGTCTAAGGCAAGCCGCTCGCGCTGCCTGAGTCGACCGGCTTATGCCTTGAGTTTTGCCGGGCGGCGCCCATCAGCAAGAGCGCACCAATCAGCACGTAAATGCCCGCCGTCGCGCTGATGCTCGCGCTCATTCCGTAATGTGCCGCCGCAACGGCGATTGCTACCGGCGCAAATCCCGCGCCGAGCCATCCGAGCGAATTGAGCACGCCTGCCGCAACTCCCCGCCGTGCCACCGGAACCACGTCGTAAAGACTCGCGAAAATATTCGCATCATATAGGCCCTTGAAATACCCGAACCCGATCATCGCGCACACCAGCACGCTCACGGACTTCGTCCATCCCGTGAGAAACACAAACGGGACGCCGACCAGCAGCCCTATCGACTGCGCCAGCATTCGCCCGCCGGACATTTTCTTCACCAGCGCGTCCGCAAGAACCCCGCCCGAGATCACACCCAGCACGGAAGCCATCTGGATATAGATCGTCGCGTTTAGTCCGGCCATCGAAAGGCTCATGTGAAATTTGTTGTAGAGAAACGTGGGCATCCATGTGAGAAAAACCGCAGCCACAAAATTGGCGCCGATAAACACCGCAATCAGAAGCTGCGCCATCGGGTTTTGCAGCACTTCCCGCAGGCCCAGCAGCAGATTGCCCGAGCCGGAATTCTCAGCCGCTTGCGGTTGATCCTCCACGGCGCCCTTTGCTGTAGCGTCGGCCATTCCGCGCACTGGCTCTCTCAAAGCGGTCCACAGAACAATCGCCAGCAAGATTCCCGCCGCTCCGAAAACCACGAAGCTCGATTGCCACCCGTAGTACTGCCCGAAAAACCCCGCAAGGCTTCCGCCGGCGATGCTGCCCGCGTAAACGCCCGATTGATGCCACGACATCGCACGCGACCGCGTACTCCCGCCGTGATAATCGCTGATCAGTGACATCGCAGCCGGAAAATAAAACGCCTCGCCCAGCCCGCCGAGCGCACGGCACACGATCAGTTGCGGATAATCGCGGCAAATGGCAGTCGCCGCCGTGATCAGCGACCAAAAGATCAGCGCGCTCAAAATCAGCGACTTCCGCGAGAAGCGGTCGCATAGCGACCCCGCGAACGGCCCGAAAATCGCATACATCCATGTGAACGCGCCGCCCACGATTCCGAGCTGCACGTCCGAGAGCCGCATCTGGTTTTTCAACAATGGGAACACGGAAAAAATCGCCTGCCGATCCGCGTAATTGAAGAAGCACACGAACCACAGCATCCCGATCACGAGCCATTTGTAAGAAGCCTCCTGCTCGTTTTGAGGCGACGGCGCAGTGCTCATGACTGCCGGGCCGGTCCGCGCATGTCGAAGGTGGCGACGTTCTGGCGCAGAAGGTTTTCCCGTTTCCAAAAATCGTACTCCTCAAGGCGCTCGTCCCGGCTGGCCTGAATGTGCGCGGCAATGGCGGTCATCGCCGCGTCAGGCCGCTGCTTTGCCACCGCGTCCAGAATTCGCTGATGGTAGCGCTGAATGCTCTTCAGTGCTGCGCCGTCGTGTCCTTCGCGCCGGATCGCGAAAATGCGGATCAGCAGCCGCGTATCGTTCACCACCTTCTGTAGGCGCGAGTTGCCGGCCATGCTCATCAGCAAGGCGTGGAACCCCAAGTCGCAGGCGATGAAGCGCTCCATTTGCTTCGCATCGAGCGCTTTATGTTTGCCGTCTTCTAGTTCTCGCCGCAGACGCAAAATTTCGTCCACGAAGCACTGCAGCCGTTGCCTGTCAGCCGGACTCACCCGGCTGCGCGCAATCTTTCCTACGGCGAATACTTCCAGCGCCTCGCGCAATTCGTAAAGCTCGATGATGTCGCCGCGCGTCAGTCGCGGCACCGCCATGCCGCCCGAGGGGTTTTGCTCCAGCAATCCCTCCGCCGCGAGTTGGTGCATCGCTTCGCGAATCGGCGCGCGGCTACTCTTTAATTCTTTCGCCAGCAAAAGCTCGGAAATCCCGCCGCCGGCGGCCAATGCACCCTCCGCGATCGCCCTCTGAATGTGACGATACGCCTTCTCGCGCACACTGCCCGCCCGCCGGTGAACCGCCGATTTGCTTTCGAGAGGCATCTGCCAACGTCTTATAGCATGCGTCTTTCAATATGTCGACATCCTGCCGACATCGGGCGTATACTTTGCCGCGAGATGGAGACGCCGCCTTATTCCCCGCTGATAAAGCTCATTTTGCTCGTGCTGATTTGCGCCGCCGCCCTTTGCGCGCAGCCTGCGGGCGAACTGATCTTCGCTCCAGGGTCGGCGCCGTTTGTCTCGAGCCACGCCTCCACGATCGTCGAGCTGAAAAATGGCGATCTCCTCACCGCTTGGTTCGGCGGCACGGCGGAGGGCAAGCCGGATGTTGCCATCTGGTCCGCTCGCAAAAGCGCTGGCTCGTGGTCAGCTCCGGTCGAACTCGCCCGAGAACCTGACATTCCCTGCTGGAATCCCGTGCTCTTTCACGATGCAGCCGGGCGCCTCTGGCTCTATTACAAATTCGGCCCGAGTCCGCAGCAGTGGGTGGCAGCACGTAAGTACAGCGACGACGAAGGGCAAACGTGGTCGGCCGCGCAGCATCTGCCCGCTGGCCTGCTCGGCCCGATCCGCGCCAAACCGCTAGTTTTGAAAAGCGGCACGATCATCGCCGGCTCTTCCGTCGAGGCTTATCACACATGGGCGGCATGGATCGAGCGAAGCACAGATGATGGAAAAACATGGGCGAAGCTGGGTCCCTTCGATCCCGGCATGAACCTGAGCAGCTCCGACATCGTAAATCCGCAAGCGCCCGCGGCGAGCGTTCCCGATCAAACCGCCAATTACGGAATTATTCAGCCCTCGGTCGTGTCGCTCGGCGGAAAGCACCTGCGCTTTTACGCACGCTCCACCACGAACATCGGCCGCATCGTCGTCTCCGATTCATATGACAGCGGTCTCACATGGGCAGAACCCCATCCCATCGATGTTCCCAATCCGAATTCCGGAATCGATGCCGTCGTTCTGCGCGATGGCCGCGTCGTGCTCGTCTATAACAACACCACCACCGGCCGCACTCCTTTGAATCTTGCGGTTTCCACCGACGGCCTGCATTTTCGAATGTTCTACACGTTGGAAGATCAGCCCGGGGAGTATTCCTATCCCGCCATCATCCAGGCGCGCAGCGGCGATCTTGAGATCACATACACGTGGCAACGCAAATCGATTCGCCATGTGCATTTTCCTTTGGCAGACGTTCCGAAGTAGCGAAATAGCACCCTTGTCTCGAGGTCCCGATAATGCCCGCGAAGCAATTCTCTGGCGTGCACGCCGCGTTGCTCACGCCCCGCAAATCGGATGGGGCGGTTGACGCCGCCGCCCTCACGCGCTTGGTCCAGTTTCTTCTCGCAAGAGGCATTTGGAAATTCGCGTTGAACGGCGCCACCGGCGAGTTCCCGTTAATGCGGCCACAGGATTTAGAAGTCGCTCTCGAAACTGTGCGTAGCGCCGCCCAGGGCCGGGCGCAAATTCTCTGCGGAATCGGCGGCATCGGTATTGGGCCGTCGCGTGAGTTAGCCGCCATCGCGCAAGAAAGAGGCGCCAACGGTCTCTTGCTCCCCATGCCTTACTTCTTCCGCTACGAGCAGCACGACCTGAACGCATTTTGCAGAGAAGCAGCGAAAAGCACGGACTTGCCGATCCTGCTTTACAACCTGCCCCAATTCAGCACCGGCCTCGCAAAAGAGACCGTCCGCACACTGATCGAGAGCGTGCCAAATATCGTCGGAATCAAAGATTCCGGCGGCTCGCTCGATATTCTGCGCGACCTGACCGAACACGAAGTCGAAGCCTGCCGCATCGTCGGCAATGACCCCGTTTTGCGCCCCGCTCTCAGCGAAGCCGTTTGCGACGGCATCGTTTCGGGCATCGCCTGCGTTCTGCCGGAATTGATCCTTCGTCTTTACGAACAGGGCAATCAGGCCTCGTGCGCGCGGTTTGATGATTCCTGGCGATCCCTGCGGGAAATTGCCAGGCAGTTGGACTCTTTTCCGACGCCTTGGGCCCTTAAGTGGATCGCCCAAGCACGCGGCATCTTCGACGCCTCGTTTGCGCAACCTTTGAGCGCTGAACGAGCCGCGCGCGGCGCCGAACTAAAATCCTGGTTCCCTGAATGGTTTGCCGCAGCCGTGCCCGGCGGCGCGCTCACCTTCTAGCGTGGTCCTGCGGCGCGGCTTGAATAATCGTTGCGCGCGGAATATGCTTGCGCGCGAATCGCATGGTTCACATCACTCACAGCGAAGACCGCGAGGACAAAAATGAGACTCTTGCCTGAGCTTCACTTGAATGCAGCACTTCTGATAATGGGCCCGCTAATGCTTGCCATGGCCACCATTGCCCCCGCCGCTGACGCTCCCGGCGTACACGTCTGGAAATTGGCGCAGATCGAAGCGCAAGGGAAAATCCTCTCGGGAAAGCTGGATGAACACAAGGTGGCGAGCGAAACCCTGGTCACCGACGGCAACACGACTTTTATGATCGCTCATCGCGAAGGATCAGGGCAGGCGGAGTGGCACGCGACCCAAGCCGATGTCATCGTAATCTCTCAAGGCGAAGTCACATTCACTCTGGGAGGCACAATCGTTGACGGAAAAGAAACCGCGCCTGGGGAAATCCGCGGCTCGGCGATCCAGGGCGGCATGCAGACCCACATGGGGCCGGGCGACGTAGTCTACATCCCTCCCAAGACCCCTCACCTGATGACTCTCGCGCCGGGAAAGCAGGTCACGTATTTCGTCACAAAGGTCACGAAATAAGCGTCAGAGGGCTGCACATCCGCAGCCGACAGGGCAGCTCGAAGAGGAGAGATTACTCGTCCGGGAACCGAACGCCCCAGAAATTGTGCCCGGGATAAAGCATTTCCAGCCCGAGTTCGAAATGCCCGTCTGCTTTTCGCGGGCTCACCTGCACCACGCGAAATTCGCGGCGTTCTTCAGAAAGGCCGTGACGGATTTCCAGTCGTGAACCCAATTCGGGAGAAAACGGCGCGCACAAAAGTGCGCCGGTTCGGCTTACGGCGACTACTTCGGCGGCTTGGATGTGAGTCGCGCTGTACGGCGAAACCACTTTCACCGGGATGCGGATCCTTACGCGGCTCGAACGTCGCCGCTCAAGCATGGCGCGAGCGGTAGCCATGTGAACTCCTCCTGAATTTTCCGCGACCCTTTTTCGAGCCTAGGGTTTCGAGAGTCCCGCGTCAATAGAACTTCTCGGTTTTTTACGAAAATTGACAATGCGTTCACCATGCCTCTGCGATGGTTCGCGGGCGACGCGGCGCTTGAGAATATTACCAAAGCTTAATAAGCCGGCGAACCGTGAGTAAGCGAGAAACGGCCCTCAGCCCTCGCTCGTCCGGCGAATTGCGTCGCCCGCCCGATATGTTAGAATCCCTGGACGTGCGGTCGTGGCGGAATTGGCAGACGCGTAAGCCTCAGGAGCTTATGGCAGCAATGCCGTGGTGGTTCGACTCCACTCGACCGCACCAATTCCTCTTCTTTGCGCTATTTCCCATAACCCTCTAGCAACCGGGCATCTCTTTTTTACACTCTCCGCATCATTTTTACCTTGACGGGCTAATCGCATGGCTCTATTACTGGATTTGCCCAGCCAATTCTAGGGGGTTTACCTTACTTTGAAACGTACTGCCATTATTGCCGCGCTTTTCACGCTTTTCGCCGTGCCTGGCTTCAGCCAGAGTGCCAGCATTGCTCCTCTTGAGATTCCGGCGGGCGCAGTCGTTAGCTTCCAACTCCAATCCCGCTTGAATCCTTCCGCCAGCGATCCCGCCGATGCGCTCCCGGCAGGGACGCCGATGCGCGTAAAGCTCCTTGATGCG
Organism: Candidatus Aquilonibacter sp.; assembly: GCA_035507075.1. Classification (GTDB taxonomy): domain Bacteria; phylum Acidobacteriota; class Terriglobia; order Acidiferrales; family UBA7541; genus Palsa-295. Next base: position 8,382 of record DATJOL010000157.1, on the reverse strand, counting down.
ATCGACTCGCACGTCGATCAGGACGGCTCGTCGTTTCGGGGCGTCTTGGTTTCGCCTCTTGAGCAGAATAATCACGTTATTCTCGACGCCAATGCCCAGGTTCACGGTCTTTTCGCACTCCTTCGCAGCCGCCAGCACCCCGAAGGCTTCCGTTATGAGCTCCTCGTAACGAACGTCGTCGATGGGGGAAAGTCATACGTAGTCACTGCGTCGCTCGACCATTCTCTCTTCGAGCCCACGGTGAAGCGCACCTCAGCCGCCCAGCCCTCGGCTTCCATAACGGTCGGCGCCAACTAGAGATAGACCCTCGCAATGCCCCAGCGGACGCGAAATCCCGTCCGCCATGCCCAATAGGTCAGACCGGCAAAGAGCTTGCTATCCATGCCATTCGTGTAAATCTTTCTTCGCCGTCGTTCCGCAAAACGGCGTCTAACCCTTCTGCCCATCCGAGCAAAAGCGGGCCAAAGGGAGACTACCCATGCCCCACCCATCCAGCTTTCGAATTCCTAATCGCAACTGCCAAGAATTAGAATTCGATGTAAGTATTTGTAAATACATATACTTAGTAAAGTCTAATCGCGGTCAAAACCGCCTTTTGGCCGCCCCCCTGCTAGCTCTTTCAGTCCTCGCGTTACTGCTCGCTTCCGTCAGCCTCTGCGCCGCCCAGGATGCTCCAACCAATCAAGCGTCAGCACCGTCCGCCTCCACAACCACGCAAAAGGACCAAACCGACCTCTCCATCACGGTCTATAACTCGAACCTTGCCCTCGTCCGCGACGTTCGCCGGCTCAACCTCCGCACCGGCACGTTCCCCCTCCACTTTGAAGACGTTGCCGCCTCGATCAACCCCGCCACTGTGCATCTCCGCTCCATCACCGATCCCGCCAGGCTGACCGTCCTCGAGCAGGACTACGAGTACGACCTCCTCGATCCCCAAAAACTCCTTCAGAAATACGTTGGCCGCGAAGTCACCCTCGTTCGCGCCGAGGAAGAATCCAATTCGACGAAGTACACTGAGACAAGAGCCCTCCTTCTCTCCGATAACAACGGCCCCGTATGGAAAATTGGCAATGAGATCGTCACCGGCCTTGCGTCCGACTCTTATCGCTTCCCCGATCTGCCGGATAATCTCTACAGCCGCCCGACCCTGATCTGGACTCTCGACAACACGGGCCCTTCCGCCCAAACTATCGAAGCCTCGTATCTAGCCACCAACATCCAGTGGAAAGCCGACTACGTCCTTACCGTCACCCGCGATGAAAAAAACGCCGACCTCGATGGCTGGGTCACTCTCACTAACAACAGTGGCGCCTCTTATGACAACGCCACGCTCCAACTTGTTGCCGGGCAAATCAACCAAGTCGCGCCGCCCATAGCCATGATGAAATCAATCGGCGGCTTGGGCCAGGCAGCAGCCGCGCCACCAATGACGCAGGAGAATTTCTCCGAATATCATCTCTACACAGTCACGCGCCGCACTTCGATCCACGACAACGAATCCAAGCAGATCAGCCTGCTTAGCGGCTCCAATATTCCAATCAACAAGGCCTACGTCGCCGAGGCTCAGTCCTATTACTTCCGGAATTCCCAGGGCATAGGCAACGCAATCCCCGAACCGGTCATGGTCTACTACAATTTCAAAAACGACCAGAAATCCGGCCTTGGCATGCCCCTCCCGGCCGGGACCGTCCGCGTTTATCAAGCCGATTCGAAGGGCAATATCCAGTTCGCTGGCGAAGACAGCATCCAGCACACGCCCAAGGATGAAAACCTGCACATCCATATCGGCAATGCCTTTGATATTGTCTGCGAACGCAAGGAAATGGACTACAAACGCATCAACAACAACACATTCGAGCTCGAATACCAGGTCACGCTGCGCAATCACAAAGACGCCCCTGTCACGGTCGACGTCCGCGAACCGATTGGCGGCGATTGGGAAGTCGAAAACTCCAATTTTCCGTCCACTAAGCTCGACTCAACTACGATCGGTTTCCAGGTTCCGGTCGAAAAGGACGGCACGGCCACGCTCGATTACCGCGTCCGGGTCAAGTGGTAATTGGCGCGTTCAAAACGAATGAAACTGAGCCTCGCAACGCTCCCGTGACTCCGAACTTTCCCTGCTACAATCGGGAAGGAGCCGCTCTTCGACGCAGGTGATCGCTGCGAAAGCCTATTTGAACCAACACTGGATCCCAGGGCGCTCGCGTCGTCCTGCCCTTGTGCACGCTCTCCGGCTTGCCGGAAAGACGCCTTAAAGCAGGCGTAGGGCGCCCACCTATTTGTGGGGTTCAGGGCCTAGTAGCGCACGGCGAAGCGGACGGCTCCGCTTCTTCGTCCGAATTGAGCTAATGAAAAAATATGCGCACTCTTTTTATCGGTGACATCGTAGGCTCGCCCGGCCGCCGCATAGTTCGCGAGCTTCTGCCGGACATTCTGCTCCAGCGTCAGATCGATCTTTGCGTCGCCAACGGCGAAAATTCCGCGTCCGGGTTCGGCATCACCCCGCGCATCGTTCAGGAGCTTTTTGCTGCGGGCATAGAAGTCCTCTCGGGCGGTAATCACGTCTGGGATCGCCGTGAAATCCTCGAGTATTTTCCCCACGAGCCGCGCCTGCTCCGGCCCGCGAATTTTCCCGCCGGGTCGCCGGGCTCGGGCGTTTACGTCGGCACCACAAAGAATGGGGTCCGATACGCCGTTCTCAACCTTCAGGGCCGCACGTTCATGACGCCCATCGACGACCCCTTTCGCACCGCCGAGTCCGAATTGGCTAAACTCCCGCCCGATGTGAAGGTCGTCGTCGTTGATATGCATGCCGAAGCGACTTCCGAGAAGCTCGCGATGGGCTGGAATCTGGATGGTAAGGTCTCCGCCGTCTTGGGTACCCACACGCACGTTCAAACGGCTGACGAGCGCGTTCTCCCGGGCGGCACGGCCTATATCACGGACGTTGGCATGACTGGCCCCCACGATTCCATCATCGGAATGGAGAAGGGCCCCATCATCCAGCGCTTTCATGACGCGCTTCCCATCCGCTTCGCCGTCGCCGAAGGCGATATACGTATGAAATGCGTTCTTCTCGATATCGACGAAACCACCGGTCGCGCCAGGGGAATAGAACGGCTCAATTTCCGTCTCGATTGAGGCCTCAGTTCGTTGCAATCCTGATTGCCCTCGCATAAATGGCAGGAAGCGCGAGCCCAAAATATGGTAAATAAGCATCTTCGAAGGCGTCTGGTCTGGCTCTGGCGCCTCTCCGCTCGGCCAACTTACCAGCAGGAGCCGGGCATCTGACTCCTTATCCGCAAGGCAGGCGAGGGGTGAATGACTTTCAGCGTTAAAAAGCCGCTTTGGTCCGTTGCGCTTTTGGTTTCTCTGGGGCTTGCCGGCCCTCGCCCCGCGGATTCGCAGAATCTCCACAACATGATCGCTTCCGACCATCGCGTGCTGCCCGAGGTCGGCGGCAGTATTATCGCGATCCGGCAGGATTCCGCTGGCCACGTCTACGTGATCGCCAGCCCGGGTCACCTCGTGCAGGTTTTCGACGCAATGGGCAACAAAGTCGCCCAGATTCCTGACGCCCATTCAGCAATGGCTTTTGACTACGCGGCCGACCTGGACATCGCGCCAAACGGCAATATCGTCGTCGCCGACCGCGGCGCAAACACCATCGATGTCTTCGGTCCCGACGGCTTATTAAAAACAAAATTCACCGTATTCGCGCCTACATCCCTCGTCGCGCTCTCAAACGGCCAGATCGCCGTCACTACACTCCGCACCCAGCATCCCATTGAAATTTTCGAACAGAATGGCCGCTTCGTCCGCGGCTTCGGCGAGCCTCACGACATTTCGAATCCCTCGCCCGACGCCCCGACAACGCCAGCACCGCCGCTTGCTGACACAGGCCGGATCATCGGCGATTCCTCCGACAATCTCTACTTCGGCATACTCTCGCCCACCGATCCGCAGGTTAAGAAATTCGACCGCTTTGGCTACGCAGCTTACTCAGCCAACGTGCCCACGCCACCGGACATTGCTGACACTCCGGAAGACCGCGTCCAGTTCGGGTTCAATTTCTCGCGCCTCACCAGCGCAGACCAAATCGGTAGCTGGACCACAGTCGGCGATACAGGCAACCTCCAATTCGGCAGCAACGTCGGAATGGGCTTGGCTGGCCTGATGTCCGGAGAAGGCCGCGGCGGAAGGGGCCGCAACGGAGGCAGCGTCGCCGCCACAGTCACCGCTCAGACTTCTCTCGTTCAGCCCACCTTCGACGTACATGTCGGCATGAATACGAGCAACCGCGGCGGCAGAGGCCGGCCCGCTGGCCAAGCTCCCCCGACAGGCTCCCAGCAGACATCTTCCCCTGCCAGCCAGGGAGCCGCGGCGAACTCAGCCTCGCTCCAATATTTCGCTCCCGGCACCTATTCGAGTAGTGACGATTCCAGCGCTGACGACAGCGCGGCAGATTCGGACTCTGCAGGCTCTACAGCTTCGTCGTCTGCTTCGTTGCAGTATCAGGCGCCCGCGACGCCCACCTCAAATCCTACAAATATAGTGCCCGGCGCTCTCGATTACATGACGGGCAGCCCTCTCGGTTTTGCTAGCCCCACGACCGGAGTCGGCGGATTCTCCAGCTTCTTTCTTGGCCGCTTTGGCCCGCGGCCCGGGGGCTTTGGCCATCCCCTTTTGGGCGGTGCTGGAGTGGGCGGTCCGCTCGGCCATCCTGCAGGTGCGCCTGGAGCCCTCAGCGCAGCCGGCCCCTCCCATGCCTCCACTGGACCCTCCGCAGGCGCTCCCTCAGCCAGCGGTGCGAAGCCGGGCTTTGGCCACGGCCGCTTCGGTGCCAGCGATGTAAGCTTCGTCGGCAGCATGCGCATCAACCTTGACCGCCCACAGCCGGTCGAGCCCACATCCAAGATGCTCACGGCCATCGGCATCGATCACCAGACGCAGGAAGTCTGGGCCGCCGTCGGACCAATACTTGTGCATTTTGATAAATACGGAAACGCGATGGATACGTACTATCTCACCGCTCCAAACGGCGCTCTGCTTCAAACCACCGCCATCGTGGTCGACCCGAATCACCTGCTCATCGGCACCAGCTCCGGCGGAATCTACTATTTCACGCGCCCCGATAAGCTCGCTGACCAGCATTCGCTGCAAGTCCGCGCCAAGGTTCCAGACAAGCCCACGCGCTAAATCGCCTCCCTCCCCAGACCCTCCGTCTTCCACTTTTCCACTCATTTTCCACAGGCACTTCCACGCGGGTTCTGTGGAAACCTGCCCTGATGCCTTCGCTTGCCCCGATTTATCGAAAGACTTGCCCGAATCCGCGTGAAAATGCGCCTGTGGAAAAACTGTGCATCCCGTGTGGACCTCGCTCTCCAACTTCTTTCAGTTTTCTCTTGCCCATCTCGCCCCGTTTAGGCAGAATCCCAACTCGCGTCTCTGGTAGCAAGGGCGTTCCCAAACGCGAGCATTCATTAGTCGCTGCGGCTTGCCTGATTCTCGCGACGCACAACCGGAAGACCCAAAAGAGAATATTTTCCGGCCGGATTCTCCGGCTGGATTTCCACAGCATTTCCACTCATGTGGAAATCGATGGGGCGGCTTTTTTCATGACACTTTGGGATAAAGTTCTGCAGCACACTGAGCGCCGCGTCAACCCGCACAGTTTCGCGACCTGGTTTCGCCCCACAAGGCAGGAACGCGTCGAAGACAACAAACTCACCGTCCGGGTTCCTACTCGGCTTTTCTGCAAGCGCCTGAAGGAGACGTACGGCGAACTGATCCAGGCTGTACTCGTGGAAATCGGCCGCCCGGACCTGACGATCGAGTTCATTTGCGCGGAGCCTGAGCCCGCGCTCGCCAATCCGCCCGCGCTTGCTCAACCGAAGCTCGATTTTGACTCGGCCAGCAACCAGCTCAACCCTCGCTACACGTTCGAGACCTTCATCGTAGGCTCTTCGAACCAGTTTGCCCATGCCGCGGCCGTCGCCGTCGCTGAGACTCCTTCGAAATCCTACAACCCACTCTTCCTCTATGGTGGTGTGGGTCTCGGCAAGACGCATCTGATGCAGGCGATTGGCCACACGCTCAAGCGCCGCAATCCTTCGCTCCGCCTGATCTACATCAGCGCCGAGAAATTCACCAACGAAGTGATTGCCTCTATCCGCTTCGAGCGCATGCCGGCGTTTCGCGACCGCTTCCGCAATATGGACGTCTTGATGATTGACGACATCCAGTTCATCGCGCGCGCCGAGCGGACCCAGGAAGAGTTCTTCCACACGTTCAACGCGCTCTACGATCAACAAAAGCAGATCGTCATCTCGTCCGATTGCCCTCCGAAAGAAATCTCATCGATCGAAGAGCGCCTGCGTTCCCGCTTCGAGTGGGGCCTCATTGCAGACATCCAGATGCCCGATCTCGAGACGAAGATCGCCATTCTTCAGAAGAAGGCGGATAACGAACGCGTCCATTTGCCCGATGACGTCGCCGAATTCATCGCTCGGTCCATCAAATCCAACATTCGTGAGCTGGAAGGCGCTCTGATCCGCCTCATGGCGTATGCGTCTCTCACTGGTGCTGTGCTCAACCTGCCCACCGCGCAGCAGGTGTTGAAAAATATTCTCGAGACGCAGGAAAAAAGAGTCACGATCGACCAGATTCAAAAGCGTGTCGGCGAACACTTCGGCCTTCGACCCCAGGACCTGAAAATGCGCAGCAACTCGAAAATGATCGCCTTTCCGCGCCAGGTCGCCATGTTTCTGGTCAAGCAGCTTACGTCCGCTTCTCTGCCGGAAATCGGCAAGCAGTTTGGCGGCAAGCACCACACCACGGTCCTTCACTCCATCAATAAAATCGAGCTCCTCCGCCAGACCGATAAAGATTTGAACAAGACGATCAACCGGCTACTCGATTCATTCGGCTAGACTTTGGCGGTGGAAATCCACCGTTTGTGCTTTCCGGCTGTGGATGTGCTGTGGATGAAACGCTCGCGTTGCATCGCGCGCTTCATCACTGTGAATTTTCCTCACGGCGCAATGGGTTTCGACAGGAAAGGCGAGCGCGTAACACTTGGGAAATACAAGCGTTGCACGCCTTTCTAACTTATCCACAGGTCCGGAGAAGACGTCGGTTTTCTTTCTTTGGATTAAATATAAAAAAGCAGTAAAGTAGCCGTTACACGGGGAACGACGGGAGAATTACATGAGTTCAGTCGCGCGGGATTTGGATACCAAGCGTGGTGAGGGAACGCAAGCGATGGAATTCAGCGTAAAAAAGTTCGATCTTCTTCGAGAGATTGAGTTGACGCAAGGCGTCGTCGAACGCAAGACAACGATCCCCATCCTTTCAAACCTGCTCTTCGAAGCGAAGGCCAGCGGTCTTGCCATCACGGCCACCGACCTCGAGCTCAGTATTCGCACGTCCTGCGAAGCGCGCGTAAAAAAAGAAGGTGCCGGCACGATCCCTGCGAAAAAGCTTTACGACATCGTCCGCTTGCTTCCCGAAGCAGAGATCAAGTTTAAGCTCCTCGATAATCATTGGATCCAGGTCACCTGCGAGCGTAAGAATTACAAGCTCGTCGGCATGTCCAAGGAAAACTTCCCCGCGCTGCCTTCGTTTCCCGATGCAGCGATCAAGATTCCCGCGGACCTTCTGGCCAGCCTGATCGCAAAGACCACCTTCGCAATCTCTGCCGAAGAGTCGCGTTACACGCTCAATGGCGCTCTCCTCGTGCTCAAGCCCGCTTCCATCACCATGGTCGCCACAGACGGCCACCGCCTCGCTATGGTCGAGGTCGAGCACAAAACGGAAGGCTTCTCTCAGGAGACGCGCGTTCTTATTCCCAAGAAAGCCATGACGGAAATCCAGCGCCTCGCGGCTGAATCTGGCGATGAGGCTTCTGTCGAGTTTGCTCAGGACGAAAGCCATCTTTTCTTCCGCTTCGGTCAGCGCTTGCTCACCTCCCGCAAGCTCACCGGCCAGTTTCCGAATTACGAAGCCGTCCTCCCGCGCGAAGCCAATAAATCCCTCGTTCTTGAGCGTGGCGAGCTCCAGGACGCGCTCCGCCGCGTTTCTCAACTCGCTGACCTGCGCACCCATGCCGTGCGCTTCATCTTGGCCAAGGAGGGCGTTGAAATTTCCGCCTCGAGCCCCGAATACGGCGAAGCCAAAGAAGCGATCGACAAGGAATATGCAGGCGAGCCCATCACCATCGGTTTCAACGCGCAATATCTTCTCGATTTTTTGGCCGCCGCGCCCGAAGGTCCCATCAGCTTCGAAATGAAAGACGATCAGTCCGCTAGCCAACTCCGTCCCATGGCTGACGAATCCAGCCGCTATCGCTACATCGTCATGCCCATGCGCATCTGATCG
>DATJOL010000156.1:0-2961 GCA_035507075.1 Candidatus Aquilonibacter sp. | reverse complement strand
AAGCGCGCCAGTAGAACGCGTAACTTCATAGTGGAACTGAAAACATTCTAGTCCGAATCGTACGGCCGGCAACAGCCCCGGCGGCAATTCGCCCGTACTTGGCGTCCCATATATAATGATGGGGCGGTACGCTATTGGAGACGAGCCCCAAAATGAAAATGATGCGGCACTGGCTGTGCGCGACGGCGCTCATGGCGCTCCTCGCGGGCTCGTGCGTAGCCCAGGCTGCGCAGAAGGCGCCTGCACCAGACGCGAACGCGCTCGCGAAGCAAGGCATGGAGTTCGTGTCACAAGGGCGATGCAGGGAAGCTTTGCCGGTGCTGAAAAAATCCATTCCGCGCCTGACTGACAAGGATTTGCGCTATTCCGCCGAGATGTCGAGCGTGCGCTGCGCGATGAGCGTGAATGACGTGGATACGGCGGTCGACGGCCTGCTGCGTCTCAACCACGAGTATCCGCGCAATGCCGAGGTGCTGTATATCACGGCGCACTTTTTTTCCGAGCTCGCGAATCGCGCCTCGAGCGAAATCGCCGCGACCCTGCCGGACTCATATCAGGCGCACGAACTCGATGCCGAAGCTTACGAATCGCAAAGCAAATGGGATGAAGCATCAGCTGAGTACAATCAAATTCTGGAAAAGAATCCGAATCTGCCCGGGATTCACTATCGCCTCGGTCGCATACTTCTCGTGCGTCCGCCGACGGCCACGAGCGTGGATGACGCGAAGAAAGAATTCGAAGCGGAGTTGCAGATCGATCCGACGAACGCATCCGCGGAATATGCGCTGGGCGAAATCGCGCGCCACGCTGAGGCTTGGGACGAAGCCGAAACGCATTATCAGAAGGCGACGAAGCTCGATGAAGGATTCCTCGAGGCGTTTCTGGGACTCGGAATGTCGTTCAACGCGTTGGCGAAGTTTTCAGATGCTGTTCCGCCCCTGCAAAAATACGTGAAACAGGAGCCGGAAGATCCCGCCGGGCACTACCAACTGGCAATCGCCTACGCGCGCATCGGCCGCAAAGCGGACGCCGACCGAGAGATGGCGCTGCAGCGCGAGACCGAAGCGAAGGTGGTGCAAGGCGCGCAGCGGACCCCGGAGAAAGTCATCCCGCAGCAGCAATAAGCATTGCAAAATTGAGGCGCTCGGAACCGCTATGCCGATCTATCTTTCAGTGCCGATCGCTCTCGGCCCTGCGTCGAGCTTTGTGCGCGCGACGCGAAAAAGTCTGCGTGCGAGGTGTAGGCGCGCGATTACAATGGCTGAACTGCGTCTAAAGTATTAAGTAGAAAGTTTCGCGAGGGCGGTGGAATACGTTTTCTCGACGCCATTTTTTGCAGATGCTCGGCTGGTCCGGCATGGGAGCGGGCTTGCGGGCTGGCTTGCCGCTTGGTTGGCCGGGCCGGAACCTGCTCGCGGCGGATGTTCCGCCTGCGTTCGAGCAGATACCGGCAAGTGCCAGCGGGATCTCGTGGCTACACGTGGGTGGCCTTTCGCCGGAGATGTATTTGCCCGAGACCGTCGGTCCGGGGTGCGCTTTCGTCGATTATGACAACGACGGATGGATGGACATTTATCTAGTGAATAGCGGGCCGTGCGATTTCTACACTCCCAGCGCTCCGCTCCGCAACGCGCTCTACCGTAACAATCGCGATGGCACGTTCACGGATGTGACGCTGAAAGCAGGCGCGGCGGGCAACGCGTACGGAATGGGCGTGGCCGTGGGCGACTACGATGGCGACGGCTTCCCTGATTTGTACGTGACGCAGTACCCGAACTGCATCCTCTATCACAACAACGGCGACGGCACATTCACAGACGTGACCGCGAAGGCGGGAGTCGCCGCGCTCGGCTGGGGCACCAGTGCCGTTTGGTTCGATTACGACAACGACGGCCGGCTCGATCTTTTCGTCTGCCGCTTCGCGCAATTCGACAAAGCGAAAAATAAATTCTGCGGCAACACGGTGACCGGCGAGCGCTGGTACTGCAAGCCGAATGTCTACGAGCCGTCGGCGAGCTGGCTATTTCACAACAACGGCGACGGCACGTTTCGCGACGTGAGCAAGGAATCAGGAATCGCGAAATCGCCCGCGAAGGCGTGGGGCGCGGTGGCCGCGGACATCAATAATGACGGCTTCATGGACCTGTTTGTCGCGAACGATACCGTGCCGAATGCGTTATTTGCGAATCGCGGAAAAGGGAAGTTCGACGAGATCGGGCTGCTCGCGGGGGTCGGCTACAACTCGTTTGGACTCGCGCGCTCGGGCATGGGAGTGGATGCAGCGGACTACGATCAGGATGGCTGGGTCGACTTGACGCTGACGAACGTGGATCACGAAATGTACTCGCTCTATCGCAACAATCACGACGAGAGTTTCACCGACGTGGCGACTCCCACCGGTATCGGCTCCACCACGCGCTTGATGAGCGGCTGGGGACTGAAATTTTTCGACTATGATAACGACGGCGAGCTCGACATCTTGATCGCCAATGGGCATCCCGACCCGACCGTGGGAACGCGTTCGGCGGAAGTGAAATACAGCGAGCCGCTGCTGCTGTTTCGAAACGCTGGAAAAACGTTTCGGAATGTAAGCGCCGAGAGCGGACCCATCTTCTCGAAGTCGTTCGCGGGCCGCGGGCTTGCGCTGGGAGATTTTGACAATGATGGCGCCGTGGATGTGCTGATCGGAGTGAACAACGATGCGCCGATACTCCTGCGGAATGGTGCGGCGCGCGAGAATCATTGGCTGGGAGTAAAGCTCATCGGTAAGAAGTCAAATATTGATGCGATTGGCGCGAAGATCACCTATCAGGCGGGCGATTTGAAACGCCATCGAGAGATCGTGGGCGGAGGCAGTTTTCTTTCGGCGCAGGATCCGCGGGTAGTCCTCGGAATCGGGCAGCGGAAGAAAGTGGACTGGATTGAGGTGAAATGGCCGCAACCGGGTGGCGCGGTCGAGCG
>DATJOL010000155.1:0-61392 GCA_035507075.1 Candidatus Aquilonibacter sp. | reverse complement strand
TCGATCAACCAGCCGCGAAATAGCCGCCAAATAAGCCGCATTTAACGCGCAAAACGCGACATTTAAGGCCATTTTAAGCGCACAATTTCGAACCACCCCGCGCGCCGTCCCCCGCGCCATTCCCAAATCGGGAAAAGCGGTTCTAGTACCGACATAGTGGTTGACAAATGAGTACACGCAATGATAAACTTCTTGCCGGAGATTCACGATGAACGAACCGTGGTCGCTTCAAACGGACGCAAGTCGAAGCAAATGAAGGCAGCGAGCGGGGCCGCTATCTTGGCCGGGCCGCAAGCGGGCCGCTGATTTCTAATCGATATCGCTGCGATTAGAAAACGCCGCAACCCTCGCATTTGCATCAGATCCAGATTTCTAATCGATATTAAAACAGCCCTTTGGAGGCGCAAAAGCGCACAAAAGGCGAAGCGAAAAGACCCGCGATGACGACGAGTCACCCATTGGCCACGCCGCAGCCGGCTCTCGCGCGGGGGGAAATGCATAAAATTCGCAAAAAATTTTCTAATCGCGGTCAGCAAGGGGGGTAAACGAACGCCGCGATTAGAAATGCATAAAAACTCGCGGAGGAAAGCGCGACCTGGAAGCGAACAAAAAAAGGCCCGCCTAGCAGCGGGCCTTCAAGGGAGAAAGCTCCCGGCCAATGCGCGGATGGCCAAGAACCCTTTCCTCAGCGGCAGTCTAGTGGGCAGTCCTACAGAAGTCAAGCGGTAATGCCCCGATTCGGGATGCTGCTAAGTCTTGTGTTTTCATCTGAATAGACGGAGCGCGGTCCGGTCCGGCAAGTTTTTATCCACGGAGCGGTCGTCCACGCGCTTTCCGTCGAACGTGTAGAAGTCCTCTGCTTTGATAGGCTTGCTGACCAATCCCATTTGCAAAATGTCGATCTGCGTGTTGCGGTCGAAGATGGTGTTCGGAAACCACTTCTTCACGCTCAAACGAAATCCGCTGAACGCGAGCGCGCCTACAATTGTAAAGAGACAAATGAGGCCGGTCCCAAGAAACGCGCCCACGACCATCACTTCGAAGCGCGGTTCCTTGAACTGGAAAGTCGGCTGATCCCACGTAAGGACCGAAGCGGGACGAACTTGATCGAGAAGCTTGTTCGCCTCGTCGCTGGATTGGGCCCCCGCCACAAGCGCAATCGTGGTTTGCGAACGTTCCGCGAAGAATGCAGGAGACGTAGCAGCAGGTTGCGAGCCATTGATGTTGAATTTTTGGGAGAGTGAATCGAGTTGGCTCTGCGCGATCTGGGGGGTGGGATAGTCGGCTAGCAACATCGTCAAATCGCGGCCGTCGACGTCAAAATGTGCGGTTTCGACCTCGGGCGCGTATCGGAAGCCGAGCGAATTGCCGATGCCGCCCGGGAAAAACTGATCGAGCGTAACGGGCCCCAGAATATAGTGGTCGGAGCGATCGACACGATCCTCCGCCGGCATCTGCTGCGGGAGCATGGGATAAAGGCCGTCCTGTGCCTTTGGCTCGACGGCCGAAATAAGCGCCTTGATCCCTTCCACGTCGCGCTTGGGATTCACGCCGTCAATTTTCAGCACGAGATTTCCGAGCAGGACAAGCGCTTCATCGGATTTGGTGGCGGAATGCTCGCTGAAGTCGGCGGTGTTCATGTCCGGTGTTTTCAGGTAGGAGTATTCGCCGTAAGCGCCAGTCGGGTCCTTCATGCGGTAGACCGTTGCCGTGATCGGAGCCGCGGAGCCATGAGAATAATTCGCCGTCTCACCCGAGACGAATCCGTATTCGCGCGCCGCGTCTGCGAGTTGCGTTGGATCCGCGGTCGGTGCATTCGGCTCGAGCTGCGCGCCAGGATGGAAGGGCTGAGTGCTGGTCGCGGTCCAGCCCGCAACGGCCTGGGGCAAAAGATTTTGCTGGGCAGCTTGGCCGAACGCCGGGATGGCGACGAGAACGCCCAAAAAAAAGGCGACTTTTTTTGTAAGGGGGGACATAACGCTATTGTATTAGACTCCGCCAAATTGGGAAGGGTTCCCATCACCATGGGGTCTCCCATGCCCTGAGCCCGCCGTCCTCGTTTTTTTGTTTAACCGCATTTCAAAACGGTGATGCAACGCTGGCGGATTTTATGCATTTCTAATCGCGGTGCTCGTTTACCCCCCTTGCTGGCCGCGATTAGAAATTCTTTTGGTCTTTATTTTCAGCGACTTAGGTGCATTTTTAATTTTATTCATTTGCGATTAGAGATTTCGATTTTTTATACATTTTCCCGCCCGCCGCGAGAATCTCGCTGCGGCGTGGCAAGCCGGGTGACTCGCCGTCGCGGGCCTGGTCGCTTCGCCTTTTGTGCGCTTTTGCTCCTTCCGGAGGGGCTGTTTTTCTATCGATTAGAAATTTTCAAGTTACTCGAAATACGGGAGTTGCGGCGATTTCTAATCGTAATTACTATCGATTAGAAATTAGCCGCCCGCTGTGATAGTCGCCTCCCCGTGAGATGCCTCCAAACAGCCATACAAGACGGCTCGTTCATTGTGAAATCCTCGGAGAGGAGTTTATCACAGGTTGTACTCATGTGTCAACCACAATCTCGGTACCAGAACCACTTTTCCCGATTTGGGCCGAGTCTCGGAAGGGATCCAGCAGTAATAGAACTGCAAAATATTTAATTCTGACAATCTTTGCGCACAACTCCGCGGCGAAAGAGTTGATCTAAGGGTTTGCATCACGAAGATCATGGGTGCCGCTCGGGCGCCCGGCCCGACGGTTCCAGTCACGGAGGGGCAAATGATCAAGCATCGACGCTGGATGTGTGTCTTCGTACTTCCCGTTTTTGCCGCAGCCATCGCAGTCGCAGCAGCACCGAACGACAATAAGCCCGCTTCAACGAGCACAAAAAAGACGTCCACAAGTTCTGCACGGCGGGGACCGATTGCGCCGCCAGTTGTGACCGCACAAGCCGAATCTTCCGGTGGAAACCTGCCGGTCCGGCGCGTGGTCCTCTATAAATCCGGAGTCGGCTTTTTCGAGCACCAAGGCCAGGTGGACGGTAATGAAACGGTAGACATCAATTTTACGAGCGGCCAGCTTAACGACGTGCTGCAATCGTTGACGGTGCTGGACCTTAGCGGCGGCCGCATCACGGGCGTCGACTACAACTCGGACGCTCCTCTGGCGCAGCGGCTCGGCACGTTGAGTTTGCCGCTGGCTGAAGATACGAACATCGAGAACTTTTACAGCGCGCTACGGGGCGTTCGGCTTGAAATGCGCGACGGAACGAACGTGGTCACGGGGCGACTGCTGAGCGTGGAGCGCAAGACGCGCGTCAGCGGAGGGAACACGCTGGAAGTGGACCTCGCTACGCTGGTGAGCGATTCGGGCGAGGTGCGAAGCGTGGAGATTACGCCGGCTGTCAGCGTCCAAGTGGCCGATCGCGATGCCTCGCAGGAAGTGAACCGTTATCTTTCGCTGCTTGCCTCGGTACGGCAGGAGGAAATGCGGCGCATGACGATTGCGACCGCAGGCAGCGGCGAGCGCAGTCTCTACGTCAGTTATATCAGCGAAGTGCCGATCTGGAAGACGACTTATCGGATCGTGCTGCCCTCGAAGTCCGGCGAGGAGCCGTTGCTGCAGGGCTGGGCGATCGTGGACAACACCGTGGGCGAAGATTGGGACAACGTAGAGTTATCGCTGGTTTCCGGAGCGCCGCAGTCGTTCATTCAGCAGCTTTCGCAGCCTTATTACGCGCGGCGTCCCGTGGTGCCGCTGCCGCAGCTTGCGCAATTGATGCCGCAGACGCATGAGGGCGCGATGCTCGGCGGAGTGACGTCGCTCTCCGGCGTTGTTACGGACGAAAGCGGCGCCGTGATTCCAGGCGCGAGCGTCACGCTGCTGAGTCCATCGGGGCAAACGGCAGGATCGGTGGTTACCGACTCTGCGGGTTACTATCAGTTCGGCGATTTACCGGCGGGCAATTATCAACTTCAGGCGAATGCGCGCGGGTTTCAGGCGACGAACGTTCAAGGACTGTCTCTCGGCGGAGGGCGAGCCGCGACGCAGGATATGCGATTGCAGGTCGGCACCGAGTCACAAACCGTGACGGTTAGCGCGAGCACGAATGGCATCGAAACGGATTCGGTGTCTGCGTCTCGAAGCCGAAGTCTTGGATCGAGCGCCGAGCTGGGTGGATCTCTAGGCGGGGTCCTGGGCAACGGGCGCGGCGACGGCGTGGGGTATGCAACCGGAACCGGCAGCGCATACGCAATGGCGGGGACCGGGACGATTTCCGCCGCGCGGCAGCAAATGTCCAGTGCGGCTGAGGGGAGCGATCTGGGCGACCTTTTCGAATACAAGCTCAAGGACCGCGTGACAATCCACAAGAACGAATCGGCTCTGGTTCCGATCATCCAGACACACGTGGAGGCGGAGAAAGTGTCGCTGTGGAATCAATCGTTGGGATCGGAGCGGCCGCTGCGTGCGCTATGGCTGACGAATTCGAGCAACGACACTCTCGACGGCGGCAGCTTCAGCGTGCTCGAGGACGAAACTTTCGCGGGCGAGGGCATCACCGATCCGATCAAGCCGGGAGAGAAGCGGATCATTTCGTATGCGACCGATCTGGGCGTGCGCGTGGACCGCAGCAATTGGAACGAAGTGGATCGCGTGAACAAAGTCCGCATCCTGCACGGCCTGATGACACAAACGAGCGAGCAACGCACCACGACGACCTACACGATACGCAACGACGATACGACCGGCCGCACGGTGCTGATCGAGCATCCGGTGCGGGTCGGCTGGTCGCTGAATCCCAACGATGCCAAGCCGGACGAGACGACATCAAACGTCTACCGTTTCCGCGTAAGCGTGGGCGCGAAGGGCACGGCAACGTTTACCGTGCGGGAAGCTTCGCCGGTCCAATCGCAATACGCGCTCACAAATCTGACGAGCGATGAAGTTGCACTCTTTGTCCGGCAGAAGTCGATCAATCCTGAAATCGAGGCGGCCTTGCGGAAAATCCTGGCACAAAAAGACTTGGTATCGCAACTCGCAGGGCAAATTTCGGACAACGACGACGCGACGCAGAAGATTTTCGATGACCAGGCGCGTCTGCGCGAAAACATGAAGGCGCTGAAGGGGACGCCCGAGGAACGCGCGCTCACGCAACGCTACACGCAACAGCTTTCAGACCAGGAAAATCAACTCGATACGCTGAAAAAGCAAGCCGCGGATCTACAGGACAAGCAGGACGCGGCGCAAAAGCAGCTCGATGAGATGATCGAAAGCCTGAGCATGGATGCCGACATCTAGCATTTTGGCTGAGGGCGGGCGCGTGGGATTCGTTACGGTTTCGAGCACGCTCTGAAACGGGAATCGACGTGTATGCGAAGAGTCGCTCGGGCGCGGCGGCGGCTAGGTGAGGACCGTGTTGAGACGCGCGGTCTCGCGGATAGCCGGACGCTCGCTCGCGTTTCCGTACCTGTTCGCTCGGCTAGCGCGAGCCGGATATGGCTCAGGATGCGGTGATAGAATCCGCGTTCGAGGCGGCGGAAGGGACCATGCGAAAGATTCGTTATGCAGTTGCGAGCAGCGTGGACGGCTACATCACCGGGCCGAAGGGCGACGTCGACTGGATCGTGAACGATCCTGCGGTTGATTTCGGGGCGCTCATGGCTCAATTTGATGCGTTGCTTGTGGGGCGCCACACGTTTGAAATGATGATGAAAGCCGGGCGCCCAACGATGGCCGGGATGGAGACGTTTGTTTTTTCGCGGACGCTGGGTGAGCGCGAGGTGCCGAAGAGCGTGTCTTTGGTCAATTGTGATCACAGGAAGTTTGTCGAGACGCTTCGGGCGCGGCCCGGGAAAGACATTTGGCTTTTCGGCGGAGGTTCATTGTTTGCGAGCCTGCTTGGCGAAGGATTGGTCGACAGCGTGGAGGTTTCGATCATGCCCGTGTTGCTGGGCGGCGGCGTGCCTTTAAGTGGTGCTGGAGAATATCGCGCGCGACTGCAGTTGGAACATCACAAGATCTATCCTACCGGCATTGTCTCGTTGAAGTATCGCGTGCTGCGGGGCAGATCAGACCAGGACGCAGAGGGGATTCAGGAGGCCAGGAAGTAGAGGAGACGGCGGAGGCCGGGTTGGGGCGGGGGAAAACCCTCGGGGCAAGCGCAAACGGCGTGCTTCCCACGAGCGATGTGAACGGCGCAAAAAGCGAGGCGCCACCGCGGTGAAGGCCGTGCTATGAACTTCGAGGGCAGGGCGCTAGACGGTTTTGTCCTTTGAATAGCAGAGTTTTTCGAGGTTGCAATCGAGGCAGCGAGGACGGCGGGCCTGGCAGACGCGGCGTCCGTGCCAGATCAACTGGTGGGCGAATTTTATCCAGCGGTCCCGCGGGATAATTTTCATCAAATCCTGTTCGATTTTTTTTGGTTCGTCGTGTTTGGTCAGATCGAGCCGCTGCGAGAGCCGCTGCACGTGCGTATCGACCACGACACCGGAGGCGATGCCGAAAGCGGTGCCGAGGACCACGTTGGCCGTCTTGCGCGCGACGCCGGGAAGCGTGAGGAGTTCGTCCATTGTTTTCGGGACTTCGCCGTGAAAATCTTCCACGATTTTTTTGCTGGCGCCGATAATCGATTTGGTCTTGTTGCGAAAAAAGCCGGTGGTGCGAATTTCGTTTTCGACTTCGGCGGGATTTGCGTAAGCAAGCGCCTTGGGGTTCGGATATTTCTTGAAAAGCTCCGGCGTGACGATGTTCACGCGGACGTCAGTGGATTGCGCCGAGAGAATCGTGGCGATGAGCAGCTGGAAGGCGTTCTCGTGCTTCAGGGCGCAAGTCGCGTCCGGATAGGCTTCGTCGAGCTTTTTGAGGATGGCGCGGACGCGAGCGGGATCGGTGCCTCGACCGACTACGGCGCCATTGGAGCGCTTGCCGGTCTTTGCTTTTTTCAGCGATTTTTGTGCGATTGCCATCAAGCCGCAAACTATATCACAGCGGAAGTTTGCAGATAGGAGAGCAGTTTGCGGAAGGCTTTGCCGCGGTGGCTGAGGCGGTCTTTTTCATCCGGAGTGGCTTGCGCGAAGGTTTTGGCAATTTCTGGGACGAAGAAAATCGGGTCGTAGCCGAAGCCGTTGGCGCCGCGCGGCTCCGCGGCGATTAGGCCTTGTACGGAGTCCGACACGACGGCTATTGCGGAACCTTTTTGCGCGAGGGCCGTGACGCAGACGAAACGCGCGATGCGGGCTTCGCCCTTGAAGCGCGCCATTTCTGTCAGGAGTTTGTGGTTGCGGTCGGCGTCCGTTGCGTTTTCGCCGGCATAACGGGCGGAGCGAACGCCGGGCGCGCCGTTGAGTGCGGGCACGACCAGGCCGGAATCTTCCGCCAGCACGACGCCATTGGCGAAACGACTGTAATGGATTGCTTTGCCGGCGGCGTTCTCCGCGAAGGTGGCCGCGGATTCATCGAACGGCGGAAGTTGCGAGAAATTCGGCAGGAGCTCCAGCGCGATGGGAGAAGCAGGCGCGAGGCGTTGATATTCGCGGAGCTTTCCCGGATTCGAGGTTGCCAAAATCAGGCGATCGATTTTCATTCAAGGACAGGCTAAGGCAAATTCGAAAGCGCCGGAGTACATAGGCAAAAGCAAATTCAAAGGCAAAGTCGAAAGCGCCCGACTAAAAGGCGAGTCGGCCGCTACATAGGCGAAACCAAATACGAAATCTTAGCGGGCGCGGACGGCGAATTTCATGTGCAGCAGCTCCTGCTGCTTTTCTTGCAATTGCCGGATGCCGCTAGCGGCGAGATCGAGCAACCGTTGAAGCTCAGCGTTCGTGTAAGGGCGGCCTTCCGCCGTGGCCTGCACTTCGACCAATTTGCCGGTGCCGGTCATCACCACGTTCATGTCCACCTGAGCTCGCGAGTCTTCTTGATAAACCAGATCGAGCAGAAGCTGATCATCGACGATGCCGACGCTGGTGGCGGCGATGGAGTCCGCGAGCGGCACTTCGCGCAGCATGCCGGCGGCTTTCATGCGTTCAAATGCCAGGGCCAGCGCGACGAACGCGCCGGTGACGGAAGCGGTGCGCGTGCCGCCGTCGGCTTGAATCACGTCGCAATCGAGCCAAACGGTTCGTTCGCCCAGCGCCTTTAAATCCGTGACCGAACGCAAGGTGCGGCCGATCATGCGCTGGATTTCGAGCGTGCGACCGGACTGCCTGCCTTTGGTGGATTCGCGAGGCGTGCGCTCTTCGGTGGCGCGCGGGAGCATGCCGTATTCGCCTGTGACCCAGCCTTTGCCAGTGCCTTTGAGGAACGAAGGGACGCCATCGTCGACGGTTGCGGTGACGATCACGCGGGTCAGGCCTGTCTCGATGAGCACGCTGCCTTCGGCCTGCGTAATGAAATCAGGCGTAATTTTCACGGGCCGCAATTCGTCGGCCTTGCGTCCATCGGATCGAGCCACTACTCAACCTCGCTTTCTTTGCGTGCGCGCCGCAGGAGGCGCGTCAAGTCTGATGAGAGACGTAGTCTCTGTCAAACGAATTCGCTGCGCTAGGGCTGATTGCGCATTTTTCGTGCCCCCGCGCCTTTACGGAGAACCGTTCGGCGAGGCGCTTGGGGCGGCAGCTGCGGTTGGGGTTGTGGGCGGCGGGGCGGGATTGAGATCGAAAAATCCGGTCAAGTCGATGTGGCCCGCCAGAGTTTCGGCCTCCTGGCCGTGGATCAATATCTTCAGCCGCCGCAGGCTTGGGACGTTGCTGGCGAGCGTCTGGCAGATTGAGTCGACGGCTTCCTGCTCGCTCAGGATGCCGGACGGCGTTTCGGTGGCGAGGGCGTCAGAAAAGTCGGCGATGGCCGTACCGTCCGGAAGGATGTAAAAGCTGAGTAGCTCCGTATCGGCTGGCAGGGTCCGCTGGCCGGCGGTGGGCGGACTGGTGATGAGCGCCTGAAGCACCTGACGAGATCGCTGTACCGGGTCAGCCGAGAGCGGCAACTGGACCTGCACCGGGGCTATTTTATTTGCGCCTGCCGCCCAATAGATCGAAGCGGTAACTTCGACGTCGGTGGGAGTTGAGATCGGAGGGGCGATCACGGCCTGGCGCTCCTGCTCGTCGGACGGTTCCTGTTGCAGGCGGCGGACGCGGCGGCGCAGACCGATGAAGCTGATGGCTCCGATGATCAGCGCGACCACGAGGGCTCCCAGCGCGATTTTTAGGCTTTTGCGCATCAGTGAGACTGGCTCGCGCCTGTTTGGCTGCCGTTTACTATGCCCATCGGGCGAAACATGGGTATGCTCTGCGCAATCGCTGCCGCGATCGCGGGGCTCATCGATTCGAGGGTGCTAACGTTGGGCGAGGAAATATTGGATATTTCTACCGCGATTGCAGGCGCCGTGACCGAGCGCAAATCGCGTACGGCGGCCGAAATGCTGCCGATCGGCGAGCCAGAGAATTTCTGCGCCAGTGCGCCCTGCACAAGATCGGCGAATTGGTGGCTCTGCTCATCGAAGGAGACCTGCGCCTGGCGCCAGGGAGTTAGCCCACCGGCGGCCGGCGCCGAGACTGATGCCGGCTGCGGAGCGCTTGCCGCTCCAACGGGCGTTCCCGGGGCGGGGGACTGGGCAAACGTGTAGGGCGAGGCTTCGCGGTCATAGTAGACGCGCACGGTGCCGGGCGTGCCCGTTGAGGCGACGTGAAGCGTGACGAAGATAGCATTTGGAAATTGGTTTGCGATCGAGGCGCGGTCCTGAAAAGTGGGATCGGCGTCGCTGTCACGGGTCATCACCACGCGATAACCGCGTTGGGTCAATTCGGCGCGGCAACCGCGCGCCAACGCCAGCACGACATCCTTTTCATTGACGCCGTTGGGACCGCGCGCACCCTCATCGGCGCCGCCGTGTGCAGCATCCAGCACGATGGTAAGTGCTGGAGAGGGTGGCGGGGCCTGTTGCTGGGCAATGATGGGAGGCAAGGAGGGCGAAGAAAGCTGGGCCGGAGGATTCTGCGGCCCGAGCATCGCGCGCAAGGCGGAACGGCCCACCGGGGCGCAAACCAGTGCCGTCACGGCACAAAAAAGCGAAATATAAAAGACGAGCGCTTTCCGCACGGAGGGATAAGGATAGCAGAAGTCCGTGCGGAATGACCCTTCGCGCACCTTAAAGAGAAAGAGGTCGATGCCGATTCGGCTATTGCCTGCGGCCGGACGCGGCGGCAGCGTAGCCGACTTTTGCGGCTTCAGGTTCTTCCCGATCGAACATGGCATCCATCTCTTCGCGCTGCTGTGTCAGTTCTTTTTCGGCTGCGAGCCAATCGTCGACGTCATGGCCGTCTTCGCCGCCGCGTTCGAGATAGAGTTCATACGCTCTGGCCTGGATCTGTTCGTTGTTTGGAATATCGCTCATTTAGAACCTCCCTTGGACCGAAGGTAAGTGGCAAGCGCGAAGGCTGCAATCGGGCGTTCCGTGTAAGATCGTGCCGCGCAGCGCATCGCTGGCTCGTCAATGAGCGATTAAAAATTGAGCGGGCGCGTCCATGTCCGGGTCACGGCGACGAAAACGAGAAAGGTGTGCAATCGGAATTATCCTGTGCTTTGGCCTCCGAATGTAATGTATTGGATTTGGGGCGAAATTTGGTTTACGCTATGCGCCAGTTTTGGGCCAGCCCCCAGGTTCGCGGGACATGTGACCGCACCCGACACCTTGATTCGATTTGCGCTGGTTCATGATATTCCAGCTGTAAAAACCGGGAGCACAGACCAAACCCATCTAGTAGACGGGGCCAACGACCGAGGTTGCACGGCCGGAAGGAGATTACGGCCATGAGGCTCTTTCTTCGCTTGCGAGTGGTTCTCTTCGCGGGATTCACTTGTGGTTCGCTCGTTTTGTCAGCACCCGCCTTGAGCAAACCGTCAGGCGTCCCAAGCACAGAAAAATCCGCCAAGTCGGCGCGAGCTTCCACCGGCCCGCAAAATCCTGCCGCAGCCGAAAGCACCGAAGCTGAATCGCCTGGCGGCGAGAAACTTCCGACTGAATACATAACCATTCCGGGACCGGTTCGCTCGTTTTTGAGGATGGCGGGAATCAGCCAGGAAGTGTCGCCGGAGGAGGTATTGCCGCTCTTGGGGCACTTTGTCGAAACCTACGGATTTGAAGGCTCGAAGGAGAAATCCCCCAAGGCCACGGAGGCGCTGCTGATTTTCCGTCGCTATTTCGTGCAGGCGAATACGCTGGCGTCGCTCGCGGGCTCGGAAGGGACGCTTCATTTTTCCACGTGTGAGGGTTCCAGACAGCTGCTTGCAGATCTCGGCTATAGATTGGTCGACGGCTGCGACAAGATTCCTTCGATTGAGGTGGATGACGCCGACAAAGCGTTTATCACGGTCGATTCGGGATTTCCGCTGGCAGATCTGCAACTGGCTCTGCAGCAAGGAAAGCCTTTCAGTACGCCTTATCCTTCGACCCGGGTGCCGCTGATCTACGGGAAAAGCGATTGGACCGGCAAGCAGAACAGCATGGATATCGATGTTGTGGACGCGCTTGCTAATGACGCGGCCAAGGCTCGGTTGTATTGGGGGCTTTCGCGTGTCGATGAGGGTACGCGACAAGTGTTGCTGAAGAATGGAGGCGTGGCGCGCATGCTGCCACACGCTTCGGTGCTGGATTTTTACGGTTCGAGCATTGCGGTACGCGATGGTCGAGTGGCAGTGCCCGGGGGCGTGGACGCCGACCAGGCGTGGAAGAAGCTCGCAGGCGCGGACCCTGACAACCCCGGTGCGTTCGTTTATGCATTGATCTCAAAGGACGGAGGTTGGCTGGCGGAGTATTACGACGCGATCTCGCGTGCGCCGCAGCCACAGCTTCAATACTTCACCACAGACGGGCGGCTGCAGCGCTTCTATGAGGCATTTCACGGCAACGACACTTCAAACGATTCCGTTCGCTCGATTTTCCGGCCCGGGGCGGATTTGCTGATGCTGACTACGCGCCTCCTGTTGGATGAGCAAGGCGAGCCCCTGATTCCAGGGAATGTGGCGGTCTGGCGGTATGCGTTTCGCGGAAAAGACCAACCCAAACCCCTACGCGACATTGGGAGGAGGGCCGAGCGCTGGTCCACGCCGGATCAGTTTTTGGAAGCGATGTTTGCGCTAGCGCGGTTCAACTTTGCGGACGACCCGCTCGAAATGTACCAAACGCTGAGCGAAGTAGATCGCAACCGCACCGGCAACCGGCTGACTCCGGAAACCACGCGTCTTCTGATCGACCACTATACAAAGCTGCGCGACCAATACGACAAGTTTGCGGAGTTTTCGGACCTCGACAATCCTTCGATTGCGCTCTTTGTGAGGGAGACGGAAAAGATCGACGCAATCCGCGATCCTCTGATTCGCGCCGATACGATGGGAATTTTCGAGTCGAACGTCGGGCTGTGGCAAATTTTCGCGCGCCAAGGGCAGATTCCCGATTCCGCGCTGAACGCCAGCTGGCGGGAAACAATCGAGCCTTTTGAAACTTTTTCGGCGACACCGCAACTTTTCGATGCTACGCGCACATCGTTAGCGTCATTAATGAAGACCGTGTCTGGCAGCCCCGTGATTACGCAGGAAAAGATCATCTCTCTTCTAGCCGGGCCGGAGGAGTCGACGCCCGATGCACGGCAAATCCACGAAAAGCTGAGCAACGACATCGGCGCGGTCATGACAGACCAACGGCTTGTGTCGCTCGATACTCTGCTCGAATTGGGAGACGACTTCGCGCAGCTTACCCGCACCCCCAACGGCGTGGATGCACAGCGGGCGCAGGAATTAGCCGAAGAACTGGAGGAGGCACGGTCGCCGCGAGCGATGTTTACCGAGTCCGAGCGCGCAGAGTGGGCGCCCGGGCACGAACCGAACCGCCACGTGATGCTCGAACTGCGGACGGATCTGCGCAAGTCCATCAGCGGAACGGAGGCGCCGAACGAGGCAGCCGAGATGCGGGGCGCTTTGACACCGTTCTTGCGCGACACTCTCGTGGGGCTGAATTATGCGTATTACGAGCCGCCCGGTGCGGAGATTCTGCACAATAGCCCGCTATTAGTGCGCGAGCACGACTTCCTTGCTTCCGAATCAGTTGGGCAAACCCGCGCCTGGCAGGCTCCACAGCTTTTCGGCGTCGGGCTGACGGCGGGGAACGGGACCCATCTTTCCGGTTCGCTCGCGGGCTTGCCGTATGCGCTCGCTGAAATCGAGCAGGACTTCATCGTTCCGCAAAACGTGCAGGCGCTGATCTGGCACGATACAGCGGCCGACCTTCTGACGACGAGCGTGGTGCCTCGCTGGTGGTCCACTTCGCAAGACGCGCTGCACGCAGTGGCCCTCTATCAGGAGGCGGGCGCCGAACTGGTGAAGAAGGCCGCAAAGGATGCAAGTCTGCGCGCTGATGTGATCGCGATCCTCGCCATGCGCACCCCTCCGGAGACGATCGATCAGGTGAATACGGAGCTGACTGCGGGCGATGCGGACCAGGCGATGACCAGGATTTCGCCCGAGGACACGTTCTACCTAACCGCCCAATTCAGGCAGAAACACCCGGACGAAGCTGACGCGTGGGGGCCTGCGGGAACCGAGCTCGAGACGCTGGCAAAGCGCGATCCCTCCCAGGTGAGCGTCGAGGTGCTCTCGAAGGACTTCGGCGTGCCGCATCCAACGCTCTCACAAAGCTACGGTGACGAGCTGCTCGACCTGCGGCCTTTTCCGTCAGTGATGGACTACGCGAGCGAGCTGCTGGCCGAGTCTTGGGAATCTACGAACTTATACTGGGCTCGATTGGCGGACGAGATGGGATACACGCCCGCGATGCTCAACGAGCTCGCGCCGATCTTGACGCGTCGCATGGTTGAGGAGATCTTCGGCAGCGATTTCGACGATTTGCCCGCGCTCGACCGCGCGATGCGGCAAACGGGCGAGGAGTTTCTGCACGGGCAGATCGCCGGGATTCCGAAGATCAGTATGCCGCTACAGCCTTAGCTGCGGCGGACGGAATTGGAATGGGCGTTCACCGCGGGCGGGACTTCGGGTGACGCGTGAGGTAAATATGATTGCGAGAAGATACGTTTTTGCCTTGCTTGCGCCTGCGATTGCGTTGGTCTCAACTGCCTGGATCAGCGCTCGAGCCGCGCGTCAGGATGCGCCGAATATTCGCGTGAGCGTCGAAATGGTACAGCTGAACGTGGCGGTCACCGACAGTCACGGCAAGTACATTACAGGATTGCGTCCCGCTGACTTTGCCGTGATGGAAGACGGCATTCCGCAAAAACTGGCGATGTTCGCTGAAGGAGATAATCCGCCCAGGCGCCTTTCGGAAGTGGCAGCGGCCGACTCCAGCGGTGGCGGGAACGCCGGCGCCGACTCGGTTCCTTCGGTCCCGGCTTCAAGCGTCGCGGCTCCGCCAGCGCCCGCACCGGCCGGTTCTGATGCCGAAGCATCCGATGACGGTTCGCCACTGGTGGGCGCGAGCGTTTTCATTCTCTTTGACACCAGCAATTACATGTACCACGGCTTCGTTTACGCGCAGGACGCAATCGCGGATTTTGTGCAATCACTGCAGGGTCCGGACCGCGTGGCACTCTATTCGTACAGCCGCGATCTATTCCGCGCTTCGGACCTTACGCCGAATCGGCTGCAGGTTTTGCGAAGTGTCCGCGAGACGGTGGCGGGTGACAATGCCGCGCTTTACGACGCGATTTTGCTCACGCTTCGAGATGCTGCGAATATTTCCGGCAGGCGCGTCATTGTGGTCTTTTCCAACGGGCCTGACAATGCGAGCCTGGCGCCGCCGGAAGACGTCGAGGAGCTTGCTCAGTCCGAAGGCGTTGCTATCTATATGATTAGCACGCACCAGGCTGAACAGGATCCGCTTTCAACGAAGGTCTTCGAGCGAATCAGTTCGTCGACGGGCGGCGAAGTTTATTTTGCGAGGAACTGGACCGAAGAAAAGAAGGCATTCAATTCCATTCGCAACGACCTCTCACACCTTTACTCGCTCTATTATTATCCGCAAATGAATCCAAACCGCGGCTGGCGCGCCCTCACTGTGAAACTGAAGGGGCCTTCGGAAGGCAGGTTCCGCATTCGGGCGCGCAGCGGCTATCGCCCCCTGCCGGTGCACTCGACCCTCGGCGAATCGACTGGCAATTAAATTTAAGGGGACGGGACGAAAACGACGCAAGTCGGCGCCCCGACCTTCAGGGTTAGCCCGGAAGGCAAAAGCCCTCCCTTATCCTGGTCGATCCGGTAAAGCATGATGTTATTCGAATCCTGATTGGCATCCCAAAGCCACTTGCCGCCGGGGTCGATAGCGAAATCGCGCGGCGTCTTGCCGTCGAGCGGCACTGTCTCCGTGCGCGTGAGCATGCCCGATGTGGCGTCGATTGAAAAGACGCCGATCAGATTATCGAAACGATTCGAAGCGTAAAGAAACTTGCCCGAGGACCCAACCGCAATCTCTGCGCCTGACTTCTGCGAAGCATCGTCTCCCACGGGCGCAAGCCGAACCGTCTCGCGCGCCAAAATATCGCCGTCTTTGGGGTCAAAGGGCAGCACCGTGACCGTTGAACCCATCTCCGAGACGAGATATACGAAATGGCCGTCCGGAGAGAATGCCATGTGGCGCGGACCAAAGCCGGGCGTGAGGTTCAACACGCGAGGCTGGGGACCAAGCATTCCAGTTTTATCGTCGAACGAATAAACGAAAACGTCGTCGAGCCCCAGGTCGGCGGAAAGCACAAAGCGGTTGTCGGGGGAAAAAATCGCTTCGTGAACGTGTGGCCCGGCCTGACGGTCCTTGTTGACACTGGAGCCATGATGTTGGACGAACGAAGTAGCATCGCCGAGGCGGCCGTCGGCCAGCACAGGAAATACGACAAGGCTTCCGCCATTGTAATTCGAGACGACCACATATTTTCCGGTGTGATCGACGGCCACGTGGGCGGGCGCTCCGCCTCGCGAGGCCACTTCATTGAGGAACGTTAGTTTGCCGGTCGAGCGGTCGATGGAAAACGCGCTCACGCCGCCGCTCGGCTGGCCCTGATACGTGTCCGTCTCGTTCACTGCATACAGAAATTTGCCCGCGGGATCGGCTGCCACGAACGAGGGCTGCACCGATTCCGCCGCTAGTCCCAGCGGATCCACTTCGCCATTGGCAGCATCGAAGCGGTAGACGTAAATCCCCTTGCTGCCGGTGTCTTTTGGCGGATTCGACCCTTGGCTGGTATAGGTCCCGACGTAGACGAGGTAATTGCCGCTCGGGTCGGCGGTCTTTCGGACGCCCGCCGAAGACGCGACCCGAGGCAAGATGAGCCCGGCGAGCAGGACTCCGGCCAAAACGCAGAAGATGCCACGGTTCTTACGAATATGGTTGAGGACTTGCATTGTCCACTGGCCCGCTGCAGTTGCATTCCGCATGGGTCCATCCTTCGAACGAGTTTGAAGAATCTCGCGCCGGGGTGAGAGGTTCCCGCGTGAATTGTACCTGAATCCGCCAAACGGATTTGGCCTAAAAAGCAAAATCACTCAAGGTGCAAGCTAAGGCCCCGAAGGCGAGGAGGGAATCGCCTCGGCTTCTTTTGTGCGGGCAAGGCCGTTGCGAGCGCGGTCATTTGTGGGATCGCATTGGAGTACGGAGTTGTATTCTCGCTCGGCGTCGGAGTATTTGCCGCGCCCGCGATTGTTGTCCGCCATATCGAGATAGCGGGGAATATCGGTCGGAATCAATTGGCAGTTCGGAGATGGCTTTCCCACCGCGGGCGCGGGTGCCGGCGTCTTTTGATTATCGGCAGCCTGCGGCGCAGGCGCGGCTTCTTTCTTCGCTACGGCAGGCTGCTTGGCGCGTACGGGAGGCGGAGTCACGTGCGCAGCCGGCTGAGGCTTCGGCGTCGCCGGCTTCAGTTCGGCGCTCATCTTTTGCGCGCCATCGAGCGCCTCCTGCTCGCGGTCGCCATGAAGGTCCGCCACTTGCTGATAGGCGACTCGCGCGGATGCGAAATCGCCGGAGTTAGCGTCGCCCTGCGCTTGGCCGAAAAGATAGTTTTCCTTATCAATCATTCCTTGGAGGCGAGTAACTTGTGCGTTCGCATCGGGCGCGAGTGACCCATTAAGTTGGGCCAGGTCTTTGTAGCTGGCGAGGGCGCCGGGCCAGTCTTTCAGCTTTTCCTGTTGCTGCGCTTGCTGCTGCAAAGTGGCTTCCTGAGAGGTTGGTCCGGAACTGCTATGCACAAATCGCAGCAGCACGAATACCACCGCGATCACCACGGCCGCGCCCACCACGATGGGGATTATCGGGAAGCCCCGCGCCTCCCTTGAAGCGACGGGGGACGGCTCGTGTTCGGCCCGGCCAAAGTCAGGGGCGGCACTTTCGCCGCCGACGGGCGAATCCACAGCGGGCAGCCGGGCTTCGTCCACGATCGTCGCTGAAAACGTATGGGTAGGAGCTGTGATGGTCGTTTCCGTAGAAGGCGCCGGCTGCGCGGCAGGAGGTGCGGCTTGCACTTCGGCAACGGCTTTCTTCTGCTCGATTTCCCGGAAGAGATCTTCGATGCGCGGGTCTTTTCGCGTGAAAATCTGGGTGGCGATTCCTGCCTGGAGAATCTGTGTTGCGTCGCTGAGTCGCCCGTCGGCAATCAGCGTCTGCGTCTCGGCGACTTTCTTTTCGCGCTCCTTCTCCCTCTCGCGTTTCTCGGAAGCTGCCGATTCGGCGTCGCGCAGCAGCCTGTTCACCTGCTCATCGGCGCCGAACGCCGCGAGCGTCTGCCGTGCCAGATCGGCTGCGGCGGTTTGCTGGCCGGATTTAATCTTTGCCTGAATTTCGGCGATGCGCTGGTGCAGCTTTTGCTGTCGATCGGCTTCTTTCACGCCCGCGCGCGCTTGTTCGAGGGCGGATTCGAGGCCCGGGTCGTGGGGAAAGCGTGCCAACGCCCGCTCGGCTGCCGTCGCCGCCTCTTGAAATTTCGATTGCTGCAGCTTCTTATCGATGTCCTTCAGCGCTTCCGCCGCGAGCCGTCTCTGTTCAAGCTTGGCGGCTTCGACGCGGGCAAAGTTCATCAGTTCGAATAACTCCGCATGTTTGGGATACTCGCGCAGCAGCTTTTCGCCCCGGAAAACGGCCTCGGCGTATTTCTCGGCATTCACCAGCGATTGCAGGTCGGCAATGTCTTTTTGCAACTTCCTCTGCCGCTCGAGCCCCTCTTTTTCCTGCAGAATCAGTTCGCGCAATTTTTTTGTCGCTTCATCGCCCGGATACTCCTTTGCAACGGCGTCCGCTGCGGCAAGGGCATCGTCAAAACGTTGATCGGCGAGTAACGCTTTGGCGTCCGCCAGCATCTTGCGCTTCCGTTGCTCGGCGCGTTCCTGCCGCGCAATTTCCATCAGGCGCGCGATTTCCGAATCCGACGGGAATTCTTTTTGTGCATCCGCGAGCAACGCGATGCACTCTTCCACCTTCTGATCGGCCCAGAGCTTACGCGCCCTCTGCAGGATCTCGGCGAGCCGCTTCCGGGCTTCGCGCTGCGCAATCTGCTCTTCGATCTGCTTTTGCAGCGCGCGCGCCAGCGGATTGTCTTTGTCCCAATCGAGCACCTGGCGGGCGCGCTCGGCGGCATCTTCCAAAGCGCCTTCTGCAAGCTTCTGCTTGGCGGCGCGCAAAGTCTCGTCGATCTTGCGCGCACGTTCGGCGGCGCGTTCGGCTTCGGCGATCATCTCCTTTGCCGGAGCGTTCTCGGGATCGAGCTTGAGCGCCGCCTCCGCCTCGGCTTTCGCTTCGCTGTGGCGCCCTTCGCTCAGCAGCGCGCGCGCTTTTTCGAGCGCGGAATTGATTTGCGAGCGCACGACGGTCTGCCGCAGTTCTTGATTGACCTCTTCCAGCAGCGTTTTTGCGCGGCTATTGCGGCTATCGATCTGCAGCGCGCGGCGAAGCACGTCGCGGGCGCGCGGGAAATTCTTCGCGCGAATCAGCTCTTCGGAGCCGGCAATCATTTCGGCGACGCTGGCTTCCTGCAAGCGGCGCCAGATGGGCTCGAAATCGAAGAGCACTTCCTCCATCGTCTGGTACCGTTGCGTGATGTCCTTTTGCAGCATCTTCGCGAGCAGCGATTCCAGCGCGGGGGCGCAATCGGGGACGAAATTCTTGATCGGTGCGGGATGAATGTCGTCACTGGCGATGTTCAGCATCAGCGACGTCTGATTCGCGCCGTCGAAAGGCCGCTGGTAAGCGAGCAGTTCATAAAGCATTACGCCGCTGGCCCAAATATCGCTGCGCTCGTCGGCGCGCTCGCCGCGAATCTGCTGCGGCGACATGTACCCGAGCGTCCCAATGATCGTATTCGTCTGCGTATGCGAAGAATCCATTAGGCGCGCGATGCCGAAATCTACCACCTTCACGCCGCCGTCTTTCGTGATCATCACGTTTCCAGGCTTAATGTCGCGATGGACCACTCCGCGTTTGTGCGCATAGTCCAGCGCCCGGCAGACAGGAATGATGTAGCTCACCTTCTGCGTTAGAGTAAGCACGGGCCGCCGCTCGATTACTGCCTCGAGGCTTTCGCCTTCCAGGAACTCCATGGCGATAAAAGGCGTCTCGGATTCCTTGCCTAATTCGTAGACGGTGACGATATTCGGATGCTGCAGCGCGCCTGCCGACCGCGCTTCCTGGTAAAAGCGCTCGAGCAGATCGGGTCGCCCGACGAGCGCGCCGGTAATCGTCTTCAAAGCGACGAGCCGGCCAATGAACGGATCCTGCGCCTTATACACCTCGCCCATGGCGCCGCGGCCGACTTCTTCAATCAGTTCGTATTTGCCCAGTTTCTTCAGCATCGTCGCTGCTTCTTCTGGCGCTTCGGGAGGTTAAGCCCGGGTAACGCTTTTCCCGTGTCTTCGTTGCAAAGAGTACTCAGTACGTTTTGTCCTACAGGTAGTGAAGGGAGCTTGACTCCCTCTGGCTTCGGCATATTATCATGACGTTCACGCTGGCCGGTCGCGATGGCGTTCGTGGCCAGCACTCCCGGTTTCCAAATTCAAGACAAGTCTCCGAGGCCAGCATGGTTCCGTCCACACAGGTTCCCAAGAGGGGTCTTATCCCGAAGACGTGTTTCGTTATCTTTTCGGCCGCGCTGCTGGGCCTTGGTTTTGCCGGCACCTCGGCTTTGGGCAAGGAGGCGCCTCTCTCGGCGGTGGAACTCTACCAAGGGCCAAGCGGTCCGGCCTACGTCCTGATTTCGGACGTCACGATCAATACGAAAATCGAGGTTCGCGGCTGCGGGTCGTCAGACAAGATCACAAAAAACGCTTACGGAGACTCGCAAAAGATCGTGCTCGCGCCGGGCATGTCGCTGGAATATACGAGCGCGGACGGGCTCGTGCTGACCAAAGACGGCGCGCCCTCGTGCGTGGCGCCGAGCAATGTGAAATTCGACAAAAACGCCCCCATGACGCCGGCCGAGATCGCCTCAAAGGCCGTGCTTGCCGCTCGCGTGGTTCCATCGGGAAGCGAAGCGCCGGCCGCGCTTCCGCCCTTGAAGCCGGGCGTGAAGATTGTTTTCGCCGCGGCGCCGGACGTTGAGCTCGGCGAGTTCCTGCGCGCGGATCGCGCATCCACGATCTCCTGGTGGGAGGATTACCTGAAGAAGTATCCGAATGGCGCGCATACCTCGCAGGCGAAGCAATCGCTTGCCGCCTTATTGGTCAATGATGGCGAGGGCGAGGTTGCGGCATACAAGAAATTGCCCAGCGGCACAGGGCCCTTCCCTGATTTGCAAAGGGCGCAGTCGGACGCGAACGAAGCATTAGGTGCCGAGCCGGGAAATGCCCCGGCGACCGCGTTGAACGGCGAGATCCAGACCGAGCTTGCGACGCTCACGGACAA
Source organism: Candidatus Aquilonibacter sp. (assembly GCA_035507075.1). Classification (GTDB taxonomy): domain Bacteria; phylum Acidobacteriota; class Terriglobia; order Acidiferrales; family UBA7541; genus Palsa-295. The sequence goes on along the minus strand of DATJOL010000155.1, from coordinate 40,526 downwards.
AGGCAAGAACGAACTCGGCCTTTACAAGAAGGCGCTGAACGATCATACGCCAGGCTACTCGCACCTGACGACTGCCGCGGCGCTCGCGAAATCCGTGACGGCCGTGAATCCGCAATACCAACCCGGCGCGGCGTTCCAATCAGACGCCAATGCCCAGGCGGCCGCGCTCGAATCGGCGCTTACTTCGGCCCAGTCCCTGATCGCGGCGAAAAAATACGATGACTCAATGGCCGCCGTCAAACAATATCTTTCGCTAAAAGACGAGGTCGCTCGGGTTTCCGCCGTGATCGACGCGGACTACACCTATCACTTCAATCGCGGGATGGATTTGGGCAATTCGCAGAATTGGCAAGATTCGGTCAACGAATTCGAAAAGGCATCCGAAATCAAACAGACGAAAGACGTCGCCACCGCGCTCGCAAACGCCAAGCAAGCGTTGCAGGTGGCCCAGGACAAAGCAGCCGCGCAGAGTGCGCTGCAGCAGAGCGCGAACTTCGGCCAGCAACAGCAATATATTCAAGCGTACGAAGTGCTCGACGATCTTCCGCCAGGCCCGCACGCGCTCGTCACAGACGAAATGCAGCGTCTCGCGCCCGTTTATATACAATCGGCTTCCGATGCGGCAAAGCAGATTCAGCAGGCGCATGATCCGATTCGCGGCCTCGCCGACGAAGTCGAGATTGTCCGGGCTTACGGCTACCTCAAGAAGGCTTACGCGCTGAACAACGATCCGAGCCTCAACGATCGCGTCAACGACCTGGCCGACAAGCTCAGCGAATATTATTTGGCGCAGGCGCAAGTCTACATGGCCAAACCGCTCGGTTCGGGCGCAGGCGTGGCGTGGTCCTTTTTGCAGAAGGCGCTGCAATACAAGGCATCGAATCTCGATGCGGTCCGCGATGCCATGACGCAGGAAGCCGCCGCATACCAGATGCGTTCCCGCCTCTCGATTCGCGTCGTATTTCGCGATCAGACCTCTCGCCGCGATAGCGCCGGATTTGCAGACCAGCTTGCGGATGCGATCGCCACCGGCCTCGAAACATCCGGACTCCCGGTGCGCGTCATCCGCCCTGGCGATACGCCCCCGTTTGAGCCCAATTTTCAGCTCATCGGCGACGTCCTGCAGCACTACCGCACGGAAGTCCCTACCGAGGTTCCGAAGGAGTCCACCTATCGTGCGGGTGAAGAAGACGTCCCCAACGAGGCGTGGAATCAGGCGAACCGCGACTACGAGGCCGCGACACTAAACTTGCAGACCGATCAGGTTGCGTTGCAAGGCCTGATGGGCAAGGGCAAGAAGAAAGAAATCGAGGATGCCACAGCCAAAGTAACCGCCGATGAAAAGCAGGTCGGCGACGCGCACGCGAAACTCGATTCCATCCCCAAAACGCTTCCCAAGGACATCATCAAGCCCTACACCTACACTGAAAAGGATATGGATTTAAGCGCAGGAGTGCAGCTGCAATACCGGATCAATGATTCACTGGGCAATCCCGTAGAACCTGACCATCCGGTGAGCAGGGAAAATCACGATAAATTCACCGAGCTCGAAAACGTAAAGCCCGAGGACACTGGCGGCGTGCGCGCGAGCGGCACGATTCCGGACGATATGCAATTCCTTACCGACGTTGAGAACGGCGTTCGCGATGACTTGATCAAAGCCGTTCAGCAGAGTGTGGCAGGCCTGCCAGCCAAAGTTTATACGCGCGCACAGAAGCAGGTTCAGGACGGCGATATGGACGGTGCGGCCGAGTCTTACATCCTCTATTTGAACTCAACCGCTGCCGCGGATACGCCGGAGCGCGACGCCGCCCAGAAATTCCTCGTCGACCAGTTCAACATTCAAGCCGTCGCGCCTGCTGCCACATCTACCTTCTAAACGCGGCGCTACTACTAGGCGGGAACTTTCGGCTGGAACACCACACCTGCTACGATTTGTTCGAATGACGGGCGAATCGAGGGGAACTCCGAGTCGAGAGTCATCAGCGTGATGGTGCCCACGGTATTGCCGGTGCGCGCGTAAACACGCCGATAAAAAATCGTCTGCCCATCGTTTGTCGAATAGCGGACATCCACGGACGCCTTTTCTTCCGCGCCAGGAATTGCCGGCGGAATTGCAGCTTCGATTTTTGGCTCCCGGAGATATTGCCGCAGCATCGAAAGCTGCGACTCCACGAACGGACCCAGGGCCGGATTCCCCCCGATCATTTCCTCTGTCGCCGTGATGCTCGAAGGGAACCCCTCTTTTTCCGATTGCTCCATCCCGAATTCCGATTTTACGGTCCAGCCTTGAGGCACAACTGAAAACGCCCAGCTGCCCACCGTGAACACCGCCTGCTTCGCTGCTGCGGCAACGGGCACGGCGCGAGGCGGCTCAACCGGCCGCGATACCGGTGGCGGCATCGGCGGCGCGGGCGGCACCGAGACGGGTTTGGGCGGCTGCGGCGAAATTGGCGGGGCCGGTTCCTGAATGGCCGGCGCTACAAAGGGCATGGGCGCTTGGACTCGCTGTTGAGGGCGAGCGGTTGCGCGGGGCTCTCCCGCGGCAAAAAGATCGGGGACGGCAGCGCGCGGCGGCTCGGCAGGTGCTCCGGGCTGGGCGACCGCAGGCGGCGATTTCGGAAGATTCTCATCCGCGATTACACGGACGGAAAAGCTCGTTTGGCCGGACCGGATTTCGTCTCCGGCGACGAGCGGGGAATCTTTCACACGTGCGCCATTTAGGAACGTACCGTTGCTGCTGTTCTTGTCGTGCAGGCTTGGGCCCTGCGGCGCACATTCGACCGCGAAATGAATGCCGGACATAAACGTGTCGTGCGGCAAGGCGAAATCGGCGCGGCCCGCGGCGCGGCCAAACGTCACCGTTTCCCCCGTGCGAACCACGATTTTTTCGCCGGATAGCGGCCCGGTTTTTACTTCCAAAACGACGGCCATTTTGCTGGCACCCTTGTAAAGAGGCGACCCGCAAACAATTCTCACAGAAACGTCATCGAAATTTCATCCACTATTTCGGGGATGTGCTTTCTGCTTGTTGGGTCTCGGACTTGTTATCGAAACCGCTACATGCGGGATGTGCGCGGATTTTTGATCGCAACATCAGTGCTATGCTTCGACAGGACCCTTCATCCCAGACCAGGAGATCCACATGAAGACACTCACGGCGTTGGCGGTTTTGCTAGCGGCTCCGGTGTTGGTGCATGCCCAGGCGAAGTCCTGCGACGACCTAAAAGCGGAAATTGCAAAGAAGATTGAAGCAAACGGTGTGAAGAACTACACCCTGGACATCGTCGACAAGGGCGCGCAGACCGACGGCAAGGTGGTCGGCACTTGCGGCGGCGGCACCAAAGAGATCGTTTACAGCAAGACGGCGCCTGCAGCCGACAGCTCGGCGTCAACTCCATCAAATTCGACGCCAGCTGCCGGCAAATAAGTCTTTCGTCCGGTCGAGCCATTTTGGCCCGCCCCTATTGCCCCCGCAGTTGCAAAAGAACGGGCCAACCAGGCGTACGCCTGGTCAATCCCCTAATCTGCCCTTTTTCTCCCGGTAGTCGCCAAAAGGGAAGGCATCTTCCCAATTCAGGCGTGTTCCGCATGGGTCATCCCCCCTTTTTGCTTGGAAATCGGGCTATTTTTAGGCCCGTCAGCGGCGATGGGCTGTTGATTCACTCGCCGCACCTGATCCTAATTAGTACCAATAGTCCATTTCCGTAAGTAGGAGGCAACTCCTATAACTATCGAGAGTTGGATTGTGCCAGGTGTGTCCCGATTTCGACTAGGAATCGGGCTTGGGGAATTCCGAAGCGCCTGGCTGTCTTCTGGTGATAGGCGGCTCAGGGGAATGGCAACACGATACAGCGATGAACAGATGACGACGGAGATCTTATGCCCTTGGACGCGCTAGACCAGGAGACAGTGAACAAGCTGCCGCGGCTCTCCGAGCTCCACGCAGCCTATGGTGTGCAGGTAAATCGTATCGATGTGGATGAGCTTTTCGGCCTGTACGAAAGGACAGGGTTTCTCTACCCGGAGAAAGCAGCGCGCCTGCTGCCGCACCTGGAAAGTGTGAAAGAGAATTGGCGGCGCATGCTCCGCGCCGAGGAATCGCTTCTTTACGTCCTGACGGCGGGCGATCAGGCAAAGGGCCGCGCCGCACTCGCCGTTTGGAGGACGACCCGTCACGGCTGGACGTACCAGCACCTGGTTTCAGAGAACAATCCGTACGCTTCGCGCGCGGTGATGCTCGCCGCCGAGGCTGAAAGCATCTTGAAGGGTTCCGATGAGTCGGCGCAGAACTGGTACCGGCCGGAGAACCGCTTCCCCGCACGAGTGTTCGGTTCGATGACGCAAAGCATCGGCGGATCGCTTTCGTCCTCGCAACGGCACGCCTATTTCGCGCTGCCGCGCAAGTTCTCGCCGGCGCCCGATGGCGGAGTCAGGGTGATGCCGTATGACCCCTCGCGAAACCGGGATTTGTGCGCAATGGCCTCGCAGACGAGAGGTCATGTGTACGTGGCGGCTGAAGAGTTGATGGGCGATGTGTCCTTCAAGGCGCTCGATGGACTCTACCGGCGCGTCGGTTTGCGGCGTACCCGGCATGTGTGGCTTGCCTACCGCAAGGGGAAAGAAGAATTGATGGGCGCAGCCATCGTTTATCGCGGCCCGCTTGGATTGAACTTCAGCTATCTGGAGAACCGCTGCGACCTGTTGCTGCCGTCGTATCTCTCGACTACGGAAATCGAAAGCACATCGAGTGCTTTGCTGAGCATGGCAGTCACAGCTTACGAGAATTTCGAGCTGGACGAGATTCCCGTGATCGCGCCGGAAAACACCGTTCCCGCCCTGGAGAAGCTGGGCGCACAGTTTTTGCGGCATTACTGCCAGTGCATTTGGCTGAAGGACGGATACGCAAGGTCCTATCGTCACGTTGATAGCTTTTATTCAAAGGTCCTGGTTCGATCAACACGGCACGGCTTACAGCCATCTCTCGTACTACAGGATTAGTCATGACAACGAGAAACGCAGTACACAAACTCGGCGACCAGCCGAGTAAGAGAACAAGCTTGTGGGGGAACACTCCCAACCCGCGCTACTTCGTGGCGCGCTTGCGCCCGGGCTGGTGCGCAAAGCGAATGCTGACACTTGTGCTTTCGGCGATGCTCCTCACCACCTGCGTGCGTGCCGACGCCGGTCAAGATGTTGACATAACGAAGCTGAGCGTCGAAGACCTGATGAACATGCAGGTGACGTCCGTCTCGAAGCGCACCCAGAAAGTGGCGGATGCGCCCGCAGCCGTTTTCGTGATCACTCAGGACGATATCCAGCGCTCCGGCGCGCGCAGCATCCCTGAACTGCTGCGAATGGTGCCGGGCCTGGAAGTGGCACGCATCGACGAAAACAAATGGGCCATCGGCTCGCGCGGCTTCAACGGCAGATTCGATGACAAGCTGCTGGTCCTGATCGATGGCCGCAGCGTGTACACCCCGCTTTTTTCGGGCGTTTATTGGGACGTTGAAGACGTGATGCTCGAAGACGTCGAGCGCATCGAAGTGATTCGCGGCCCGGGAGCCACACTGTGGGGCGCGAACGCCGTCGATGGCGTAATCAATATCATCACGAAGTCAGCGAAGGACACGCAATCCGCTTTGGTCAAGTCAGAAGGCGGAGACGAACAAATAAATGAGAACGACGTCCGCTATGGCGGGAAGGTGGCGGACAAGGGTTACTACCGCGTCTACGGGAAATACGTCGATTGGAACTCCTCGACCGGCCTCGACGGCCAATATGCCGGCGACGGCTGGAACCAGCTTCGCGCCGGTTTCCGTTCAGACTTGACGCTGACGGGCGCGGACGCGCTAACGTTCCAGGGCGATACCTATCACAGCCGCGACGGCGAAACACTGACAATACCTACACTTTCCGCGCCGTATTTCAGCACCCTTGGCAATACCGGCGATTACAGCGGTGGAAACCTCCTCACACGCTGGACGCACACCTACAGCAACGCCTCGAATATCTCCGTGCAGGCCTATTTTGATCGGACGAACTACGCGGACAACAATCTGTTTGTTGACCACGAATCCGTCTTCGATGTGGATTTCCAGCACGATTTCCACGTCGGCCCCAAGAATGAAATCGTCTGGGGCGCGGGATACCGGTCTATTCAGGACCGCAGTGACGGCACATTCACGGTGACCGTTGTTCCGAACATGGGCCAATACAACTTGTTCAACGCCTTCGGCCAGGACGAGGTCAGCTTACTCGATTCGCGGTTGCGCGTGACGATCGGTTCGAAGTTCGAACACAACAGCTTCACCGGTTTCGAAGTCGAACCCAACGTCCGCTTCCTCGCAACGCTAACTAACAAACAGTCGGTTTGGGGCGCTATCTCCCGTGCCGTCCGCACTCCGGCGATCACCGAAGAGGGTTTGAGGCTGACTGAAGAAGTGCTGCCGCCAGATGCGACACCCTATAACCCAGGAATGCCCGGCATCGTATCGGTCTACGGCAGTACAAACTTCAAGTCGGAAGACTTGCTCGCCTATGAAGTCGGGTATCGTGTCCAGGCCACGAACTCCTTCTCTGCGGATATCTCGGCCTTCTATAACGATTACACGAATCTAAGAACCGCCGAGCCGGGGCTGCCGTTCATGGAAACCGTTGATTCGACTCCGGTGATGGTGTTCCCCTACGTTGCTGAGAACAAAATGAGCGGGGGCACCTACGGAATCGAACCTTTCTTCGATTGGAAAATCTTGCCGCAATGGAAAGTCTTCGGCTCCTACAGCTATCTGCAAATGAATATTCACAAGAACGCAGACAGCCTGGATACGACGAATGATCTGCCAAACGGCAGCAATCCGAAGAACCAGGTCTTCTTCCAGTCGACATACGATCTGCCCTGGCACATCGAGCAAGTGCTTAGCGTAAGACACGTGGATCATCTGACGGGCTTGAGCAATCCGATTATTTCATCGGTCCCTGGCTATAACTCGCTCGATGGCGGAATCCACTGGAGCGTCAGGCCAAACCTGGTGCTGGCGTTCGACGGCCAGAACTGGCTCGACAATCGCCACATCGAGTTCCCACCGGACTTCATTAACACGGTGCCAACCGTAGTCACGCGCACATACTACGGCTCGGTCACATGGAGTTTCTCTAAACGCTAAGCAGGTTGCGTTTCATCAGGACGTCTGAACTACGTGAGCACGAGTCAGGGAATAATGAAGAGATTCTCCTCCATCGCCGCCTTAATGATCTGTTTGACGCTGGCCGCGGCCATTCCGAGCCAGGCGCAGAATGACGATTCCCCTGATTCTTCCGAATATCTGATCAAGGCCGGATTCACATACAACTTCGCAAAATTGATGGAGTGGCCCTCCGGTACATTTGCCCAGGCCGATTCGCCCATTGTTATCGGAGTTCTCGGCGTGGATCCATTCGGAGGCACGCTCGATGACGTCCTGAAGGGCAAGACTGTCAACGGCCGCGAGTTTGTGGTCAAACACCTCAAGGATGGCGCGGACCTCAGAGGTCTCAACATTCTGTTTGTGAGCGACTCGGAGCTACCTCACCTCGATGAAATCCTTCACACCGTGAAGAATCTGCCGATCCTCACGATTGGTGAAACTCCGGGTTTTGCCCAGCGCGGTGGGATTATCAATTTCGTGGTAGAAGACAACAAGGTTCGCTTCGAAATAAACGTAGATGCCGCCAACCAGGCGAACATCGATATCAGCTCGAGGCTTCTCTCTCTCGCGAAGATCGTTCATACCGCCCCGCCGGACGGGAGGAAGCCGTGAACCTCCAGAACCTCTCCATCAAGCGCAAGCTGCTGCTGATCACGATGCTGACAAGCAGCGTCGCACTGGTATTGCTGTCGGCAAGCTTCCTGATCTATGACTTGGTGTCTTTCCGCCACTTCCTGAGCGACGATCTCACCACGCAAGCCGAAGTCATAAGTTACAACAGCGCGCCGGCGATGGCCTTCAACGATACCGCGACGGCAACCGACGATCTCTCGGCCCTGAAGGCAAAGCCGGACATTGTGGCGGCCATCCTATATGACACGCACGGGAAAATTTTCGCCCAATACGTGCGCGCCAATGTTGTACAGCCCGCGCTTCCGCATGATGTGCCGCAAGCGAATGGTTCTCGCTTCCGCGGGAATTTTCTCGAAGTGTCCCACGATGTTGCTTTGAAGGGAGAGCCCCTCGGCACGCTCTTCCTGCAGTCGGATATGAGCCAGTGGAGCGCCAGAGCCAAGAGCTACGCCGTATTTCTCGTGTTGTTCATGCTGTTGGCGGCATTTTTCGCGCTGCTCATCGCTTCCAAATTGCAGGGGGTGATTTCGCGGCCGATTCTGCGCTTGGAAGATACGATGCGCGTCGTATCTGCAAAGCAGAACTACGAGGTCCGCGCTCTGAAGTTCTACGACGACGAAATCGGCAGGCTCATCGACGGTTTCAATACCATGCTGGCGGAAATCCAACAGCGCGACGCGGCTCTTCAAGGCGCCAATGATGAACTGAAGATGCGCACTCAGGAGCTCGAAGACGAAGTCGCAAACCGCAAAAAGGCTCAGGAAGAGCTCCTCACTGCGAAGCGCGCCGCTGAGGACGCGAGCCGCGCCAAAAGCGCGTTCCTGGCGAACATGAGCCACGAATTGCGCACTCCTCTCAACGCGATCATCGGCTACAGCGAAATGATCGAAGAGGAGATCCAGGATACGGGCCAGATTCAGAATATTCAGGACGTTCAAAAGATCGAATCGGCCGGAAAACACCTGCTGGCGCTCATCAACGACGTTTTGGACCTTTCCAAGATCGAAGCCGGAAAAATGGGCCTGCATCTCGAGAACTTTGACGTAGCAACGATGATTCAGGAGCTGGTTGCAACCTTGCAGCCGGCAGTCGCGAAGAATTCGAACTCTCTGCAGCTCCGCTTGGCCGACGATCTTGGGAATATGCGGTCTGACGTTACCAAGGTCCGGCAGATTCTCTCGAACCTCCTCAGCAACGCCTGCAAGTTTACGGACCACGGGACCATTTCAATGGACGCCGAGCGGGTTTCGAACGGCGATCAACCGTGGATTCGCTTCCGGGTGGGCGATACGGGAATCGGCATCAGCGAGGAACAGCAGGAAAAGCTCTTCAAGGAGTTCGCACAAGCCGACGTCTCGATTGCGCGTAAATATGGCGGCACCGGGCTGGGCCTTGCGATCAGCAACCGTTTCGCTCAGTTGATGGGCGGCCAGATCAGCGTGGAGAGCGAACCGGGACAAGGCTCGACGTTCACGGTATACCTGCCGGCTCAAGTTTCGGCCGAAGCTGCGGCCACCGGCAGCCCGAAACCACCGAAGGAAATAAAATCGCCGGAGCCCGAGCCCAAGCCTCAGGCGGAGACGATCCTCGTCATCGACGACGATCCCGCTGTCCGCGACTTGATGTCGCGCTTCCTCACCAAGCTGGGATTCCACGTAGTTGCAGCAGGCGACGGCGAGGAAGGATTCAGGCTGGCCAAAAGCATTCGACCCGTCATCATAACTCTAGACGTGGTTATGCCGGTTCTGGACGGTTGGGACGTTCTGAAACGGCTCAAGGCCGATCCAGAGCTGGCCGATACCCCAGTCATCATGGTCACGATCGTGGACAACGAAGTGGCCGCCTTGAAACTCGGCGCCTCGAATTATCTCGTCAAACCCGTGGATCGTGACCGCCTTGCCGAATTGGTGGAAAAATATCGCGGCTCGCATCTTTCCAAGAGCGCGCTGCCGGTTGGCGTTGGCGCGTCCTATCCGGCTGACGAAAAGCGGAAGCCTTCCACTGGCTGGGGGGACCGCTCCAGGAGAAATTAAAGTGCCCATCACCATTCTTCTTGTCGAAGACAACGAAATGAACCGCGATATGCTCTCGCGCCGCTTGCAGCGCAAGGGATATCGTGTGGTCGCGGCCCATGACGGGGGCCAGGGGCACGATTTGGCGCACTCCGAAAAACCTGACCTGATTCTAATGGACATGAGCCTCCCGGTGATGAACGGCTGGGAGGTGACGAAATTGCTCAAGTCGGATGCCGCCACCCGTCACATACCAATTATTGCGCTCACGGCTCACGCGCTCGCCACCGATCGCGCCAAAGCCATCGAGGCGGGTTGCGACGATTACGATACCAAGCCCGTAGACTTCAACAGGCTGCAGGAAAAGATCAATAGTTTCGTTCTGGAGAGAAAACCGTCATGACTTCCCGGCAGAACCGCGTCCTGATCGTCGACGACAATGAGATGAACCGGGACATGCTCGCCCGCCGCCTCGAGCGTAAGGGTTACAGCGTGAGCGTCGCGGCGAGCGCGCATGAATTGATGGATCGCATCAAGAAAGATTCGATCGATCTGGTGCTTCTCGATATTGAGATGCCGGAGATCAGCGGCCTCGAAGCGCTCACTAAAATTCGCGAACTCTATAACCCCATCGAACTGCCGATCATCATGGTCACGGCGAGAAATCAAAGTGAGGACATCGTGAAGGCCCTGAACATGGGCGCCAACGATTACCTTACGAAGCCAATCGATTTTGCTGTCGCTCTCGCACGCATCGGAACTCAGCTTTCGCACAAGCGTGCGCAGGAAGGTTTGAAAGAAAGCGAAGAGCGTTATGCCCTCGCGGCTCGCGGCGCCAACGATGGCCTTTGGGACTGGAACCTCGCAACGAACGTGATTTATTTTTCCGACCGTTGGAAGGCAATGCTCGGTTACCAGGAACACGAAATCACAGACAAGCCCGAAGAGTGGTTTGAGCGCGTTCACCACGCGGATCATGACAAGATGAAAGAGGAAATTGCCGCACACCAAAACGGATTGACGCCGCATTTCGAAAGCGTTCACCGCGTGCGCCATAAAGACGGAACGTTCCGCTGGATGCTCAGCCGCGCCCTGGCCATTCGCGACCGTTCGGGCAAACCCATTCGCATGGCCGGCTCGCAGACGGACATCACGGAAGGAAAGGTTTCTGATCCGCTGACCGGCCTGCCTAATCGCCTGCTGTTTTTGGACCGACTCGACCGCTTGATGAAGCACTCGAAGCGGCACTCAGAGCGGTTGTTCGCCGTGCTCTTCCTGGACCTTGACGCTTTCAAAATGATCAACGATTCGCTCGGTCACCTGATAGGCGATCAGTTGCTGCTCGGCGTCGCCAAGCGCCTGGAAAAGTGCCTTCGATCGAGCGACACCGTTGCGCGGCTCGCCCAGGAGACGTTTACGCTCGCGCGCATGGGCGGCGACGAGTTTACCGTCTTGCTCGATGATTTGAAGGAACCTGCTGACGCCGATCGTGCAGCGGAGCGGATCATGGAAGGCTTGTCCGCGCCCTTCGAACTGGAAGGCAAGGAAGTGTTCACCTCCGCTAGCATCGGCATCGCCCTGTGCAACTCGTCCTATCAGCATCCTGAAGAAATCATGCGCGATGCGGATACCGCCATGTATCGCGCGAAGTCTCTGGGCAAGGCACGCTACGAGGTATTCAACGCAGACATGCGGGCCAGCGTCATGGCCCGTTTGGAACTCGAGACCGATTTGCGGCGTGCGCTCGAGCGCGGAGAATTTCGCAATTTCTACCAGCCCATCGTCTCGCTGGAAAACGGGGAAATCATCGGTTTTGAATCCCTGCTTCGCTGGCAGCATCCAACGCGCGGCCTGCTCGGACCCAAAGAATTCATCTCCGTTGCCGAGGATACCGGCCTGATCCGCGAGTTGGGTTGGTGGAGCTTGCGCGAAGCCTGCTCCCGTATCAGCGACTGGAATAGGCACGTTGGTTCCGGCCGGCAATTGACCGTCAGCGTGAATCTCTCCATCAAGCAGTTTATTCAGCCGAACCTCGTGGAGAACATCGGAATTTTACTCAAAGAGCTGAATATGGCGCCGGACTCCCTGAAACTCGAAATCACAGAGAGCACAGTGATGGAGGATCCTTCATCCGCCGTCGAGATGCTCCAGCAGATGAAGGCTCTCGGCGTTCGCTTGGCCATCGACGATTTCGGCACCGGCTATTCTTCCCTCAGCTATTTGCACCGGTTCCCCCTGGATACGCTGAAGATCGACCGCTCGTTCATCAGTGGCGCCACGGGTGGCGTGAACGGGATGGAAATCGCGCGCACCATTATGCCTCTGGCGAAAAACCTCCAGTTGGACGTGGTGGCTGAAGGCGTCGAGACGGCCGAGCAGGTCCAGGAACTGAAGAAGTTGGATTGCAAATATGCACAGGGATACTTCTTTTCGAAACCGCTTTCGCGCGATGAAGCCGAAGCCTTGCTCGCCGAGCACGCTGTTTGGTGACGTGGGAACGCGCACAACCGAATCGTGGCGTTATGACCGACTTACGCAGTTACATTATGGAGTCTCCACGCGAAGGGCAGCGCCTTCTCGATAAGGCCGACCCTGAAACGTGGATCACGAAATTTCTCTCGCCGCATTTCGGAAAAGCAAGGAGCCTGCTTTCCGTCGGCTGCGGGCCAGGTGTATTTCTGCGCGAAATCGCGGAAAATCATCCTGAAATCGAAGTTGTTGGCGTCGATATCAGCGCGCGCCGTGTCCGCGATGCCGAGCAGCGCCTGCGCGGATTGCCCAATGCCCGCGCCAGCCAGGGCGATGCGATGAATCTTCCGTTCGAAGCCAATAGCTTTGATCTGGTCTTTTGCCGCTTTTTAATGGAGTATCTGCCGGATAAGCCGCTGGCTGTGCGCGAAATGGCCCGCGTTTGCAAGCCCGGGGGCAAAATTCTGCTGCAAGATCTGGATGGACAGCTCTTGTGGCATTTCCCCGAGCATGCCGATTTGCAGCATACCACCGAGCAGGTGGTGAATCATTTGGCCAGCACGGGCTTCGATCCCTTTGTGGGTCGCAAGCTTTTCAGCCTCTGCATGGCCGAATCGCTCGCTGAGATCGCCGTCCAGCTCGATCCTTATCATCTCTACGCAGGCACGATTGACGAAAAGCAGTTTTCGCAGTGGCGCACGAAACTCGAAATCGCGATGCCCCAACTCACCGCCGTGCTCGGCAGCGAAAAGTCAGCGCAGGATTACTCCGACCGGTTTCTCGCATACCTTCAAAATCCAGAGACTCTCACCTATTCTTGCCTCTTCACCGTGACTGCCACAAAACCGTCCGGCTGGCCCCCTTCGTGCTAGCTCAATACGTTTGAGAGCATTTCTATTTGGGCGGAGACACCGGTCCTCGCCTTGCTTGGGCGTCTGCTCCAAAATCTTTAGTGATATAACTCGGGAAATTCCTTCTTGAGGTTTGCGACCTTCGGCAGATCGTTAATCACGATATAGGGATTGTCTGGATTGCGCGTCGCAAAGTCCTGGTGGTAGTCCTCGGCCGCATGAAAACCAGTAAACGGAACGACCTGCGTCACAATCGGCCCCGAGAACGCTTTGAGCTCGCTCAGCTGCCCGACGTACGCCTTCGCGATCCGCTCCTGGTCCGGCGTTTCGAAGAACAGCGCCGAGCGGTACTGCGTTCCTTCGTCCGGCCCTTGGCGGTTTAGCTCAGTGGGGTCCATTGCCACTGAGAAAAACACCTGCAGGAGCTGCCCGTACGTCACTTGCGACGGGTCATAGGTCACTTCCACCGATTCTGCGTAGCCGGTTGTTCCCGTCTCCGCTTCCTCGTAGCTCGGATTTTTGATTGTGCCGCCGGCGTATCCCGCGGTGGTATTCTTCACGCCTTTTACGTGCTCGAAGACGTCCTGAATCCCCCAGAAACAGCCGCCCGCAAAAACAGCGGTTTCGCGTCCCTTTGCGGCGCTTGAAGATTCATCCACCGCCGGCCGCGGCAACGGCACAGGGCCCGCGGCCGACTGCCTCACCAAAACAGCCAAAAAAATCAACAGTGCAGCGGAGGTCGCCAGCAAAGGCTTGGTCGCGTGCTTCATCGCTCACCTCAGGCCATCAAGTGCGGAAGAAGGGACTCGAACCCCTACGGCCTTTCGGCCACCAGCTCCTAAGGCTGGCGCGTCTGCCAATTCCGCCACTTCCGCAATGTGGGGTCAGTATACCATCGCCAAAGTAACCCATGCGTTGCCGGATCAAACGCGCCTGCCGGCCCGCCCTCGGCAGCGAAATCCGCCAGCGTCGAAGGGAACCAATCTGCCTTTTGCGTCGTATCTATCCATAAGGCACCACCGGGAGATCGATATGGTGAAGTTTCTGCTGTGGTGCATATTGTTGGTGCTTTGCTGGCCGCTGGCGCTCATTGCGCTGGTCCTATACCCGATCATCTGGCTGCTTTTGTTGCCGTTCCGCATCGTTGGGATCGCCGTCACCGGAGTGCTCGATCTGATCGCCGCCATCTTTTTCCTTCCCGTGCGGGTTCTGCGCGGCCCGCGCGCGGTCTGACGCCGCGGCTTGCGCGTTTTAACCTTGCTGGCAGCCATATTCTGCCGGCGCCCGTCTAAACGCTGTCCATTCAGCACGTTGCTGATGTTCTTTTCCTTCATAAATTCCACCGAAAGAAAGCCTGTCGCCCGTGGTATTTTCTTCCGGGGCAAAAACTCGAAAGGGGATTCATCGCCGGATGAAATTCATTGTGGGAATGATTGCTGGAGTTGTGATCGTTTGCGCCCTGGTGCTGGTCTATCTCGTAAGCGGATTTGCTCCGGTTGCCGCTACAGATAAACCGATGCCCCTCGAAACTTGGATCGCCGGCACGGCACTCCAGAAACGCATGCAAAAGGATGCGCCCACGCGCGACCTTTCCACCATGACCGACGCCGACCTCCTCGTCGGCGCCGACACGTACAAAAAGGATTGCGCTGTTTGTCATGGCTTGCCCGATCAGGCGACAGCCGACATCGGCGACGGAATGTTTCCGCCAGCGCCGCAGTTGATGCGGACGCCGCCGCCGCGCCCGGGCCGCGCAGGTGAACCGGCACGCCGCGGAGGGCCGCCGCCAGGGTTTGCCGCAGCGCAAATGGGCACCGTGAAAGGAAGGGGCGCCAGCGGCGACTTCTGGCGCGTCAAAAACGGCATTCGCCTCACTGGCATGCCCAGCTTCGAAAAGACGCTGAGCGACGACCAGATGTGGCAAGTCGTGTATTTGCTTTCCAAACGCCGCAACCTGCCGCCGGACGTGAAAGCCGCCCTCGAATCGCAAGCCGTCCCGCCGGCTGCACCCAGCGCCGTCCCGGATCCGGCTGAAGGGAAGAAGTCGGAGCACGCAGGGCGCGGATAAGGGTCGTTTTACTATCGGTCAGATAACAGATTTACGATGACGATTTCGAGGCAATCCGGCGCGGAAGCGCGGCCAAAGGCTTGGCTTGCGTGGAGCAGCGGCAAAGACAGCGCGTGGGCGCTGCATCTGGCGCGGCTCGCCGGCGGATTCGAAATCACCGCGCTGCTGACCACCGTGAACAGCTCTTATGGGCGCGTGGCCATGCACGCGGTTCGCGAAGCGCTGCTGGAAATGCAAGCCGAAGCGGCGGGCTTGCCGCTAGTGAAGGTGCCGATTCCTTCTCCCTGTTCGAATGAAATTTACGAGTGCGCCATGGGCGAAGCGATGGCCCGTGCGCGCGCCGAGGGCGTCTATCACGTAATTTTCGGCGACCTCTTCCTGCAAGACATCCGCGCGTATCGCGAAAAGCATCTTTCGGCGTGCGGGATGACGCCAATTTTTCCGGTCTGGCGGACCGATACGCGCAAGCTTGCCGAGGAAATGCTGGGCGGCGGCCTGAGCGCCTATATTACGTGCATCGATCCCCGCAAACTCAGCCCGCTTTTCGCCGGTCGCCGCTACGATGCGGAGCTCGTCGCGTCATTGCCGTCGGAGGTCGATCCCTGCGGAGAAAACGGCGAATTTCACACGTTTGCCTGCGCCGGGCCGATGTTTCGGCAACCGATCGCAGTCAGGCCCGGCGAGATCGTTCACCGCGACGGCTTTATTTTCGCCGACCTGCTTCCCGCGAACGGCGCCGCCGCAAAGGCATAGGCGATGCGCATCTGCTCGCTGCTTCCTTCCGCTACCGAAATTCTTTACGCGCTCGGACTCGGAGATTCTGTCACCGGCGTGTCGCACGAGTGCGACTTTCCACCAGAGGCGGCCAGGAAACCGGCGCTGATCCATCCGCGGCTCAGACTGGACGTGGCTCCGGGCGAAATGGACCGCCAGGTCAGCGAAATGATCGCGCGCGGCGAAAGCATTTATGCCGTGGACGTGGAGCTGCTTGCGTCGCTTGCGCCGGACTTGATAGTCACGCAGGACCTTTGCCACGTTTGTACCGTTTCGCCGGACGATCTTGGCGGCGCGCTGGCGCGCCTGGCGAAGCCGCCCCGCGTGCTTTCGCTCACGCCGCACACATTGGCAGACGTGTGGGAAGACATCCGGCGCGTGGGCGATGCGACGCACCGGCGCCGCGATGCGCAAGCCTTGGCGCTCGCCCTCGAGCAGCGCGTGGCCGCAATCGAAATGCGGGCTGCGCGCGCGGGGACCAGACCGAAGGTGCTGTGCCTCGAATGGCTCGATCCTTTTTATGTCGGCGGCCACTGGGTGCCGGAAATGGTGGCGCGAGCCGGCGGGGAAGACGTGCTCGGACTCGCAGGGAAGCCTTCATACAAGGTGACGCAGGAGCAGATTTCGAATTGTGGCGCGGAAATCATCATTGTGCTGCCGTGCGGATACAACTGCGACAAAGCGGCGACGGAGTGGAACGCGTTCAAAGTGCCGGAATCGTGGCGCGACCTGCCGGCCATGCAGTCAGGCAGGATTTTCGCGGTCGATGCGAACAGCTATTTTTCGCGCCCGGGCCCGCGCTTAGCGGATGGCATTGAGATTTTGGCGCACGTGATTCATCCCGAGATTTTGCCGGTCGACGCAACTCTTGCCCGGGGCGTTCGTTGCGCCACGCCGGCGAAGAGCGTGTGAGCCGCCTTGCATCACGGCGAGCGCCTTTCGCTTGGCGTTGACACGCTTCCCGTAGCCCGTCCACAATGTTCACGATGTGTGCTCGCGGCGTTCCTCGAAAAATTCGGCTAACCTTCCCCGGTTTCCCGTGTCCAACGCAGCTATCCAGCGCAGTTTCGGAGGTGTCCTCATGAAGAGTGTTCGGATCGCGATGCTTGCGGTTTTGGTCGTCCTGCTTCCCGTAAGTTTTTCCAGGCAGTCGAGCGCGCAGGGTGTGAGCACGGCCGTGGCGATGCCCGCCGGCGGTTGCGCGGAGCTTAGCGCGGCGCTCGCCGCACAAGCGGGAGGGACTGCCGCCACGACGCCGGCGTTCGATATGGCAAACCTGGACCGCTCGGTTGCGCCGTGCACGAATTTCTACGAATTCGCCGACGGAGGCTGGGTCAAGAGCCATCCGATCCCGCCCGACTATTCGCGCTGGGGCACATTCAACATTTTGCAGCAGCACAATGAGGACATTCTGAAGTCGATTTTGGAGGACGCTGCGGCGAATCCGCAGAAATCAAGCGAGGAGAACTGGCAGAAGATCGGCGATTTCTACGAGAGCTGCATGAACACGGCGCAGATCGAAGCGGCGGGCACCAAGCCGCTCGATGCCGATTTTGCGAGGATCGACGCGATTCAGGATGTCCCGGGCCTGGTCGCGACGATTGCTTATCTCGACAAAAACGGCGTCAACGCAGTGCTGGAGTTCGGTTCGGCCGTGGATTTCAAAAATAGCTCGATGCGCATCGCGGAAGCGGATCAGGGCGGCCTGGGCCTGCCGGACCGGGACTATTACACGAAGACCGACGCGAAATCGCAGACGCTGCGGGACGAATATGTGACGCACGTGGCGAACATGTTCAAGCTTCTGGGAGACGCTCCGGACAAGGCTGCGGACGAGGCGAAGACCGTGCTGCAGGTGGAGACCACTTTGGCCCAGGGTTCGATGGAGCCGGCGGACATGCGGAATCCCGACAACGTCTACCACATGATGACGCTCGCGGAGACGAAGCAGCTTACACCGGATTTCTCGTGGTCCGAATACATCAATGATGTGGGCTCGCCGGAAATCGGCGCGGTGAGTTCGCTGAATATCGCCGAGCCGGATTTCTTCAAGGCGGTAAACTCCGCGCTGCAGTCGATCCCGCTCGATTCGTGGAAGACATATCTTCGCTGGCACCTGGTGCACGCGACGGCGACGGCCCTGCCGGACGCCTTCGTGAACGAGAACTTTGCGTTCTACGGCAAGACCCTAACCGGCGCGCAGCAGATTCAGCCGCGTTGGCGGCGGTGCGTGCATGCGTCAGACGCGCAGCTTGGCGAAGCGCTGGGTCAGTATTACGTGAAGCAGGCGTTTCCGCCGGAGGCCAAGACGAAAGCCGTTGAGATGGTGCGCAACATCGAGGGTGCCTTGCGCGACGATCTGCAAACGCTCGATTGGATGAGCCCCGCGACGCGCAAGCAGGCCATCATCAAACTCGACGCGATCATGCTGAAAGTAGGGTATCCGGATAAGTGGCGCAGCTATGCGAATTACAAAGTGGCGCGCGTGCCTTACGTGGAGAACATGGTGAACGGCAACGCATTTGAGACGGCATGGGACCTGGCGAAGGTGGGCAAGCCGGTCGATCGGACGGAGTGGGAAATGACGCCGCCCACGGTAAACGCCTACTACGACCCGACGATGAACGAGATCGTGTTCCCGGCGGGCATTTTGCAGCCGCCGTTTTTCAATCCGAACGCGAGCGCGGCGGATCAGGCCATCAACTACGGCGGCATCGGCGCTGTGATCGGCCACGAGATGACGCATGGTTTCGACGATGAAGGCGCGAAATTCGATTTCCAAGGCAACTTGCGGAACTGGTGGACACCGCAGGATTACAAGAATTTCGAGGCGCGCGGCGAGTGCATCGTAAAGGAGTTCGATGGCTTTCAGGTCGAACCGGGGTTGAACGAGAACGGCAAACTGGTCGAAGGCGAGAGTATCGCCGATCTCGGCGGCTTGACGATCGCATACCGCGCATTCCAGAAGACCCTGCAAGGAAAGCCGGCACCCGCGCCCGTGGACGGATTTACGGCTGACCAGCGCTTCTTCCTCGGATATGGCCAGATCTGGGCCAGCAACATTCGCATTGAGCAAGCGCGCGTGTTCGTGTCCACCGATCCTCATCCGCTGCCGAAGTTCCGCGTGGATGGAGCTGTGTCAAACATGCCCGCGTTCGCCAAGGCCTTTAATTGCCCGGCGGATTCGCCGATGGTGCGGCCCGCGGCCGCGCGCTGCCAGATTTGGTAGGCGCGTGACGGATTCTGTCGAGCATCGCAGGCAGCGGCTTGCGGAGACCATCGCCTGGTGCATGCTGCAGAAGCTGCGGAATAAGCCCGTCGAAAGCGACGAAATCAAGCGGCGGCGTGCTCTCGGCGAGCGCGCCGCGAACCACGCGTTCGCCGCCCATCAGCTCGAGGCCTCGAGTGTATTCAAGTGGCTGACCCGGAAAAAAGTGAAGACGATGATGGCCGAAGCTTCGCACATGCTTGCCGAGGCGCGGCTCGATGAGATTCGCCCTTTGGCCGGGCAGTTGCGCACACCGGGCATGAAGCCTCGCGAGGAATTTCGCGCCGGCCAAACCGAAGCGCAACGTATGGCAATTGTGGAAGGCGTTTGTGACGTGCGCGCCGCGCGGCTGCGCGAATCGGAGCGTGTTCCAGCAACCGAAGCAATCGACCTCGGTGGTGGCAGAATTCTGCGGTGCGCGTATGACGAGAACGTTTCAGACGATGCGGCCGGTTACGACTCGAAAGGTTTTTTCGACGTAGAATGTGTGCCGCCGTGGGAGGCGTGGGTCTGTTATCGTGGCGAGTTGATCGCCTATGTGCCGAAGATTCTTTGCGGTTTGGCGCAGCGCGGAATCGAAGTCGACCCGGTGAGCTGCATTCACTGGGCGGATAGTGCGTTTCTGGCGGAAATGTTTGGGGCGATTGGCGCGGGGTAGGAACACGGGTGAGGCGAAACGAAACCCGTTCTTCGCGTCGAGTTGACGCAGTTTCGCCGCACGATTAAAATTTGGGCAAGGAGTGCGGCGCAGGCAACGCCGCGCGGTCTTTCTACAGGATTTGGAGCGTCTCAGAGAGATGACTTCGACCGTACTGCAGCAGCGGCGCTATCAACAGATTTTGACGGATGTGGTGCGCACGTACATCGAGACAGGCGAGCCGGTTTCGTCTCGGAGCATCGCGCGCCGCCATATCGAGCCGCTGAGCCCCGCGACCGTGCGCAATGTGATGGCGGACCTGGAAGAAGAAGGATTTCTATATCAGCCGCACACGTCGGCTGGCCGCGTGCCGACCGCGGCGGCATACCGGTTTTTCGTCGAGCAGGTGGCGGCGCAGGCGACGGCGAGCCCTGAAGATCGCCAGTGGATCCGGCGCGAATTGGCTTCTGCCCAGACGCCGGAAGCCGTGATGGAGCGCGCCAGCCACGTGCTCGCGGCCGTCTCGCGCGGGCTGGGAATATTCATTTCGCCGCCCCTCGCTCGCAGCGTGGTCGAGCATATCCGGTTTTTGCTGCTGCCTGACGACCGGGTGCTGGTTGTGCTGGTGACGGACGGCAGCCTGACGCGCGACAAGCTGATCCGGCCCGAACGGGCGTTTCGCCAGGAAGAGCTGGATCATATCGCGGCGTATCTCAACGGCCACTACGCCGGCTGGACGCTTGAGGCCATGCGCGCCGACCTGCGTTTGCAGGTCGGTCGCGAGCGCGAGCGCTACGGTAAACTCGCCGGCGATGCGCTGTTGCTTTGCGATAACGATATTCTCGGCGACAATGGCGAGCGGAAGGTCTTCGTGGACGGCGCGGCGCAGTTCGCTTCCACCGTCCAGTTTACCAGCCAGGACCAGTTGCGCGAATTGCTCGAGGCCATCGAGGAAAAGGACCGCCTGATCGCGCTGCTCAGCGGATGCATCGAGGCGCCCGAACCGGTGCACGTCGAGCTCGGGCTCGATCAGATGTCGCAGGCGGGGAAGCACCTTGCGCTGGTTTCGGCCTCATATAGCGCGAATGATCAGGTGCAGGGCACGCTGGGGATTCTGGCCCCGATGCGGATGCACTACGAGCGCGTCATCACGGCTGTGGCCTTCATGGCGCAATTTTTTTCCGAAGATGAGGAAGAGAAGCGGGAGAACTAAGTCCAGTGGCGCAGAAATCTGATAAACCGGAAATGAATCGTGATTCGGGCGAATCGCCCGCCAATGCTGCCGGCACGCCCCGTGCGGGCGCTGCTCCTGCACAGGCAGAAAGTGATCCAGCCGCCATTTCGCTTGAAGACCAGATTCGCAAGCTCACCGCCGAGAAGGAAGAATTGCGCGACACTTTGCTCCGGCGCCAGGCGGATTATGAGAATTTCCGCAAGCGCACCGAGAAGGAGCGCCATCAGGAACGTCATCGCGGCGTCGAGCATCTTGTCGAACAGCTGTTGCCCGTGCTCGACGCGTTCGATACGGCGCTCGCTTCGGCCTCGAAGGATTCGGCAGCGGCGGATTATGCCAAGGGCTTCGAATTGATCCGACGGCAACTTTGGGACGCGCTATCGAAGCAGGGCCTCGCGCGAATTGAATCCGTGGGCAAGGAATTCAATCCGCATTTTCATCACGCGATTGCGCGCGTCGAGACCACCGAACAGGCCGACGGCACCGTAGTTGACGAACTCCAGCCGGGATATACATTTCACGAGCGCATCCTGCGGCCGGCTATGGTTCGCGTCGCCGCCGAGCCCGCGCACTCAAAGCAGAATTAGCGAATCGCGGGCTCGCCTGCTTCAGGCCAAATTCTCTGATAACGCCTTCGCGGACGCGCCTTTACGAGCCATCGCCATGCTACATTGCTTTCGGAGGCGCTTTGTTCCCGGCACTCTACGCCATTCTGGATCCGTCGCTGATTTCCACCCCGCTCGTTCCATTTGCTGAAAATCTGGCCGCAGCCGGCGTGCAACTGATGCAGTTGCGCGATAAGCACGCCACAGCTGCGAAGATCTTCACCGCATCGCGCGAACTTACGGCGACGCTCGCGCCAAAAGGCGTGCGCTTCATCGTCAACGACCGACCCGATATCGCGGCAATCGTGGGAGCGTCAGGCGTGCATGTCGGCCAGGACGATCTGCCTCCAGACGACGCGCGGCGAATCGTGGGAACGTCGCGCTGGGTGGGCGTCTCGACGCACAACATCGCCCAATTTCACGAGGCAATCGCGTCTTCGGCGGACTATATCGCGGTGGGTCCGATCTTCGCCACATCGAGCAAGGAGAATCCCGGCCCCGTCGTTGGCCTGGATTTGCTGCGGCAGGCGCGCAAGTTGACCACCAAGCCGCTCGTCGCGATCGGCGGAATCACGCTCGAACGCGCCGCCGACGTCTATCGCTCCGGCGCGGATTCAGTCGCGGTGATTCGCGATTTGCTTTGTGCGGATGACCCCGCGCGCCGCGCGCAGGAATTTTTGTCGATTGCACAGGAAGTACGCGCCAAGTAAGCGCCGCGGGACAGCGCCAGCCTTGAAACTCTAAACCACCCCTCGCCTCAGCTCTTCCAGCGGATAAAAAGTTCCGCGCCACACGATCCCGCCCTGTTTCAGCGTCACAAACGCCGAGCGCGCGATCATCCACGCGAAGACCAGCGCGCCAATCGGATAAGTCAACGCGAAAATCACCGGCGCCCGAAATTCGATGGCGACGCCGATTTCCGCGATCACCGGAAACGCTATCGCAATCACCGCGAGCGCGAACGCCCATCCGTGCACGAACGGCAGCGCGATCACCGGAAACACGCACATCAGCAGCAAGCCGAACACATGCAGCGACGATAGCCACAGCCTATAACCCGACGTGGCGAAGAAATTTTTTGTCGTGCCCCGAACGATGTTGATCATCCCCGCGTGCCAATGAACGCTCACCGCACTGCCCGCCTTGGCGACGCCCGACGAAATCCCCGCTTCCTTCACCAGCTTTCCGAGCTTTACGTCGTCGACCACTTCCATCGCGAGCCGCCGATGCGTTCCCATTTTTTCGTACGCGCTGCGCCGAATCAGCTGAAATGCTCCCACGCCCGCATACCAACTCGACCGCGGATTGCTCGCCGCATAAGGCCGCGTGCCGCCCACCAGCGCCAGCCCGAAAAACGTCATCGTAATTTTCTCGCCCAGCGTGTACATCTTCGGCTCGCCCAGCAGCGTGAGATGGTCCCAGCCCTTCGCTTCGGCCAGAGCGATCGCGCGCCGCAGTAAGTCCGGCTCGAAATGCACATCGGCGTCCGTGAAAACCAGCCATTCGCCGCCGGAATTTTCATACGCGGTCTGCAACGCGTGCGGCTTGCCCAGCCAGCCCGAGGGAAGGGAGTCGACCCGCACCGGCCGCAACCGCGCATCTTTGCTTGCGGCGGCGCTTAAAATCTCGCCCGTCGCGTCCAATGACCGGTCATCGACTGCGATCACTTCATAGCGCGGATAATCGAGCGCAAGAAATGTTCCCAGTGCGGCCGGCATCTTCTCCGCTTCGTCGCGCGCGCCAAACAAAACCGAGACCGACGGGCAACGCTCGTCCGCGAGCGGCGCAAATTTAGCCAGCGCCGGCATCGACGGCACTCCGATCGCCAGGTCGATCGCCAGTAAAATCCATAGCAATGTGACGAATCCGAGCGAGCCGATCCAGAATAAATGCGCCCACGGATGCACGCGGAATTTCCTCCCCTGCCTCTATGCGAACACGCTATGCTATCACGCAGAAGGACGCGAGCCGCGTCGGCGCGCACAGCTTCCTTTTTTGAAACAGCGCTACGATGCCGGAGCGACGCATCAGCCGGGCTCATCGAATACTCGGCGAAAGATTCTGGAGGAAGAATTGAAGAGTTTTAAAATTCCAGTGGAACACACCACACTGCCCAACGGCCTTCGCGTCGTTGTCTCGCAGGACCGCACCGCGCCCGTCGTCACCGTCGGCGTCTATTATCAGATCGGCTTTCGCCTCGAACCGCACGGCCGCAGCGGTTTCGCGCATCTTTTCGAACACATGATGTTCCAGGGCTCGGAAAACGCCGGGAAAATGGAACATATCCGCCTGATTAATTCTTCCGGCGGCCTCCTCAACGGCACCACCAATTATGATCTCACCAACTATTTCGAATCCGTCCCTTCGAACGCTCTCGAGCGCGTCCTCTGGCTCGAAGCTGACCGTATGCGCGCCCTGAAAGTCGACGACGAAAATCTCCGCAATCAGCGTGACGTGGTGAAGGAAGAAGTTCGCGTCAACGTAATGAATCAGCCCTACGGCGGCTTCCCCTGGCTCGATTTGCCGCCCGTCGCATTTCGCAATTGGCAGAACGCCCACAATTTCTACGGCGATTTCGCCGATCTTGACGCCGCCAGTCTCGACGACGTGCAGCGCTTCTTCCACACCTATTACGCGCCCAACAACGCCGTGCTGCTGATGGTCGGCGACCTCGAACCCGCGGGCGCTTTCGAAATGGCGCGCCGCTATTTTGCGAATATTCCCGCGAATCCCAAGACGCCGCGCGCGGACGTCACCGAAAAGCCGCAAACCGAAGAGCGGCGCGGCCACGTGGAAGAGAAATTCGGCCCGCTTCCGGCCATCGCCATCGGCTATACGCTCCCTGAACGCGGCACGCATGAGCGCAACGTCGCCGGCATCGTCGACCGCGTTTTGCATGGTGGCCGCGCGGGCCGCGTCTATCGCCGGCTCGTGCTCGAAAAGCAGATCGCCGTCGAAGCCGATGGCCACGCCGAAATTGTTGACACCAACGGCCCCACCCAAATGGTGACGCGCATCTTCCACAAGCCCGAGTTCACCACGGACGAAACGATGACAGCCTTCGACGAAGTCATCGCCGAACTTCACGACAGGGAAATTTCCGAGGAGGAGCTTGACGCGGTGAAAGTGAAATTCCGTTCGGATTATTACTCAATGCTCGAAGGCGGTATGGGCTCCTATATGCCGCGCTTCGGCCTCATGCATTATCTCGCCTGCTTCACCATGTTCGATGGCGACCCGGACCGCATCAACACCGTGCTCGATGGCTTCCTCAACGTCACGCCGGCCGAAGCGCAAGCCTACGCGCGAAAATATCTCGTCGCGAAAAATCGCGCGATCGTCTTCCGCACGCCTGTTGCAAAGGGAGGTGCGCAATGACCACGACCTCTACAGTTCCGCAACGGCCCGCGTCGCCGCAATCCACGCCGCCCGCGCTCGCTCCTGAACGCCCGGTGCAATGGCCCCATCGCGACGTCCGCACGCTCGCCAACGGCATGCAGGTCGTCCTCGCCGAATCGCACACCTTTCCCAAAATCGCCGCCCAGCTTTACTTCCGCGCGGGCAACGCGCTCGTAGCGCATCGCTCGCCCGGCCTCGCTAGCATGGCGGCCGCGGTCGTCCGCACCGGCACCACGTCACGCAGCAGCCATCGCATCGAAGAGGACTTGCGCCGCATGGGCGCTGACCTTGGTACCAGCGCCGGCGCGGATTCCAGCACGATTTCCGTCGCGGGCCTTTCTGAATTTTCCGCCGGCTTGCTCGATCTCGTCGGTGATCTCGCGCGCAACGCATCCTTCCCCGAAGAAGAATTCGAGCGCGAGCGCCGCCAGCGCCTCGAAGAAGTCAAAATCGAGCGCACCACTCCGGGCTTTCTCGCTAACGAACGCCTTCGCCGCGTCCTTTTCGGCAAGCATCCTTACGCGATCGTCGCGCCCACCGAAGCGCAGGTCGCGGCCTATGAACGCGCCCACTTGGTTGAATATTACAAGCAGCACTATTCGCCGGCCGACGCGCTCTTGATCGTCGTCGGCGACTTCGCCACTTCCGAAATGTTCGCGCAAATCGAACGCACCTTCGGCGATTGGCGCGCGCCTCAGCCGGAAGCGCCGAAATCTGCCGAGCCCCCGCATCACACCGGCCGCCATGTGCATCTGGTTCATCTTCCCGGCAGCGTGCAAACGCAGGTGCTGCTTGGCAATTTGGCCATCACGCGCCGCGCGCCGGATTGGCACGCCACCGTTCTCGCCAACGCGATCTACGGCGGCGCGTTCCATTCGCGCCTCGTGATCAATATCCGCGAACAGAAGGGATACACCTACAGCCCGCGCAGCGGCGTAAATCCGCTCCGCCAATACGGCTATTTCACCGTTTCCGCGGCCGTTCGCAACGACGTCGCCGCAGCGACGCTCACCGAAGTCTTCTACGAAATGGACCGCATCCGCGCCTTGCCCGTCACGCCCGAAGAGTTGGACAGCGCCCGCAGCTATCTCACCGGCGTATTTTCTCTCGGTGTCGCCACGCTTGATGGCTTGAGCGGCCAGCTCTCCACGGTGTATCTTGACAAGCTGCCCGAGGGCTATTTGGAGAATTATCGCGACCGCGTTCGCGCGCTCACCGCGGACGACGTGATCGCCGCCGCGCGCCGCCACTTCGATTCCGCGGACGCGCAAATCGTAATCGTCGGCGACCGCGAACAAATTGCCGAGCAGGCCGCGCTCTTCGGCGACGTCTCCACGTATAATGCCCAGGGCGATCTGATCGGTTAGCACACTCGCGAGGTGGGGGATGAGACTTCGACCGTTATCGATGTTTGCGTTGGCGTTCGCGTTGGCCGCAATTGTCGGCATGGCCGTTGCGCAGGCGCCGTCAGGACCGCCGCAGGGCGCGCCTGGCTCACCTGCCATGGGTCGAGGCCGCGGTGGCCGCGGCCCTATGGTCGTCTCGCCGCAGATCAATCCCGATCGCTCGATCACCTTCCGCTATTACGATCCGAACGCCACAAAGATCACCGTCAGCGGCGAATTGGGCGGCCAAACCGCCACGCTAACCAAAGGCGACGATGGCGTCTGGAGCGCAACCATCGGACCGCTTCCGCCGGACATTTACGCTTACTCATTCAACGTTGACGGCGTCGATGCTCTCGATCCGCGAAATCCAGACACGAAATACGGCTACGGCGCATTCGGCGCCACCAGCGTCGTCGAAGTTCCCGGCGATGGCCCGCAATTTTACGACGCGCAGCCCGGCCCTCATGGCCAGGTCCGCATCATCCCCTACATTTCAAAGACGCTCGCTGTGAGCCGCACGGTTTGGGTTTACACGCCGCCCAACTACGACAAAGAAAAAGACCTGCCCGTCCTTTACCTGCTGCATGGCGCCGGCGACGTCGAATCCGGCTGGACCATGATCGGCCGCGCGAACATCATTCTCGATAACCTCATCAACGCCGGCAAAGCCAAGCCTATGGTCGTCGTCATGCCGCTCGGCCACACCATCCAGAGCTGGTGGACCGGCCCGGCCGAAAATTCTCCCAACGCTCCTGCGGCTGGCCGCGGCCCTGGCGGCTTCGGCGGTCAATCCGGCGAGCTTCAGCTTTTTGGCAAAGACCTGATCGACGACGTAATGCCTCTGGTCGAATCGGAATTCAAAGTTTCCAAGAAGGCCGATGATCGCGCCATCGGCGGCCTCTCCATGGGCGGCGGTCAGACGCTCAACATTGCCTTCAATCGCCCGGACCTCTTCCGCTGGGTCGTAATGATGAGTCCTGCAGCCGGCCCGCAAGCCGAGCAACAGTATCCGAGAATTTTCAGCGATCCCTCCATCGTCAATAAGCAGTTCAAGCTGTTCTGGATCGGCGTCGGCAAGGACGACAACCTCGTCGGCCCCAACGTAAAGCTCTTCGAGGCCGAACTCACCAAGGCCGGCATCCAGCACACCTTCAAAATCAGCGATGGCCGCCACGAATGGACCGTCTGGCGCCACAACCTGAACGACGTTGCCCCGCTCCTGTTTCGCTAAGTTCGGGACGTACCCATATCGACCGGCACGTTGTCCGTTCTCTCAACTGAGCGACTTTCCTTGCTTCCGCATCGTCGCCTTTTGTGCGGTGCACGGTTTATGCATTTCTAATCGCGGCGCTCGTTTACCCCCCTTCCTGACCGCGATTAGAAATTTTTCTGCCGTTTGTTTTCAGTGATTTAGGCCGATTTTTAATTATTTTCATTTGCGATTAGAAAAACTGCATAAACCGCGTTCGGCGTGGTTGGGGCGCCGCCCGGATCTGCCTTGCGTCGCATTCGCCTTTTTTGCGCTTTTGCTCCTTTCAAGGGGGCTGTTTTACTATCGATTAGAAATTTTCATGTGATTGACAACGCGTGGCTTACGGCGTTTTCTAATCGTAGGACTATCGATTAGAATTTGCCCCCCTTTCCGCCGGCTTTGCCGCGCTTTACGACCGGGCAGAGTGGTGCTTGCTGCTTCAGGATTAGCGCCTGCTGCCACTGTTCGCATGACGTAAATCTCAATCGCCAGTTTACCACAGGCTTACGTCTCTTGTCAACGTATAAATGTGTGTCAAATTAGAGACGCCTGGCCGCGCATTGGGTGCAAATTGCGCCGCCTAAGTTGGCGTATTTCGCACTAATTTGGCACGTTTTGCACCTTAAATGCGACTAGTGACCTCTTTTTTCGACGCTGCTACCGAGGCTTCACTCGTAGGCTGCCGCCCTCTATTTTTCGGTGGCTGCAGCTCGGGCCTCATGCCTTGGAAGGCCAAGCAGATTCGCGAGCTCGATCACCCATGGCTCTGCCTCGGGGCTTTCCCTTTCGCGATATGCGAGAACGCGCTCTTTGATTTCTTCGTCGGCCCAGATGTTGCCCATGTAGTAGGCGCAGATCGTGGCTCCGGCCACGTTAAATCGATCTTCCCGTTCGGCTTGTGCGCGAATGAACTCGACGACTCCAGCGGGCGCTGGGCCGAGCCTCATGTCGGATTTGCGGATCATCGGCACTTCTTTGATGAGCCAGGGCACGAGATATTGGTATCCGACCCGCCGTGATTGGACGGACATCCACAGCGGCACGAGGCTTGAAAATGTGGAGCGGATGTCTTCGGTGGTCCAGTCGCGAAATGCGCTGGTCCAGACAGCCGCCCAGAGCGCCGCGCATTCCAAATAGGGTTCGCAGCTATTCCGCAGTGGCAACACCTTGCCGTTCCATTCGCGGAGTTTTAGAACCGTCTCGCTTTCCGCTCCTGGGATATCTCGCTGGCTGTTGTCGCGGTTCTGAAGGGGCGTACTCGCGTACCAGGCCAATTCCATCGCGGCCAGACAGCCTATGGTTTTGGTGAGCGGTTCGTCCGAATCCAGTTTTGCGTCGATGGCTCGGACGGTCGCGGGCGGGAAGGGGACCGTGAGGTCGATCCCCATTTGGCCCTTGAACATGTTAACGATGTTGCCGGCCACAATCATGGCGGTCCCGCTCGACTTGCGTAACTCTTCGCAGGCGACCTCGTACAACATGCCGCCATATCTGGCCGTGCCGATGCGTGCTCCGTCGACTCGCTCCGCGTTCGGCCAATGCAGAAGTTGCTTCAGGGCTTCCTTGAGGGGCTCTGGTGGAATTTGCACTTCATCACTCAAGCAGGCGGCCAGTAATGCGGCGGGGCTCGTGTTGGAAGCCCCTGGTGCTCTACGCGTTCTCCGCGGTTGGCTGGCCCGATTCCTGCATCTGTTCGTGAGTTCCAATATCAGCGGCTGGGCTTGCCTCCCTGAGAGCACAGCGGCGAGTGGGACTACCTCGCTCCAGGTTTCGTCATCGAGGTGTGGCTTTAGGACTCCGAGGAGATCGGCCGTGTCCTCCCTGTCCGGGTGGTGCCCCTCTGCTATTGCGCGCGCAGCTAGGTACTCTTGAAATGTTAGGTGGCGAAATTCGTATGCAGGGTGAAGCTCGCCGTCTTCCTCGATGTGGCCGCTCCACATCAGCAGACTGCTTCTCAGTTCGACGCGGCGTGTGAATTCCGATACGGTCATTCTCGTGCAGCTAAGAACCTCAGGCATTTCGGCTCTTGCGGAGGCAAGGACTTCGCCCAGCCTCTTGGCGGATATAACCTGCAGGCCTTTTTTCATCATGAAAAACGCGAGGTACTCCAGTTGGGGCATAACCTCGTCGGGATCGAGGGGCTGGTGCCCCTCTACATTCCACGTCATGAGCAGGACTTCAATCGCCTTTGCATAGAGCACCGTACGCTTTGACGGGAGCTGCCCAACCCAGCGCTTGACCAGCATTAGTGTCGTAAGGAGGAGGGGATTGGCCGCGAGTTCAAGGAGACGGTCGTTGTTAGAAATGGTCTGTGAGAGCTTTTCGGCTTCGGAGCGGATTTGCAAGCTTTCGCCAATAACCTCGGTGTGCCAGGCGACCGTTAGCGCCTTTATATCGCGCGCGTTAAAGTCGTCGAGTCTGAAATGTTCGCATTGCCCACGCAAGGCGCCGCCGATCACGCGAAAACCCGCTTCGCGAGAGGTCACCGCGAGGGCGACCTTCGGATAGACGGCAAGAAATGTTCGCAGCTGCTGCGTGAATGTGACCCGCTCGCCGTCGTTAGAGATTTCGTCCAAGCCATCGATGAGCAATAGAGCAGTTCCGTCTCTAAGCGAGTTACTCACGAGTGCCGCGAACGCGCGCCTGTATACGGGGGGGATTTCGGCTCTGGACGCGATTGAATTTAGCACTTCTAGGATCGGAGAATTTACGAGTTCGCCGAGCCGCCTGCATCTGATGAAGAGCGGAAGCCAAGGTCTGTCTGGCAGTCGGTCATTGATCAGTCTACGTCTTTCGGGGAAGGCGTACGCGGAGGCGAGGCGTTTCAGTAGGGTCGACTTGCCGCCGCCCGGAAGGCCTAGAATCGCTATTCGACTGAATTTTTCTATTACTTGGCCGACTGTGAGGCGGCCGGCGTTCGGTGCTGATGAGGCTCTTCTCCGCCGGGCAAACCTTTCGGTGACCGGAACAGATTGGGAGGGGGCATCTGCCTGGCCTCCATCTTGGGGCCCTTCGTTTGCTTCTGCTTGGACAAGGTGCAGGGGAACGAAGAGGTTTTCCAGTCTGAATTTTCTTGCTCCGACTTCTTGGTCGGCGGGAAGACCTTCAAGCTGGATCTCTCCGCATTCCTGCTCGAGATACGCGAAATACTTGTTCCGCGCGTCTCTAGCGAGTGCGCGGTCCGCTGTCGCCTCTGTCGGCGGCGTCAAGTACGAGAGCGCGTGGAGGACGCCCCCGACCTTTCGGTCGGCTTCTACTACTGCTTCCGCCAGTTCGGCCGCGATATAGTTACCGTCGGCGTGAATGAGGGCGAAGTGAGACTTTTGCTCGTGAATGGAGAAATATACGATCCATATCCACCCGATTTCGTGAGCTGCCAATTCGGCCTGGGGATCGAGGACTAGGGCACCATTGATCGGAGCCAGTCTCGATGCTAAGTCAATGGCCAGCTTCTCGTGCGCGACGATCCGGCCAGCGATGAGCTCCCGGACGACGTCGCTGCCGCTTAGGAGAATCACCCTGTTTCCACCGCATTCTTTCTCTTGTTCTATCGCGGTCGCAGTGAATCCTGACAAGGACACGAAGTATCCCGATGTTGGCTTGCCATCGCCACGTTTTATTTCCGCGTCCAGGCTCCCAACGAACTTGTTAACGTCTGCGCCGCCGACCTCGGTCGCGGTCGCTTTACATTCGGCGATTACCCTTCTTGGCTCGATGCGATGTTCGGCAACTAAGTCTATTTCTCTTCCCGCTTTGTGAATGTTGAGTCGGGCTTTGTCATACCCGAGAGCAAGGAATAAGCCCCTCATAAGCCTGGCGAAAAGGTCACCGACGCGGTTTGGTGTTTTCTCGAGAATCCGTACTGCAGGCCCATGTGAGGTTCCTGTGTTTGACGACGCGGTATTCATAATGCGGCAGATTATATACTCGATATTGGCGCGAGCGGAGTCGCATTCGGCGTAGACGACCTGCGGCTTTAGACGCATGCCGCACTGGAGGAGGCAAGGCTGCGTTCGAATCTACGGCAAGATACTGCGCCGGCGCGGCGTGTAGCAAGTTGTGGAAGAATCCAACGGGTGGCTCAGGGACTTAAAGCCCTGATTTATAAACTAGGTTTTATATCCGAGCTAAGACTCCGACCCTCTAAAGTGCCGAGCTTCCGCGGTCTGTGAAGGGTTGAATGTGCGGGGGCTTCGACCGAGAAAATTGCATGTCCAAGAACAGCCGGCGGGAAAGCGGTATGGGCAAAAGCCAAAAACAGGGCAGAGGAACAGCGGCAAAAGCTGCCCGCCTGAAAGGCGAGGCGGCCTCTACGAAAGTCAAAATCGCGGGCAGAGACCGGCGGCTCTATGAGGACAGGAACGCGCGGGCCCGATAGGTCAGTTGAGCGAGTGGATGTCGTCGGGGAGGGAGAGGACTAAGGAGCAGGCGCTGGAGGAGGTGCAGGAGAGGGTGCCGACTTCGATGAGTTTCACGGGCGACGAATCCGGGAACATTGCGCCGAACTGGATGGAGCGGATTTTTTCGGCGGAGGAGCGGAGCCGATCGTCGCCGCTGAGGAATCTTACGTCGTCGACTTGCGCGGATGAGCCGTCAGCGCCGCCGGGCGAAAGGAGAATTTCGAATTTCGCTTCGGCTTTTTCGCCGATGAGTTTGCCGAGCGAGAAGGTGCGTTGATCGGTCAATTCCGGCCGCGCTTTGGCGATAAGGGCGTCGATTTTTTCGTTGCCGCCGAGAAGCAGAATCATGCGTGCGCGCGTGTCGGGATCGGGATTCGGCGTCGCGAGCGCCTGCGCGTAGGCGTCCGCGGCCTGATCTTTCTCGCCTTGCTTCGCAAGAAGCTGGCCGAGATGATCGCCCACCGTGCCGTGCTCGCTGACGAGCCAGGAAGCGCGGATGAAGCGGCCGGCCTTGGCGAGATCGCCCTGCTGGAAATAGACCCAGCCGAGCGTATCCCAGTAGGCGGCGATAGAATCGGACATGCGAACGTCGGACACGTCGGCGTGAGCGAGGTCAATGTTTCGCAGGTCGGCGGCCGTGCTCGCAACGGCGGATTCCGCGTACTGCTGGGCCTTATCGAGCGCGACTTTTTGTTTCGCCAGCTCGTAGGCAACGTTGTTCCAGACGACCGGCACGGGCGACTTTTGCACGGCTTGATCGAAGGCATCGAGCGCTTTGTCTGTCTGCCCGGTGTTGAGATAAACGGATCCGAGAGCGGTTTCAATTCCGGCGTCGTCGGGCCGGATGGCCGCGGCCTTTTCGAGTTCCGGCAGGGCATCGGAGTATTTCTGCTGGCGAGTCAAAATCGTGCCGATGCCCATGTAAGAAGCCGCATCCAGCGGCTCGATTTGGAGCTGCTTGCGGTAGGCGGCGATGGCTTCGTCGAATTTCTGTTGCGTGCTGAGGACGATGGCCAGAAGGCGATTGCTGTTCAGGTCGTAAGGATTGATTTCAAGCTGCTTGCGAAAGGAGGCGACGGCGTCGTCATACTTGCCTTCGGCGACATAGGCGATGCCAAAGTCGTTCCAGATCGTTTTCTCGTATTTCTTTGGATCGAGCTGGACGACACGCTGCAAAAGAGGAATGGCGGCTTGCTGATTGCCGTTGTGGAGCGCGACTTCGGCCGCGTCCATCAAGTCTTCGATTTTCGCGGTTTGCGGAATCTGGGTGGGGCCGGATGAGGCGTTTTCCAGGCGCAAAGCTTGATTTTCGTCCGACTGGACTGCACGGCTGAATGCAAGATAGTCGTTGGTGCGGTCTGCGGGAAGCTCGCGCATTTTGAAGTTGAGCGTGCGTTCGGCGCTAAGCGTCTGGCCATCGAGCGAATAGCTCGATTTGAAATCGGCGTAGTCGCGCGCCACGGCTATGCCGACCGGAGCACTGCCGGTGAAGTTTGCAGGCAGCGTCAATTTCAGGCGAACGTCGACGGCGAGCGGGCTGCCGATTTCGATCGGGGCGGTGTTGTCTGCTGTTATGGGAGGCAAGCCGATCGAAAGCAAGGGGAGCTTTACTTCCGGCTGCTTGCTCGTCCACGGAAGAAAATCGTCCTGGGTGAAGTGGATCGTGAGTTGAAAGGGATTGCGGGTGTCGGAGGGATCGCTGGTTTCGACCGATGTGGCATTACCTTCGAGCCCGTCCTGCTGAAGAATCGCAGTGCCGATCTGCTTCCATTCGGACTGCGGTGTGTGGCGGAAAGCGAGGCGCAGCAATAGCTCTTCATCTCCCCGGACCGAGTAATGAATGGTTCCGGTCAGTATTCCGAGGGCGCTGACGGTCCCCGTGGTCTCGACGTTTTGCAAAGCGGGAAACGGCGGGTCGGCAGGCGTGGGGACAATACGGCCTTTGCCATCCGGAGCCACGAGGAGGGCCGATTTATCGCGCAGCGGCGCGGCGAGCATGCGGAAGGGTGCGACTTCGGTGGTGGAGTCTAACCAGATGAGGTCATTGCCCTCGGGAACGGCAGTGATGACGTGATCGAACTGGGAGGGCGAGGGCATCGTTTCGTCGAGCCTGGTAGTGGCGGGAATCAGAGCCACATCCGAGGGAATTCCCGCGGCACGCATCATCGCCGCGAGCAATGTGGCCTTGTCTTTGCAGTCGCCGTATTTGTTTGCGAATACTTCGCCGGCGGAATGCGGCTGGTAGCGGCCGAGGCCAAAGGAAAGACTTACGTAGCGGATATTTTCCGATACATACCCGTAGAGGGCCTGAATTTTGGCGAGCTGGGTTGTCTTGCCCTGGGTTAGTTCGGTAACTTTGGCGCGAATTTCCGGCGTTGGATCGTCGCGGCCTTGCTCGAGTTTTGCGTACCACTGCGCGACGTCGCCCCAGCTTTTGAACGTGGTGAACTGCACGTCGGGGACTGCGATTTTTGAATCGGCGGCCTGTTTCGCTTGTTCGTCCGAAGAGGGGTGAGTGAGCTGCGAATGCGTCCAGGTGTAGATGACACGGCCATCGGCGCGCCTGGTCTGATATTCGGCGTTTGGCGAGGCGAGATTCACGGCGCGACCGTCGGGAAGATTCACTTCGAGCGTCTCGCTGAGGACGATTGCGCCTTTTAGGAAATTTTGCGCGTACCAGAACTCGCCCGGTGCGAGCGGCGTGCCGAGGCGTGTATCGACTTCGTATTCGAGCGTGTCGCCCGGCTGGAGCGAAGGAACCGTCACGCGCTTTTCCTTGTAGTCCGTGTAAACAGGAGCGCCGCGTTCGACGTCGGGCGTCATCTCCTTCACCGCGGAGGCGTCTGCTGTCACGACGCTGCCGTCCGGATTGCGGACGCGGACGTACTGAACGTTCAGTTGTTCGTTTGCGGAGTTGTAGCCGAAAGTTAGCTCGCCGAGCGCCTGCACGCCGGCATCGCTTTGGACCTTGATACGCGCGATGTAGTCGCGCTCGCCGGTGCCGTCGTTTTCGAATCTTACTTTGGTGGTGTACTGCTCGAAGACAAGCGGCTCCTTGGAATAGTCCGGCGTTGCCTGCTTGGAAGAATCAGTCGTTCCCGGAGCCGAGGCTGCCGGCGGCTGCGGCACGGATTTGTCTTGGGGGGCGGCGCGGCCCGCAAAAAACAAGACGCAAAGCGCGGCGATCAAGAATCGTCTCATGCGTTCACGATGGGTTTTGCCTGGGAGCTTAGTCTATGCAGAGGCGCGCGCGGGGTAAAGAAAATGTGAAAAGACGGGTGATGAATTGCAAACGCCTGGAAGACAGCGCGCGCCTGCGCGATTGGGCTTCAGCGGACCGTGGTGAACTCGATGCAATCCGGAGTCTCCTTGGTCGGAAGCTTTCTTAAAAGCTTGAGCGTGGCGGGATCGAGGACGTCGATTTGATTGTTCACCATCGCGCTCACGTAAATGTCATTGTTGAAAGGATTGATCGCGAGCGAGCCGGTTCCCGAGCCGAGGTCTTCGGTCGCAGTCGCGATAACCTCTCGTTTGGCTGGATTAATCTTCCACACGCGGACCGGGCCGATGCCCCAGGATGCGTTCGGCGTGTGAGGCGTACCGGAGCCCATCTCGTAGTAGACCCCATCCGCGGCGAATTTGCCTACGAACGCCCAGCCATCGACCGGGACTGAAAAATCGAGCTGATCGTCTGATGTGCGGTAGAAAAGGACTTTTCCTTCGATGAGGCTCGTGACGAACCACTTGCCGTCGGGACTGATGGTCATGCGGTGATTGTCGGATGTGGTGTCGATTATTTTTGCGATTTTGCGATGGGGAATATCGAGGATAGAGATTGTTTTCGAACGGACGTTGCTGGTGAACGCCTCTTTCTCGTCCGCGGTCACGGCGAGCATGTGGGTCCAGGGGGAGTCGGTGGGAATTGTGGCGATTATGCGAGGGATCTTGGGATCGATCAGAAGGATCGACTCGCCGAGTTCAGACGTGACGTAAAGCGTACCGCTGCGGCCAACCCACATTCCGTGCGGTCGCAGATATTTGCCGGTATCGAGCGAGGCAATTTGTCCGCAATCGGACGTGCGGAAGAAATCGATGGTGTGGCCGTTGCTTCCGGGAACACCTTCGTTCGTAGAGCCGTAGATGGGGATATAGGCGGTTTGTCCGTCGGGTGAAAATGCGGCTTCGTGCGGACTCATAGCGCCGACATCCATATTGCAGACTGGCTGGTCCATGTCGGCGTCGTAGAGGGTTGCGCCGGGAAGACCTTTTTCGACGACGATCATTAAATGTATGTGCAGGCCGGGCGAGGCGGCGTGGGTCGTCGAAAATACCGCAGCCAGAGCGGCAACCATCACTATGAGCGTTAGTGCTTTCATCCGAGTTCCCCCCAACGGCGTACTCTTACTCCAATAGCAGAGGGCATCTTACGCGACTTTTAGGGCATCTCAGGTGTTTTGGAGATCTTTTGCGAGGGCCCGGGAACCTGTACCGGAAGTGGGCATTTTTGTCGCAATTTTTCCACAGGGAAGGCGGTTGACAGTTGCTTAAGTTTTACCTATACTTAGCGGCTGTCTAGGGCCTGTTGTATCTGGTGGTGATTAGGGAAGTCTTCCTAACCCCGGAACAGAGAAGGACGGAACGGGGTCGGGAAGGGCGGCCGGAATGGGGCGCCAGCCCCGAAAAGCCGT
Organism: Candidatus Aquilonibacter sp.; assembly: GCA_035507075.1. Taxonomy (GTDB): domain Bacteria; phylum Acidobacteriota; class Terriglobia; order Acidiferrales; family UBA7541; genus Palsa-295. The sequence goes on along the minus strand of DATJOL010000155.1, from coordinate 3,661 downwards.
AAGAGCCTCTCCGCTTGTGGCAGATGCAGTTCACTCCTAAGGGTGAAGCGTCGTCGCGGAGTACCTGGGTTTTTCCCCTCGGGGTAGGGCGAACTTCTTCTGTTCATGCACCCGCAGATGTCTGCGCGGGACGTTTATCCGCGTGCCGATTTACGACGAAACATTTTTGAATAGCAAGGGAGATTCAGCGTGCCGACGTTTGCGCAACTGGTGCGTTACGGCCGGGAAAAAATCAGGACGAAGACGAAGTCGCCGGCCTTGGAAGGGTGCCCGCTAAAGCGCGGGGTGTGCACGCAGGTGAAGACGCAGACCCCGAAGAAGCCGAATTCGGCGCTGCGAAAAGTGGCGCGCGCGCGGTTGACGAACGGCGCTGAAGTTACAACGTACATTCCCGGCATTGGGCACAACCTGCAGGAACACTCGATCGTGCTGGTGCGGGGCGGCCGCGTGAAGGATTTGCCGGGCGTTCGCTATCACATCGTTCGCGGGACGCTTGACGCGGCGGGCGTGGAAAATCGCAAACAGGGGCGCTCGAAATATGGCGCCAAGCGGCCCAAAGCAGCCGCCTCGAAGTAAGGCAGGGGAGATTAGAGAATGCCTCGTAAAGGATGGGTTCTTCGCCGCAAGATTCCGGGAGATCCGGTGTACGGCAGCGATCTAGTGCAAAAGTTCATTTCGAGCATGATGTATGACGGCAAGCGCTCGACGGCGCAGAGCATCTTCTATAAGGCGATGGACCAGGTGGCAAAGGCTGCCAATGATGATGCTTTCACGCTGTTCAAGAAGGCGGTCGAGAACTGCAAGCCGACGCTGGAAGTGAAGACGCGGCGGGTGGGCGGCGCGAACTATCAGGTTCCGGTCGAGGTGAATCCGTTTCGCCGGCAATCGCTGGCGATTCATTGGCTGGTGCTTTACGCGCGGACGCGCGGCGGCAAGTCAATGACGGATAAATTGGCGGGCGAGATTCTGGATGCGGCAAATGGACGCGGTGGCGCAGTGAAGAAGAAGGAAGACGTGCACCGCATGGCGGAAGCGAACAAGGCGTTCGCGCACTACCGGTGGTAATGCAAAGCTTCGAAGCAAGGAAACGAATTTAGATTATGGCACGGCAAGTACAACTCGATCAGACCCGTAACATCGGGATTATGGCGCACATCGATGCGGGCAAGACGACCTGCACGGAGCGCATCCTCTTCTATACGGGTGTGACCTATAAGATCGGCGAAGTCCACGAAGGCACGGCCACGATGGACTGGATGGAGCAGGAGCGTGAGCGCGGAATTACGATCACTTCCGCGGCGACGACGGCTTCGTGGAAGCGTTTCGACAAGACGTACCGCATCAACATTATCGATACGCCGGGGCACGTGGATTTTACGGTCGAGGTGGAGCGTTCGCTGCGCGTGCTGGACGGCGCGGTGGCCGTGTTTGATGCTGTGGCGGGCGTGCAGCCGCAGTCGGAAACCGTATGGCGGCAAGCGGATAAGTATCGCGTGCCACGCATCGCGTTTATTAACAAGATGGACCGCATCGGCGCCGATTTCGAGCATTCGGTGCGGTCGATGCGACAGCGGCTTTCAGCCCACCCCGTTCCCGTAACCTACCCCATCGGACGCGAAGACAGCTTCATCGGCGTGATCGATTTCATCGAAGAGCGCGCCATCGTATGGAAGGATGAGACGCTTGGCGCGGAATATGAAGTTCTTCCGCTCGATAAGCTTTGGGATATTGAATATCGCAAGTCCCGCCCCGAACTTGATAAGGCCATCGTTGCCTCCGGTCTGAGTCCCGAGTTTTATAAGGAACATCGCGAGAAAGTGGTGGAATACATCGCGGAGCACGACGACGCGATCCTCACCAAGTACCTCGATCAACACAAGCTTGAGCCCGCGGAGCTGCGCGCTTCGCTGCGGCGTTCGACGGTTGCGCTCAAGCTTGTCCCGGTGATCGCGGGTTCGGCGTTTAAGAATAAGGGTGTGCAGCCGCTGCTGGATGCGGTGATCGACTATTTGCCGTCGCCGGTCGATGTGCCGCCGGTGGAGGGGGTACAGCCGGATACGGACGAGCCGGAATTGCGGCGCGCTGCGGACGACCAACCGTTTGCTGCTCTCGCATTCAAGATTATGACGGACCCGTTTGTGGGCCACGTGACGTACATCCGTGTCTATTCGGGCGTGCTCAAGGCGGGCCAGTCGGTATACAACTCGACGAAGAAGTCGCGCGAGCGCATTGGGCGCCTGCTGCGCATGCACGCCAATAAGCGCGAGGAAATCGAATCGATCGAAGCGGGCGACATCGCAGCCTGCGTGGGACTGAAAAACGTGACGACCGGCGACACGCTTTGTAGTGAAGAAAAGCCGATCGTCCTCGAATCGATCGAATTCCCCATGCCCGTCATTTCCGTGGCGATCGAGCCCAAAACCAAGGCCGATCAGGAGAAAATGGGCACGGCGCTCGGAAAACTCGCCCAAGAAGATCCCACCTTTCGCGTTCACACCGATCATGAGACGGGGCAGACGCTGATTTCTGGAATGGGCGAATTGCACCTGGAAATTATCGTGGACCGTATGATGCGCGAGTTCAACGTGCAAGCGAATGTGGGCCGGCCACAGGTGGCGTATCGCGAAACCATTCTCAAGATGGCTGAGGCGGAACACAAGCACATCAAGCAGTCCGGCGGGCGCGGCCAGTACGGCCACGTGAAGCTGACGGTGCAGCCGCTGCCGCATAACGGCAACCAGTCGGACATGCACGAAATGTCCACCGATGAACTGGATGAACTTGTGAAGCAGATTGTCGGCAAGGGCGGAAAATGGCGTTTCAACAAGGATCGGCGTCTGCTGTTTATCGACAAGATTATCGGCGGTGCGATTCCGAAGGAATACATCCCACCGATTGAAGACGGTGTTGCGGAAGCGATGGAAAGCGGTGTTCTTGCCGGGTATGAAATGACGGACCTTGCCGTGGTTGTGATCGACGGCAGCTTCCACGAGGTTGACAGCTCGGAAATGGCGTTCAAGATTGCGGGCTCCATGGCGTTTAAGGAGGCGGTTCGCCGCGCCGGTCCGAAGCTGCTTGAACCGATCATGCGCGTGGAAGTGGTAGTCCCTGAGGATTATATGGGCCCGGTGATTGCGGACCTGAACTCAAGGCGCGGGCAATTGCAAGGGCGCGAGTCGCGCACGGGAAGCGAAATTATCAACGTGCAGGTGCCGCTCGCGGAAATGTTCGGCTATGCCACCGATATTCGCAGCAAGACGCAGGGACGAGGCAGCTTTACCATGCACTTTTCGCATTATCAGCAGGCGCCGCCCAATATCGCGGAAGACGTGATCGGCAAGAATAACGGCAGCGGACCAAAGAGGTAACGGCTGCGAGAGTTCGAGATCGTAAGTAACGGAAAGAACCAGAGGAGCGGAGAGCGATGGCGAAGGAGAAATTCGAGCGGAGCAAGCCGCACGTCAACATTGGGACGATCGGGCACATTGACCACGGCAAGACGACGTTGACGGCGGCGATCACGAAGGTGCTGTCGAAGAACAACCCGAAGGTGGCGTTCCGGGCGTTTGACACGATCGACAACGCGCCTGAGGAGCGGGAGCGCGGGATCACGATTGCGGTGTCGCACGTGGAGTATGAGACGCCGAACCGGCACTATGCG
>DATJOL010000154.1:0-41479 GCA_035507075.1 Candidatus Aquilonibacter sp. | reverse complement strand
TCACCGCCTTGCTCTTCAAATGGGGACACACGCTCAAGGTGCTCATCGGCTTTCATCTCCATGCTCGCTGATCTGGGCGAGCAAATCGGCCTTCTGCTGATAAGCGCTATACAGGTAGTCGCGAGCGATTTCGCTTTCAGGTTCTTCCTGGACGCTTTTTTCACATAATGCGATGTCGTTGTCAACAATCGAAAGGTTCTTGCGGAGGTCAGCGGTAACGTCTGGGCTGAAATTCGCCATGGACGCTACCGCGTCTTTTTCGGCACTCTCGAGTTGCGCGTTCAATTCGGCCGTAGACCTTTGAGTTCTTTCAAGCCAGCGTTCCTGATCGGTCGCCATGCGAACTGGTCCAGTTAGGAAGAAGCCGCCAACAACGAGCGCACCGACATAGGCAGTAGCCAAAGCAGGTCTGGGAATGAAAGAGAAGACGGAATCGAACCATCCGGCAGACCGGGCGACCGGGTGCGCCAGGCTTGTGCGTATCAGCCCTTCCTGTTCAAGCTGGGTACGCAGCGCATCCCAGACGCGAGGCGAAATCTCCGGATCGTCCTCGGGAAGCGTAACCGCCGCCAGCCTAATAGTACCGAGGTCTTCGGCCAGACCGCGGCAATCGGAACAGGCGCGGGAGTGATCGCGCGCTCCGGGAACTTCTTGTCCTTCAATCCACTCGTCGATGTGATTCAGGAACTCAGAGCAATTCATCTTACTCATGGCCGTTAATCCTCGCCGCCAGAGCTGGTCCCGGCAGCCTTGCGTTCCTCGCGGGCCTTCTCGCGAACCACCTCGTGAAGCAACCCTCGGAGCCTCATGCGGGCCTTGTGGAGTTGCGACTTCGAGTTTCCGATCGAACAGCCCATGATTTCCGCAATCTCGTTGTGCTCGTAACCTTGCACATCGTGCAAGACGAACACTGCTTTATAGCCCGGCGGCAACTGGTCCACGGCTCTTTGCAGATTCACGCGATCGATCGAACCGCTCAGCCGTATGTCAGGACCACCAAAATCGCGCCTCGGACTACCCGATTCCTCGTCCGGCTCCGTTACCTGCTCCAGAGAAGTCTCCGTGCCGGACTTCCTGCGGAGCTTCATCAATACGACGTTAACTGCCAAGCGATGCAGCCACGTCGAAAAGGCCGATTCGCCGCGAAACGTGGAGATCTTGCGGAAAAGCTGGAGGAACGCCTCCTGCGTGAGGTCTTCCGCCTCAGCGGTGTTGCTCACCATCCGCAGGCACAGGGAATACACCCGTCTGTTGTGCAGTTGGTACAGGCGTTCAAAGGCTCCTGCATCCCCTTGCTGCGCAAGCCGGATGGCCTCTGCCTCCGGCATATCCCCAGATTCCGCTCGTCTCGCTCGGGCCACGCTACCCGTCGGGGCGCACCCTCCTATTGCGATGCGCACCCCGCCTCGGGAGTTGCACTCGGCGTTCTTCCATGACAACCGCCCGGGCTAGTGGGCAATGCACACCGAGTCTACTCGTTCAAATTTTGATGCGGCCTTTAGTGTAACAGGCTCTCGTCCATTCTCTTCGGAATGCGACCCTGCGTCCAGCCCGCGCTGGACGCATGATATTTTCTGAGATTTGTTAGACGGCGCAACCTACTTTAGAGGTGGAAAAACCAGACAAAAACAATTACGCGGACGCCCCGAAAAGCCTCGTCTGGCTCGAGAAGCCGGCGGACGGCAAGGGCACGCCCATCTCCCCTGCGAAGGGTCCAAGGTGCTGGGCAGGCAAGGCGCGCAGGAAAGATTTGAGCAAAACCTCGTTTTCGCGAAGACAGGTATTGAGGTCGTAGTGGACGCAGTCCAAAATATCCCAAGTTTCCGCTGGATGGGACTCCCGGGAAATGGCCTTCGCGGCACGATGGAACTCCACATCTAGGCGTCGCAAGGTATCGGAAAGGATCCGCACCTTGTGGCGGAAGCGGGAGCTGTCTGAGAAAAGAACACGATGCAGAATGCCGTTCCAAGAGGCTGCGTTCTGTCCAATATTGCCCCTAAAGAAATCCGTATTAAGCGGATGTACGGACGGGAAACTACGTAAGTGTCGAGAATGGCGAACTGCGGCGTCGCAGAAGGAGATCAGGGAGGCGGAAACACGCTCGAACAGATCGGCGGTCATGGCGACTTGCTGACGAGCGCAGACCAGTTCGCCGCGGGCCCTAAGCGACAGGGAATCATCCAGCGAGACGCTCATCATCGCGTACAGAGACTCCCAATTCGCGACAATGATGTCAAACGCCTCGCTTTTCTCTCTTGGCAAGGCTGAAATCCAGTCATCCGAGACACTGCGCCGAGACGACGAACCCCAAGAACCCTTAAGGAGTGACACGGGAGCCTCCCGAGAGGCGAGTGGCAGTATATAACCATGCGCGGAAAGAAGACAGGGTTTCTTGACGCTCGTCCTGCCCCACCCGTATACTGCACCCGGTCGGCGGGAAGCCCCGCGTTTCGCCCTAAAATTGACCGAAGAAGCCCTCGAAAGCACCGGCACAGGAGAAAACCTCGGAAGCCGTCTCGGAAGGACAACCCTTGGAATTCGAACCGCTTGACCAGTTCCAGCAGCGCCGAAAGAAGCTCGGCGAATTGGAGGCTCTCGGCCATCCCTCATACCCCCACAGGTTCGACTGGACGCATACACCGCGACGGGTGGTGGAGGAGTTCGGCAACCGTGACACAGCGCAGTTAGCTGCCGAGCGCGTTGAAGCGAGGGTAGCCGGACGAATCGTTGCGCTGCGGCCTCACGGGAAAGCCGGGTTCGCTCATTTGGCGGGCGACGGTGGACGTCTGCAGATTTACGTAAGGCTTGATGCTGTCGGCGAGCGGAACTTTCGTATTTTTCAGCTTCTCGACCTAGGCGATATCATCGGGGTTTCCGGGCATCTTTTCCGCACGAAAACAAACGAACTCACGCTTTGGGTTGAGAAGCTGGAGCTCCTGACCAAAGCGCTGTTGCCTTTGCCCGAAAAATGGCACGGACTTGCAGACATCGAGCAGCGCTACCGCCGGCGGTATGTCGATCTGATTGTGAACGAACAGGCGCGGGCGATTTTCCTGGCACGCGCGAAAATCATCCGCGAGCTCAGGAGCTTTTTCGACGAGCGGGGATACGTCGAGGTCGAAACGCCGATGATGCACCCAATTCTGGGCGGTGCGACGGCGCGGCCTTTCGTGACGCATCACAACACATTTGACACGGACCTTTATCTACGGATCGCGCCAGAGCTCTATCTGAAGCGGCTCGTGGTCGGCGGTCTTGACCGTGTATATGAGATCAATCGGAATTTTCGCAACGAGGGCATCGATGCGGTCCATCAGCCCGAATTCACGATGCTGGAGTTTTATCAGGCCTACAGCGACTTTAGCGAACTGATGGACTTGACGGAAGAGCTGCTTCGGGAACTCTCGATCAAAGTTTCTGGCAATACGATCGTGAAATTTGGAGAGTTCGAGATCGATTTCGCGAATATCGCGCGCCTCTCGATGCGGGACGCCATCGGCAAATTTTGGCCCGAGGGTGCAGGTACGGCGCCCTCAGCGACTGAGCTTAGCTCGCGGGAACGCTCGCGCTCGATTGCAACGCGTTACAACGATTGGGCGCGGAATGCGACCGGTAACACGATATCGAACGTGGAGAGCCTCTCGGCGGGTGAATTGACCGGTGAGCTTTTCGAACGCATTGCCGAGCGGCATCTGACGCAGCCCACATTTATATATGATTTTCCGGTTGAAATATCTCCTTTGGCCAAATGCCGCGCCGACGATTCGTCACTCACCGAAAGATTCGAATTGTTCGTGGCGGGCATGGAGATCGCCAACGGTTTTTCCGAACTGAATGATCCCGCGGACCAGGAACACCGGTTTCAGGCGCAAATTGAAAAGGGTGGGGCTGAAGTCCCCAAGGAAGTGGATGTCGACTATTTGCGCGCGCTGAGCCACGGGCTGCCACCAACGGCAGGCGAGGGGATCGGCGTTGACAGGCTGGTTATGTTGCTCACGAATTCGCAAGCCATCCGCGAGGTGATTCTTTTCCCGTTGCTTCGGCCTCGCGCCTCGGCCGAAGACGATCAAGTGGGCAAGGCGAGTGGTGCGGAAGCCGGTGGCGCTGCCACATGACGTTCGAGTGGCTGGTGGCGCTGCGATATTTGCGTTCGCCAAACCGGCCTGCCGTGCTGCGCCTCGTGACGCTGCTGGCTGTGCTCGGTGTTTGCGCAGGGGTCACAACGCTCGTCATAGCACTTTCGATGAACACAGGGTTCCGCCAAGCCATTCGCGACCGGCTTCTTTCTGTGACCGCACACATCAATATCAAGCCCACCGATCCGGCCGGGATTGCCGATTATCGTGTGCTCGCGGAGAAGCTGAGTACAACGCCCGGGGTGAAGTCGATCGAACCGGCTTTGTACATCACAGTGCTCGTTTCTTATGACGATCACAGCAACGGCGTCATCGTCAAAGGCGTGGAACCGGAGCTTGAGGCAAAGGTGAGCTCCGCCTGGCGCCACCTGGTTTCGGGGTCGGACAATTTCGCGCCGGATGCAAACGGCACGCCGGGGATCATGGTGGGCTACCTTTTGGCATCGAATTTCGGCGTGAAAACGGGAGATTACGTGACCGTCATCAGCCCGGAGGGCAACCTCACCCCGTTCGGCATGATGCCGCGGTCCATGCGATTTCGCGTGGTTGGTATTTTCGATTCTGGGTTTTACGACTACGACGCGAACTGGGCCTTTACGACGCTGAAATCCTCGCAGGAACTGGCTGGCGATGGGGATGTAGCGGCGCTGCTGGAAGTGCGCGTTTACAATCTGGACGACGTCGATTCGATTGCAAGTGAATTGCTGAAGCGGGCGGGGCCCGGCTATACGGCCACTACATGGATGGAAGAGAACGCCGCGCTGTTTCGAGCGATGAAGTTGGAAGAGCTTGTCACAGCTCTGTTTGTTGGGCTGATCACGCTGGTTGCAGGGCTGAATATCCTGGTCGTGCTGACGATGACGGTGGCGGATCGAGCCCGTGACATAGCTGTATTGATGGCTATGGGTGCCAAGCGCAGCCAAATACGGAGAGTTTTTATATTGCAAGGGCTCATCATAAGTTCCCTGGGAACGGCAGCGGGCTTGCTGATCGGCTATACGACCTCATGGACTGCGAATCACTGGCAATTGATTCCGCTCAATCCTCAAATCTATGCCATACCCTACGTGCCATTTTACACGAACGGCCTCGATGCAATCTGGATTGCGGCGGCCGCGCTTCTGATTAGTGCCCTGGCCACCATTCTGCCTGCGCGATCCGCAGCACGGACGCTTCCTGTTGAGATTTTGCGATTCGAGTGATGCTCAAGCTTGTTTTCTTCAGCACGCTGACATTTCCTACCCGAAGAATTTGAAGCTCGGCCAACAAACGACTGCATCTGAATTTAGAATTCTCTCGATCACGTTTCCCAGTTTTCTTCGCAGACGGCTGACGTGCTAAAATCAAATTAGGTTGGAAGGCGCGCTGGGTGTTCGGTTTTGGCGCGCCACGCAAGGCGAGGGAAATGATGGGGAATAATGGGAAAGACATTGGAACCCTCACAGCTCCCGATGAATATTAAATTGTTGTAAAGGAAGGACATACGTCAGGGCTATTTCGGCATCTAACGTGTGAAGGTATTCGTTAAGGATGCGCTTGCAAGCTAGTTCGCGCGTGGCTTTGGACGACTCGCCCGAAAGGGCCGCCGGAAAGAATGGCGAACTTCTGCGTCTCGAATCCCTGCACAAAGTATTTCCCTCCGGTTCGCAAAAAATCGTGCCCCTCGATGGAATCGACCTCACGGTCGAACGCGGGGAAACGATCGCGATTGTTGGACCCTCCGGAACGGGCAAAAGCACGCTCCTGCAGCTCTTGGCTGCGCTGGACACTCCAACGAGCGGTGAAGTATACTTCGCCGGAAATTCGCTGCGGTCGCTTGCCGAGGCGGAGTTGGCGGAGTATCGCAATCGCTCTGTGGGCTTGGTGTGGCAGCGTCATCATCTGCTGCCGGACTTCACAGCGGCGGAAAATGTTGCGATGCCTCAGTTGCTTCAAGGCAAGCCGCTCGGAGCTGCGTTGCGTGATGCTTCCGAACGGCTGGCCGAAGTCGGGCTGGCAGATCGCGCGGGGCAGCCTGCCGGGAAACTTTCCGGGGGTGAACAGCAGCGCGTCGCAATCGCGCGCGCGCTGGTGAATAGTCCGGAGCTTCTGTTGGCTGACGAGCCTACGGGGGACCTGGATGAACGAAATGCCGAGGCCATTTTCGAGCTCATGCAGCGTCTTCATCGGTCTCACCAACTGACCTCGATTTTTGCAACACACAATCTGTCATTGGCACGGCGTGCCGATCGTCTCCTATGCCTCGAACATGGGAAACTGGCGCCGGCCGAAGAAGCGCGGGTGACTCGTGTTTGAACGTTATACGGAAAAAGCGCGGCGAGTGATTTTTTTCGCGCGCTACGAAGCAAGCCAATACGGCAGCCCTTATATCGAAACCGAACATCTTTTGCTCGGGCTCTTGCGCGAGGACAAAGCGCTCGCGAACCGGTTCCTACGCACACACGGCTCGATCGAGTCGATTCGCAAGGAGATTGAGTCGCGGATCACGGTGCGCGAACGGATTTCTACTTCTGTAGAAGTACCTCTTAGCCAGGAGTGCAAGCGCATCCTCAACTACGCGGCGGAGGAAGCTGAACGGCTCGGACACAAGCACGTGGGCACCGAACACCTGCTGCTCGGAGTCTTGCGGGAAGAAAAATCCTTTGGCGCAGAAATCCTGATCGAGCGTGGACTGCGCCTTTCGACGGTGCGCGATGAACTGTCGCGCTCCGCGGGAGAGAAGGTGCCCGTGAATCGGCCAAAAGAAGCTTCATTACTTGCGGAATTCAGCCGCGACCTTACGCAGGCCGCGCTCGAGGGACAGCTTGATCCGTTGGTGGGACGCGACCGCGAACTCGAGCGCGCAATCCAGATTTTGTGCCGCCGCACGAAGAACAATCCGGTCTTAATCGGCGAACCGGGCGTGGGCAAGACGGCGATCGTCGAAGGCCTTGCGCAACGCATTGCCGACGGGGACGTGCCGCCCTTTCTGGCGGACAAACGCATTTTGTCGCTGGACCTTTCGCTCATCGTGGCAGGAACGAAATATCGCGGCCAGTTCGAAGAGCGCCTGAAGACCATCATGAAAGAGTTGATGGAGAGCCAGAACGCGATCGTCTTTATCGACGAGCTGCACACCCTCGTCGGTGCGGGTTCCGCGGAAGGCTCGCTGGATGCGGCGAACATATTGAAGCCCGCGCTTTCACGCGGCGAAATTCAGTGCATCGGTGCGACGACGCCCGGCGAATATCGCAAATCGGTCGAGAAAGACCGTTCGCTGGAGCGCCGCTTTCAGGCCGTGAAGGTTTCCGCGCCAAACGAAGAAGAAGCGATCCGCGTGCTGCAGGGCGTTCGCGATCGGTACGAAAAATTTCATGCTGTCAGCTACACGGAAGACGCGATTCAATATGCGGTTTATCTCTCGAACCGCTATATCCCGGATCGCTATCTTCCCGACAAGGCGATCGACCTCCTGGACGAGGCAGGTGCGCGGGTGAAGCTGCGCCAGGCGATGTTGCCGGATGAGGTTGCCGAGGTTCAGAAGCGCGTCAAGTTCATCACGCACCGGATGGAAACAGCCATTGCGAACCACGAGTTCGAGAAGGCGCGTTTCTACTCCGAGGAAGAGCGTAAGGAAAAAGAACATCTGCGGGCGTTGCGTGAGAAATTGAAAATCGACGACTCCTCGACCGGTATCGTCTCGCGCGAAGACATCGAAGAGGTTGTGGCGCGATGGACAGGTATCGCGGTCACTTCGATCAAGGAAGACGAGCAGCAAAAACTGCTGCGCATCGAGGACGAATTGCATCGCCGCGTGATCAGCCAGGATCGCGCGATCACGGCTTTGGCGCGGGCGATTCGCCGCAGTCGTGCCGGACTGAAAGCGCCGGGACGCCCGGTGGGCTGCTTCCTGTTCCTCGGGCCGACGGGCGTAGGCAAGACTGAAGTGGCGAGGCGGCTCGCGGAGTTTTTGTTCGGCAGTGAAAAGTCGCTGATCCGTTTCGACATGTCTGAATACATGGAAAAGCATTCGGTGTCGAAGCTGATCGGCGCGCCTCCGGGATACGTCGGATACGAAGAGGGTGGCCAAATCACCGAGCGTGTGCGGCGTACGCCTTATTCGGTGATTCTGCTCGATGAAATCGAGAAGGCGCACCCGGATGTGTACAACATTCTGTTGCAAGTTTTTGAAGACGGGCAATTGACGGACGGCTTAGGCAACACCGTCGATTTCCGCAATACGATCATCATCATGACGTCCAACATCGGCGCCCGCCAGCTGCAGAAGCAAACGGGCCTTGGTTTCATCTCGAACCTCGACGGTGTGGCGGCGAAGACCCAGGACGACTTGGTGATGACGGAGGTGAAGCGCGTCTTCAACCCGGAGTTTCTCAACCGGCTGGACGAAGTTATCCTGTTCAATTCGCTCAACGATAGCGACCTGCTCCTGATCATCGATCTTCTCGTCAGCCAGATTAATGAAACGCTGGTGCATCGCCAGGTGCAAATCGTTATCACGCCGGAAGCGCGCCAATGGATCCTCGAGAAGACCTGCGGCGATCGCAGTTATGGTGCGCGGCCGCTCCGGCGCGCGCTGCAAAAGTACGTCGAAGACCCACTGTCGGAAGCTCTGATACAGGGGAACCTGCAGCGGCCGGCCACCCTCGAGATTTTCCTCTCGGGCGATGGCTTGTCGTTCAGGCCCGTCGCAGAAGCAACCCCGGTGGCCCACTAAGAATCCTACACGCGCAAGCCGGACGGGAAGCGGTCCGGCGAGGGGAGTAAAAATATTGGGCGGGGGACTGCGGCCTTGACGCAGAGCGCGGCCGCTGACAAGAGGATATTTTTGCGCGTTGTCGAGACATTCGCTGTGGTGTGCCTGTGTGTGCTTATTTTCGCTCAGGTGGCCATCGGTCAGGACCAGCAGCAGCCGGCGAGTCAGCGCATCATTACCCGCATTTATTTCGACGGAAACCGCCGCATTGGCCGCGATACTTTGCTTGCCCGCATGACGACCCGCGAAGGCGATGTTTACGATCCTGCCGCTCTCGACCGCGACTTCCACGCTCTATATAACACTCACTTTTTCACCGATATCCGGCTGGAAGCCGAGAACGACCCCAACAATCCGAATGGCGTGATCATCACGTTCTATCTCACGGAACGCCCTGTAATTCGGCGAATCGAATACGTCGGGGAAAAGTCGATCAGTGAGTCGGATATTCTCGATGCGTACAAAGATAAGAAGCTGAGCCTCTCAGTAGATAGTCAGTACGACCCCACCGTGGTGATGCGCGCTCGCGTGATTATTTTGGCGCTTTTGGCCGAGCACGGCCGGCAATTCGCAACGGTGAAGCCGACCATAGAGAGTATTCCAGCGGCGAACGCCATAAAGTTAGTTTTTAACATCAACGAAGGGCCGAAAGTAAAGGTCGGGCTGATCAAGATCGAGGGAAACCACGCGTTTTCCACTCGCAAAATCATCCGCTCGATGCATGATGACAGGCCCTACGGCATCCCACTCGGTTTCACGTTTATACCTGTGTTCAGCAAGACCTTCGACGCCGACAAATTGAATGAAGATCTCGAAGCGGGCATTCGCAACCTCTATACGTCAAACGGATACCTTCGCGCTGACCCGGAAGTGAAGAGCACGCAGACCGTCAGCACGAAACCCACGATCCCATTCCCGTGGGACAAGAACGGGAAAGCCACAAACATCACGATTTCCATTCAGGAAGGCGCGCAATACAGGCTAGGGACTCTTCGTTTCGTGAGTGCCGATCCGGACGTTGGCTTGATTTTCCGGTCGCAGGATCTGGCGAGAATTTTCCCGATGAAAAAGGGCGACGTTTTCTCTACCGAGAAGCTTCGCAAATCATTCGATACATATCGTGATCTTTATGGTTCGCGCGGCTATATCGATTTCACGCCCAATCCAGTTTTCGATTTTGACGACAAAAACAAAGTAGTGAACCTGACGCTGGAGTTCGACCAGCAAAAGCAATATTACGTCCGCCGCATCGAGTTTTCGGGCAACACCACGACGCGCGACAAAGTGATTCGGCGGGAGATCGTTCTCGATGAAGGACAGGTCTACAACAAACGGCTGTGGGACCTGAGCATCCTGCGGCTGAATCAGTTGGGATATTTCGACACGATCAAAGACGCGAATACCGATCTCCAGAAGGACGTGAAGAACGGCACTGTCGACATCCTGCTGAAAGTGAAAGAGAAGGCAAAGCAATCGATCAGCTTGACGGGGGGTGTGAGTGGCCTCACCGGAAGCTTCATCGGCTTTTCATACCAGACGAACAATTTCCTGGGGCTCGGCGAGACGCTTACTCTGGCTGCGAACATTGGCAGCATCGAGCGCGAGCTTACGTTTGGATTTACGGAACCCTATATGTTTGACCGTCCTCTATCGGTAGGGTTCACGGTCTTCGATTCGAAGTTCGATTACAACACGGCGAGACAATACGGTTTGCTTTACGGCCAGTCCGTTGCGATCAACCCGGCGTTGCAGGAAAACTACAACACAGACTCGAAGGGCTTCACCCTTTCCGGAACTTATCCGATTCGCAAGCTGCCCTTCTTCAAGACGCAGTTGCCCGCGCGCTTCGGCCTCACATACGGATGGTCGACGACGAACATCACGACGTTCAGCCAATCTGCGTCGTTGCTCTTTGAACTGACGAAATTCACCAGCCTGGCTGGCCCGAACGCGCTGAAAGGCATCGAGTCCAGCAAAATCACGCCGTCCCTCACATACAACAGCGTAAACAGCGCGATGAACCCCACGGCGGGCAAGGAGTTCTCCTATTCCCTGAGCCTCGAAGGTGGCCCGATGGGCGGAAACGTAAATTCGCTCGGGAACGCTTTCGACGCCGAATATTTCCACCCGAGCTACCACCATCGCAACGTGATCGCGATGCATTTCCTGGCTGCGGACATCACGGGGTATGGTGGCAAGGACGCACCACCCTACAACAAGTTCTATCTTGGCGGCGAGAACGACATCCGCGGCTATTATCTCTATACGATTTCGCCCTTCGTCGTGTTGCCCTACCTTACAAGCACGCCGGTGACGTACCTGGATCCAACCCGGCTTAATTCGGCGGGTCAGCCGATACCCGTTTCTCTCTCGGTTCCTACTCTCGAGTTCATTCCGACGCGCCCCGGTGGAGACTTCAAAGCGATTTCGAATATAGAGTACCGGATACCAATAGCGGGACCGGTGGAGTTCGACCTCTTCCACGATATGGGCCTGACCGGCATCTTCCGGACATCGGAGCTGGCACTCGATCCATCGGCCGTGGCGCTGCTGCATGAGCAATTTCCCAACGCGTCCACGCGGCCGACCATCATGCCGGGGACCAATTTCACGCCGCACACTTCCGTCGGTCTGCAGGTGGTGGTGCAATTGCCGATCATCGGCGCGCCCGTGCGTATCTATTACGCGTGGAATTATTTGAGGGTGCGGGACGCGATTCTGCCGCCGCTCGGCGAATATCCTTGCCAGGATGCGACGGAGGCGTGCACTTATCCCGGCTTCTCGAACCTTCCGGGAGGCGTTTTGGATTCGCAGATTCGGCCTGAGCTGAACCTGATCATGCAAAGCAATCAAGCAAGTCAGAGGATTCCGCCGGCTCTTCTCGAGCCGGACCACACTTTGAACTTTACCGTGAGCCGGACGTTTTAGGGCAGGCCAGCGGAAAAAGGTCTTCGACCGGGCGGTCGGATTCTGGGAAGATGTCATGCCCAGGAGAAAGCACGACGTAGGACTCGCACATGTTAGCGATGGATCGGATTCCGAAAAATTCGGGATTTGGGACGGAGGACTTGGAATGAATCGGTGGACAGCGGCTGCGGTTCTGAGCCTGGTCGTGGCCCTCGTGGGAGGATGCGGCGGCAACAACACCACAGCCGGAATTACGATCACCGCATCGAGCACCACAACGGGTGCGAACTCCGTCACCGTGCCCGTAAATGGCACCGAGCAGTTCACCGCGACCGTAACAGGTGTCTCCGACACGACTGTTTACTGGCAGGTCTGCCTTCCCGAGCCCGTAACGAGCTTGGACATTCCCACGAATTGCACCGCAGTCCCTGGTGTGACGCTTCCGAGGCCT
Organism: Candidatus Aquilonibacter sp.; assembly: GCA_035507075.1. Classification (GTDB taxonomy): domain Bacteria; phylum Acidobacteriota; class Terriglobia; order Acidiferrales; family UBA7541; genus Palsa-295. The sequence continues at coordinate 29,232 of DATJOL010000154.1, read as the reverse complement.
GAGACTGTGCTGACCGGCTATGGCACGATCAGCCAGTTGGGTTTTTATACGGCGCCTTCGCAAATTCCGGCCCAGAACAGCTTCTACATTCTGGCGACGAGCCCTGTGGATCTGACGGCATTTGCGACGTTTACGGTGACGATCGATTCCGGCGTCCGCGTGCAGGTTACGCCTCCTACCGCAACAATAAATGCCGGCGACACGCAGCAATTCACAGCCACCGTTACGGGTTCGTCGAATACGGCCGTCACTTGGGAAGTAAACGGCTTGGCTGGCGGCGACCCGAATAACGGCGGAACAATCACATCGAGCGGCCTTTATACGGCGCCGGCGACAGGCGCGACCTCCGCAACGGTTAAGGCAGTCTCCGGGGCGGACGGAACCACGACCGGCACCGCGACGGTGACGATCCTCACTTCCGCTCCCACCATCTCTTTGATGGAGCCGCAGTTCACGGAGCAGGGTGCGGCTCAGCAGCAGCTTTACCTCAGTGGAGCAAACTTCACGACAAATGGGTCGGTGCTGGTGAACGGTTCACCAGTCCCGTATGTGTTTTTAACTACCTCTCTGGTTCGCGCCATCGTGCCCGGCAGTGCGCTGACGGCGACCGGAAGCATTCCTGTGCAATTTCAGCTACAACCGATTCCTCCTCAGCTCGGCGAAGGGTCGAATGTCAAGCAGCTTAACGTATACCCGGTTCGACCGTCGATTGTCGGTTATTCGCCTCAAAGCTTCACGTCTACGAGCAGCGCTTCCACCGTCAGCCTCACTGGTGGCTTCTTTTTGCAAGGTCCAACGTCCACGACGACAGTTCAATTTGATGGGGGCAATGAAGGCCCGGTGGTGCCGTTCAATATTGATTCGGCGCATCCTACCCGCCGGCTGGGAGTAACCCTGCCGGCCAATTCGCTCACGATCCCAGGGCTCTATGCTCTCACTGCGCAGAATCCGGGCGTGCCCGCGGGGCAGCCCGCGCTTTCGGCTGTGAACATTTCGGTTACCCCCTCCTTGATACCGTCCGCCACTGGTCCGAACGCGACGATTTCGCTCGGAGGCGGCACGCAGCCGTCCGCGATTGCCATGGATCTTGGCTACGGGATCGCCGTAGTCGCCGAAAAAGGCGCCAATTCAGTGGCCTTGATTAACACTTCGAACGATACGCTGATCGGGACGCTGCCGGTTGGAACGGCGCCGACTGGCGTTGCCATCGACGATCTCTTGCCGCATCATCTCGCGCTTGTGGTGAATAGCGGCGACAACACGGTTTCGGTGATCGACCTCACCGCCTCACCCGTGGCCGTAACGAAGACGATTTCGCTTGCCAATTTCACCCCGCAGATGTCGTACCCGGTCGCGATTGGGATCAATTCCCAAACGCATCGCGCAATCGTTGCGAACGCAAGCACCAATCTCGCGACCGTCATCGACCTGGTGAACCCGAACAACAATATTGACCCCGCCTGTACGACCGCGCCGTGTCCTTTGATGACGATTGGCGGCTCATCGAGCACCTTCGGTACCGGCGGAAGTCCAGCCATTGCGATCGATCCCGGCCTGAATTGGGCCGTCGTCACTCCCGGCGGCGCGGGGTCAATCAACGTTGTCGATTTGGGATACGGCAGCCCGAACCCGGGCGGTGGAGGTCGCGCTCCCGCCGCGATTGCTTCTCTATCGCTTTCCACCACAGTGCAGGGTGTAGGGATCAACCCTGAGACTCACGAAGCGCTCTTCACCGATTCCGATTCCGGCAATGTGACGACCTACAGCCTGCTTGATAACACGGTGAACACAGTCACAGACGCTGGCCTCGCACTGGACGTGCAAGGGGAGGACGCGGCTGGCGTGAATCCCCTCCAGAACATCGGCGTCGCAGTCAATGGCAATGCGCAGGGATCGGGTACCGCTTCCATCATCGACTTGGGCAATCACGATGTGCTGCAGACCGTCTCCAACGTAACGAGCGTTGGAGGCGCGCCAAGCGCCGTTGCCGTGGATCCTGCTTCCAATTCGGCCCTGATCACGAATTCTGTGGCGGGCACCGTTTCCGTGCTGCCGCTTGGCGCGTCCGGCGCGAAGCCGCTCCAGATACTGGAGTCCAGTCCGGCGATTACTTTCACTTCATCGTCCGCTCTGCCCCTCACGATCAACGGAATGGGGTTCGGTGCAGGATCAACCGTGCTTCTCGACGGGAATCCGCTTTCCGGAGCCTCCGTCAACGCCAACGGCCGCCAAATCCAAGTCAGCGTGCCCGCGTCCATGCTCACGTCGGCACGCCGTTTCGCCGTTCAAGTCCAGGATACCGCTGGCAGCTCCATCACGGTTTCGAACGTTGAGCCGCTGATGATTGTCCAGGCAATTACGGTGGGCACGTCGCCAGCAGGCGTAGCGGTGGATCGCGACCGCGATCTGGCGGTGGTTGCGAACTCACAGAGCGGAGATATCTCTGTTGTGTCGCTGGCGCCGCCTTCGATCTCCCCTCAATCGCTGGGACCGGTCGGGGTCGTCGGCAGCCCGCTTACCGCGCATTTGAACCCGCGCGCCATTGCCGTGGACCCGCGAATCGGCGTCGCGGTAGCGGCGAATTATGACAGCAACGATCTTTCTCTTATCGATTACTCTGAAGTGAATCAGCCGATACCGTATTCGCTTCCGGCGGTGCCGGGTTGCTCCGTCACGGCGGTTTGCACCGGTCCGGCGGGGATCGCATTCAATCAGGACACCAACGGATTCCTTGTCACGGACTCGAACATAAGCGCTGCGAACAGCGACGTCTCTAACGGTGAAGTAAGCGCAGCAACACCCACTGCAACCGCGGGTATCGCGAGCCCGGGCACGCCGGAAGTGGTCGATCAAACGCCGGGCGATTTGGCCGTTGCGCCGTCGTTTGATCCGTTCGATCCGGTGAACAATCCGAACCCGAACCTCACCTACGCCGCGATTGCTTCGTCATCGCAAACCAGCGTGGTCGATTTCTTGAACACTTCGACGAACCTGGTCGTCGGACGTACGACAGGCGTGGTTCAGCCCGCGGGAGTCGTGTACGACTCTTTGAATCAGGCGTTCCTGGTCTCGGACAGCCTGAACAACAACATATTGATCATCAATCCGCTCACCTTTGTTCCTGTCACGGTGCGAGGCGGCTTCAATCCTTCGTCGATCGCGTATGACTCGCAGACGAGCACTATCGCGGCCGTGAACGCCGCTACGGGGACTCTTTCAATCCTGGATTACGTGTGCCCGCCATTGGCGGGAGAGCCCGCTTGTACGTCGCCCCAGGTGCGCTTTACGATCGGGCTCGTGGGATCGCAGATTTCGCCGACCGCCCCTCTGGGTCCGAAGACGATCGATATCGACCCATTTCTTAATGTCGCCGTGCTCGTCGATTCTGAAAACAACCGAATTTTGATGATTCCGCTGCCTTATTGATCTTGTTTCAGGTGCTGGAGAATGTTGCTGCGCGGGCCAACCCGCAAGCGCCGGCAAGCATCCGACCGGGGCATAGAAGCGGGAAAATCGCTCGTTTTCGCGTGGACGGACGCAGGATTTCATTGTACTTTTGCATGCCGGTTCGAATTGACCGGCTTCGCGTCCGAAGCTATAATCCCGCATTTGCATTTTAAGCGCTATCACACTTGAAGGAGTCAGAATGAAGATTCGATTTGTAGTTCCCGTGTTTGCGGCCCTCACACTAGCGTCTATTGCCGGAGCGCAGGCGGCGGCACGGTCCGCTGAGGCGGGGTCGAATAAGATTGCCGTGATCGATTTCCAGGGCGCCATCGCCGGTACAGCGGAAGGGAAGGCTGACGCTGCCGAACTCCAATCCGAGTTCGCGCCGCGCCAGACCGAGTTGACGAACATCTCGAAGCAGATCGATGACATCCAGACCAAGCTTCGTGCCGGGCAGAACACGCTGAGCGATGAAGAGAAAGCCCACATGCAGAACGAAATCAATGAGCTGACGCAATCCGGCCAGCGCAAGCAGCAGGACCTCCAGGACGACGAAAACGCCCGCGAGCAGGATTTGGTGCAAGCGATCGGTTCAAAGATGCTTCCGCTTGTACAGAAGTACGCGCAGGAAAACGGCTACGGCGTGGTTCTTGATGGCACTGCGCAGCAGAGCATCGTCGTTTGGGCGGCCGATTCCGTCAATATCACGCAGCCAATCGTCTCCCTATATGACTCGACGTATCCGGTGAAGGCCCCAGGAACGGCGCCGTCCTCGACGCCCCGCTCTACTCCATCGCATCCGAGCAGCTCTCCAAGGCAGTAATATCAGCTGAACTTAGCGGAAGCCTCGCCAGCGTGAGCTCGCGGGGCTTTCTCTTTTCTTGCAGTACAAATTACACTATGGAACTCTCGTCGGTAACTCAACCAGTTCGATTAACAGCTTTTCATTCCCATCGGCCACCAGGAAAAAATTCACGAGCGAACCGTCCGCGCCGGGACGAGCCTCGCCATAAACCGGTTCGATTCGGAAGCGCTCGCGGAGCGTAGCCGAGGCGCGGTTCACATCATGAACGTTCAATTCCACTTGTTGAATTCCCTCGCCGAACCTTCGCAGAAAACGGGCCAACGCCCCGTTGGCGGTGGCATCGCGCGTGGTCAGGACGTCGAGCCGCACTTTGCCTGCGTGGATCTCGAATTCTTTGGCATCCAGGTCTGGCGGTAGATCCGCCAGGGGTGGGAATGCGTTTACCGCCCGAATTCGCTCAAACTTCTCTGGTTGTACGCCTACTCCAACCGTTGTGCGCGGAAAATCTCCCTCGTCGAAAACAAATAGCTTCGCCACCACCGGGTCGCTCAGCCAACTGCGAGCGCATCGAACAGCGCGTTCGCGGCCGATACGGAAAATCTCGGAAGCAGCCTGTTCGCGCAGTGCCGCGGATCGATCGGCGAACTGCTCGATCAATGTAGAAAGCAGCAGATTTTCATGATCGCGTCGATTTGATCTGTCAGGGTGAGGCATTCGCCGCTTCTTGGACGGCGTTCACATTGGAGAGCACCGCATAGGAAACCTGGCCGGGCGTCACGGTCAGCGGCACATCCCACCACGGCCGTGCGTCGCCGACGGTGGCTGGCACGTCGAGCGTGCTTAAGTAATATGTCCCCGGCGGCACATTCGGAAAGAATCCTTGCCCCTGGAGATTGGTCTCTGTCCGCGCCACCAGATACTTGCCTTGCGCAAGGTCCGTGATTCGGCGTTGTACCTCTGGCACGCGCTTGGCTTCCAGGTCGTTCCATTTGCGGCTCGGATCGATGTCTTGCAGGTTCATGTCGATGCCGTTGATGCTTTCCGGCACTTGTTCCACATAACGGCGAACGGCTTCCTTATATTTATCCTCTTCCTTCTGATACTTTGCCGGATCTTTGTCTTTGTCTGAGTCCTTGAACTTTGCGATGGGAAACCCGGAGCTCTGATCGCCTGCGTTCCGGTCCATGTACGCTTTGTAGAACTCGGGAATGTCCATCACGTCATCCGGCGTGAGCTTCTTTATGAAATCGACGCCGGAAAACGTGATCCATTGACTTTTCTTCATCCAGTCCTTTAGCTCTTTTGAGACATCCAGGGTGTCGATGAAGTCGTTCATGCTTTCCTTCGGGTAAGCGGCATCGGCCTCTTTTTGGATATCTTCGAAGCTTTTGCTGAGGAGGAAAACGGGAAACCCACGAACGGGCTCCGGCAAACCGCCTGTCGGGGTCACCTGAATCACAAATTCTATGGAACTCGTCTGAGCTGTCGCGGGAGAAGACATCGACGCAGCCAAAAGGCCGCACGCGCATGTGGCTAAAGCCCAGGGCAGAATCCGTTTCATGCGGTTCATCCTAGCAGAAGGCACGGACGCCAAACGCTAAAACCTGCCAAAAAAGAGGCGAGGCAGTACCCTTTTGGACATCGCGTGATTCTGCCTTGCCGATATTGGTAGCTAGGTCGGAAACGCGTCAGTAGAGATGGAAAACGACTTCGATCGTCTGCCGCACGGCGGTCGGCTTGCCGTCCGGACCGAGCGCGGGCTTGAAGCGCCAGGTTTTCACCGCCGCTACGGCGTTTTCATCCAGTCCGAGGCCCAGGCTCTTTATCACCTTTACATCGAGCACGCGGCCATCCGCGCCGATCACCGCCGAAACCAGCACCGTGCCTTGATACTTCGCCTTGACGGCCTCGTCAGAAAATTGGGCGTTGGGGCAATAGAGGCAGGTAGGCGTGCCATATCCTCCCACGCCCGCCGTGGGGTAGCCTCCCCCAGTCCCGTTTTCAAAGCCGTTGCCGAGGCCGCCTCCGTTGCCATTGCCGATCCCCGTGCCCTTGCCGTTGCCCATGGAATCGCCGAGCATGTGCGAAAGGGGATCGCCCCAGTTGTTGGCGTTGATGTTGGGCGGTTGCAGCGCGGGATTGCCAAGCAACGTCGGCTGCATGGCGATCTGCGGATGTTCAATTGGATGAGACAGCGGCACCGCAATTTGCTGCAGCGCGAACTTGGGCGCACGTCCACGCGACGCAGGCGTCAGGTCGCGCGCGCCACCGCCGCCGCCGGCTTTCTTCACGGCAGGCGGCATCTGTATGTAAGGCGAGATGCTCACATCCGTAACCGGCGTATTGTTTGCCTTCGTCGTGGGCGGCGAGAAAAGCGCCGGAAGCAAAGGACCGATAATCAGCGCCAGAACCACCACGTGCATCGCCACGGATAATGCCTGCACGCGCGTAAACTGCGGGTTTTTTGACCAAATTTCCGGTATGGGCTCGCCGTTCGTTTCAAACTTCGGCTGCTTGGGCGGATTGATTAGGTCTCTCAGGTTTTGCCAGAACCCGCCGAAGCCCACGTTCCAGTCGGTCACCAAGCGCGAGTTAACCGGTCCGCGCGGAGCAGGCTTGAAGAACTCGCGCAAGTTCTCTTTTACGCCGGTGCCGAATCCACTGTTGGAGAAGACGTCGCTTGGGCCGCCTCTGACCTTTACGGGTCGCTCGACCAGGAAATCGCGCAGGTTCGAAAACAGCACCTTGAGCCGCGACTCCTGTACGGGCGAACGCAGATTTCCCAGAGGGTTCTTCCCGGCCAAGGCGTCGTTAGAAGGGGTATTTGCCATCGTTTTTGTCCGCGCCGAAACTGCTAACGGCTTTCTATCATATCAAACGGTACCGGACTTCAATCTATCGCACCAGCGTGGCCCGTTTACCATCCGGACCGTCCGCCGCCATCGGTCGACCGCCGCAACCGTTTTCGCCCAATCCGAGGCTGGCGCCTGCACTGGAATTCGCCTCACCTGGAAACCGCTTTCGCCTCGTTTCATCCATCTTTTTGGGATTGGGCATCGGATTGGGCCGCCGCGGGCAGCTAAGAGGGCGCTCCAAGAGTCAAATAGCTTAGACGCTATCCCTCCCGAAAGGATGTATGCGTCCCAAAGCTGACATCGTTGTGTCATTCATTGTAACATACGACTCTTGGCGCTCGATTTTGGTTACACTCCCCTGTGAGAGAGGACTACCGGCTCACCCTGCAATGGCGAAATCTATTGACATGAAAAGCACCCTGAATTTGCCTCGCACCGAATTTCCAATGAAGGCCCGGTTGCCTGAGCGCGAACCTATCCAGCTCGCCGCATGGGAGTCAGCCGGACTTTATGACCGCATTCTCCAATCGCGTGCCGGTGCGCCCCTTTTCGTCCTCCATGATGGCCCTCCTTACCCGACCGGCGAAATCCACCTCGGAACCGGCCTCAATAAAGTACTGAAGGACTTGATTGTCAAGACGAAAACCATGGCTGGCTTTCGCTCTCCTTATGTTCCTGGCTGGGATTGCCACGGCCTGCCCATAGAGACCAAGGTCGAAAAAGAGTTGGGAGGCAAAGGCAAAGTTTCCGCCGCTGTTTTCCGCGCCAAGTGCCGCGAGTTTGCCGCTCGTTACGTGGAGGCTCATAAGCGCGAATTCCGCCGCCTCGGCGTCTTCGGCACCTGGAACGCGCCTTACCTGACGATGGACCCGGCGCTGGAAGCATCTATCGCTGGCGCTTTCATCGATTTCCTGGAAAAGGGTTACGTTTACCGCGGCCTTAAGCCCGTGTATTGGTGCATCTATGACCGCACTGCCCTGGCCGAAGCCGAAGTCGAGTACGAGAATCACGAGAGCCCGTCCATCTGGATCAAGTTTCCGTTGGCATCGCCGGTTGGTTCCGTTGGATTGAAACCCGGCGAGGGTTTGTCGGCGCTCGTATGGACCACGACTCCCTGGACGCTTCCCGCGAACCGCGCGCTCGCTTTCCATCCCGATTACGAGTATGTCGTCGCTGATACGTCCGCGGGCAAATTGCTGCTCGCGAAAGACCGCCTGAATGCCTTCGCGAATGAGTTGAAGATCGAAGTGGCAAAAGTTGAGGGTGGCTGGAAAGGCAGCGAGTTTGAAGGCGCCCAGTTCGCCCACCCATTCCTTGATAGAAAAGTTCCCGGCGTTCTTGCCGATTACGTGACGCTTGAGGCGGGCAGCGGCATCGTTCACACAGCGCCGGGCCACGGCGCGGACGACTTCCGCACCGGGCAGAAATACGGCCTCGAAGCGTACGCCCCGCAGGACGACGAAGGCCGCTTCGTTGAGGGTTTGCCGGAATACAAGGGCAAAACCGTTTTCGAGGCAAATCCAATCGTCGTCGAGATTCTCAAGAGCCGCGGGATGCTCGTCGGCGAACGAAAGCTCGCGCATAGCTATCCCCACTGCTGGCGCTGCCACAACCCCGTGATTTTCCGCGCTACCGAACAGTGGTTCATCCAGATGGACGAAGGCGCCGCCGGCGTTCCGGCTCCGAAGGCGCCGCCTCTGCGCGAGCGGGCGATCGAAGAAATCGAGAAGGTGAAATGGCATCCCGAATGGGGGCACGATCGGATGCACGAAATGGTCGCTGGCCGCCCCGATTGGTGCATCTCTCGCCAGCGCTTCTGGGGAGTGCCGCTGATTGTTTTTTATTGCGAAGCCTGTGGCAAGCAGCTCAAAGACGCGCCGGCGCTTCGCCACGTCCTGCCTTTCTTCGAGCGCGAAGGCGCTGACGCCTGGTTTACGCACTCACCCGAGGAACTGCTTCCGCCGGGTTACAAATGTTCGTGCGGCGCGTCGAAATGGCGGAAGGAGTCCGATATTCTCGACGTGTGGTTTGATTCCGGTTCCACGCACCTTGCTGTTCTCACACGACCCGGCCTCAGCTGGCCCGCGGATGTTTATCTTGAAGGCCCCGATCAATTCCGCGGCTGGTTTCAAAGCTCTCTCCTGGTCGGCATCGGGACGCGCGGAGCTGCTCCCTATCGACAGGTCGTCACGCACGGTTGGACTCTCGACGAAAAAGGCAATCCGATGTCGAAGTCGAGGGACAACGCCATCTACCCGGCGGAGATCTGCGAAAAATGGGGCGCCGATCTGCTTCGCATTTGGGTCGTTTCGCAGGATTACACCGCGGATATGCGCATCTCCGAAGCGATGATGACGCAGCTCTCCGATGCTTATCGGAAGATCCGCAACACCTTTCGCTTCGCCCTTTCAAACATTCCTGATTTCGATCCGGCCCGCGATTCTGTCGCTGACCGGGATCTGTGGGAAATTGACGCCTGGATGCTTCGGCGCACCGGCTCCCTCGTGCGCGAGTGCCTTGCCTGGTACGATTCCTTCGAGTTTCATCGCGCCTATCACGCCATTCACGATTTCTGCGCTGTCGATCTCAGCGCCTTCTATTTCGATCTGCTGAAGGACCGCCTCTACACGTTCGCGCCGAAAAATCGCGGCCGCCGGTCAGCGCAAACTGCCGTGTATCGCATCGCAAGCGCTTTGATCCGGCTGATCGCGCCGGTCCTGGTGTTTACCGCCGAAGAAGCATGGAAATACATGCCGCATCTCCCCGGCGAGCCGGACAGCGTTCACATGGCCATTTTTCCGCCGGCTGACGATCTCGAGCGCGCCCTGGATGAAACGCGCGCGAAGAATTGGCAACTCCTGTATGCCGTGCGCGAAGAAGTGCTGAAAACCCTTGAGCCGCTTCGCGTGGCGAAGACGATTTCGGCTAACCTCGAGGCGAGAGTGACGCTTTCCGCAACGGGCGACTTGGCCGCACTGCTCCAGAAGTACATCGCCTTTCTCCCGGCGCTCTTCATCGTCTCCCAAGTCGAAGTCGAATCCCGGCCGGCCAACGGCGCTGGCTCGTCGGCGGGCCTCGGGGATTTGAAAATCCGCGCCGAAAAAGCCCACGGCGCAAAATGCGAGAGATGCTGGAACTATTCCGTGCATGTGGGCGAGAATGCAAACTATCCGACGTTGTGTGAGCGATGCCTGGCCGCGCTGGACGAATTGGAAGCGGACGGTGCTCTCATAGGGGGCGCGAAATGATTCCGCCGGTGCACAAGAGGGAGGGAGCAGTCCTGTAATGCTTTCCCTGTCCGATCCCCGCAAACGCTGGTTCGCTCTCGCGATCTTGTCATTGCTGGTTCTCGTGGTCGATCAGGCCAGCAAGTGGGCAATCGATCGGTTTACGTCGCCGGGGGCGTTTCGTGTCGTCATACCTGGGGTACTCAACCTGGTTCACACCACGAACCCGGGCGTAGCCTTCGGCCTTTTCGCGGATTCGGCGAGCCCGATGCTCGCGCCGCTGCTGATCGCATTTTCGATAGCTGTGATTTGCTTGTTGCTTTGGCTGCTCGCGACGGGTCGTGCCGGCGGCTGGCTGGGAGAATGGGGGCTGGCGTTTATTCTAGGCGGGGCCGCGGGAAACGTGCTTGACCGTGCGACGCGGCACAGCGTAATCGATTTCATCGATTTTCACCTCGGTCCCTATCACTGGTATACGTTCAACTTGGCCGATTCCGCGATTGTGATTGGCGCGACTCTTGTGGTGATCGAGTTGCTCCGCGATTGGCATCCGAGCAGCGAACACGCGTAAATTCCCGTGCACCCGATTCTCTTCCAATTCGGCGGTTTCACGATCTACACCTACGGCGTTCTCGTAGCCACCGGCGTGCTGCTGGGTGTCTGGCTCGCAGCGCGTGACGCCCCTCGGCTCTCCCTCCCTCCCGTGAAGATCTGGAATCTCTGCATTTACGGGATTATCGTCGCGCTGATTTGTTCGAAGCTTTGGCTCGTCCTCAGCGCGTGGAGCTATTACGCCGCGAACCCGCGCGAACTCTTCAGCACGGCCACTCTGCAATCGGGCGGAACGTTCTATGGCGGGCTCATTGGCGGCATTGCCTGGACGTTCTTTTACACGCGCCGCGAGAAGTTGCCGTTGCTTCCCACGTTCGACGTTTGCGCTGCGCCGCTCGCTCTCGGCCACGGAATCGGCCGCGTTGGTTGCTTCATGGCGGGCTGCTGTTTTGGTAAGCCCACTTCACTCCCCTGGGCAGTCACATTCACAAGTCCCATTGCCGCGCGCCTTTCCGGCACGCCGCTGAACGTCCCTTTGCATCCCACACAACTCTACGAAGCAGGCGCCGAGTTTCTGAATTTTCTGTTTCTCTACTTCGTCGGTCGTCGCTGGCGTGTTCCCGGGCAGTCGATCGGCGCGTACTTGATCCTCTACGGCACGGAGCGCGGCTTCCTCGAATTTCTACGCGCTGATCCGGGCCGAACCCCGCTCTTCCATGATACGGTTACGCTGATGCAACTCGTCAGCATCGCAATGATTTGTGCGGGTCTGATCCTGTGGTCTCGCGGCCTGCGTGAGCCAAAACCGGCACACGCTTCGTCATAGCCGCTGTGAACGGACCATCTGAGAATGCCGGGTTCCTGGTTTCTGCTGAAGAAGCCGGTCAACGGCTCGATCGATTTCTTGCAGCGCAGCTCCCCGAGTTAAGCCGTAACCGTATTCAATCTTTGGTGGACGACGGCCGCGTCCTGGTCGACGGCGCACCGCAAAAGCCCTCTCACCGCATTGCGCTGGGCGAAACGATCACCATTGGCTTCCCCCCAGCTTCCTCCTCAGGCGTCGAGCCGGAGCCTATTCCGCTCGACGTTCTCCACGAAGATGAAGACATCGTTGTGATCAACAAGCCCCCGGGCATGATCGTTCATCCCGGCGCCGGCGCGGAACACGGCACGCTCGTAGCTGCGCTCCTCCATCGTTTCGGAGGCCCCTCCGGGCTTTCTTCGGTGGGAAGCCCGTTGCGGCCGGGAATTGTTCACAGGCTGGATAAGGAAACATCCGGCGCCGTCGTCGTCGCCCGCAGCGATGCTGCTCACGCCGCTCTCGCCAGTGCCTTCAGCAATCGGCTTGTCGCCAAGAAATATATCGCACTCCTTCACGGTCGCCCGGATGCGAAAACCGGGCGCGAATCGGGCCGCATTGAGCTTCCCATCGCTCGCGACCTGCATCGCCGCTCGCGCATGACCACGCGCCGTCGCGAAGGACGCGAGGCACGCACCGACTGGCGCGCCCTTGCGCATATCGGGAATTACACTCTGGTTGAAGCTGATTTGCATACGGGCCGCACCCATCAGATCCGCGTGCACTTTTCCGCGCTTGGCTGTCCGGTCGTCGGTGACACCGTATATGGGGCGCCGCGAGAGGAGCGCGTTGGCAAGCAGCTTCTTCCGCCGCTTGGTCGCAATTTTCTCCACGCCGCTTGGATTGCTTTTGATCATCCGCGTACCAACCATCGTGTTGAGTTTCGCGCTCCGCTGCCTGCCGAACTAGTCGATTATCTCCACACACTAGGTCGCGCCGCGGAGACGCCTCTTAACATGATTGACGCCGCCGTTAGCGCATACTTATAATTCCTTCGGGTGAAATTCCTTCGTATTTCCGCATTCTTCGCCATCGTTCTTTTTGTTGCTATGGCAGCTGTCCGGGCACAACAGTCGGAACCGGTCGTTCCACCTCCAGCAGATGCGAGCGGCTCTCAATCGCAGGTTCCGGCCGAGCCTGGCGCAGAAGCGCCCGGGCAAAAGCCGACGCCCGCGATTCGTGTCACCACACAGACCGTTCCGCTGACGATCACGGTGTCGGACAAGAAACACAATTTCGTCACCGACCTCACGCAAAATGACTTTCGCGTGCTGGAAAACGGCGTCCCGCAGGACATCCGCTTCTTTTCGAGCGAAACCGATCTGCCGTTGCGTATTGCCGTCTTGATTGACACCTCCAATAGCATTCGCCCGCGCCTTCAGTTTGAACAGGACGCCGCTATCGACTTTCTCAATCGCGTGATTCGCCCGATCAAAGACGAAGCGTTTTTGATGACCTTCGACAATGAGCCGCAGATCATTCAGGACTACACCGACGATGTGGGTGTCCTCAGCGATGCCATTCGCGACCAGCGCGCCGGCGGTGGCACTGCTTTGAACGATGCGATTTACTTGGCTTCTGAGAAGCTTGCGGATGCTCCGCTCCCCAAAGGGCCCGATAAGGACGTGCGCCGCGTCATCGTGCTAATTAGCGATGGCAACGACAATTTGAGCGATCACGCACCGAGTGATGCCATCGAGGCCGTCATTCGCTCAGGCGCCGCACTTTACGCGATCAGCACAAACACGGATTGGATCACGCTCGACCAGGGCGACACGCCCCAAAAGTACGAATACACCGACGGTGATAAGGTCCTCTTGAAGTTCAGTGATCAGACGGGCGGGCGCACATTCTTCCCCTACAGAGTCGAGGATCTTGGTGAGTCGTTTGTTCAGATCGGAACGGAACTGCGGAGCCAGTATTTCATCGCCTATACGCCTACGGCGCCTCCCGACGGCAAATACCGAAAGATCGAAGTGCAGGTCGACCGCAAAAATCTGATTGTGCGTACTCGCAGAGGATATTACGCCACCGCTCCATCCGCCGAAGGTTCTTCCGGACACTAGTTTGTCGCCGCCGGCTGGCTGGACTTCGCTGTTTCAAGAATTCGGCGCGTAATAGCCGCGGCGCGACAGGATTTTTGTGTCTGGCTCCGTCGTCTCCACTTTGATTTTGCGGAAGGTTCCGTCATGCGCCGTATTGGATGGCGTGTACCCCAGCACGTATTGCGATCGTAGTTCTTCGCTGATCTCGTCAAATGCCTTATTCAGCGTCTTGTCATTGTGCACCGGAATCACTCGTCCCCCCGTCTCCCGCGCCATCTGCAACGCCACGCCGTAGCCGTACCCTTCCGTCGCGCTCGGATCGGAAATTAGAATTACGTGGATCACCGCATCGGTCCGCTGCGCCGCTTCAATGGCTTCATCAAGGCTCATTTTGCTGCCGGTATCCTCCGCATCGGAGAGAATGATCACGGCTTTCCGTCCCGCTTCGTCTTGCAATTCATCGTGGCAAGCAAGGTAGACGGCATCGTACAAATTCGTCCCGCCGCCCTGCGAGGGGATTGTCCCCACAGTGCCCCCGATCCCGGAAGCATCCACATTGATCTGGGCGCGATTGATCGCTCTCGTCAGCACGGCCGGGTCTTCGGTGAAGTCCGCCAGGAGGTCCTCGTCGGTATCGAAGCTGATGACCACCGCTTCGTCTTTCTTCCGCATGATTTCATGAACGAAATCGGATGCAGCCGCCTTTTCGGCGCCAAGAATGTTATTCATGCTGTAGCTCGTATCCATCAGAATCGCCAGCGTAATGGGCATATCCGATTCTTTGGCAAAATAGGTGATCTTCTGCGGCACGCCGTCCTCATACACCTTGAAATCATCTTTCGTCAGGTTGTCGAGGATCGCGTTGTGCTTGTCGCGCACCGTAGCGAATACATCCACGAGCCTGCTTTCCACGGTAAGGGTGCTGCTTGTTTGCGGCGGCTCTTGATTCGTTTGATCATCCTGCGCGTTCGGGGCATCCTGTCCGTGCGTGGCACGCGCACTAAGTACGAGCGCCGCCGGAATCGCCGCCAACGCCACGGTCAGAAGACTCGCAGCCAACTTTGTCCTTCGCATGTATAATTCTCCTTGGGACGCGTTCGGGTGGTACGATGCGCCGTGCGCACTGCTGGATGTTCGCTGGTGGCGCCTTCGGCCTGATCGAACTTTTCCCTCGCATAACGGTGAACCTTTGGGTGCGAAAAGAATTGCTGTAATTCTAGCTCTCGTCGGCTGCCTTGGAACCCCGATTCCTATGGCGGCGCAGAACGAGAACCAGGTGCAAGGCCAGACCGTACCCGTGCAGCCGCCTAAGCAGGCTGTTCCGGCCCCGGCTCAACAAGTGCCTCCGCGGCCCATAACCAACGTCACGCGCCTCGTCATTGTGCCCGTGATTGTGAAGGATTCGCAAGGCCAGCTCGTCAGCGGTCTCGCCCGCAGCGATTTCCGCATCCTCGAAGACAACGTCGAGCGGCCGATTGTCAGCTTCTCATCGGATGCCGTTCCGATTTCGGCCGTCGTCGTCCTCGACAACGATCTTTCGGATAAACAGGCCAAGCAGGTCCAGGACAGCCTGGAAACGATCTCCGCCGCCTTCGGTCCCGGTGACGAAGTCGCGCTCGTCACCTACGATCAGTTCCCCACCACCGTTTCCAACTTCACGCAAAGCAACGACACTTTGTTTACCCAGTTGAAGCGGCTCCAACTCGGATCGCACTCGACTTTCGTTTATCCCGATCCCGAAACCGCAGGCCCCATCAACCCCGCTCCCAACGATCCCACGGCGGCTGTGCGCATCAAAGGCCCGCCGAAATACCAGAACACCAGCTTCCTCGATGACGCGGTTTACGCCGCCGGCCAGATGCTGACCAGCCGCGAATCCGAGCGCTGCGCCGACGAAGAAAAGCGGGACTCCCTTGAGACCTGCCGCGCGATGCGCAAGATCATCTTCCTCGTTTCTGACGGAAGTGACGCGCGCAACGAGAAGCATCCTTACGATGAGACGCTTAGCTCGCTGCTCGAGCGCGACATTGCAGTATTTTCGATTTCGGTCACGAAGTCGGCGCCCTTCGGCAAAGCTCTCGTTCAGCATGGGCAGAGCGAGCTCGTAAATTACGCGGCGAAGACCGGCGGCGATACGTTTTATGCGGCTAAGCAGGACGACCTGGACCGCATGTATGCGAACCTTACTGACGAGGCGCGCAACGAATACACGCTCACTTTCCAGCCGAACATGAAGGACATATCCAAGGACTACCACACGATCGAAGTGCGCGTCGAGCGGCCCGACGTGCACGTTCTTACGCGCGACGGATATTATTTGAGCTCGCTCAACCCTGGGCCTTAAGTTTTTGCCGGGAATTGTCGCGTGAGAATTTTTTCGCAGCCGTTTGCCGGCGTCGGAAGAATTTTTGTTCTTGACTAATTTCGCCGCGGCATTCTAGATTTAGCGGAGCGAACGTGATGCGCTGGAGTTTCGAGCGCGCGCGTTCGTCGGAGAAAGTTCCAAAGTCGTTCATGCGCGGAACCGATCCAGCTTCGATGTGAAGCCTTCGGAAGTGAAGAGCGGGGAGAACGGGAACGTTCTCCCCGTTTTCGTTTTTGGGCTTGCTCCAGGAGCTGCGCGTATCACACACGCGCAAGCGGGCGAGATTGTTATTGCAATGCGAGGGCGTCGCCTTACATCAAAGGCTATGAATTTATCGTGCCCACGGAATGCCTCGCACCGAATAATCAGCCGTTCGCTGTGGCGCCCAACGTTCCCGCGCCGCCATTCGGCTGCGTGGGCGATTTGCCGCGCAACGCCTTCCCACGCCCCGGATTTTTCCAGATCGATCTGCGCCTCGAGCGGAAGATCTCGTTGACTGAGCGCGTGAATATGGATGTGATCGCGGACGGATTCGATATGCTGAATCGGCTGAACGTGAGCGATGTGAATCCCTTGTGCGATCCGACCTCCGGCGTTTGCACCGCTGGGCAGCCTACGGCATCGTACGATCCGCGCACGTTCCAGTTCGCGTTGAAACTGAATTTCTAAATAGCAATTTCGGAAAAGTTCGGCCCTGCGCGAAAATCGTAGATTGACGCATGCCCGGAAAACGGCCCAGAACACGTAAGCCGCAGCAGACCCAGTTCCACCGCTCGCAAATCGGCCGCGCGCAGCGGTTCATCCGTCTGCACATGGACGCGCCTCTCACGCTCGATCAGGTCGCGCGCGAGGCCGGTGCATCGCAATTCCACTTCGCGCGAATTTTCCTGGCCTATACGAGCGAGACGCCGTTTGATTTTCTCCGCCGAATCCGCCTGGCCACCGCCGTTCGGATGCTGCAGGAAGATCCCGTCGGCTCCATCACGGAAATCGCGCTGAGCGTGGGGTATGAGACGCCATCGGCCTTTAACAAAGTCTTCAAGCAGAAGCTGCGGATGAGCCCGCGCGAATTTCGCAATCTCGGAAAAGAAAAGCAATACGACATCATCTATCGTCTCGCCAAGCCGTTGGAATCCAGGGAGGAGACGATGCAATTGAATATGAATTCGAAGCCGGAAACGGTGACGCGGCCGGGCGCACACTTTGTATATCTGCAGAGGACCGGACCATTTGCGGAGATCGCGCCGCCTGCATGGGACGAGATGTTTCGCTTGCTCGCCGGAAAAATTGCGCACGAGCAATTTACGGAATTGCTCGGCGTGAGCGGGATCGATAAGACGAAGCAAGGCGAAGACTCGATGATCTATCAGGCCGGTGTTTGCCTCGCGGCGAAGCCCGCGGAGGTTCCGAAAGGGTTGCAGTACCGGGCGCTAAGCGGAGGTAAGTACGCGAAGTTTTTGCTTACTGGGCCGTATTCCCAGATCTGGATGGCGTTCAGTCAGATCTTCCGCACTCTGGCCGAGAGCGGCGTGCGCTTGCGCGAGGATTTTTGCATCGAGAATTATGTAAATGATCCGAAGGTCACGCCCGAAGAGCAGCTTCAGACGGAAATCCTCATACCTATTGCATGACGCGGCAGATTAGCGTGCGGACTCGGAGCCGGTTTTTGCCCTTGGCATCAGAAGCCAGTATGCGGCGAAGCTGACTCCGAAACCGACGAACCAGGCGTAATCGTAAAGTGCGCGGAGGGGTTTGTATACGAGCCCGACGAAGGCGACGGCGCATCCGAGGCCGAGCGCAGCAATAGCACGCCAATTGATGCCGCGAGAAAATTCGTAGAGGCCGTCGCGTCGATATAAATCTTCAGGCTTGAGAATCGTTTTGCGGCGCACGAAATAGTCGCAAATCAAAATTCCCGCCACGGGGCCAAGAACTCCCGAATACCCTACGAGCCAGCCGGTCACGTAATTTCCGTAGTTCGCGAGCAGTTTCCACGGCTGCATCAGGAGGCCGATCAGGCAGGTGAGAATGCCTCCGATGCGAAAGCTGATCCGGCGCGGCCACAGGTTCGAGAAATCGTTTGCGGGAGAAACCACGTTGGCGGCGACGTTCACGTTGAGCGTGGCCATGAGCAGCGCGATCATTGCGATTACCACCGCGATCGGGTTTCCGAGTCGCGAAAGCACCACGACGGGGTCCCAAATTGCCTGGCCATAAAGCACCACGGTCGCGGATGTGACGGCGATTCCGATAAACGAATAAAATGTCATCGTCGTGGGCAGGCCCAGCGCTTGCCCAAGCATCTGTTCGCGCTGCCCGCGGGCGTAGCGCGTGAAATCAGGAATGTTAAGCGCCACGGTGGCCCAAAACGCCACCACCCCGGTGAGCGACGGAACAAAGAAGCGAAAGAATTCGCCGAACGAATGGAATTTCGAGGGCGTCGAGAGCATGGGGCCGAAGCCGCCCGCCTTCGCGCGCGCCCAGAGCAGAAGCGCGAGTCCAATCAGCAGCAAAAACGGAGCAGTGATCCCCTGGAGAAAGCGGATGGTCTTGATGCCGCGCATAATCACGATCAGGTTGAGCGCCCAAAAACATAAAAAGCACGCACCCAGGCCCCATGTCGCTCCGCGCGCACTCGGCACGAGCGCCACGACCATCGCGTAAATGGCTTCGCCGCCAATCCATGTCTGGATGCCGAACCACCCGCAAGCGACCAGCGCGCGAAGAATGGCGGGAACGTTCGCCCCTAGGACTCCAAAGGCCGACCGCGCGAAGATCGGGAACGGAATGCCGTATTCAGCGCCCGCGTGCGCGTTGAGCAGCATGGGAATCAGCACGAGCACATTGCCGAGAAAAACCGTGAAGATCGCTTGCTTCCAGCTCATGCCGCCCGCGATCATCGAACTGGCAAGCAGGTACGTTGGAATGTTGACGCTCATCGCGATCCACAGCGCGGCGTAACTGTAGGTCGTCCAGGTGCGGCGGTCGGCGGGAACGGGTGCGAGGTCTTCGTTGTAAAGGGAGCTCGCGCGGATCGCGCGCGCCTCTTCCGCCGCGGCTTGCGGCGCACGCGCGGAGGGGATTGTCGCGTCGCTCATCGCGTCAGTCGGCGGCCTGCGCTGCGCCGGGCGTGACGGTCCTTACAATTTCGCCATAGCTTTCGGGCCGCCTGTCGCGATAAAACTGCCACACCGCCCGCACTTCCTTGATTTCCTCGAAATCGAGGTCTGCAACGAGCAACTCGTCTTTGTCTCGGCTGGCTTGCGCCACGATCTTGCCGCGCGGATTGCAGAAGTAGCTTTTGCCGTAGAATTCCCCGATGCTCCACGGCTTTTCCGTCCCCACGCGATTGATAGCGGCGACGAAGTATTGATTCGCGACGGCGTGCGCTGGCTGTTCCAGTTCCCAAAGATATTCCGAAAGCCCGGCCACAGTAGCGGAAGGATTGAACACGATCTCCGCGCCGTTCAGACCCAGAATCCGCGCGCCCTCGGGAAAATGCCGGTCGTAGCAGATGTAAACGCCCACGCGGCCGTAACGAGTCTGGAAGACGGGGTATCCCGCGTTCCCCGGCGTGAAATAAAATTTCTCCCAAAAGCCCGGATGGCAGTGCGGAATGTGATGCTTGCGATATTTGCCGAGATAGGTCCCGTCGGCATCAAAAACGGCCGCCGTGTTGTAAAACAGACCCGTCATTTCGACTTCGTAGATCGGGACGATCATCGCCATTTTGTGTTTCTTCGCGAGCTTCTGCATGCGCGTGAGCGTTGGCCCGTTGGGCACGTTTTCGGTCAGCTCGTACCACCGCGCCTGCTGTTCGGCGCAGAAGTAGGGGCCGTAGAAAAGTTCCTGCAGTCCGAGGATCTGCACGTCTTTTTTCGCCGCGGCCGCAACCAGTTTCTCGTGCTTGGCGATCATCTTTTCCTTGATGTCTGCCAGCGAGTATTTTTCCGGCGACCACTCGCAGGAAGCCTGAATCAATCCGCACCGGACCACTCGTGCCATGCGCGCACCCTCCGGGGTGATGCGAGCAGGATACCCTGCGCTTTCGCGCTCGGCAAGAATGGCACGTTGATGGGTCAGATCAGCTTTGCCGCGGAGCTTGTATTCGCCGCAAGCTTTCTGCCACATTTGGCATGAGGCGATATGGCGCAGAAAGAGGTGAGTTACGTCGCGCTGCTCCGCGGCATCAACGTGGGCGGCAACACGCTGAAAATGGAGCGCCTGCGCGAGCTGTGCGCCGGGCTCGGCGCGAAAAATGTGCGGACCTATGTGCAGAGCGGAAACGTGGTGTTCCGCGCCGAAGGTTCTGAAACGGAATGGGTCACGCGGCTCCAAAAGAAGCTGCTCGGCGAGACGAGACTCCCCGTTTCGGTGATTGTGCGGACGGCTGCTCAGATCGCCGCGATCGTCTCGAACAATCCTTTTCTCAGTGAGCCGGGAATCGAGCTCGCTCGGCTCGCCGTCACCTTCCTTCAGCAGCAGCCGACGAAGCAGGCGATTGCCAACCTCCACAAATTGGAAATCGGGCGGGAGCGTTTTGATCTCGCCTCACGAGAAATCTATCTGCATTGTCCGGAGGGCTTTGCGAACGCGAAATTATATCTGCTCGATAAAGTACTGGGACAAAAGACCACGGTGCGGAATTGGAGCACGGTCACAAAGCTTTCGCAAATGGCGGGGCAATGAGAGAAGCGGCGTAAAAAAAGTCGGGTCCTCCGCACAGCGAAGGACCCGGCGGGAATGCTGATCTGGCTGTTCTATGCCGCGGCGCTCACCTTGGCCGCGCCGGGCAGGCGCACCAGCTTCACGTCCGTCACATTGGGCAAGCCAAGTATGTGCTGGACGACGGATGCATCCACTTTACCGTCGAGGCCCACCAGCGCCAGCGCGTCCGCGCCGCGCGTGGCCGAGCGCCTCCCAAGTGTGAACGTAGAGATGTTGATGCCAAGCGAGCCAAGCGCCGTGCCGATCTTCCCGATCACGCCCGGCACATCCACGTTCCGCGAGAGCAGCAAAGTTCCCTCGAGCGGCGCTTCCAGCCCGATGCCATCCAGCGAGAGAATCCGCGGTGAACCGTCTTGGCCCACCGTGCCTTCCACGGTAAGTTCGCTGCCGCCCCCGCCGATGGTCACTTCAACGGTGTTGGGAAAGCCGCGCTCCCGCCGGTGCGTGGTCTCTTCCACCACAAGTCCGCGCGACGAAGCCATTTCCCCGGCATTTACGAGATTTACCTGCTCATCCAGAACCGCGTTCAAAATCCCCGCCAGTATCGAGCTGCGAATCATGTGCGAGCCGAGCTCGGCAGGATCGCCCGTGTAGCGAACGCGAACGCGGCTAAAGCTTCGCCCCGGCGCAGCCTGCGCCACGAAAGCTCCCAGGCGTTCGCCCAAATCGAGGTAAGGCTTCAGCCGGCGATACTGCTCGGCCGAGAGCGAAGGCATATTCACCGCATTGCGAATCATTCCCTCGGAGAGATAGTCCTTCACCTGCTGCGCGATTGCCGTGCCCACCTCTTCCTGCGCTTCCCGCGTCGAACCGGCGATGTGCGGCGTGGCGATCACGTTCGCCAGTCCGATCAGCGGCGAATTTTTCGGCGGTTCCTGCGCGAACGTATCCAGCCCCGCGCCCGCGAGCTGGCCGGACTTGAGCGCTTCGGCAAGGGCGGCTTCTTCGATCAACTCGCCGCGCGCGCAATTGATGATCCACGCCCCCTTCTTCATTTTGGCGATGGCGGCGGCGTTGATCAGATTTTCTGTCGATGCGCTCAGTGACGTATGCAGCGACACTACGTTGGATTCCTTCAGGATGTCGTCCAGCGGAAG
The DNA here is from genome assembly GCA_035507075.1 of Candidatus Aquilonibacter sp. Taxonomy (GTDB): domain Bacteria; phylum Acidobacteriota; class Terriglobia; order Acidiferrales; family UBA7541; genus Palsa-295. The sequence goes on along the minus strand of DATJOL010000154.1, from coordinate 7,252 downwards.
AAGGTCCACATCGAGCTCGCGCGCCGCGGCGGGGCTCACGTAAGGATCGTGCGCGATCACGCGCATCCCCAGCGCCCGCGCCCGCTTTGCTACTTCCATTCCCACGCGCCCCAGGCCCACTAGGCCCAGCGTCTTCCCGCGAAGCTCTGTCCCGGAAAATGCCGATTTCTCCCATTTCCCCGAATTCGTCGAGACGCTGGCCTGCGGCACCGAACGCGCGAGGCACAGCATCAACGCGAGCGTGTGCTCGGCGACGCTGATGGCGTTTCCGCCCGGCGTATTCATCACCAGAATGCCGCGGCGAGTCGCTGCATCAACGTCTACGTTGTCGATTCCAACGCCCGCGCGGCCGATCGCGCGAAGCCGTTGGGCCTTTTCCAGAAGGCCGGAGTTAACTTTGGTGGCGCTGCGGACCACAAGCGCGTCCGCATCGGCAATGACGCTGGGCAATTCTGCTGCGGAAGGTGTCAAAACCTGCCAACCCGTATCACGAAGAAGCGCAAGACCGCGCTCACTGATTTTGTCTGCTACGATGATTTTCATGGCCTAAAAAGGTTAATGGCAGAGCTTGCTCCTGTCAATTGTTCTGCGGATAATTCTCGTTAGAAGCGGCGCGCCGCGGATGTGCGCTGCGTGCCCTGTGCTATTCTTTGCCTGGAGAAAAATAAGCGAAAATGAGCTACTTGGAACGCATTCAGTCGGACCTGACTGCGGCGATGAAGCAGAAGGACGAACTTCGCCTCAGCGTTTTGCGCATGGTCAAGAGCGCGCTGAAACACAAGGAAATCGAAAAAATGGGCGCGCTCAGCGATATCGAGTCGCTGCAGATGCTGCAGACGCTCGTCAAGCAACGCCGCGAATCCATCGATCAGTACACCAAAGGCGGCCGCCCCGATCTGGCGGAAAAAGAAAGGCAGGAAATCGAAATCATCGAAGAGTATCTGCCCGCCGCGCCCACCGATGAAGAAATGCATCGCGCCATCGAAGAGGCCATCACCGAAACCGACGCCGACTCGATCAAGGCCATGGGCGCCGTCGTCAAGGCCGCTCGCGCCCGCCTCGAAGGCAAGACCATCGACGGCAAGCTCCTCAGCGACCGCGTCCGCGAACGCCTCACAAAAAAATCCTGACGCGATGGCTCTAAAGGTTTAACGTACCGCCGCGGTCTTCAGCCTGCCTGCCGCAGGCGGGCGCGGCATCTCCCTTGGCGGCGGCAAGCGCCGGGCGACGTTCTGTCTAACGCGCCGCGGCCGAGGGCGCGCCGGGCTTCAGGGCGACGTACATCTGCTGATCCCCTTCAATCTTCCGCAAAAAATCATGCACCTGCGCCAATTTTTCCGTCGGCACATGAACCTTTGTAACGACGAGCGTCCTCTTGTAGTGCAAAACCCCGTTCTCCACTTGCACCTGGCTCGAGTACGTTGCGAAATCGCACGCAGCGCTTACTGGCGGGACAGAACCATCGAGCTGATAGCCCGGCGGCAGCGTGATGTCAAACACGTCGTCCTGGCGCGTCGCCGAAGGAAATTCGATGGGGTAGAGCCGCGGCTTGTCTTGCGAAAAAAGGTCGAGCAGGTTCGCGTACTTGTCCCCCAATACTCGTGGGCGCAGCAGTATTTCGTCTCCCGCCGTGCGCGCGTAGCCCTGTGAGACAAACTTGTAGTCAACGCTCAGCGGTTCATCGTAATTTTCAAGCTCGCCCAGCGTTGCACTCGTCAGTACGAAGTTGGGCAGGAACTCCTGCAGAAACGATTCGAGCACTTCCGCCCGTTTCGAGGGCTGTGTCTCGAGATATTCTTCGCGCGCCTCGTGCGCCGGAGCGCCCCAGCGAAGTTCTTTCACTTCCCCGGAAAGCCCGCCGTCGACGGAGAGCGAAAGCTGCGCGGTGCGAAGCAGCCGGTTCGTGGCGGCCGGCAAGACCGGCAGTTGCACCAGCGTCCCTCCGTCGGGCGCCATCACAAGCCCATACGTGTTCTGCAGATACGTCGGCAGGTAACCGAGCGGAACGTATTCGTTCGTCGGGTCAAAGATAACCAAAGAGCCGAGCTTCGGGTCCTGAACGAGCGAATACAACGTTGCGGTATTCATGCCTCCGGGAACCCGTATCGCCAGGATCATATGGTCGAAATCGATGGAGGGATAGTCCGGGCGTACGCCCTCGCGAAACGCATCCACGGCCACGTAATAGGAATCGACGCCGATTTCCTTCAGCATCGTGCTCAGCAGCGTAGCTTTGTCCTTGCAGTCGCCGTACTTATTGGCAAAAATTTCCGATGCGGGATGCGGTTGAAAGCCGCCTATGCCGATTTCGATCCCGAAATAGCGCACCTGATGCTGCACGTAATCGGCAATCGCCTGGATTTGCGCCAGCGGATCAGAGACGCCGGCGGTCAGCTTCGCCACTTCATCATGTATCGCGGGCGTGGAATCGCGCCGTGATTGCGTCAGATTGTTGTACCACAGCCCGATATCCGTCCACGAGCCGACGGATTTCGCGCGCTGAGCCGCGTCGCGTGGAAAATACTTGATGCCGACCCAGCCGGCCACAGTTTGCCACGGCGGCATATCCGGTTCTTCGCGAATGGCGGGCTCCTCTCCCACTTGCCACACGTATTCCCGCTCGTCGTTGCCGATCGTTTCCGGCGCAACCTCCGGATGGTTGAACCATTTCGCCGTGTAATCCCAACCGGGGGGAAGGTGCAGGTCGAATCGCGATTCCTTTATCGGTACCGTGTGCTGAAAACTCCACTCGTCTTCGAAAACGTACGGCCGCTGCTGCTGGACGTATTCGTAACCGATCACGCTGCCGGGATTGGCTTCGGGAAACTGCAGCGACTTCACGCGATCATCCACATAGATCAATTCGTCGAGATACCCGTGTTCCACGGCATCTTTTTCGGAGACGGCTATGTCGTGGCCCTCGGAGTCGATGGTCCACGCCTTGATGTAGGAGATTTTGGTTTCGCTGTCGAAGTCTACGTCGATGCCGCCGAATTCGCGCCGCGCCTCGGGTCGCAGAATGCGGAAAGCACGGCGATGTAGCGTTTGGATCTGGCCGTCTGCACGCACCGTGGCTTCCGTGTCATCCAGAAGGATAACGGCGACCGCGTCGTTGTCGTGGGCCGGCAGAGGCGCCTGTGCCAGCTGCTGCAGCCATTCCGGCGCCTCGTCCTTGGCCGCTGCGCGGGCGAACGGCCACGCGAGCAACAGCGCCAGAAGAACCAGGCGGCTAATGGCCGCCGGCAGACGGATTGTTTTGCAGGATAGCCTCAGCGCTGTCATTGGATTTCACCTTGCCGAAAAGTGAGCGAATCGCACCGTAGTACTTTGCTTCGAAGGCTATTCCTTTCATAATAAACTGGCGCTTCACCTCGGCGGTATTGCCCTGGCCCGACACCGTGATCGAATAGACGGCCGCGCCGGCATTGAAAGTCGCCGGGTTGGGCAAAGACGCGAATGAATATCCGGCTGGGGCGCTGATTTTAATGTCGTCGATTTCCTCGTAGGGATAATGGAAATCGATCACATTGACCCGCTTTTCGGCCGAAAACGCGTCGGCGTAGCGTCCCTCGAAAATTTCGATTGGCAAAAGCATCCGGCTGCCCGCCGCTGCGCCCACGCCTGTGATCGATACCGTCGCTTCCACGTGCAGCGGCTGGGCGTTCTGGTCCCACGGGCCGGCGCTCGTCACTGTCAGTGTGGCGCCGGAGGGGAGCCAGTCCTTGATGTCGTCTTCCAGATTTTTCTTTTGGCCGGTATCGTCTTCCAGGCGGTTTTCATCGCGAAGCAGCGCCGCGTCCTGCCCCTCATAATCGATCGAGATTTTCCCGGTTGTGGTCCCGTCCGCAGCGACCGAAAGATTGGCATCGCGGACTACCACGGAATCCGATTCCGTCGAAACGGAAGTCAAAATCGGCTTCGTTGGCATGTCGAGCCGCAAACCCGCCGCTCCTTGCTCGTACCACGGAAGCAGATTGAAGGGGAAATAGCGCGCAGCGGGGTCGAGATAATATTCCTTTGAGCCCGTGCTGACCCATACCAGATCGTCATCCAGTTGGCGATTGTCTTCGCTTGCGGGTGAGAAGATCTCGCCCGTCACCGGCGAGATTCGGACCTCTTGTGCCTGGAATCCCGCGGCGCGCACCAGTCCCGCGAAAAAGAAATTGATCTCCTGGTCGTGACCGTACCCGTGGTTCACGAGATCGGCCACATTCGAGTTCGCCTTGATGCTTTCGTCCTTCAGCTCCTTTTGCGTTTTCGCGTCTTCCTCATCGAGATTGCGGATCTGTTGCGCGCGGGCGTAGAGCTTGGCCACTTTCGTCTCGGGCGGATCGCTCGGGCTCACCGTTTTTGCCACTTCCGCCTGTAACACGTCCTTCTTGTCGATGAAGTGCTCGAATTCCCCGTTCCATTTCTTCGCTTGCCTGGTCCAGAATTTGTCCGGCGGCTCGTTGTTGTTGCTGTCCTTATAATAGAATTCCACGCGGCTCTCCAGCGCCTCTTCGGAGGGCATCAGCGGTTCATCCACGATCGGCTGGATATTGTGGACCACCATCGTATACACTCCGGCCTTTTCTTCCTGCATCTTCGCGTCCGCCGGCAGATTATAGGGCCGCCAGTAGGGATAAAAACCGGTCGGCTCGGGATAAGGCTTCATCGTGAAGTGCGCTTCGCGGGTAAAAATATCCTGTGAAACGATCCAGTCGAGGTCGTGCAGCATCTGCGGAGCGCCTTGCCGCCGGTATTTGTACTCGATGATACAGCCGGGCTGCGCATCGGGCAGCGTGAACGTTTTCGCCAGGAATTTATAGCCGCTCTTGCGCGTGATGGTCGACTCCAGGACCTTCCCGTCGAATTTCACGATCGTGCCGTCGGGCAGAATCGTTCGCCCGCTCACATCCGTCACCTTCATGCTTTCCTTGAAGAAAGGGATTTCCACGTTGGCCCGCTTCGTTCCCTCCTGCGTGAAAATCTTGATCCGGAAATATTCCTCGTCGTTGTCGCCGTCAACGTAAACGTTGCTGGCATCCACAATGTCTTCGCGATATAGGATCATCGCATCCGCGCCCGGGCTGGCCGGATTGTCCTTCATGGCGAGATCTTCGGGCGGCACGGGCAGCCAGCTATCGTCCGCCCTGACGGGCGCGGCCGATGTCAAGACAACAAGCGAAAACACGGCGAAAATAGCAAAAAGCGAAAGAGTTCGTGAAGTCATCGCGCACCTTTCATCGACCGCACGTTTCGCGCCCAATTCCGCGCCCTGACACACGTGAACGGCGAAATCGGCTCGCGTGCTGCACAAAGTACGCGCCGCGATTGCAGATGTCAATAACCCAAAGCAAAACTGTCGTTAACGCACAATGTTTCCCTTTAGACTACCAACTCTAATCTTCGGGCTGGCCACACCACCGACCCTAATTCGGTAAGCGGTGGGTCGCACAGCTAAATCGAATAAATCGGAGCCGCGCATGCAAAGCCACGCCCACCGCAATTAGAGCGCCGTAGCCGCGGCACAGACTGACCCGTAGCATCGTCACACCGGCCTTCTGCCCGAACCAATCGACAGGCATTGTGTGCGCAGGCGACATTGATGCGAGGCGCGCAATACACCCGGGGGCGCAATCAACGCGCAAAAAAGAGAATTCGCGGATGCCGTACCTGCGTCTTTAAAGCTGTGGTCCTCCGCTTTGCCGCACGAGGCCCGGGCCGCTGCTGCTCGACCTGGACGGGCCCGGCGCCTTCGACGTCAAGCCGTGGGCAGGCCGCGTTCGCTTGATCGACGGCAAATACGATCGCGAGTGGGAACTTCCGCTACTCGGCAAGGTTGTGTGGCTCTTGAGTTATTGCTGCGGTCGCTTTGACCAAGGCCTAATAAGATCATAGCTAAATAGCCCAGACGGTCGAGTGTCGGCTTCTATTCCTTCCTCTATCGGAGACAGGTACCTGTCTGTGACGGGCAGGGCCGCACACCCCGCGAGATAAGCTGATTCCAAGTCATCTTCGTTAAAGAAGAGGAAAACGCGCTCGCCAACCCGAGGGACTACCTTAGCCGGCGAATCTGCGGCTGTCTGAAAGACCAGGCTCTGGCCGTTCGGATGCGTACCTCGGCCCTTGAGGAATTGTTCAAAGGCCAGTTCGACTCCATAAAACGGGCGAGAGCCTAGAGGCGCGTAAAGCCTAACGATCGACTTGGCCCGGGCAATCACTACGTTTGTTGATTCTCTGGCCAGAAAGAACAACACCTGAGGGTCGTCGCAGCTGGTATCATCCCACCCCGGCATTGCCGCCCATGCGTGAGATTGTGCAACAGCCGTGGGCATTATCTCTGCCTTGTCCGTACATGAAACGGTTCGCGTCAGACAGGAGAAATCCATCTGCGTTAGTCGATGGACGTCGTTTGGGTCCGCAAATGGAGTGAATTCAAAGCGGAGTTCATTCTGCTGGTTGCCTGGCCAAGAGATTGTGTATTCCGGGTGGGAACGCCAGTGCGTCGTGTCGAATCTGCGATCCAATTCAGAGTTACTAAAGGCCGAGCCCGAGATGGCTTCGACGTAGGGCTTGCCATCTGACCAAACACGACTGTCGACCCAAAAATTTATAGCTTCACCCCAGAGAACGCTATTGAGGATCACAAGGTGGGCACCGATGCCTGCCGGGTGAATACCGAAACGAGCGGCGAGGTCGAAGACACGATCGTGAGAATCAATAAATTCGTCGAATCGGTTGTCAATGCTGCTAAGGGCGACGCTAAATACGCAGCGGGCTGGCGTGCAGGGACCAGCGAACGTTCCCCATCGCTTCCATCGCGCCAAAAAAGGCTGGGCGCCCTGGAACGTTGTCTTGCGGAGCGTTAGTCCTTTGAAGTCAGTGTAAAGCGCTTCCGCACGATGGCGCAAAATGTGCTGGCGGGCAACAGCCGTTACAACTAGGGCCACGGTTAGCGCAATGACCAAAGCCACGGGCAGCAGTATCCAACGCACAACAGGGTGCACACGGCCCATAGAGCGTTCGACACCAACCGTGTCTCAGTGGTTCCAAGAAAGGGCTTCTGTCGATTTCGTCTGGAATTACGCGGGCGGGAGTGTACGGCATTGGAGACACTGATTTATGATGCTGACCTGCCCCCCGTTTTTGGTCCAGTCATAAGTTAGCACTCGGGGTTTGGCTTTCAACCTCCAGGACGACGGAGGACGGATCGCCGCCGTCGTGGCTGGGGGAAAGTGGGAATCCCGCGTCGTTTGCGGGATTTCCA
>DATJOL010000153.1:0-9925 GCA_035507075.1 Candidatus Aquilonibacter sp. | reverse complement strand
TTGTTTCAGTGCGTTCTCTACATGCAGGTGATCACCCGAAGATGGCCTATAGCAAACTACGGTGACCCAGTCCAAGGCTGCCCGACCAAAAGGCGGCCGCGATAGGCAATTACAAAGACAAGGGCAAACGCGAAGGCGAAGAGGCCGACCGAGAAACGCGCGCGAATTCGCGCGCAAAAGGGTCGCCGCTTCGTAGCGGATTTGCGACGGCTTGATGTCCCGATGTGAAACGACACGTTGGCGCGACGCCTGCTCCGATGATTTTGGGTGGCGAAACAGCTCCTTAGTTGCACGCGAGACGAGTTTTTACGTCCAGACAGGCCGGTGAGGCGCCGAGATGCATTATCGTCCGAATGCCCACGCCACCATCAGCGGGAACTCTTCTCGCCAGAATGCGCCACCATGCGACGCGGTTCGCTCATTCATGACGACATCCGCACCCGCATCGCGTAGCGCGCCCGCCCACCTCTTTGCGTTCTCGAGGAAGAACGGTTCCTGTGTGCCAGCGACGAGGTATGCGCGCGGAAGCGGACTCGGCATAACGGCTGGCGGCCTGTAACCGCCGCCAGGCGAGGCGCAGAAGACCGCGCCGTAGACATCGGGATGCCGAAGCCCAAGAGCGAGGGCCAGCTCTCCACCCGCCGAAACGCCGAACACTGCGGTGCGTTCAGTGCGCAGCGCCAGACCAAAGTGCGAATCCGCCCATCGGCGAACGTTCTCGACGAAGAACTTCTCATGTGCCGCAAAGCGCTCCGGCTCAAAGCCAGGTGAGTACTCATGCAGCCGCGGCATCTCATCGGTGAGCCCATGTACACCGACGATCATGGTGGACAGCAGGCCGGCCCTCTCAAGAAACCGGCCCCACTTCGAGATTCGCTGACCGTCGGCGGCGAAGACGATTGCTCCGGGCGGCTCCGGCGGAACGTATACCGTGACCTGCCGTCCACCGTCGTACCCGAACGTCTCGGTGACGAACTCTCCCGAGGCTGCGCCGGTGGGCTTGCCGGAAGCCCCACCGGGCTCACTTAGCTTACGGTTGACATGGTCGTCTGCTTGTTCCGTCATGGCCTTGCCTTCATTTTAGAATTTGGAACTTCAACACATTGATTGCGAATCGCCTGGATAATGACCGGTGGACGAGGTGAACCGCGCATTGACGAAAATCGATGTTGCCACACATTGTTTGCAAGTCCCGCCGTGGGAAAGCAGGGCATCCGGAGGCGGATGCAATCGTAAGTCAGGGCGGGCAGGGTGAATGTTTCGCAGAATCGCGGAAAATTCAACAAAAACCTGAAGGGCTGCCGGCAACGCGGACGCGATGCGTGTCCCTTCTCCGAATCCGGGGAGGCCGGAAGGCGAAAGCGAAGGCAAAAGCAAAACCAGAGCAAAACCAGAGCAAAACCAAGGACAAAAGCAAAGGCGCCCACCGAGAAACGCGCGCGAAATTCGCGCGCAACGGTGGCCGCCGCGAAGGCAATTACGGGCATGTCCACATTTAGGTGCGGGCGCTTGTGTGCAAGTACTTTATATGGTAAAGTACTTTGCTATGCGCATACACACTTCGCCGTTCACCACCAAACTGCGGCGCCGCTGGATGCCGAAAGAAATGGTCCAGCCGCCGTTCATCGATCACTCCATTTCGTGCGGGCCGGTGCAACCGCGTTCCGCGCTACTGATCAACCCGTTTTATCCGAAAGATGCACACGCGAGCTTCGGCAAGCACGTGCTGACGCCGACGCTCGCGCTGACGAGTTTCGCGGCGACGACGCCGGCGCATTGGAGCGTTCGCTACTGGGATGAGAACCTGCTGGATGGCCGGCCACCGTTTGAACCGATGCCGGAGGTGGTCGGGATCAGCGTGCATCTGACGTTTGCGAGGCGCGCTTTTGAACTGGCGCATTGGTATCGCAGCCGGGGAAGCAAAGTGGTTCTGGGCGGCTTGCACGTGCTTTCGTGCCCGGAGGAATGCGCGCCGCACGCCGATGCTTTGGCGATGGGCGATGGCGTGCAGCTCTGGCCGCGGATTTTGCGGGACGTGGAATGCGGGACGCTGCAAACGCGATATGCGGCGAATTACGACAATGCCTATCGCGATGACCCGGCGCCGCGGCGGTCGATTTTGCCGCGCAAGAGCTTTCTGACGACAGCGAGCCTGATCGCCACGCGCGGCTGCCACAACCGGTGCGGGTTCTGCTATCTGGCGACGGACGGTTTGCGCATGCCGTATCGAATGCGCGATCCGGAGCAGGTGGCGATGGAACTGGAAAGCAGCGGCCAGCCGTATGGCGTCTTTATCGACAACAATCTTGGTTCGAATCGCGAATATTTGAGGAGGGTTTGCGGCGCGCTGCGGCCCTTGAAGAAGATTTGGAGCGCCGCGGTGTCGATTGACGTCACGGATGATCCCAGTCTCGTGAGGGCGATGGCGCTTGCGGGATGCATGGGAGTTTTCGTCGGGTTCGAGTCGCTGACCGATGCGAATCTCTCGGACGCGAAAAAGAAGACGCCGAAAACGGCCGATTACGCGCGGCGGGTGAGGATGCTGCACGACAATGGAATACAGGTGAATAGTTCGTTTGTGCTCGGCTTCGATCACGACGATAAAGATGTGTTCGTTCGCACGGCGGATTGGGTGGAAGAAAACCGGATCGAATGCGCGACATTTCATATTCTGACGCCGTATCCGGGCACGCCGCTATTCCGGCAGATAGAAGGCGAGGGGCGTCTACTTCATCGCGATTGGAGCCGTTATGACACGGCGCATGCAGTGTTTCGGCCAAAGAAGATGACGCCGGAGGAACTGGAACACGGTTATGGATGGATTTACCAGCGGCTGTTTTCGCATGCGTCGATCTGGAGGCGACGGCCAGAGGACTGGCGCGCTGTTGCGCCGTACCTGTTGATGTCCTATTTGTATAAACGCTCGAATCGATTTTGGCATCTGTTGATCAAGCATGATTTGGTGCATGCGGTTTGGAGTCCGCTGATGCAGTTGACGCTGATGCGGCATCTGCGATTTCGGGCGCGGTTGGCGGAGGCGGGGGCGCGGACGTGCGCGGCGGGAAACGTGGTGACGGCGGGGGTCTAGCAAAAGAAATTGCCACGGAAACACAGAGGCACGGAGAGCCAGAGGCGCAAAGAAAAAACGAAGCGGCGGCGCTAGGGGATTGCGGCGCCATGTATAAGGACTCCGGCAGGGATGGTGCCGCGCGCCTGCGGCAGGCAGGCTGATGCCGCGGCGGTACGTTTAAAGCTAAGCAGGGTGCGCGCGGATACCACTCTGTGGTATATAATACGATGTGGTATTCATCGAGTCTCGATCATTCACAAGGCGGTTGCAGGAGTTGGCTGGAGAACGAGCCGATACCGTGTTTGCGGAAATCCAGGCGCCCTGACCGAAAATCCGGTTCGTGGCGTCGTCGTGAAAAGGTCTTGGAGGAATCCGCAAGGCGAGGACTCGCGATCCTGGCCGCGGAAAAGGGAAGCGCGGCGGCTTCCGCTACATGTGCCTATAGCTCGAAAACAGGGATCACATCCACCTGCTCTTTCTCTTCACAAAAAACGAACAGGAAGACCTAAACACGGAGCAGCGCACGCTGTTGCGGCAGATCGTGACGAACATAAAGGCGCAATGAGAATGAAAACGAGGAAGACGGCGAAAATCAAAGTGTTTGACGAATTGAGGGAATCGCTGGAGGGCGCGCTGGCGTTTGAGCGCGGCGAACCGCTTGACCTGCGGGTCACGGAACTACCCTCCGCGCCGACGAAGATGCGGCCGCGAGAGATCAAAAAGATCAGGGAATCCCTCAACGCCAGCCAGGTGCTCTTCGCGCGTTTTTTGAACGTGAGCCCGAATACTGTTCGCAGCTGGGAGCAGGGAACGCGCCGGCCGCAAGGCGCGGATCTGAAGTTGCTCAGTATTGCGAAAAATAACCCGCAGGCGCTGCTGAGCGCGTGAATGCCAACGATGCCGGGCGACTCACGAGTGATAGCGAAAGCATTACCGCAGAGGGTGCAGAGAACGCGGAGAAAAGCCGAACGACAAAACTGATCGCCTGGCGCTGCCAGACTGCGGGATAACAGCGGCCTGCCCGCGGCGGACAGGTCGCTGCGAAACCGAGGACCAACCTGTACCTTGTGCCAGATACTCTTTCCCTACATGGCCCTTGCGCTGGACGGGCGGACAGCTGTTTCTCCCTTATCCTTAGCGGATAGGCAGCGCCATGAACCAGCCAACTGATCCCCGCGGATCGAACGGGGCGGAGCGCAGTGCGTCCGCCACGGATTCCTCGCGCGGTTCGCGTTCGCAGCAAGACACCGTGCTCCTGAGCGACGTGCCCGACGCGGAAAGCCTGATTGCGTCTTCACGAGAAACGTCTTCAGGGGAAACGTCGGGCGCGATGCGTGCGACTCCCGCCAACGCCACCACTCTGAATCTGAGTACGGCCGCGCTATCTGCCTTGGGTCAGCGATACGACATTCTGGACGAGGCCGGGCACGGCAGCATGGGCAACGTATATAAGGCACGCGACCGCGAAACCGGCGAGACCGTGGCGCTGAAGCTCTTGAAGCCGGAGATTGCGTCCGACCAGCAGATGATGGACCGTTTCAAGAACGAACTGCTCTTCGCGCGAAAAATCACGCACAAGAATATTTGCCGCGTGCACGAGTTCAACCGGCTCGGAAGCGTGGCGTATACGTCGATGGAGTTTGTGGAGGGCGAAAGCCTGCGCTCGGTGCTGAACCGGTTTGGGGCGCTTTCGTTGCGCAAGGGAATCGATCTGGCGCAGCAGATGTGTTCGGGGCTGAAGGAAGCGCACGCGCAGGGAATCGTTCACCGGGATTTGAAGCCGGAAAACGTGATGATCGACACTCGCGGAAACGTGAAGATCATGGACTTCGGGATCGCGCGATCGATGGAATCAATGACGCGGTTGACGGGCGCGATGGTCGGGACGCCCGCGTATATGGCCCCGGAACAGGTGGCGGGGAAGCCGGTCGATTACCGCACCGATATTTATTCGCTGGGGCTGATTCTTTACGAGGTGTTTACGGGCGCGCCGGCGTTTACGGCAGAGAATGCGGTCGCGGTGGCGATGAAACAGTTGCGGGAATCCCCGGTACCGCCGCATGAGATCGATCCGGGCATGCCGGTGCCGATCGAGCGAGCGATTTTGAAGGCGCTGGAGAAAGAGCCGGAGAAGCGGTTCCAGTCGATTGCAGAGATGGAGAAGGTGTTTGTACCGCCCGCGGCGTCTGGCGCGGTGTTCGTGGGTGGGAGCACCACGGCGGGCCACTCGACGCAAGAGGCGCTGGCGATGCAGACCGTGGCGACACCCGCGGCCCGGCAAGCGCATTTGGCAGCGCAGGCGAAGCCGAAGAGTTCGCGCGCGAAATGGATTGTGCCGCTGGTGCTCGTGGCGTTTTTTGTGCTGTTGGCCGCGGCGGCGGGCCAATGGGCAAAGAATGCGAAGATCGCGCAGAAATTGGCAGCGCCGCCCGCTCCGGCGGCGCCGGCGTTGCCTGATTTTGCGTTGAACGAGCCGACTGAGCGGTCTGCCGCGCCCGCGGCGGCTTCTGCGGTAGCGGCAGATTCAGCATCGAGCGCGGCTCTTGCCGCGGATCAACCTGGAGCCGCAGCGACTGCGCCAGCGGCGTCGAGTTCGCAAGGCCAAGCAGCCACAACGCAGCCGGCGGGAACGCAGACAACGGCGGCGTCGGGAGCAGCGGCATTGCCGCCGGTTGCGGCAAAAGGAACCGCCGGGGCTAACGCAACGAGTGCGCCTGCGCCTCCCGGCGGCGCATCGTCCGGCGCGGGACCGAATATTCAGCAGCGCATGGAAGCAGCGTTCGGGCAAGGCGCGCCGGCAAATTCGAATCAGGCCGCAGGTCCGGCGGCAAACACACAGCCGCCAATGGGATCGGTGCTGCCGGGCAAGGGGCCATCGTACATTTTTGTGGGACATTATGAGCGCGAAGACCGGGCGCAAGATGCTTCGCGGAAAATTCAGGGGCTGGGGCTGACGTCGATTGTGATCCCGCGCCGGGGAGAAGACGGGCAGAGAGGCTTTGCGGTGATTACAGGGCCGTTTCCGCCCGAGAGGATTCCCAGTGTGATCGATTGGCTGCGCACGCAGGGATTCAATGAGGTGCGCGAGGTGAAAGGCTTCGGCGCTGGGTTCCGAGGCGGGCGCGGGCGCAGCGCAGATCCGCAGGCGACCCCAGATGGGAATTCCGAGTGAGCACGACAGCCAAACCGATGATGGGGACGCTGCTGGAGTTTGGCGCACGTTCGGACGTTGGGCGCATGCGCGAAAACAATGAAGATAGCTTTCGCGCTGCGCCAGAACTGGGGCTGTTTGTTTTGTCGGACGGCATGGGCGGGCTGGAAGCGGGTGAGGTCGCGAGCAAGCTGACGGTGGAGACGGTGTTGGCGCATTGCCGCGATGCGGAGGCCGATCCGGATTTGCCGTACCGGGGCGAGCAGCTTGCGGGCGCATCGGACGCTTCGAATCGGCTGGCGAGCGCGATACAGGCGGCGAACAAAGTGGTTCGCGCGGCGGCGGGATTTGACGATGCGGACGGCCCGGCTGCGGGGCGGGATGCGGATTCGGCGGGCACGGCGACGTCGGCGCCGAAGGGGATGGGTGCGACAGTTGTGGCGCTGCAGTTTTTGGGCGAGCGCGTGAGCGTGGCGCACGTGGGCGACAGCCGCGCTTACCGTTTGCGCGCCGGCGAGTTTCTGCAGCTTACCGAAGATCATTCGCTGGTGGCGCAGCAAGTCCGCGAAGGCCGCATGACGACGAGCGAGGCGGAAGCGAGCCCGCTGAAAAATGTGCTGATGCGCGCGTTGGGAGTCGACACGGCGGTGGAAGTGGACGTCGACGAAGAGATCGTGATTGAGGGCGACACGTACGTTTTGTGCTCGGACGGGTTGACGCGGGAGTTGACGGACGGGCAGATCGCGGCGGTGTTGACCGAAACGGCGAATCCGCAAAACGCCGCGGACCGGCTGATCGAACTGGCGAATCAGGCAGGCGGCGGGGACAACATCACAGCGATTGTGGTGCGAGTCGGCGCGAAATCGGGCGGAAGGCTCGGGAAAATCGGGCGCTGGATCACGGGCAACGGGAATTGACCTTCGAGACCAGAGGCTGAAGGAGAAGCAGATGCCAAAGCTGACGCTGAAATTCGAGAATGCGATTTTGGGCGAAGTGCCGGTGGGAGCGAAAGAGGTGAGCATCGGCCGCTCGCCGGACAATGCGATGGTGATCGATAATCCGGCCGTGTCGCATTATCACGCGCGCGTATTTAACGAAGAGGGCCGCATGATGCTGGAAGATTTCGGCAGCATGAACGGCACGTTTGTGAACGGGCAGCGCGTGAAGATGGTGATGCTGAAGGCGGGGGACTGCGTCACGGTAGGCAAGCATACGATCGTGGTGTCCGATTCGCGCGAGCTGGACGGATTTGCGGCGGCGAGCGGAAACGGCGGCGCGATGAAACCAGCGGCGCCGAAGATCAACGAGACGGTGATGCTCGATACGAAAGAGCGGCGGGAATTTTTGCAGAAAGTTGCGGCGGTCGGGGAAAGTGTGCAGGTGGCGCCGGCGCGCGTCAAGGTGGCGACACTCGTGGTGCGCAACGGGAAAACCGACCGGAAGGAATATACGCTTACGGACAAGCTGACGGTGGTGGGGAAATCAGCGCTGGCGACGGTGAAGCTGAAGGGATGGTTCGCACCGAAGGCTGCGGCGCAGATCAACCGGCGCGAGGACAATTCGTATTACATCGGCGCGGCGGACAAAATGCCCAGCGTAAACGGGAAAGCGATTGCGCATCCGACGAAGCTTTCGTCGGGAGACGTGATTGCCGTGGCAGGTATCGAGATGGAATTCGTTCTGCGCGACTAAGTCTTTCTTACCACTAATTTCGTGGGCCGGGATATTTTCCCGGCCCATTTCTTTTTTGTGGCGCGTTTTATTTCGAAGAGTTCTTCACATTCGTTTCGAGGAATTCCTTTGTGAGCGCGAGCGAAAGCGTGGCGGCCTTTGCGTTGTAATTCGGGCCGCCATCGCGCAGGAAGGCGTGGTCGGCGAAAGAGATCTTCACGTTGACGAAATCTTTACCGGCTTGCTGGAGCGCGTCTTCGACCGGGCGCGTTTGCTCCGGAGGGATGTGCTTATCGAGGCCGCCCCAGAAAAAGAGGATGGGCGCGTTCAGTTGCGGGACAAATGACAGGAGCGAGGGGCCGCGCTCGTTCGGCCCGATGCCGCCGCCGTAAAACGAAACGGCGCCTTGCAGCGGAACCGTGGCGCAAGCAAGAAAAGACGTCCGGCCACCCATGCAGAAGCCGACGCAGCCGATGCGGCGCGCGTCCGTTTGCGAATCCTTTTCAAGCCAGGAGTATGTGGCGCGAATGTCGTTTTGCAGGCCGTCATTCGTGAGCGCCTGGATGTGCGGCATGACGGCGGGAAAATCGCTGTAGCTCAACTCGGCGCCGGGCGCGGCGGTGCGATGGAAAAGCTCGGGTGCGATGGCCGTATATCCTTCGCGGGCGAAGCGTGCAGTGACGTCGCGAATGTGGCCCGTGACGCCGAAGGCTTCCTGAAATACCATCAGGCCGGGCGATTTTCCGGTCGCGGGCCGCGCGACGAACGTGTTCATGGATGTGCCGCCGGCTACGGTGAGCGTGATTTTTTCGGTGATGATTTCGGTCATGCGATGTCTCCTCCGGTATGTGAAACGGACGCACCTGGCTACTGCGAGCCTGCTTAGGATGCCGACTTCCGGCGCTCCCGGGCACGGCGGCGCTCCGAAAACTGATATTATCTTCATCTTGAAATCTTTCGGAGGGAAAGTGCATGGCTGAATCTGAACCGAGCAGGGAAGAGTTGCTGGCGAGGATCGCCGAACTGGAGAAAAAGACCGGATCGCGCGGCAAGGGAGCCATCGAATTTCGCGTGGGGGAAAAGGGCGGAGTGAGTGTCTACGGCTTGGGACGGTTTCCGGTGACATTGTATTACGAGCAGTGGGTGCGCCTGCTGGACGCAGCTCCGGACCTGCGGAACTTCATGGAAGAGAACAAGTCGCGCCTGAAGTTGAAGACCCAGGAGTGACGCTCGCGGAGCCGAAAAAGTGTTCAAGAGCGGGCTGGCGAGCGGCAACACCAATGGCTCAGCCGAGCGCGGCAACGAAGGCGGGCGTTCCGTTCCGGGACGGCGCTTCCCGATTTGATTTTGTATTCGCGGAATGGGACGGAACGCCGCTTGTAAGTTATTGAAAACAGGGTAGCGCGCTGTTTTGGAATGTCTTTGAAAATGGGCAACGAGCTTGCATGAGAGAGTGTGCGGTCGCGTTCCACACGATCCGCACTATCGAGTGCATGGGGAGGAAGGGGCCCATTCACAAGTTGGTACGGGTCGTTCCCACCTGCCTCTGAGAGGGAAGCAAGGATGGATGACCCCATGGTTCGGTCACGCCTAGGCCGAACTACGGAACGCGACACGGGGGCTCTCGATCCCAAGCGAGGGCCCCCTTCTATTTTTCTCGGCTCTGATAATCGACCGGTCCGTCGATAGACAGGTTGCTCCAAAATCCGCAACGCCTGACAATAACTGTTGCCAGTGTTATGCTGGCTTTGCTGTTTCAAATCCCATAAATCCCACGGCAGATGGCTATATCGATGAACCACGGCCCGAAATTTTGGTGGGTAGTTGCCAGCAGGCGCGCGTCGGGGTGGCATTTCAGAAGGTTCTTTAATAACCCATATAAGCAATCAGAATACAGCACCAAAGCCCCTCAATCCCGACCTGTCATCCGTGACATGCGCCGGGGGGACGTGGTCGTTGCTTACCAAGCGACACCAGAGCGAAGAATCCTTGGCCTGATTCAACTTAAGTCCGACGGCAAAGTGGAAAAAATC
>DATJOL010000152.1:0-3938 GCA_035507075.1 Candidatus Aquilonibacter sp. | reverse complement strand
GCGTGGGAGGCAGAGATGGAGCGTTCTCCACCTGTGCTGCTAGATCATCGGACACGGTTGCACTCATAATAAAATCCATCGGCAAATCTGTGCCGGAACGTGAATTCAGGCTTCTCTGTGTGAACAATCAAAGAGGAAATTAGGTGCAGACCGGTGCTGTCAACTCGCCCTGTTCCCTTGCGGCACAGAAATGGCTGCCGAATCTTTGTGAAAACTCGGTTTTCCGTCAAAGCACGGCTTTAGCCGTGCCGTAGCAGACTCAAGACCTATGCGGCTTCAGCCGCTGAGGGAAGTTTTTGTGGGTTCTTACACAGATTCTACTGGCCAGCCGGCGCAGGTAGCGTCCGCGCCGTTTCCGGTGCATGGGGCGTCGCATTCCCCGGCGCGGTGGTCGGGCGAACGGTTGTGTTTGGAGAAGAACTATTCGAAAGAATCTGTTTTACGACTTCGTTGGCCAGCTTCTTGCTCGTCATGCAGGGCGAATCGACGATCCGGCACTGTGCCAGCGTCAATCGGCAGCCGCATGTGCACGTCTTGGTATTCAATTCCTTGAGAACCGCTTTTTTCTGTTCGGGCGTTAGCCCTTTGAGATCCACTCCCGGCAGGTCGGTTGCCAGCGCCGCATTCTTCAGAAATATCTGTCCCCGGTCTTCGAATGTTTCGATCTTCGCATCCACGGACATGTGGAGCAGAGCTCGCACTTCCTGGTCGTACAGCGTTTCCGGGAACAGCCCCACGTGCTTTTGCACGACTTTCGTATCCTCGTTGATTACAAATGCAGTCGGCAGCGCCGGAACGCCTCCATACTCCTGAACCAACGCTGCGTTAGCCATAACGATCGGATAGTTCATCCCCATTTGCTTCACAAAATCTTCCACTTCCGCCGGCGTCGAGTCGTCCACCGAAACGCCCACAATTTCCAGCTTGTCTTTGTAGCGGTTCGCCAGATCGATCAGCATGGGAATTTCCGCCTGGCAGGGAGGGCACCACGTCGCCCAAAAATTCAAGATCACGACTTTGCCTTTCCAATCCGCTGTCGACACCGGTTTGCCGGCCAAGTCCGTCATCAGAAACGCAGGCGCCGGCTGCGGATTGTTTGCAAACTGGATCACCAGGTCCGCATCACTCGGTCGCGCGTCCTGCGGCAAGTCGGTTTCTTTCGCCGCCGTCTCGCGCAGCGAGGCATTTCCCACATGGAAACTATGCGAATGGGCGCGTGCGCCCGCCAACGGGGCTTGTCCCGCGCGTGTCGCGGCAAAGCCGATAACGATGCCCGTTAGGGCTGCGGCCGCCGCCATCATCAAGATCAACGGTTTCTGCACGTTTACCCAGGCTCAGAAGTCATTATCCTGCACCCGGCGTATGCGAACAAGTCGATGTACAATACGAACACAATCTCAAGGCAATGAGGAGCGGCGAAGCGTCGTTTCGTCCCCGCCAGATTGAAGACAAGAGCTGCATAAATGGTCCGGGGGAAACGAAAGAGAGAGTCCAGTTCCAAACCGGGCCATCGCTTCCCACTTTGATTTGCCACGCTCTGTTTTCGCTTTCTACCCAAACACGGTCTGCGGACAAATCGTTGAAAACGAACATCAAACTTCCTTCATCCTTTTGCGACTTTGGGCAATCGAAATGCTATGGCATTGGCATGGGTCGCGTTCCTACACGATCCATATCGTTTGGTGAATGGGGAGGAAGGGGCCCATTCATTGAGTGATACGGGTCGTTCCCACCTGCCTCTGAGAGGGAAGCTAGGATGGATGACCCCATGGTTCGGTCACGCCTAGGCCGAACCAAAGGAACGCGACTTTGGGGGTGGCTGATCCCAAGCAGCTGCCCCCTTTTTTCTGTCACCCTCTTCCTGCCCCTGCCTTTCTTTCCGGATTTCCAAGTTTCTTTCCTTCGAACCATTTCTCGATCAATTCATAAATTCGTCTCATGCGCGTTTCACGCTCGCACGGCGATTCCCTGAATCTCAAATCGCGCTCCGAACAGCAGTGGGCCCGATCCGATGAACGCGCGCGCCGGCAGCGGCTCCTCAAAATACGTCCGGTAAATCTCGTTGAACGACGAGAATTGGGAAATGTCGGAGCAGAATATCTGCACGTAAACAAGCTCCTGCATCGAAAAAGACGCCTTCGCGAGCGTGTCGCGAAACGCGTCGAGCATGATTCGCGCTTCTTGTCTTGGATCTTCCGGAACTTTCTTTGTGGAAGGATCGATGCCAATGTGCCCGGCAAGATACAGCGTGTTGCCGGTTTGCACGGCGCTGCTGAATGGCAAAGGACCGAGCCCGCCCGGCGGAGGAAAGTTCAACCGCTTTTCCGGGGCCGCCATTTTCAGGCCGGCTGGACGCGCCCGACGACGGGAATTTTCGCGGCGCGAAGAACGTGCTCCACCACGGTCTCCTTCAATCGCGAAGCGTCGTAGTCGAAGTGGAGATAATTGCTTTTTTCGTCGTAGCGGAAGCGCTGCAGCCCGTACGTATTGGCGAACTCGCCGAGCGCGCGAAAATCTTCCGTCTTGAGCGGCTTTTGAAGTTCGTAGGTTATGGTCATGAATGTCATGGGCGCCATTATATCAGGACCGCGCAAGGTCTCTATAATTCCACATGCCGCAACCGCAGGGCGTTCGTGATCACCGAAACCGAGCTGAACGTCATCGCCGCGCTCGCCAGGATCGGGCTCAGCAGCCAGCCGAAAACCGGATACAGCACGCCCGCCGCGATCGGCACTCCGAGTGCGTTGTACACAAACGCAAAAAATAAATTCTGGCGGATGTTCTTCATCGTGGCGCGGCTTAGATTCCTTGCTCGTACGATTCCTCGCAGGTCGCCTTTCAGCAGCGTGATTCCCGCGCTTTCCATCGCCACGTCGGTTCCCGTTCCCATCGCAATACCCACGTCGGCTAGCGCCAGCGCCGGCGCGTCATTCACTCCGTCCCCGGCCATGGCCACGACGCGCCCTTGCTCCTTGAGTTTCTTCACCACCTCTTCCTTGCGATCGGGCAAAACTTCCGCGTGCACTTCCTCGATATTCAACCGGCGCGCGACGGCCTCGGCGGTCGTCCGCGAGTCGCCTGTCAACATCACGACGCGAATTCCCGCGCGATGTAGTTGCTCGATAGCCTCCGGCGTCGTTGCTTTCACCGGATCCTCGACGCCGATCACGCCCGCGATGCGATGATTTGTGGCGACGAAGACCGTCGTCTTTCCCTCAAGCTCCATCTCTTCGGCGTGCGCGGTCCATTCGCCCAAAGGGACGCCGATTTCCTTGAACAGCGCGCGATTTCCCAATGCCGCCACCACGCCGTCCACTTTTCCCGTCACGCCTTTTCCCGTCCGCGAATAAAAGTCCGCGAGGTCCCCCGGTTCGATTCCGCGCGCCTTAGCCGCCGACAAAATCGCGGCCGCCAGCGGATGCTCGCTCCCGCGCTCGAGTGTCGCGGCAATTCGCAAGACGTCACTTTCGGCAGATCCTGGCGCCGCAACGATTTGAGTCACGCGCGGCTCGCCTTCGGTGAGGGTGCCGGTTTTGTCCAGCACAATCGTGTCCACCTTCTCGAGCGTTTCGAGAGCTTCGGCATTTTTCACCAGCACGCCGGCCAGCGCCCCGCGCCCGGTCCCCACCATGATGGCCATCGGCGTGGCCAGCCCGAGAGCGCAAGGGCACGCGATGATCAGCACGGCGATCGCATTCAGAAGAGCGTGCGCCATTTTCGGTGTAGGGCCGAACAGGCCCCACACGATGAAAGTGACCACCGCGACGCCCACAACCGCGGGAACGAAGTAAGACGAGACCTTGTCTGCCAGTTTTTGCACGGGAGCGCGGCTGCGCTGCGCCTCGCCGACCATGCGGACAATCTGCGCCAGCATCGTTTCGCTGCCCACGCGCTCGACGCTCATAACGAACGTCCCCGCGCCGTTCACCGTCCCGCCG
>DATJOL010000151.1:0-35167 GCA_035507075.1 Candidatus Aquilonibacter sp. | reverse complement strand
TCAGGAGGAATGGCTGCCCTGGAAGAAGCGGTTCAGCACGAAGTCGCTGGTGATTGCTTCGCCGCTCAGAGCCATGGCGAGCAGTTCCCCGCCGAGCACTTCCGGCGCGATCACGATGTCGGGCTGGACGAGCTTGATCCGGTCCATGTGCTTGCTGTCGTTGATTGCGACCACGGTTTTCGCGCGGCCCTTCAGTTCTTTCACGGCGAGCGCGATGAACGCGTTGTCCGAATCGTCGGCCCGCATTGCGAGCACGGCCTGGGCCTGGTCGGCACAGGCTTGGCGCAGCGTAGTGAGGCTGTTCGCGTCGCCGATGATCAGATCGGCGGGATCGATGTCGCCCGAAGCGGGCGCCTGAGGCATGATCAGGATGACCTCCTGATTGCGCTTCTTGAACTCCCGGTAAGTGTTGTAGGCCAAAGGCGTTGCACCAACGACGATGAAATGGTTCGTGCGCTTCATGCGTTTCTCCTTCGGGGCGCTGAGGCGGGCAATCATCGGCCCAGCAATCGCCGTAAGCGAAGTGGCGAAGACCGCCAGGCCCAGGAACATGACGGAGACGGCAAAAAGCCTCGCGTCCACGGTTTTCGGCGTGATGTCGCCGTAGCCGACCGTGCTCATCGTTACCACGGAATAGTAGAGGCTGGTTACCAGGTCCTTGATCGGCGGCGAGAACTGCTCGCCAAGATAGAGGCTGCCGAAAACCGCGTAGATCAGCAGCAGCAGCGCGCTGGTAATCGCGAAAAGCGTTCCCGCGGCAAGGCTCGTGCGGTCAAACCAGGAATAGGAAAGGAGCAAGGCCAGCAGCAGCGCCCCGTCGTAATAAACGAGCCCGGTGTGGTGAGCGTGGCCGGCGATCTCCGCGCTCAGCACGAGCGAGGCGGTGAGGACAATGGTGATGATCCACGCAAAGCGCGACCGGAACAGCAGGCCAATCGACATCACCAGCATACCGACGCCAATCAACACGTAGGGCATGCTCGAGGGCCGGAAATCCAAAATATGATGCGGAAAATCGGAGAGCAGCAGATTTTTCTGGGGGAAAAAGACGAGTCTCAGGAGCAGGTATCCGGCGCCGGCCAGCGCCAAAGACAACGGTATATGCGGAAACCAATAGCGCGTGCGCGCTGTGCGGCCCAGTCGCCGCGCGAGCAGCGTAAAGCGAGCCACGTATCCCGGGCGCCACGGCCAGTGCAGGTGTCCGCCCTCATCCATGCAGAGCTCCCGTCATACCCATCGGCTAATATAGCAGGCGGATGCTGGTCATTCGGCGTGCGTTATGAACTCACCCGATCAAATGAGGAGCTTCGCGCACTCCGCGAGCGGTTACAATGGAGTGCTCAAATTCCATCGGAGGCGCGATGAACCACCCCTGGCACGATTTGACACCCGGCGAACATATCCCCAAGGAATTCCAGGCGGTGATCGAGATTCCTCTCGGGTCGAGCGTGAAGTACGAACTGGATAAGCCGAGCGGGATGATTCGCATGGACCGCGTGCTCTATTCGGCCGTTTATTACCCGGCGAATTATGGGTTCATTCCGCAAACGCTCGCGGAAGATCATGATCCGCTCGACGTGCTCGTCTTGTGCCAGGAATCCGTGGCGCCGCTGACCATTTTGCATGCGCGCACAATCGGCCTGATGACGATGATCGACTCCGGCGCAAAAGACCACAAGATCATCGCCGTCGCAACAGCCGATCCGGAATTCAATAGCTATCACAACGCGTCCGAGCTTCCGTCGCACAAAATCGCCATGGTCCGCAGATTTTTCCAGGATTACAAGTTGTTGGAAGGCAAAGCGGTTGAAGTGGATGAGATCCAACCGGCCTCAGACGCTTATCCCATCATCGAACAGGCTCTGCAGGAATATACGAAAAAGCGGCGCGCGGGAAGATTGCCTAAATAAGTCCCGGCCCACCTGTGACTTTGGGGATGCATCCCACCAAGGGTAGTTATCCACTCCTAAGGAGGATCCCTAGATGAGAATTGGAAAGCTCCTGACCGTGGCTGCGGCAGTGATTCTAAGCGCAGGCATGGCGATGGCAGCTACCCTCGCGACCACCTCCACCAAGACCAAAACCTCCAGCACCACAACCAGCATGACTACACGCCATGTGATGGGAACGATCTCCTCGGTCAGCACCTCGAATCTTGTGCTCTCGCGCAAGATGAACGGGAAAACGCAGAACGAATCGTTTGTGCTGAACTCGTCCACCAAGGAAAAGGGCACGCCCGCAAAGGGCGACCGTGCGACGATCTACTATCACGTGAGCAATAATCAGAACGTTGCGACAAACGTAACAATCACCAAAACCTGACGGGGCATTCCTCAACGCCTTATATCATCGGGGCTCCCAGCCGCCCCCCTTCGCAAGTTCGCGAGCCGCCGCTTTTCCATTCTGCTTCAAATTTGTGCGCTGCGTGCGTGCACGAGATTGCACGATGCAATGCGGCGGTGTACGTTATGGCCGCGTTGTATTCGCACGTCGAGAGGTTGGGATGAGAGCACGTTCGCATAGATTTTTCGGAATGATTTTGCTTTTGGTCTCGATGGCGACTTGTGCCGTGGCTCAGGAACGGCTACCGGCGGTCCCGCTGGTGGTGCATAACCCTTATTTCAGCGTCTGGTCGATGAACGACAATTTAACGGACGGACCGACGCGCCATTGGACCGGGACGCCACAGTCGCTGACGGGATTAGTGCGTATCGACGGGAAGGTCTATCGTTACATGGGCGCAACGCCGCGTGACACGCCGGCCATGAAGCAGGTGTCGCTGGCGATTGCGCCGACGCATACGATTTATACGTTTGAAGCCGCCGGAGTGCGGCTCACCGTGGAATTCTTCACTCCTGCCTTTCCACAGGATATGGACGTGCTTTCACGGCCGGTGACGTATTTGACCTGGACGGCAGCGAGTGAGGATGGGCAGTCGCACAAGGTGAACGCGCTGCTCGACGTTGACCCGCTGATTGCGGTGAACACGGACGATGAGGCGGTCACGTGGGGGCGTTCGCATGAGCCAGGGCTCGCGGTGCTGAACGTGGGGTCGCGCGATCAGCAAGTCTTGAACCGCAGCGGCGACAACCTGCGAATCGACTGGGGATATTTTCATCTGGCTGTGCCGATCGCTGGCAATGCACAAGCCGCTACTGCTCTTTCCTCGAGTGCGGTTCGAGATTTTGTGCAGGCAGGAAAGCTCGCCGATTCGGACGATATGGATATGCCGCGCACGCCGCATGACGGCGCGGCACATCTAGCCGTCGAGGAAGCGCTCGATTGTGACGCGGCGCATTCCTCGATGCAGCATGTTTTGCTCGCGTACACACAGGCCTTCGCCATCGAGTATCTCGAGCGCAAGCTGCGGCCGTTTTGGCAGCGCAACGGCCGGACGGTCGGCGAAATGCTGGGCGACGCGGAATCGCAATATGCGTCGCTTGAGACCCGCGGGCAGCAATATGACAAAGAGCTGACGGCGGACCTAGCACGCGTTGGCGGGGCGGGTTATGCGGAGCTGGCCGTGCTGGCGTACCGCCAGACGCTCGGAGCGCACATGCTCGTGGCGGACGAAGCGGGCCGGCCGATGCTTTTTGCGAAAGAAAATTTTTCCAATGGCGATATCGGCACGGTGGATGTGCTTTATCCATCCTCGCCGTTTTTCCTGCTGCTGAATCCGGAGATGCTCGAAGCGCAGGTGCGCCCCGTGCTGAACTACGCGAGTCTACCGCGCTGGAAATTCCCGTTTGCGCCGCACGATCTGGGGCGGTATCCGCTCGCGGACGGACAGACATACGGTGGCGGCGAAAAGTCGGAAGAAAATCAAATGCCGATCGAGGAGAGCGGCAATTTGCTTATTTTGGGCGCGGCGATCGGACAGGCCGAGGGCGATTGGCATTTGGCGCGCGAGTATTGGCCCGAGTTCACGAAGTGGGCGGAATATGTGCGCGCGAACGGACTCGATCCGGAGAATCAACTCTGCACCGACGATTTTGCCGGTCATTTGGCTCATAACGCGAACCTTTCGATCAAGGCAATCGAAGGGTTGGGCGCTTATTCGTTGATGGCGCGCGGGCTCGGCCAGCTGGATGTGGCGGATGACTACCTCGCCACCGCCAAGAAGATGGCGGCGACCTGGCAGCAGATGGACATCGATGGCGATCACTACAAGCTCGCATTCGATAAGGCCGGGACATGGAGCCAGAAATACAATCTCGTGTGGGATAATCTGCTCGGGCTGGATCTCTTCCCTGCCTCTGTGCGCGAGACAGAATTGAAATTCTATTTGGCCCATCTGAACGAGTACGGCCTGCCGCTCGACAATCGCGCCGATTACACCAAATTGGATTGGGAATTATGGACGGCGACGCTTGCTGGCGACACCAATCAATTCGATGCACTGGTTGCACCAATCGTGAAATGGATGAACGAGACCCCTTCGCGCGTACCGCTGACAGACTGGTACGACACGAAAACGGGCAAACAGATGGGATTTCAGGCGCGATCCGTGGTCGGCGGCATATTCATCAAGGCGCTAGCGGATAAATCGCTCGCGGCGAAATGGCGCGGGCAGGCGAAGAACGAGAGCAGCACGGCGCACTAGGATGCGAGACTCGCTTGCCGCCTTTGCAGAAAGCGGCGAACGGCGGGATCGCGCTCGAGGCCGATGGCGATATCGTAGGCGCCACGGGCTTCTTCGCGAGCGCCAGTTCTGGCGAGAAGTTCGGCGCGCGCCGCCCAATAGGGCTGATATTCCCTAAGGCGTGGATCCTCCGCAATATTCTGCAAGGCGGAGAGACCGGCGACAGGGCCGTTCAATTCCGCCACGGCCAACGCACGGTTGATGGCGACGACCGGCGAGGCGGAGGCCGCGGCAAGGGCGTCATAGATTTTTACGATATCTGGCCAATTTGCGCGCCCGGTTTGGCGCCGATCGACGTGAGCCGATTGCAGTGCGGCTTCGAGTTGATAACGACCGATAAAGCCTAATCCGCTTGCACGGCGCAGCAGGCGTTCGGCCTCTGCGATCATTTCGGAGTTCCACAAGGCGAGATTCTGTTCGGCTAAAGGCACAAATTCGCCCGATTGGTCACGGCGCGCCGCGCGCCGCGCTTCCGCGTGAAGCATGAGAGCGAGCAAGCCAAGCGCTTCCGGCTCTTCGGGAAGCAGATCCGTAACAACGCGCCCAAGAAATATCGCCTCTTCGGCGAGATCCCGGCGCGCCGCGTCAGTGCCTTCGGCGTCGGTCCAGCCCTCGGAAAACGCGGCGTAGATTGCGTCAAGAACAGCGTCTACACGTTCGCGAAGTTCTTCGAGGCCGGGAATTCGGAACGGAACGCCGGCCTGGCGGATCTTGTCTTTCGCACGCACGAGGCGTTGGCTCATAGCGCCCGGAGAAATCAAAAACGAGGAGGCAATGGTCGCGGCGTCGAGCCCCAGCACAGCTTGCATCATAAGCGGCGCGCGAATTGCGGGGTCCACCGCGGGGTGAGCGCACACGAACATGAGCGCAAGGCGCCGATCGGGAATTTCCCGGTCGTTAGAGGCTGCGTCCATACCCTGTGCGAGGACTTTCAATTCTCCCGCTGCCGATTCACCGCGATGGCGACTCCGAATCGCATCGATGAGTTTTCGGCGTGCTGCCGTGAGCAGCCACGCTTCGGGATTCGAAGGGACGCCCCTGAGCGGCCAGTTTTTGAGTGCGGAGGCGAAGGACTCGGAGAGCGCGTCTTCGGCCACGGCTACGTCGCGCGTCCACGCAGCGAGAAAGGCGACGAGCTTGCCGTAACTGCGGCGCGCGACGGCTTCCGCCGTGCTGCGCACTGCGGACAAATCCGGCGTCGCAACATGTCCACCCGGCGTATTCACGGATGTCCTTTCCGCAAGCGTCGCAGGGCCGAACGAGCGCTGAACGGTCCTGCGACGCTTGCGCGAAAGAAAGAGCTTACTCAAGCGGAAGCCGCCGCCGGCACGGCCCAAACCGGCCGCACTTCTATCGTGCCATGGCTGGCGCCAGGGCAACGCGCGGCCCAGGAAAGTGCGGCATCGAGGTCCGGGGCTTCGATAAGGTAGTAACCGCCAAGCTGTTCTTTCGTGTCCGCGTAGGGCCCGTCGAGGACCTGCGACTTACCGTTTGCGACACGAACCGTTGTTGCGGCCGTGGTCGGCTGCAAACGATTGCTGGCAATGTGAGCGCCAGCCTTTTTCAACGCTTCCGTGTAGGCTCCGTAGGCGGCCATCGCCTCTTGCTGTTGCGCAGGGGACATCTTCGGCCACTGGTCCTGCTGAGAGTAAAGCATCAGAAGGTATTGCATGCGAGTTCTCCTTTGTTCGTCATTTTCAGGCATTCGGGCCTGCCACCACAATGACGAGCCAGGCTCTGCCGTTTCGACACATTGTCGCGCGATTCCGCCTGGTTTCCGGCACCGAGGCCAAAAGGTGGCCCTTTCTGGAGCTTAGTTCACGCCTGCCTCCGCGAATCGGGAACTGGCCGAAGTCGCCGCCCCCAGCGCCACGAAGAATGTTAACGAGACAGGTGCGCTTGGTGTGAGTCCGTGCCATGCTAGGTGAGGAGGTCGAGTTCATGAAAGCTCTTCGCAGATCACTACTTCTCGTTAGTTTGGTACTTCTATTCGTCCCACTCGTCAACGCTCAGACCAGATTTCACGCAACTCTTAACGGCAGCGAGGCGGTCCCCGCGGTGACTACGCCGGCGCACGGCACGGCAACGTTTGTGCTGAGCAAGAGCGGCGACAGCCTCAGCTACACGCTTTCCGTGTCCGACATCGAGAACGTCACGATGGCCCATATTCACATTGGGCCTCCGGGAAAAGAAGGGCCGGTTGCCGCGTGGCTGTATCCTTCCAAGCCGCCGGCAGTTACGAAAGTGGGCAAATTTTCCGGCGTGCTGGCCAAAGGGACCATTACCGCGGCGGACTTGGCCGGCCCGCTTAAGGGGAAAACTGTCTCCGACCTCGTGAGCGATATCAAGGGCGGCAATGCGTACGTGAATGTTCACACGACGGCGCACCCGGGCGGAGAAATTCGCGGCCAGATCAAGTAACGTGGCCTTGCGGCCTCGGCTTCATGGGGCGTCTCGCAGGCGATCGATCGAGAAACAAATCTTGTTGTGACTGCGAGCGCTGCGCACCTTGACTGAAGCGGTTGTGTGCCTGCTGGCGTAACGATATCGGCGCGCCCTCTATTTCGCGGAGGCAGAATCGCGGGACCCGGGGGCTGCAAATTGTGCTAAGTTATTGGGTTTCGCGGCTTGGGGATGGGTCCGCGTGAGGAAGCGCACCGGGAGAATTGGACTATGAAGACTTCGTACAGCGGCGTGGCCGTGCCTTCGGATGGGCAAAGGATCGAGTATAGCGGCGGCTCTTTCAACGTGCCGGATCGGCCGATCATTCCCTTTATTGAGGGCGATGGAACCGGACGCGATATTTGGAAGGCGTCGCGGCGGGTATTTGACGCGGCGGTGGAAAAGGCTTACGGCGGGAAAAAGAAGATCGCCTGGCTGGAAGTCTATGCCGGGGAAAAATCGTTCAATCAATTCAAGGAGTGGCTGCCGCAGGATACGGTCGATGCCATTCGCGATTTTCGGATCGCCATCAAAGGTCCGCTGACGACGCCGGTGGGCGGAGGCATTCGTTCGCTCAACGTGACGCTCCGGCAGGTGCTCGATCTCTATGCGTGTGTGCGGCCGGTGCGGTATTACACCGGCGTGCCTTCGCCAGTAAGGCATCCGGAAAATATGAACGTGGTGATCTTCCGCGAGAACACGGAAGACGTCTACGCCGGAATCGAATGGAAATCGGGCACGCTGGAAGTAAAAAAGCTCATCGATTTCCTGAACAACGACATGCTGAAGGGCGGGCCGAAGAAGGTGCGAGAGGATTCCGGTATCGGCATCAAGCCGATTTCGCCCACCGGCACCAAGCGCCTGGTGCGTCGCGCGATCCAGCACGCGATCGAAAATAATCGAACGGTCGTGACGCTTGTTCATAAGGGCAACATCATGAAGTTCACCGAAGGCGCGTTTCGTGATTGGGGCTATGAGCTCGCGACGCAGGAATTCCGCCCGTACCTGGTGACGGAACGTGAAAGCTGGATAGTCGATAACAAGGACCGCGACGGGAATCTTTCGATCGAGAAGAATGCCGCGGCAGTCGAACCCGGGCTGGAGCAGGCGACCGAAGACTTCCGGCAGAAAATTTACGCGGAGGTGAAGCAAACGCTGGATTCGATCTACCCGACCCATGGCCACGGGCAATGGAAGAAGAAGATTCTGATCAACGACCGTATCGCGGATTCCGTTTTCCAGCAGGTGCTGACGCGCGCAGGCGAATATCAGGTCTTCGCCACGCCAAATCTGAATGGTGATTATCTTTCGGACGCCTGCGCGGCACAGGTAGGCGGCTTGGGAATCGCGCCGGGAGCCAATATCGGTGACGGATATGGCGTCTTCGAAGCAACGCACGGCACGGCTCCGAAATACGCGGATAAGGATGTGATCAATCCAGGTTCGGTGATGCTTTCCGGCGTGATGATGCTGGACTTCATGGGCTGGAAAGAAGCTGCGAAGCTGATCGAAGACGGACTCGCCACGACCATCCAGCAGAAACGCGTAACGTATGATTTGGAACGCCTGATGCCGGGTGCGGCGAAGCTCAAGACTTCGGAGTTTGCCTCGGCCATCATCGAGAATATGGGCGTCGCCGTGGCGGCGCGCTAAGCCGAAAATTTCCGGACGTGTGTCGCGGCTCCGCGGAAAGGCCCGTTTTTCGGAAGCTTTCCCGGCAAATTCGCCGATCTCAAAGGAGAGAGTCAGGATGCGGAAGAAAGTCACGGTGGTGGGTGGAGGGTTCGTCGGCTCGACAACGGCGCAGAGGATTCATGATTCCGGGCTCGCGGATGTGGTGCTGACGGATATTTTGGAGGGGGCTCCAGCGGGAAAGGCTCTGGATATGGCCGAGTCGGGCCCCATCCTGGGCAGCGATGCGCAAGCTGCGGGCATTTCCACGGCGAATGGCGATTATGAAGGCACCCGGGACAGCGACATCATTGTGATCACGGCGGGCTTTCCTCGCAAACCAGGTATGAGCCGCGACGACTTGCTGAAGGCAAACTACGATGTGGTGAAAGGCGTTGTCGAAAAGGTTGCGAAGCTTTCACCAAAAGCCGTTCTGATCGTGGTGACAAACCCGCTCGACGCGATGGCCCAGGCGGCCTTCAAAGTGAGCGGATTCCCAAAAGAGCGGGTACTGGGCATGGCGGGTGTGCTGGATTCGGCGCGGATGAGCACCTTCGTGGCGCGAGAACTGAATGTGTCTGTCGAAAACGTGCATTCGTTCGTGCTGGGTGGGCATGGCGACGACATGGTGCCTCTGGCCCGCTACTCCACGGTAGCTGGAGTGCCTATTACCGAACTGATCCCAGCCGAGCGCCTGGAGGCGATCATCACGCGCACGCGCAAAGGCGGCGCCGAGATCGTTAACCTGCTAAAGACGGGCTCGGCCTATTACGCGCCGTCCGCGGCGGCCGTGGAAATGGTTGAAGCCATCCTGAAGGACAAGAAAAAGATCCTGCCGTGCGCGGTCTATCTCGAAGGAGAATACGGCATTAAAGGACTGTTCGTGGGCGTTCCCGTGAAGCTGGGTGCAGGCGGAGCCGAGCAGATCCTGGAAATCAAGCTTACGGCCGAAGAAAAGACTGCACTCGATAAGTCTGCAGGATCGGTGCGCGAACTGGTGAATGTGTTGGGACTGTGATTGGCTAAAAAGCACGCGACTCGGGAGTAATGCGCGGCAACAGAACGGCGTTTGTTAGACTAGCGGAGGGAACATCCCTCCGCCATGACCTTTTTTGGAAAGAAACGCGCCGGACAAGCGAGCGTGCCACGGCGCTACGACGGCATCGCCGGCGAATCTCAGGGCGAAGAATCGAGCCATCGGCTCACGCTGGATCTTTCGCGCGCCATGGACTTGGCCGCGATGTTGGCCAGTAGCCGCGCTTCGAAATTCATCGAAATATCCGACCTGCTTGCAGGGCTCTACATCTACGAGTGGGAGCGGCTCTCCGGTTATTGGCCCGAAGAAAATCGCGAGCAAGTCGAAACTCTGCTGCGCGATATCTGCCAGATCAGCCCGCAACGATGGAACTATTGGATCACGCTTTACGATAAGCAGCGGCGAGACGCCGAGCCTCAACCACCTTGGAAGAGCCTGCGGAAAACTAAACCAGCCTCGCCGCAAGTCGAACCGCCGGCGCCGTCAGCTAGTCTCAAATCGGCATTTGATGCCGCCGAGTTGATTTCGCCTTTCCGGGATCCGGGACGCGGTGGTGAGAAACAGGATCGCGGAACCGCGATTCCCGTGGTTACTGCGGAGTGCCTGCTGCTATGCATCACGAAGTACACGGTCTCTGAAACTGGAAAAAGGTTGGCGGCAAGCGGCCTGGAAATCGCGCAACTAGAACGGGCGGTCATCGATCCAAGGCGCTCGCCGCTGCGCTAGCCTCTGCTTACGTCCAATTATCTGCATTGATGGGCGGCGAATTCAGCTACTTCCCTTCCAGATTGGCGAGCCAGGCTTCGAGCGTCTTTTCCTGGTCTGGCGACGGGCCTTCGAAGCCAACGCCCATGCCTACGTTCTCCTGCACGTAGATGATCTTCCCGGCGCATTCAAATGAGCCACTGTCCGTGGTGATACGTACACGAATCGGCGTTCCTTTGGGAAGCGTATTGAGGAGGTCGACGTAACAGCCGAACTTGCTGATCTCCGAAACGCGGCCCGAGATATGAGTGTCGGTGGCCGGCTCGATAATCTCGGCCGTTGCGATAAAGGTGTAGCGCGGCACAGCACGGCGCTCCGCGTATGGACCGCCCAGCCTTGCCGAACCGCTCATGGATTGACCGACCCTCGCTTCATCATCCCTATGATGATGCGTCCTTCCAGAGCCGCCGACCCAGTTTCCTGTGGACAATGTGCGAAAAAGATACGCGATGGTGACACCGCCGCTCCAGTGTCAAAGCAACGCCCAATATCACTATACGTGTATCACATTCATAGTAATATACTGTCGCGATCAACGTGCCGTACCTAAATGCGCAAGGAAACTGCCGAGTTCCGTCTTGGGAAAAAATATCCCGCTTCGCGGTGCAGGTTATTTTGTCGTCGAAAACGGCCAATTGGGACGAGGTTTGAATCTTGCTTTGTATAGTAAGCAAGCCACCGGGTCGTGAATCCGATCGAGGTATACTCTTTGGCCGGGCAACCGGAAGTGAGCTGGAAATCAGGTTGATTCGAGTGCGGGAAAGAGCGTAAGGTTGGCTGCGTACTTGAAGTTGTTTCATCCTGGAACACTACATGGGCCCTATAGTTCGTGCAGGAGAGCATCTCAGAGAGCTGCGAAACCGCCTGGGAGTAACGACGCGAGAGGTGGAGGAGTTCAGCCGCGCCATTGCAGACGACTGCCAAAATGAAGAGTTCTACATTTCGAATGCATGGCTTACGCAGCTGGAAAATAAGAGCTCGGTGCCAAGCATTTTCAAACTGTACAGCCTGAGCGTAATCTACCGCATTAAATTCAATGAGTTGCTGGCGCTTTTTGGTGTGGATTTGAGCGCAAGCAGCCGGCATCGCTTTGCTCTGCCCCTGCAAAACACGCACCTCGCCATGTTCGAGAGGCCGGAACCAGACCGGCCCGTGACCTTCCCGGTGCGATTTGACAAAAGTTTCACCCTCGACAAGACGAGCCTGATCTCGCGCATGGTGGAGATATGGGGCGAAGTGCCCATTGCGCTGATTGAACGTCTCGATGTTCGCCATTGTCAGTATGGTTTCATTGGCCAGGACGATTACACGATGTACCCCCTTATCCGGCCGGGATCCTTCGTGCAAATCGACAGCCAAGTTACGCGGACACAGGGACAAGAGTGGCGGACTGAATTTGACCGGCCAATTTACTTCATCGAGCTGCGAGACTCGTATGCATGCGCGTGGTGCGAAGTGAGAGGCTCGCAGATCACATTGATTCCACATCCCTTATCCGGATGCATGATCCGCCAATTCGTCTACCCTGATGACGCGGAGATTGTGGGACAGGTGACCGGGCTGGCTATGCGGCTGATCCCAACGGGGGACGCCGAGCAGTCTGACGGGTTTCCACGATTGCCAAGGCGGTCCTGAGGTTCGCGAAGAGGAATTCCGCGGCCAAAGGGTCGCTCTCGACGGGCACTGTGACGCGGTAGGGCTCGAGTTTCTTCCAAGCGGCAATGAAGCGATTCGCGCTCAGGTCAACTGAGGCCATGTAGTCTTCCATTTGCAGCACGAGTTCGCGCAGGCTGGTTCCGATGAGTTCTCGAAATACCTCGCGGTGGCATTCCGCTAGGGCTTGGCAGGCCACGTCCTCGCCGTAACTCGCGGCTAAACCATCATGATAGTAGATGCCCGTATTGTAGTCTCTTGTCGATGCTAGGTAGATCAGCCGGTCAAGAGGGCGGGCAAGCTTTGCCAGGGTGCGGCGGCGCAAGTCGTCGACCGCCTGCCGAACTCCTCCGTTGTCGCCGTGTTGCCTCATTGCATTCGTGCTCTTCACGTCCTAGACGGCGGAAGCCCGCCACGGGTATCAGCGAAGCCATCCAGCCCTGCGCCGGACAAGAACGCTAGAGAATGCCGCGAAATTTCGCAAACGTTCGTCGCCGCGTGAGCCACGGCCCCCACCATCCCAGGCGCCGCATAGGGGCCAGCGACCAAAAATGCGACCTTCAGGGCGCGACAGGTGACGAGCAGTGTCGCGAAGCTCCATGCAAGGGAAAGCTCAGTTTTAAAGTCAAGCCTGGCGTAAAAACGTGCCGACCCCAAGTGCAGCCGTCGCAACAGTTGGATTTGGGAGCGTACCCCTTCCACCCAGATAACGGCCACTCTTTTCCGCTCTCCGAGAAAGCACGACTCGAGACTGGGGGACCGCAGCGAGCGAACAAAGGTCAAGTCATCGCGGCCAAAGATCCGGGCAACCAGTTCCCGGTCGAGCAGTTCTGCCCTAAGCGCAAAGAGGGCTTGCCGCGCACAGACAAGCACTTCCGCTCCCCCTTCTGCCCTGCCTCGACGCGCGAGAAGGACCAGAAGGACGAAAAGCAACACTCCGACACTCGAGAAGAACAAAAGCTGAATCATCAGTTAACACCAAACGCGATTACCAAGGGCGGTAGTGTATACACAATACCGCCGCGACGGCGAAAAATAAATATCATCTCGCGTTAGTAAGCAGGTTTTTGGCGCATCGGGCACGGCACGGCACCGGGCAAAGCTAAGTCCCTTTAAATGCTGGAGATAGCATAGATGCCCGCAGATGAGGGCGGGCGCAGACGATGCCCCGAAATCAGCGATTGTGCCCAACTGAAACTCTCTATGCTTGCCAAGCTGAGCACGCGACCATTGCGGATTCCGTGTTTACCCAGGATCGCGAAGGCTCTGTTCACAATTCACATCTGACGCCCAAGAGAGCGCCGGTACCATATCTGCAACCACCGGCTTCTCAAAGGACAAAAGTCTGAAGAGGTATGTGGCGAGGGAAACGACGTAGGAGAGTGGTTGGGTCAGTACCCAGATGGGCGTAAACGAGCCCCGGAAATGCGATTCCAATGCCGGGGACATAAGGCCCGAAGCAATGCAGATGCCATAGCCTAGGTAGAAGATTCCGCGGACGTTTCGTCCTAGGATTGCCGCCAGGGCGACTGGAAGAAGCAGGGCCTGAACAAACCGGAAATTTCGCTCGAACGCAATGAAGCAGTAACAGTGAGCGTGTTCGCCTGAGGAGCGAAGGGAAGGGTAAGGATATCGCAAAACAGACGACCGCGAGCGATAGGGCAGCGCCGATGACTCTTGCAAAGCCGACAGCTGCCGGTATGCGAGCAAATCCAAGCCGAACCACCTCGACTATACTCCCACACGCTATAAACACAGGAACGAACTGCGGATTCGAGTGCCGGGCTGCATAACTGTCCCCTCTAAAAACCCGAAGTTCTGGAATCAAGCAAACTGAGGCGAGAAATCGAGAAGCCAACGCGGAGTAGAAAAACGGATATCGCTTCAGCGTGGCGTTTTGGGCACCACGCAACAAAACACCGGCGGAGAGGAAGCTACCCACATAAGCACTGAGCAGGCTCCGAATGCCCCGACTCTGGCCTACTTAGATTCAAGGCTCACCCGTTAACCGCGAAGAGAACGCTCCAAGTAGGAACGCACCGCAGTGACGCCGCCCCTCGTCGCGGCTACCAACTCCTCGTAATCCGACCCCAGCGCGACCCGGGGACTTGGTGCCGGATTAGGATGATACGCCCACAAGGCCGCAAGCCAGATGCACAGCGTTACCGCCGACGACAGTGGCTGTAGCACGCGCCATATCGAATCAAATGGAAGACCCGCATACGCTCGAAATGCGAGTGTGAGCAGGCTGGTACCGATGTAGAGGGCGTATCCGGAAATCATACCGCGCATATTGCGACCTATCGGAAGGCCGTAGCGGAAAATGACGGCCAAGATAGCTACGAAGAATAACACCTGGGCCATCCTCACGTCCCTTTCCAATCCAATGAACGTTCGCGCGGCGGCCGCACTCGCCACCCTCGCATAGATTAGACCGGAAAAAAAGATAAGCCCGAACGTGACAAGAAGGAGAGAGCGCGCGAATATCTCAGCCCCCGGGTAAGGCTTAAGAACGTGGCGGAATATCTCGAAAATGACAGCGCAGCCGAAGGCCAGGGTACTGAGCTGGGCGGCCCAATAGACAGCCCGATAGGAATGCACACCCTCGCGCAAGGCGAGTGCTACCACCGTGTCGCCCACTAGGCCTGCTACAACGTAGCCATAGAACCAAAAATACGTCGCAATAATATGAGACTGCCAACCGCGAAGCAATATCAAAGATCGCAGAATCACACCGGTTCCCAGAATCACGGCGCCAAGCATTCGAGGTCGCTCCTCTGCGATGGCCGAATGCTAACACAAAAAACAGGGGAAGCAACGTGTGGCACTCCCCCTGTTTCCGAAGCCACGCTATGGTAGCCAATTCCGAATTACGCCAACCCACCCGGGGGCGGCGGACCCTCGATATCGTTAATGCCCTGTCCAGTCACCTTTGTACCACCCGGGGGTGGCGGACCTTCGATGTCCTTGATCGTCATGCCGCCCGGGGGTGGAGGGCCTTCTATATCGGCGACAAGATGGAATGCTGCTCCACCTGGAGGCGGAGGACCCTCGATATCGCGGGCAGTGCCCGTGCCTTTCGGGGCGATGGGAATAGCGACCACTGCGAACGCAAGTGCCAAAGTCCATCCCAAGCTCTTGAGTTTCATGAGTTTTTGTCTCCCTAATTTTGTGAGTCAGCCCCGTGGGGCGTTCGCAGATTACGGAGCGAAAAGAAATACGGGAAAGTACTTACAGGGTCGCTCGCCGAGCGAAGCAGAAAAAGGCCCGGAGCAAATGGCGCTTACCTGTGATCTACGTCCATTGCGAGTCATCTCGAGGCCTTCATTGAATAGGCAGCCACTTATCCCAAATCGGGAAGTTCATCCGTAGTTTTTGGGGTAACTAGCTTGGAAAGACGGGCTAACCGTACTGTGGCAATTGTTTCTTCATTCGGCTAAATTCCTCTCAGCCTTCGATCAGCGTGAAGAGATAAACGGTCAGGCGATGAGCGAATTCATTTCCTTTTTCGACCATTCAGAAAAAACGGCAACGGCGAAGCCGGAACTGTTTCAAGAAAGATTGCGAAAACTCGATCGCAGACAATGGTGGCTTTGGTCCACCACGGTTCTGGTGCTGATCCTTTTGACTCTGGCTGTTGCCTCGTTTACGTTTCCCGCGCTGCTGTCTAGAGAAGAGACGAGCTACTCCTTTTACCTGAGCCAATCTGTCCGCGCCCTTGTAGGCATTGTGCTGTTGTTCTCGGTTTACCTGGTTTATCAGCAATCGCAGATTCTGCGCATGCGGCGCCAAATCTCGGAGCAAATCGAATCGTTAGCGCAGGTGCAGACGCTCACGGCCGAAGTTTACAAACTCGCCGCGCTCGATCAGTTGACCGGTCTTTACAATCGCCGCTCGGGCGAACAACGCCTCGCCGAGGAGATCAGCCGTTCGTTGCGCTATGGGCGTCCGCTCACGCTCTTGATGCTGGATCTCGACGGCTTGAAGCAAACGAACGACAGGCTGGGTCACGCCGGCGGCGACCTGCTGCTCAAGACCTTCTCTGAGCGGCTCCAGCGGGCAATTCGCGGCTCTGATTTGGCGGTGCGTCTCGGCGGCGACGAATTCATGGTGATGCTGCCGGAATGCCGCGCCGATGAGGTGCGGCACGTGCTTCTGCGCCTGGAGGGGGCAAGCGTCACGTACGAAGGGCATCACGTGCCCTGCCGATTTTCGCGCGGATGGGTCGACTATCGACCCGGCGAGACCTCCCAGGAGTTTATGAAGCGCGCGGATGACGCTCTCTACGCCAACAAGCGGCGGAGCAAGGAACAAGTGCCGCGTGCCGAATCCGCAATTCAAGCGGCCGTCTGACGAATCCCTGGGTCTCGAGCGTCCACAACCCGCCTAAATGTGTCGTGCGAGTAAACTTTTCTGCAGAATCCGCTTGCTGATGCCTGCTGTTGCCTCGTAAGATAACGCCCGTTGCCGGAGTTGATACCCACATGCCAAAAGAGAAACCCAAGGTCAATATCGGAGAAGTGATTAAGTCCTATCGCAGTGATCGTGGATTATCGCAGGGAGACATAGAGCGCCGGACGGGCCTGCTCCGTTGCTATCTCTCGCGTGTTGAGAACGGCCATACTGTGCCCTCCCTCGAGACCCTCGCGAAGATCGCCGAAGCGATGGAGATCAGCCTGGCTGACTTTTTCCCCGGCACGGATACCGCCCAGGATCGCGAGACGCGCAAAGTACTCGGCGAGCTGTCCGAGGAAGAGATTCGCTTCCTGGCCGAGATCAAGCGCTATTCCACCACCCTCTCTGACGATGACAAGCGTCTCGTGCTCGCCATGATTCGCAAGATGGCCGCGATTATCCCCCCACCGCGTCCTGCTTCGAAGCCGGTTCATGCGGTCGCGGCGCGCAGAGCCTGACACGTTCATGCGCGGCGTCGGTGGTCCAGCCCCGCTTCTCGCCAGCGAGCGGCAAAGTTCGCTACAATAAGTCCTGCATGATTCCCGAACGGCACAAAACCTATGGCGTAAAAGTGGGCAAGGTGCAAGTTGGTGGTGGTGCGCCTGTCGTCGTCCAGTCGATGACGAATACGGATACCGCCGATGCTGCCGGCACGGCGCAGCAATGTCTGGAGCTCGCGCAAGCCGGCTCGGAGCTCGTTCGCATCACCGTCAACGTGCCCGAAGCCGCGGCGGCCGTTCCCGAAATCAAACAGAGACTACTCCATGCCGGCTGCGACGTTCCCATCATTGGCGATTTCCATTACAACGGCCACGTACTGCTCACTAAGTACCCTCACTGTGCGCGGGTCCTCGATAAATACCGCATCAATCCCGGCAACGTGGGTCACGGTCAACGTCGCGATGAACAGTTTTCGACCATCTGCAAAGTCGCGCGCGACAATGGCAAGCCGGTTCGCATTGGCGTCAACGGCGGCTCACTGAACCAAGAGCTGGTGATGCGCAAGATGCAGGAAAATACCGACCGTGATCTGGGAAAAACCTCCGAAGAGATATTGAACGAATGCATGGTTCTTTCCGCCATCCAATCGACCGAGCTCGCGCTCGAATGCGGCCTTCGCAATGACCAGATCATCATCTCGTGCAAGGTTTCGCGCCCGTTGGACCTGATCGAAATCTATCGCGATCTCGCGCGGAAAACGGAGCAGCCTTTGCACCTGGGCCTTACCGAAGCCGGCATGGGAGCGAAGGGATTGGTTTGGTCGTCCGCTTCGATGGGCGTCTTGCTTGCAGAGGGGATCGGCGATACAGTCCGCGTTTCTCTCACGCCGCGTCCCCGCGGCGATCGGCGCGAGGAGGTTTATGCCGCGTGCGAGCTCCTGCAGGCGCTTGGGCTGCGTGCATTTGCACCAAGCGTGACAGCTTGCCCCGGTTGCGGCCGCACCACGAGCACAACGTTTCAGCAGCTTGCCGAAAGCATTCAGGGCTACATCCGCGACAAAATGCCGGAGTGGAAGCGCGAGTACGAAGGTGTCGAGGAATTGAAGCTTGCCGTCATGGGCTGCATTGTCAATGGCCCGGGCGAATCCAAAGCGGCGAATATCGGTATCAGCTTGCCCGGCACCGGCGAAACACCGCGCTGCCCGGTCTACATTGATGGCCAGAAGTTCACGACTCTCGAGGGTTCCTACGATGAGCTTTCCCTGGCCTTCCAAAAGCTCGTGGACGATTACGTCTCGACGAAGTACGCGAAACGCGAAACCGTCGCCAGCGCTTAGACCACTTTACTCTCGCTCGACCCCGGCTACCCACGGAATACCAACGAGACCGCCCTTCAACTTGATCTCAATCGCATCCCCATCGGAAAACTGATCGAAGTCGATCCGGTCGACTGCAATTCGCTCCACCGATTCGCCGTCTCGCCATGACCGTACGATCAATCGACGGCTCGGCAACGGCCCCGCCATCGCAAATTTTGCGACGACGTAAGATTCAATGGTGCGAAACGGCGCGCGATCAAACGCTCCGTTCATTAACAAAAGACCGGCCAGCAGCCACGGAACCGGAATCAGGCCGTAATACACCCGCTTCAATGGCTCCACTTCCACATGCCTCAACGCCCGGCGTTCCAGCCATATCGCGATGCTCAAAGTGAGGAAGAAAAGAACGCCGATAAAGATCAGGATACGGTCCAGTTCGAGCGGAGGATACCGGCCGCTTGCGGTAACAAACGCAATTGCACCCAGCAGGAAAATACCGGTGCGGTTCAGCAGCTTTTTCCGCAGTACGAATTCGGCGGCCGAGGGCTCAAGGCCGCAAGCGTCGCACACCTCTGCTTCCCGCTCCGCACCACAGTTCAGACAACGCGTCATGTGCATCGCTAGGCGCCCGCAACCGCAACCTTATTAGACACCGGAATCTGAAGAATGGTGAGACCGCCGCTGCAACCGACAAACTCGGAACGCCGAACGATTTTGAGGATCATTTTTGCATCTGCCGGATGCTGCTTGGCTGTGTGGCAAGGCAAACCATGGTTTCGTCGCGGCCGCTTGCCAGCATCTGGCAATCGATTTCCTGCGCGTTGCGAACTGCTTCGTCGTAAGTGGCGCCTTCCGCCGTCGCGCAGTGAGTCCCATTCCTATAGGTCATGCAAACTTCGTATTCCAATTTGGTTTGGCGCATCGAAAGGTAAATCAACACGGCGAAAAAGGCTACGCCGCCGATTGCCACGATCCAACGCACCGGATTCGATTTTTTGGCCAACGGTTTTTCCCTGGAAGATCTTCTATTCTACGCCGTGCCGAGCGGTTTCGACTTGTCGCCCTCGTGCGGCTGCTCTTCCCGCCTTGCGAGTTCGCGCTGGATCAGAGCGCGAGTTCCACTCGGAGTCTCACGCAGGTTTGAAATGTCCACTAGGTCACGCATCGCAAGGTCGCTCACAAACGCTTCGAGGCAATCCGCCGGCGACAGCGGGTTGCGCAGTAATGCCACCCTCACATTGTATACGTATGACCATTTCGGATGTTTCGCAATGGCGAGGATCACGCGCTCGCACAGCCCCTCCCGCGCCAGCACTTTCAATACCTGACTCTCCGAAAGCAACGAATTCGCGAGAGCGAGCTTCATCGCCTGCGGATGCCCTTCGGCCAGGATCGCAGCCGCGATGCGTGCAGGCGCTCTGCGAGCGAGTGTAAGCTTCTCGCCAATCGGCAAATGCGGCAGACGCGAAAGCATCATCTCCTCAGCTAGACGCCGCACATGCGGAGCAGCGGAAGGCAACAGGCTGACCCGAACCAGGTCGAAGAGAAAGAGCTGGCGCACTGCAGACATGGCGATGCGTTTTGGAGTGTGCGGATGCTGCGCAAGCCCAAGGCGGATGCTTTCGCAGCCCAGCCACTTCCCCTTCTCCGCTTCGGCTAACGCAGCCACGACGACAGCGGAAACATCCATGCGGGCGAGGATCAGGCAGGCGTGTTTTTCGAGAAAGCGCGGGTTTTCGATCAAAGCGAGCACGACGGTTTCGTCTGCTTCGTAGACGAACGAGCCAATGTCGTCCCCGGAAGCGGTGCGCGCACGTGCGATACGTTCGCCTTCCTCAGGCAGCATTTCCCTTTGCATGCACGTCGCGGAGAGCAAGCCGCACCGCCGCTTCGACGGGCGAGGCCTCCAGTTCCTTTACGCGACCCTGTGGAAGCACCTTGGCGATTTCCGCGTCAATCGCGGAGTCGAAGAACTTCGAATGACCAAATACCCCGCCGGCCTTGGCAATGTTTACCGCACGATCGTGCCAGCCCAAGTCCTTCGCCACGGCCTGCGCCAAGCGCGCTAGTGATGCGGCAGCGACTGTCAGAATTCGTTGCGCAACGGCATCGCCTTTGTCAGCCGACTGCGCCACAAAAGGGAAAATCTTCGGGAAGACGTCATCGGCGTTTTTTGCCACTGCGTCGAGCAAGAGAGTCCAGTCACGCCATGCGTGGGGCGAAATAATCCGGTTCGTCAATGCGGTTTCAGGGGCGCGGCGCTCGTCCGCAAGCGAGACAGCCTTCACAGCTTCGCGCCCGATATCGAACGCGCTGCCTTCGTCGCTGAACCATGGTCCCCGGCCGCCGGCACGCGCAGTGCGGCCGTTGCCGTCGCGGCCAAAAGCCGCCGAACCCGTTCCGGCAAGCAACAAAACCCCTTCGCCCTCGCTGAAGGCCGCTTCCAGTGCGATCTCCAAATCCGTTGTAACGCGAATTTCCGCATGCGGGAAACTGCGTTCGAAATAGGAAGTCACGCGCCTTACCACTCCCGGGCGACCCGCGCCCCCCAGGCCTACGCAGATGCCAGCGATTGAATCCGAGGTGATCTTCTGGCGCGCCATCACGGAATCCGCTGCTTCTCCCAGCGCAAACCACGCGCGCATATAGCCTGCGCGCATCGGGTTGGAGGGGCCGGTTGTAGCGCGGGCGAGCACCTTGCCTTCACCATTGGCAAGCAGGCACTCAGTTTTCGAGCCCCCTCCGTCAAATCCCAGGATGTACGTGGCGACATCGGCCTTTTTCAGCGGCATGAGATCCTTCCTTTTCGATGTGCTTCCTGAAGCTGATGCCTTTCTGTTAGCATCGCGCGACCGCTGGGAAGGCGGCGCGATGCGAATCAGCCCGGTCGACCTTTTTATTATCGTGGCCTATTTGGCGGGCGTC
This sequence comes from Candidatus Aquilonibacter sp., assembly GCA_035507075.1. GTDB lineage: Bacteria > Acidobacteriota > Terriglobia > Acidiferrales > UBA7541 > Palsa-295. The sequence goes on along the minus strand of DATJOL010000151.1, from coordinate 13,819 downwards.
ACGCTCTTCGGCGCACGATTCCGCCGCAGCCAGCAAACGCTTCGAGACTACTTTCTCGGCGGCCGGACTGCCCCATGGTGGGCGCTGGCCTGCTCGATTGTCGCCACCGAGACTTCCACGCTGACGATCATCGGCACTCCGGCAATCGCCTACGCGGGCAACCTGGGATTCCTTCAGCTGGTCCTCGGCTACGTCGTTGCAAGGATAATTTTATGCGTGGTCTTAGTGCCCCAGTACTTCCAGGGCGAATTCTACACCGCGTACCAGCTTTTGGAGAAGAGATTTGGCGGGCGGATGAAGCGCGCGGCATCGGCCGTCTTTCTCGCGACACGCGCGCTCGCCGAGGGCGTCCGCATTTCCGCGATCGGAAAAGTTTTTAGTGTGGCGTTTGGGTTCGGCGACCGCGCCTCGATTGCAGCGATCACCGCTCTCACTCTGTTTTACACATTTGAGGGCGGCATGCGCGCCGTGATCTGGACTGACGTGATGCAATTTTGTCTCTACATCCTGGGTTCTATCGCCGCGTTCTTTGTCCTGCTCCACAAAATCCCCGGTGGATGGACCACGATCGCCCACACGGCTGCGGCAGCGGGCGGAAAGTTTTCCGTGTTCGATTTCACATTCAGCCTCACGAAGAGCTACACCTTCTGGTCAGGACTGATTGGCGGAACCTTCCTCACCATGGCGAGCCATGGCACGGACCAAACGATGGTCCAGCGCCTGCTCGCCGCGCGCAGCGAACGCGAAAGCAAAATGGCACTCATCTCCAGCGGCTTTATCGTGTTCGTGCAATTCGCACTCTTTCTCGTCATTGGCGTGATGCTCTTCGTTTTCGCCCGGTATTATGCGCTCCCCATTCCCGAGGGCGACACGGATCGCATCTTTCCGTCGTTCATCGTCCACGATATGCCGATTGGCGTCGTGGGCATCGTTCTGGCTTCGATCTTCGCCGTCGCGATGTCCAACGCAAGCGGCTCGCTCAATTCCCTGGCGTCCTCGACCGTGATGGATTTTCGCCGCGCGGGCGATCCGGTTGCCTCAGTTCACCGTTCGCGCTTGATCACGCTGGCGTGGGGATTGGTGCTCGGGTTTCTCGGGCTAGTGCGCTGGGGCGGCGTGCTCGTCGCCGGGCTGACCATCGCATCCATCACATACGGAGGCTTGCTCGGCGTCTTCCTGCTCGGCACCTGGAACCGTCGCGCCAATGAGACCGGCGCGCTTGTCGGATTTGTGGCAGGGATCGCCACCATGATCGTCGTGAACCGCTTCACTCCCCTGGCATTCACCTGGTACGTGCTCGCCGGGACGATCGTCACGTTCGCGATCGGCTCGATTGCCAGCCTCTTCGGCGAACCTGCGAAGCCAGTGATCGAGCGCTAGCTATGGACTTCCTCCCCTTTTTTTCCGTCTTGCGCGGGATTACAAGCATTTCCTTTCTGGCAGCAACGGCGCCAACCAAGCTGTCGCAGAATGCCGCTTAAAGTGCGCTAAATGCAGGCCAAAAAGGCACAAAAAGCACGTTATTGGAGGGATTTTGCGCTATGTCCAGCGAATCTGAGGCGGTTGGCGCGGCCGAGCGGGGAGCCAGGAACCGGGCCCTGGCCCTGCGCATAAGGGAGAGGAGGCAGCGGGCGTTTCGGGCCTACCTCGACCTGCTTGACACGGCCGATTGGATGCGGCGGGAAGTACGGGGCCAGATGGAAATCTTGCAATTGACCGTGGACGGCTTTCGGGTGCTCGAAATGCTGCACCGGGAGGGGCCTACTACGACCGTCGCATTCTGCGAACGGCGCAGGTGCAGCCGGCAAGGAATGGTCCGGCTGATCCGGCCTCTGGAGAAGCGGGGGTGGGTGCGATGCAGCGCTGTAACCCTGCCGCCAGTCGAACTTAGCGAGAGCCGCCGGGCGAAGCGCCTGCGCGGCCAACCGAGACGCGGAAGGCAAGTGGGGCAGATCAGCCTGACGCCCGCGGGGAGCAAATTCATGGGGATGGCATTGCCGAGGCACGCGAAACTGGTTTTCGCGCTGATGCGTGCGCTGGACGGGCGCGAGCAGGAGTCTTTGAGCCAGACGTGCCGAAAGCTGCGCGAGGGCGACCCGGTGAAATTTGTGATGGAGATGCGCATGGTGGATTAGCAGCGGCTGGGTATGCCCCATTGCCGCTCTTTGCGGCCGCAGGCTGACCCCAGAAGCGGCCTACGCTATGGACTTGCGCGCTGACCGGGCTGGTCCCGCCAAGCGCATCGGGTGATTTGGCGGGGTTGCAGGCTGGTTGTATAATGCTGTATTTAGGCGATGTCTACCGAACCGACAGAGAAGCTTGCTGACGACGTGATCCTCCCCGAAGGCGCGCCTGGTCCCTCAGCGGCCGAAGCACGCCCTTCGCCGGCCGACGCGGAAGAAATCGGCGTGCGCGGCGCACGTGTGCACAACCTGAAGAACATTGACGTCACAATCCCGCACAACGCCCTGAACGTAGTCACGGGCGTATCGGGCTCCGGGAAATCCAGCCTGGCGTTTGACACGCTTTATGCCGAGGGCCAGCGCCGATACATCGAATCGCTTTCCGCTTACGCGCGGCAATTCCTCGAGCGCATCGAGAAGCCGGATGTGGACGAAATCACCGGGATCGCTCCAGCGATCGCGATTCGGCAGAAGAACTCGACGCGAAATCCCCGCTCCACGGTCGCGACCGCAACCGAAATTTACGATTATTTGCGCCTGCTTTATGCGCGCGTAGGACGGACTTTCTGCCTGCGGTGCGGCCACGAGGTGCGCAAAGACACACTCGACGAAATTGCCTCGCGGGTGCTGGCGCTGCCGGAGGGCCGGCGATTTTACGTTCTATATGAATTGAAGCTTGCTGACGTTGCTGCCACAAGTGCAGCAGGGCGGCCCGCACAGAAGCCGGCCAAAAAAAACGCGAAACCGGCGGCGGAAACCGTCCGCGACGCGATGGTCAGCTTGCAGAAACGCGGCTTCGGGCGGCTTTATCAAAACGGGCGCGTGTTCGAGTTTTCCGCGCCGCAGGATTTGCTCGACGTTGACTTCGCCAAGCCGGTTTACGTGCTCGTGGACCGGCTGGCGCTCTCGCCCGATATTCGTTCGAGATTGATGGACTCGATCGAGATCTGCTATCGCGAAGGGCGCGGCGAAGCGATCCTGGAGTTTGTGCCCGACCCGGCTGCTCAGCAACCAGCGGCTGCGCCGGAGCGGATGGTCTTCAACGAGCGCTTCGACTGCAAGAACTGCGGCGCGCAGTATCAGGAGCCCGAGCCGCGACTCTTTTCCTTTAATAATCCTTACGGCGCCTGCCCCCGCTGCCAGGGATTCGGCAACACCGTGGATTTTGACATCGATCGCGTGGTGCCGGATAAGAGCAAGACGCTGGCCGATGGCGCGATCGACCCGTGGTCTAAGCCGCGCTACAAACCGCTCGCCGCGGAGATGAAGAAGTACGCCAAGTCCCAGGGCATTCCGCTGGACGTTCCCTTCTACGACCTGACGCCTGCACAACGGGACGCAATCATTGACGGCGACCGCAAGGAAGATTATCCCGGCGTAAAAGGGTTCTTCGCGTGGCTGGAGCGCAAGAAATACAAACTACACGTGCGCGTTTTCCTGAGCCGCTATCGCGGATACGCGATATGCCCTGAATGCCACGGGACACGCTTGCGCGCAGAGGCTCGCGCGGTGAAGGTGGCGGGGCTGGCAATCACCGAGGTTTGCCAGATGACGGTGAAAGACGCGCGCCCGTTCTTTGATTCGCTGAAACTCACCGCGATGGAAGCCGCCATTGCCGAAAAGCTGGTCGAAGAAGTGCAGCAGCGGCTGAAGTTCCTCGATGAAGTGGGTCTTGATTACGTCACGCTCGACCGGCTCACCTCAACTCTTTCGGGCGGCGAGGCGCAGCGCATTCAGCTGGCAACTTCTCTCGGTTCGCATCTCGTCGGTGCGCTTTACGTACTGGACGAACCATCCATTGGATTGCATCCGCGCGACACCGATCGCCTGATTGAGATCCTCAAGGGCTTGCGCGATCTGGGAAACACGCTGGTCGTGGTCGAGCATGACCCCGAAATGATGAAGGCCGCCGACCGCATTTTCGATCTTGGTCCCGGCGCGGGAGAGCACGGCGGGCGCCTGATGTTTTCGGGCACCTTGAAGCAGATGCTCGAAACACCTCAGTCGCTCACAGGCCGATATCTCCGCGGCGAGCTGAAAATTCCGGTTCCTTCGCGGCGGCGAAAGCCAACCGGAAAATTTCTGAAAATTACAGGCGCGCGCAGCCACAATCTGAAGAGCGTGGACGTCTCGATTCCCCTGAACCTGCTCGTCGCGGTTACGGGAGTCTCCGGATCGGGCAAGTCGACCCTGGTCTACGACGTAATCCATGAAGGATTGCTCGCGAAGCGCACCGGCCGCCCCTGGCAGGAGATTTGCGACCGCATCGATGGCGATGCGTTAATCGACGCTGTTGAAATGGTGGATCAATCGCCAATTGGACGCACGCCGCGGTCGAATCCCGCCACGTATCTCAAAGCCTTTGACACGATCCGCGATATTTTTGCCGCCACACCCGACGCAAAAAAGCGCGGGTTTTCCGCCGGCCACTTTTCATTCAACATTCCCGGCGGCCGCTGCGAAGCTTGCCAGGGCGACGGTACTGTAACCGTCGAAATGAGATTCCTCGCCGACGTAGAGCTCGTCTGCGAGGAATGCCACGGAACACGCTTCAAGCAAAGCGTGCTCGAGGTGCGCTACAAAGACAAGAATATTCATGACGTGCTGCAGATGACCGTGCGTGAGGCGTTGGCGTTTTTCGCGTCGCATCCGAAGACCACGGCGCGCTTGCGCGTGCTCGATGAAGTCGGCTTGGGTTATTTGCGGCTCGGCCAGTCCGGCACGACCCTTTCCGGCGGCGAAGCACAACGCTTAAAGCTGGCTGCGCATCTCACGCGTCAGGAAACGTGCGGCATTCTCTATATCTTCGATGAGCCCACCACCGGCCTGCATTTCGACGATATTCAGAAGCTGCTGGCGGCGTTCCGCAAGCTGATCGATGGCGGCGCGTCCGTGATCATCATCGAACACAACCTCGACGTCATCAAAGCCGCGGACTGGGTGATCGACATGGGCCCAGAAGGCGGCGAAGCGGGAGGGCGAGTGATTGCCGTTGGCACGCCCGAACAAGTGGCGCGGAATTCGCAGTCGCATACTGGAAAATACTTGGCGCTCGCGCTGGAAGAGCGCAGCCTGCTTTTGCGAAATTGAACGATAATCCGAGAATGAAAATGATCGCCCGCGTTCGGAATGCGCTTGTCTGCGCAGCAGTTGGTGCAGCGCTGCTGGGCGCGGGCGCCGTCGCCCCGGATGTGCTCGCACAAGCTGCCGCGACACCCCAGGAACATGCGGAGGCGGAAGATCCGGGGCTGAACGACCTTCTCGTGAAAGCCCAAGCGGACGTTGATAATCAGGATTACGATTCCGCCGCCCAGAAATATCAAACCTATCTTGCGCAGCGCCCACAGGACGCGCAGATTCATTTCCAGCTGGGTTACTGCTACACCGCCCTGCAGAAACCGGATCAGGCGCGCACCGAATATGAAAAAGCCGCCGAGCTCAATCCGAACCTTTCCCCCGCGTTTCTGAATCTTGGCCTCACCGAATTGAGCAGTGATCCCGCCTCCGCGGTTGCTGCCTTCACGCGCGCAGTCGAGCTGATGCCGAACGACGAGAAACCCAAGCTGCTCCTCGCCACCGCCCTTGCGCATTCGGGCAAAACGGACGAGGCAATTGCACAATTCCAGGCAGCCGAAAAGATCAATGATCAGGATGTACAGGTTCACCTCGGACTTGCCGACGCGCTCGTCAACGCCGGTCGACTGCCCGATGCAGAGCGGGAATATCGTGCGGCGGCCGCGATCGAGCCCGGCGACGCGCAGGTTCATCTGGCGCTCGGCGAATGCCTGATTGCCCAGACAAAATATGACGATGGCGCAAACGAATTGGGCGCCTACCTGGATGCGCATCCCGAGGACGATAAAGTGCGGCTGGCGCAAGTATCAGCGCTGATCAGCGAAGCGAAATACCGTGATGCGCTTACGGCTCTCGGCCATGCGAGCGCGATAACGCAAAATTCCTTGCCCGCGCTGAAGTTGCGTTATGATGCGCTCGAAGGCGCGAAACGCTATGACGACGCGGCGGCCACCCTCGCCCAGGCGGAGTCCATTGCGCCCCAGGATCCTGAAGTCCACGCCAAGATCGCGCATCTGGCGCTGGACAAGAAAGACTATGCACAAGCGGCGCGCGAATTTATCGCCGTGCTGAAGCTCCAGCCGCAAAATACCGATGCCCTCGCCGGTCTTGTGACGTCCGAATATTTCGTGAAGGACTATCCGGACACGCTGAAAGCCGTCGATCTGCTTTCGCAGCAAGCACCGCTTTCTGCGCCCACCCTTTTCATCCGGGCCGACTGTTACGATAAACTTGGGAAGAAGCCGGAGGCGCTCGACGCTTACGAAAAATTCCTTTCGGTGAATAGCGACCACGATAGCGACATGTATTTCGCCGCAGCTGAGCGTGCCCGCGAACTTCGCCGGGAGATCGGGAAGAAGTAGAACGACTCGAATGCGCCCACGACCCAGGACCGTCGCACTCACCGCCATCCTCTTATTACCCGGCGCTGCAGTTGCGGGAAGACCGCAAACGGCGCAGGAACTTCAGGCTAAATTTGAAGAGGAGCCTGACGTCATGAAGCGCGCCAAGCTCACGATCGCTCTCAGCCGCCAGGATTTTCACGAGATCTCGCAGCAAGTTGCGACAGGCGACAATACCGACGCCCTGCAAACGCTCCAGCGCCTCGTGAATGATGTGCAAAGCTGTTCCGACGAGCTCGATGCCAGGAAAATCAATGCAGAAAACCATCCCGCCGGCTTTAAACAGCTTCAAATTGCCACGCGAGAATCCTTGCGCAGACTCGATTACATCACGGTCGGCTTGACCAGCGACGAGCAAGCTCCGTTTCTGGCCTTGCGCAAAGACCTCGATCAACTCAACCGACGGCTCATTCGCGAGCTCTTCCCCCACCAGGCCCCGCCCGCCCCGCCGCAAAATGAGCCGCTGCAAGACAAGGCGGAGGTGAAACCGTGAAATATTTGACGAAATGGCTCCCCACGGCCGTGGTCGCCGCCTTCGCGCTCCACGGTGCCACCGTGTTGAAACCGGCCAGAGCTGCCGGCATGTCGCGCCCGGCTGCCCAGGATGAACAGCGCGACTATCTCAGCGAAGACGAAGCTGCGAAAATCCGCGACGATCAGACTGCAGCCGGCAGGATCAAGCTTTATCTCTCCTTCGCGCAGGACCGGCTCGATAAATTCGAGTACGAATTGAATCGGCCGGAGCACGAAGCCCAGTACGACGACATTTTGAATAACCTGATGAACGGTTACGTGGGCTGCGTCGATGATGCCGCCGACCAGATTGATGTGGCCCAGGAGAAGCAGGAAGACGTTCGCGGCGCCGTAAAAGAAATGAAGGACAAAGACACCGCGTTTCTGGCGAAACTGCAGAAATTCGACCAAGCGAGCGGACCGGACTTCGACGCCTACCGCTATACGCTCGAAGACGCCATTGAGGGCACGAAGGAAGCGATCAATGACGCCACGGATGCCGAAAAGACCCTTCTCCCAGGCCCAGTCCGGAGGAAACAGTAGTGATCCCCTCGCGCCGCGGAGAAGCGGTGCCGGGAGGCGCGCAGATCTTTCAGCGCCTCTATACGCGGCTTGGGTGCGACGGCCGCCCGCCGGCCTTTATCGTTGAATTCCATCCTTATACTGACTTGACCCACACGATCCGCCTGCGCCAGGAAACCGCATATGTGCGGCTTTCAGATGCGCTACGCGGCGCTCCCCAGGCGATCATCGAGGCGACCGCGGCCATTTTGCTGGGAAAGCTTTACCGCAGACGCCCGCCCTCCGGACTAGTTGAGGCATATCGCGAGTTTTCCTATGCACGTTCCACGAGAGCGCATCTTTTGCAACTTCGCCAACAAAGGGCCCGCAGATCAGAGCACCGGCCCACGGGCGCGCATCACGATCTTGAGCCGCTCTTTCATTCGCTGAATAATCGATATTTCGAAGGCACCCTCGAAAAGCCGCGGCTGGGCTGGAGCAAGCGCGCGTGGCGCACGCAACTTGGCTGCTTCGATCCCGCGCTGGCTCAAATTCTCATCAATCGGCAGTTGGATCACCCGCATGTGCCCGAATGCGCGGTCGCCTACGTGCTCTATCACGAAATGCTGCACGTAAAGCACCCCATCCAGTTCGTTCGCTGCAGACGCAAGTCTCATTCAGCGGAATTTCGGCGCGAGGAAAAGCGGTTTGCCGATTACGACCGTGCGATGAAGTTCCTCCAGCGTTTCCCGGCAGACTAACGACCAAATCCCGTCTCATCCAATGCTGTCCTGCCTCTCCGCAAGCTGCTCCAGCTGCCGATGCCAATCGAGCTGCTTCACCAGCGCTGCGTTCTGGCGCCAATTCGGCTGTACCTTCACAAACAGCTCCAGAAAAACATGCGCGTCCAGGATCGATTCGATCTCCTTGCGCGCCTCGCTGCCGATCTTCTTCATGGTCTCGCCGCCCTTGCCGATCAGGATTCCCTTTTGTCCTTCTCTTTCCACATAAATCGTGACGCGGATGCGAATCAGCTTTTCCGTTTCCTCGAAACTATCCACCAGCGCCGCGATCGCATGCGGAACCTCGTCTTTCGTGGCCAGAATCGCCTTCTCGCGCACCAATTCCGCCACTAGAAACCGCTCCGGCTGGTCGGTAAACTGATCGGGCGGAAACAGCGGCGGGCCCTCCGGCAAACGCGCCAACCAACCCTTCATCAATTCCTCGCACCTCTCGCCGCTCTGCGCCGAGATCGGGAACACTTCGCTGAACTCGAACTCCTGCCGGTAACGATCGATCAGCGGCAGCAACATGGGCTTGCGGATGCGGTCGATCTTATTCAGTAGCAGAAACACCGGCCCTTTGAATCGTCGAATCCATTCGATCGTGAAACGATCGCCCGGCCCAAAATTCGCAGCGGAATCCACGATCAGCGAAAGCACGTCGATTCCTTCGATCGCTTGCGTCACTTCGTCCATCATCTGGCGGTTCAACATGCTGTCCGGCTTGTGAATTCCCGGCGTATCCACTAGCACGATTTGCGCGTCGTCGCGATTCACGATGCCCTGGATGCGGTTGCGCGTCGTCTGCGGCCGCGGCGAGACAATGGATACCTTGCGGCCCACGAGCGTATTGACGAGCGTCGATTTGCCCGCGTTGGGCCGGCCAACCACAGCAACGAATCCGGATTTGAAAGCCATTGAACCGTCAATTCTACGTCAGTTGCTGCCCACAAGGTTAGGAGCCGCGCCCGGCCCGCGAAAAGGTCCGCGAAAAAAGTTGACGCCGCGGTCTGCGAATGATTTAGTCTCGTTCGCTCCACGCATCTGTTACGAGTGACAGGAGAAAAATGTCCGAAGCGCGCGTATCTGTTCCACCGCGCCAGATTGCCGCGGTCGTCGCCGGCAGCGCGCTTGAGTTCTATGATTTCCTCACATACGGATATTTCGCCGTTTACATAGGGCGCGCATTTTTCCCCTCCGCCAATCCTTCCGCCAGCCTGCTTGGCTCGCTCGGCGCATTCGGCGCCGGCTTCGTCACCCGGCCGATCGGCGGCTGGGTGATCGGCCGAATGGGCGACCGCATGGGCCGCAAGCCCGCGCTGATTCTTTCCTTCGCGCTGATGGGCGTGGCGATCGCGGGAGTCGCCTTGACGCCGCCCTACGCCATGATCGGCGTTGCAGCGCCCGCGCTGGTGATTCTTTTCCGCTTGCTCCAGGGCTTTGCCATCGGCGGCGAAGTCGGTCCCACGACGGCGTTCCTGCTCGAGGCCGCGCCGCCGGAAAAACGCGGCTTCTACACATCTTTTCAATGGTGGACGCAAAAGCTCTCAATTCTCGTCGCTGGCCTCGTCGGCTTCGGCTTGGCCAATACCCTCACCGACCGCCAATTGCAGACCATCGGCTGGCGCATCGCATTTCTGGTTGGCGCCCTCATCGTTCCCTTCGGATTGATGCTGCGCCGCAGCTTGCCCGAAACATTTCACGCCGCGCGCGGCGCCCAGCGAGAGTATGTTCCGCTGCGCCCCTATTTCGGCGTGATCGCGCTCGGGCTGATGATCATCGCCAACGTGCTGATCGGCAGCTACGTCACCGATTACATGACCACGTATGCCATCGCCACGCTCCACATGCGCGCGAGCGTCGCGTTTGCCGCCACAGTCGTTTCCGGGCTGTGCGGAGTCGCTTTAAGTCTGGTCAGCGGCGCGCTTTCCGATCGCATCGGCCGGAGACTGATGATGCTGATCCCCGGCGCGATCCTGCTGGCGCTGATTCTGCCCTCCTTTTTCGTGATTTCGCACTATCGCACCGCGGCCGCGCTGCTCGGGGCCACGGCCCTGCTGGCCAGCCTCGGTGCGCTTTCCATGACGCCCAATACGATATGGCTCGCCGAGTCCCTGCCGCCAGCCATTCGTTCGGCGGGCGTGGCCACCATTTACGCCATCTCGGCCTCGGCGTTTGGCGGCACAACGCAATACATCGTCACCTGGCTGATCAAAGCCACCGGCAACCCCTTGGCGCCCGCCTGGTATTGGACCGGCGCCGCCGTCATCGGCATCATCGCCCTCTGCCTGATCCGCGAAACCGCGCCCCGCAAAATCGCGCAGTCCAGCAGTTAGAACCGTGACTGCATCCTTCGCCTTTTTTGCACTTTCGCCTTGGTGAGGGGGTACTGTTTTTCTATCGATTAGAAATTTGTAAGTGGCGCGTCTAAAGGGCTTGCGGCGATTTCTAATCGAAAATACTATCGATTAGAAATTCGATTGCTTTCGCCTTTGCAAAAGCCGATTAGGACGCCATCGGCACCTGGGCTCCTTTCCCCGCGGCTGCCTTTCCCATTTTGGGAATTCAGCGCGACCGAGATTTTTGCATTTTTTAAAAACAGCGAATGGTAGCGTGCCCAGAAACCGATTTCAATTGTGGGAAATACGGAGTATGGAACTACTAGAACCGCGCGAGGCGGAAGAGGCGGGGGAAGCACAGGAGGCACAGGAGGCACAGGAAGCAAAGGAGGCAGAGGAGGCGGAGGACGTAGAGGACGGAGGCCGCCGGGAGAGTTTCGCGCGAAAGTGGCGCTTAAAAAGGGGCAATTTTGCGCTTATTTGCGGGCTTTTGAGCCCTAAATTGGCTTATTTGCTCGCTGTGCTCAAGGTGGCCGGGCACGTGCCAGCGTGCGCTCGTCGTGAAGGATGTTTGACTCTGGCGGATTGATTGATTACTCGTGCTAGACGTTTCGGAGGTTCACGGTTCCAAATTCGAGGGCACTACATTTGGCCCTCGAGATGCTACGATGAGGTGCGTAACGGTGACTATGAATTCCTTGGATCGGCAAGGGCGAAAGAGTCGCGGAGCCCACTACACCCCGGCCGTCTTAGCGCATCACGTGGCTCACCAGATTGTGAGTCAGTGTCGCGGCGATTCGGCGCGACCTATACGCGTTCTGGACCCCGCTGTCGGTGACGGCGAACTTCTCTCGGCTCTGCTAGGGCAGCTAGATGCACGCTCGGTCGAAGCGGCTGGATATGACACAGATATTATGGCCTTACACTCGGCTCGTCGTTCATTGACGGCTTCATTTCCACGCTTCCAAATACAGCTGAAACGCCAAGATTTTCTGAAGGTTGCGCTAAATGTTGGTCCCAGCACCCCTAGTCTATTTTTCTCGGGGACGAGGACACGGCTAGAGCCTTTCGACATGGTCATCGCCAATCCGCCCTATGTAAGAACACAAGTGTTGGGAGCTGCCAAATCACAGGCCCTTACACAGGACTTCGGTCTGAATGGTCGCGTTGACCTATACCAAGCGTTCATAAAGGGAATCGCACAGGTCCTGAAACCCGGTGGCATCGCGGGCATCATCGTTTCCAACCGTTTTATGACGACGCGTTCAGGTATCAGCACCAGAACGGGAATCCTGGACAATTTTGAGATCCTTCATATCTGGGACCTCGGCGACACGGAGCTGTTTGAGGCCGCCGTTTTGCCCGCTGTGCTTCTATTAAGGAGGAAGAGCATTGGCAGTGGCCACGGGAAGTCAAACTTTTCTTCCGTGTATAAGAGCAAAGCGAGGGCCGAGGGCAGCTCCGCTGCAAATGCGATCGACGCCCTTCGTTTTAGAGGTGTAGTCCGTACTCACAGCGGAGAAGTTCTTGAGGTCCGCCACGGCCTGCTTGACTTCGGCCGCGATTCGTCCAGCGTTTGGAGGCTGTCAACCCCTAGCGGGGACGACTGGCTCGACACGGTTGGCCGGTTTACGTACTGCACTTTTGGAGATGTTGGTAAGGTTCGCGTCGGCGTAAAGACGACTGCGGATAACGTATTCATACGTGAGAACTGGGACATAGATGGCGAAATTGGCACGCCGGAGGCGCTCCGACCGTTAACGACCCACCATATCGCTCGCCGATATAGGGCTCTCGAAGAAGCCCCGAAGCGCCAGATCCTGTATACGCATGAGACCGTAAACGGCCGCCGCAGGGCCATAAATTTGGCGAAACTGCCCAACACGCTTCGGTATCTCGAACGACATCGCGGCATTCTGGAAAGCCGGAGTTACGTAAGGGCCGCAGGGCGGAGCTGGTATGAAATTTGGGTGCCCCAGGACCCATCTGCGTGGAGCAAGCCAAAGGTCGTGTTCAGGGACATTGCGGAGCAACCTACTTTCTGGATGGATTTAGCAGGCACGGTAGTAAACGGCGACTGTTACTGGCTCAAGGTGGATGACCCGGGTGCCGAAAACCAGGCTGATATTCTCTGGCTGATTGTCGCCATCGCAAATTCGCCTTTCATCGAAGAATTTTACGATCACAGGTTCCACAATAAGCTGTATTCAGGCCGCAGAAGATTTATGACTCAGTATGTCGAGGCGTTCCCTCTGCCGAACCCAACAAGTCAGATCAGCCGGCGATTGATTGAAGCTGCAAAGAGGGTGTACGCCCTCTTGCCGGACGCCAAAGCTGCCGCGGTTGAGAAGGAAATACAGGGTCTGGTTTACGAGTCCTTCGGATTCACGCGATATGCTGCTAGAGAAAGCCGCCCGGCAGGGGAATCTGAAGCTTTTTATTTAGGACCTTGCCCTCGAAACGCCTGAAACGATTGAAGAATGCCTCGCCCGTCGTGAGATAGAAATGTGTGATCCGCACGCGTCTTCCGTCAGTGGTTCCAAAGAAAATTCCGTACCGAACATCACAGTGCCGAAGTTGGCGCCCATTGAGCATCGGGGTGTCGAGCGGCTCGGTGCTATCTGGCCGCACCAATCCTAGGTCAATGGTCCTAGCCGTCTGCAGCTTAATCTCGAGCAACTGGTTGCGCACGTCTGGAAACCGACCATCATCAGCGTACCTCTTATATCCAAGGGCGCTGCAAACCAATTGGTGAACAGCGCCGCCGCGGTTGCGCTCCTGATCCCTGCCGGCATCAGCAATGTTCGCGCCCACAAGGGGAGCCAATCGCTCAAACAATATCGAAACCGGAAGGATTCCGCCGGCCACAGGATGGTCGGTGGGGAGGCAATCCGCGGGCACCTTTGACTTTCCTGTAAGCGAGCGGATGTTCGAAGTGTCCTCGCGCGTGATCAATTCAGCAGGAGCATTTCCAGGGATGATTGCGGCTTGATACTTTTGCGTTAGCGTGCCCGTCGTGTCTAAGA
>DATJOL010000150.1:0-28868 GCA_035507075.1 Candidatus Aquilonibacter sp. | reverse complement strand
TGGATTCGAAGAATGTATGCGGCGGCACTCCGATTGCAATTTCTTTCGCGGGACCCATGACGTGACCGTCCGTGGGGCTCAAGCGGCCCGGCGGCCTGCCGATAGGTTGAATGTGGCGTCGCCCGGCCGTAGTCCGGCGCCATCGAGAAGAACTTAGATTTCGCGTGGGGATTAATTCAGAGAGAAGCGAGGAATAAATGTCCACAACGGCGATATCGAATCCGATCATCTACTCACCGGTGACAGCGCCGGTGAGCCAGCCGCGTTCGACCGCACTGCGCGGCGAGCTACAGCAGTTGGGATCCGATCTGCAGTCGGGCAACCTGGCGGCGGCACAACAGGATTACGTGACGCTTTCGCAGAGCGGCCCGCTGGCGAACACGCAGTCCACAAATCCGCTGGTGCAGGATTTGCAAGCGGTGGGGACGGCGCTGCAGAGCGGCAATCTGACGAGCGCGCAACAGGCGTTCACAACGTTTCAGCAGGCCGTGCAGCAGCAGGGAGACCAGGCGCAGGGCGCCGGAGGCCATCATCACCATCATTTCCACCGCGGCGGAGGCGGAAGCGGCGGACAGGTGAACAGCGAGCTTTCGCAGGCCTTCAGCACGCTCGAGCAAGCCGTGCAATCCGGAAATACCTCATCGGCGCAGACGGCGCTCTCGACGCTGCAACAGGACCTGGCGCAGCTGGGTTTTAACCTGGGCGGGAATCAGACGGGCAGTGCCACTCAGTCCACGGCCGGCACAACCGGCAGCCTGAGCGTGACGGCCTAACCGGGCCGCGCTTTGACCACGCGCGGAGGAGAATGCGGCGATTCAGAGAATCGCCGCGGGCTTAGTCGCCAGCGAGGGCAGTGGCGCTGCGCTCTTGAGCCACGGAATCGGCCAGCAGGCGCCGAACGGATGCGAGAGTCGCGGCGGGAACGGGACGTTCGCTCGGTACCGCGAGTTCCGCGAGACGGCGAGGAAACTCCTTACGGCGGTCCACCCACAGGCCAAATTCCTGGAGAAGATCTCCGGCCAGATTCGGATCGTCCGTGCGCTCGACGGCCCAAAAACGCAGGCGCTCTTCATTTCGCTGCAGGTGCTGCAAGGCTTCCTCCAGCTTCTTCATCGCGGCATTGAACGACGAGGCGAGGAAATAGGCGGGAAGCGCCCAGCCGTCGCGTCCATAGACAACCCGGACGCGCACGGTGTACTTGCCGTTTTGATTGCGCTCGAGGGCGCAAAGATAGCGGTTGCCCGAAGTTGCGGATTTTGAAGACATCGCTCCCCTCGCCTTGCCATTGCCCGAAATCACTGGAAACGCGACCGCCGCAGAACTGCGCGGGCGGCTCTCGACTCGCCGCGATGCGATCGCAACCGATTTGGCCCTGATCTTTTTTTCCGGCATAACTCCGCTCCTGGGAGGAATAGCTGCTCAATCGCCAGTCGCAAAAAGGCTGGGAAGGCTTGCGCCGTCGAGACGCACCCCGCTGGCTACGGGGCAGGAACTGCGGAAACACCATTCTAGCCGAGGGCGGAGGCAAGGGGCAAGTGCGGTCTAGGAAATCGTAAAGCTTTTATTATGAGTTGTTTGCGAGCTACGAAGTCTTCATCAGGCGGTCTTCGACTTCCTTATTGATGACGAGTTTGCCCTCTTTCGCGAGGCGCTCTTCGAGCGCTGACTTGAAGGCTCCGAAGGCATCGTTCTGCTTCGTTTGCAGGATTTGCTGCTCAATATCGGCCTTTTGCTTATCGAGTTCGTCGGGATTCGCCGCCTCGTGCGAGGCGATGCGAAAGACGAGCCAGTTCGTGCCCATCTGCTTGGGAGCGCTCACCTGGCCGACAGACATTCCGAAAGCGGCGGCGAGCTGCTGGCCGGTGCCGACGTCTGGGACCGAGCCGGTTACGGCGAACGAGGCAGAGGTCTTCACGTCGAAACCGAGCCCTTTCGCGACTTTGGCGAAGTCGCCGCCTTGCGCCGTCTTGGCCAATTCTTCGGCCTTGCTCTTGGCGAGATCGGCGGACTGCTGCTGCTGATAATCCGAGAGGACGGCATCGTGCACTTCGGCGAGCGTTGCCTGGTGCCCGCGCTGGATATCTTTGACGGTGAGAACCACGAAGCCACGATCCACGCGAATCGGGTGGCTGAGTTCGCCAACGTTGAGTTGGAAGAGATCGGTGCGCAGATCCTCGGAATTGCCGAGGCCGCCAACGGGCTCACTGGCGGTGGAAGGCGCGGTATCACCGAGCTCGAGATTGAATTTCTTCGCGAGGGCGTCAATCGGCTGCCGATCGGACTGACGAATCGCGGAAGCAACCTGGTCGAGGAGCGCATTCGCTTCCGAATTCACCTGATCGTCGAGCACGATGGGGAGAATCGAGG
The DNA here is from genome assembly GCA_035507075.1 of Candidatus Aquilonibacter sp. Classification (GTDB taxonomy): domain Bacteria; phylum Acidobacteriota; class Terriglobia; order Acidiferrales; family UBA7541; genus Palsa-295. The sequence goes on along the minus strand of DATJOL010000150.1, from coordinate 26,501 downwards.
CGCGGACTTCGTCGAAGGATTTCGTGCGGGCGGTTTCATGATCCAGAACCTTGATGATCTGGATGCCATATTGCGTCTGGACCGGGTCGGAGATGCCGCCCTTGGGCAGGGAAAAAGCCGCTTTCTCGAATTCGGGCACGGTCTGGCCTTCGCCGATCCAGCCGATGTCGCCGCCTTTGGCTTTCGAGCTGTCGTCTTCGGAATACTTCTTCGCGAGATCCTCGAAATTGGAGCCCTTCTTGGCCTGTTTGTCGACGTCGTCAGCCTTCTTTTTGATTTCGGCGATTTCGGCGTCGGTCTTTCCGACGGTCTTGAAGAGAATCTGTTCGACGTGGACGCGGTTTTCGACTTTGTAGTCGCTGATGTGCGCAGTGTAATAAGCGCGGAGCGCGTCGTCAGTCACCTGCGTACGGGAGCGGAGCGCGGCCAAGTCCAAAAGGGCGTAGCGGGCCGAGCGCTTTTCGGGGATTTGATACTTATAGGAGTTCTTCGCGAAGTAAGCGGCCAGATCGGAGTCGGAGGGGTGAATCGAACTCACCAGGTCGGAAGGCTTGATGAGGGCGTAATCGATCGAGACTTTTTCATTGCGGCGGCGAAATTCCTGCTGGATTTCGGCGGGGCTGACGATGATGCCGTCGCCGACCAGATGCCGGAATTTCTCAGTAAGCATGCCGTCGCGAAGGATGCCTTCGAATTCGGTCACCTGCATGCCGGTGCGCGAGAGAACCAAGTTGGCGTAGCGATCCTTTTGCCACACGCCGCCCGCCCACGCGTCAGGGAGGAACTGCTTGATGCGGTCAGTGAGTTCCTGAGGCGTGACACGGATGCCCAGGCGATCGGCTTCAAGATAGAGCGCTTGCTGAAAGATCAGCTGGTCAATGATCTGGCGCGAATAAATGGAGCGCATCATGGGAGGCACGGGGCCGTTGCGCTCCATCTGGTTGATCTGGCGCTGGACCTCGACGACCGTGATGGGCTGGCCGCCGACAACGGCGACGGAATCGGGATTGACGTCGCCGGCGGTCGCGTTGCCCAGACCGGGAATCAAGTAGAACAACATCGAACCGCAGATCAACAGGAGGATCACCGTCATGGTGATCTTGATCCAGCGGTTCTTCTGCAAATCGCGCTGCTGAATGCTTTTCAACATAGCTCTTACTGCCCTTTCATGACTGCCAAATCAGCCAATTATAGTGGAGTTGGGGCGGAAGGCAAAATGGGAATTAGACGCGCGTCGGGCGGCTGCTTCTGACGGAGCCCCCGGCCGATTTCAGCGCAGTGACTGGAGGACGCAAACGGTGAGGCGGCCTCCGGGAGGCGGTACGGCCGGCTAACCACCGTATTCCCAGGGCGAATCGGGAATCGTAAGCGGATCAACCTCGGCGAGCAGGACGGCGTTGACAACTTCGAAGATCACCAGGGCGTGGTCGCCGTATTCCTCGCGAATGTCAACCACCCTGCACTCGATGTATGCCGGGAGATTTTCGAGGATTGGCGCGCCCAACTGGCCGTCGAAGAATGGCTCGCCATTCAAATCGGCCGAACCGCCACGCGTGGGGGAGAAGAACTTCTGCGCGATCTGCTTTTGGTGTTTGCCAAGTACGTGGAGAGCCCCGACGCGGCTGGAGGAAAGGCAGCGGTAAACGCTGCTGTCCACGCGAATGGCGGCCATCAAGAGCGGCGGGCGGAACGAAGCCTGCGACACCCAGGTGATGGTTGCGGCGCCGAGTGCGTCGTGAGAACGGGACGTGAGGACGTAGATGCCGTTGGTAAGAAGGCGGAGCGTCTTTTGCTTGACCTTGGGATCCATGGGCGTGGGCGGGAAAGCCCACGGCGCATTCTACTGCACGCGACGAAGACGACAAATTGAGATTTGCGTAACGAACGGCCAGACGGCACTAGTTCTGCAGCGTGTTTTGCGCGAGCGATCGCCGGAGCTGGTCGGCCTGCTGGTAGTTCGGGTTGAGCTGGAGCGTGGCCTCCAGCTGCTGCTTGGCTTGCGGGAATTTGCGCTCTTTCGCGTAGGTCATGCCGAGGTGGAAGTGATAGGTCGGATTCTTGGGGTCTTCCTTGATCGCTTCCTGGAAGAGGCCGACGGCGGGTTCGTATACGCCCTGGTAGTAATACGCCCAGCCGAGCGTATCGGCCGTATAGGGCTGCGTGGGCAGGCCTTTGCGCCCGGCCTGAGCGAGCGAGAGCGCGACGTTGATATTTTCGCCGTGCTCGAGCATCAGGTAAGCAAGATTGTTGGAGGCGAGCGCGTAATCGGGCTCGAGCTGCAAGGCCTTTTGGTAATAGCCCTCAGCCTGCTGCCATTCGTTGCGCGTCTCGAGGATGCTGGCGAGCGCGACGTAGAGCCGGACGTTGCGCGGATTCGACTGCAGCGCGCTCTGGTAGCCGCCGATCGCCTGTTCCACAGAACCGCGCGCAATCTGCAGGCTGCAAAGATCCATGAACGCGTCCACGTTGTTCTTATCGAGCTCGGTCGCCTTGCGGAAGGCAGACTCGGCGGCGGAGGAATCCTGATTCCGCAGCTCGACCTGGCCGAGCAAAACGTAGAAATGGCTGTTGCCGGGGACGCGCGCAATCTGTTCCTGCACCGCGCGGAGCGCGGCCGGCACCTGCTTGCGCAGAAGATCCGAGTTGACGATGCCCGCCAGCGCGTCCCAGGAAGTGGGCGCGAGATTCAGCCCCTGGGAGTAGAACTTTTCGGCCTCGTCGAAGCGCTTTTGCGAAAGCCGCAGATCGCCCATGCGGACGTAGCCTTCCGAGTCGGACGGCGCCACCGCAATGGCTTTTTGCAAATTCGCTTCGGCGGCGTTCGTATCGCCGCGCGCAAACAGGGCCCGGGCGAGCAGAGTGTAGCCGTCGGCGGCATTGGGGGCGAGCGCGATGAGCTGCTGGCCGACCGTGGCCATCATGGAAGTATCACCCTTGCGCAAGGCCATCGCCGCCAGTGCACGCTGCGTTTCGATCATCGTGGGACGCAGCCTCGCTGCCGAGCGCCATTCCGATTCCGCCTGGCCGAAGTTGCCGGACTCGGCATACGCGACGCCGAGGTCGTAATGCGCCGGCGCATCGTCGGGAGCGTTCTTCACGGCGAGTTCGAGCGCGTGAACGGCGTCATCGAGCTTTCCCTGGTGCGTGAGAATCTCGCCGCGGAACACCATCGCGTCCGTATCGGAGGGCGAGGCTTTGGTGATCGCGTCGAGCGCCGAGGCCGCTTGATCGAATTGGTTCTGGTGGATGAGGAGCTGGACGTACGTCTTCGCGATCTGCAGGTCTTTGGGATGCTGCGTCCGCAGCGACGCAAACTCCGCGAGAGCCTTATCCATCTCACCCTGGTTCATATAGAAATCGCCGAGCAGCCGGTAGCTGGCCGGATCATCTTTGAACGCGTCTTTCGATTGCTGCAGGAACTGTTCGGCGCGATCCTTCTGTCCTTCGGCCACGTAGAGATTCGCGAGCGCGGCGCGTGGCAAAGCGGACTTCGGATCGAGCGCGATGTCTGCCTCGAAAAGCTTCTCGGCTTCGGGCCAGCGCTTCTGGCGCTGATAGAAGTGCGCCGCTTCGGAAAGCGCGATTTCGGATTTCGGATCCAGGGAGATGGCTTTTTCGAAATTCTGCTCGGCCGCCGCGAAGTCTTTACCGCGGTCCTGCATGATCGCCAGGTTCAGATACGAAGCAGACCGGTTGGTATCCATCCGGATGGCTTCGGCGGCTTCCCGAAGGCCTTTCGCGACGTCGCCCTCTTCGGCGTCCACGTTCGAGACGATCACTTCGGCACGGGCATTCTGCGGCTCGCGCTTCAGCACGGATCGCGCGCGATCGAGCGCTTCGGGATCATTGTGCGTGACGAGCAACAAGTCCGCGAGATCGAGCACGGCGTTGGTGTTGTCCGGCTGCAATTCCACGGTGCGCTCGAGTTCCTGGTAAGCATGGTTCCAATCGGACTGCTTCAGCAGAGATTGCGCGAGCTGGTAGTGCGCGTCGCCATACTGCGAATCGATCTGCAGGGCGTTTTCGAATTCGATCGTCGCTTCGGCGTATTTGCCTTTTTGAAAGTAAGAAAGCCCGGCGTCGAAATATTTTTTCTTCGCGACCTGCGGATTTCGCGAGCATGCGGCTATCGTGAATGCGATCGCAGCGGCGGCCACCCACACCGCGCCACGGAAGGGCGAATCAAACCTCGCGGACTGACGATTCAAGTTACCTCCGCACACTTCGATCTCAAATTCTACACACGAACCGACCGTGCAATCCTAATTCCTCCGTCGCCGCTGGCCGGAGCGTGAAAGCGCTTCATGTAAAGCTATGATGTTGAATACTTTAGGTGCGATACCGCGACGCAAGTCTTCGAATCTGTGGGAAATGGAAGGCTCGGCCACGCCGAGGCGATGCGCCTGGTGGAAGTATTTTTCCCTTATTTGGTAGCAAAGCACCCTCGCCAGGCGCTACATCGCCGCGTTTTGTGATGAGAGATGGCGTGAGCTGCCTAATAAGTCTTTTATTTTCAGCAAGCAACCAGCGAGAAATGGGAAGATTACGGCGAAAGATACGGCCGATCGGCGTGCAGACCGCTTTCCCCGACCCCTCTGCCGTTCCCGAGTCATTCTATCTCACTGATGGCAATAGCTTTAATCGCACGCGATGAATTATTCTCGCCGGGCGGTCGCACTGGCATGTGCATTGCAAACTGGAGCGTGGGGTCAGGTGTGAGAGCTCGACCTATTCGTTTTGAGAGGCCTAATGAGCTCGAAAATTGAAGAATTGACAATAGATATGACGGCGAGCCCGGCGCCGGCCAAATCAGGCAAGAGTCTGTTTGGTTGGACCAGCCCCGCGATGCTGTCGCTCGAGAACGTGGTCAGCGAAATTGCGCGGACGAATATTCCGATTCTGCTAGCGGGCGAAGTCGGCACAGGAAAGCGCACCTTCGCGCGTCATATCCACGCACGCTCCCAGCAATGCGACAAGCCGCTGCTCAAGATTTCCTGCGCCGCGTTGAAGCCCGAAGCGTTTGAGGCGGAGATCGGGTTGGGTGCGCCGCGGCACGGCGATGAAACGCCGAGCCTCTGCGGGACGGTGCTCTTCGACGAAATCAGCGAGCTCGATCCGGCCTGCCAGCGCAGCCTGCTTTACGCGCTGCCTGACGGCGACACGAAAAATCACCCGAATATGATCTCCGCGCGCGTGATTTCGACCACAAACAAGAATCTCGACGCGGAAATGCGCGCCGGCCGCTTTCGCACCGAACTCTACTACCGGATCAGCGGGGTCTGCTTGCGCCTGCCGCCCCTCCGCGAACGCAAAGAAGACATCACACTGCTCACGGATATTTTTCTGGCCAAGTACGCCGCCGAATTCGACAGGCCGGCATGGAAGCTCAGCGCAGCGACGATGGAAATGTTCCGCGGGCATTCCTGGCCGGGCAATATCCGCGAGCTCGAAAATACCGTGAAGAAAATCGCGGCGCTCGGCGACGAAGGGTTCGCCCTCGCCGGATTTGCGACAACGGCGAACGAACCGCCAGCGGAATCCGGGCCCGCGCCGACGGCCAATTCTTCTTTGAAAGCCGCGGCCCGCGCCGCTTCGCGAGAGGCGGAGCGCGAACTGATCCTCAAAGCCCTGGCGCGAACGCGCTGGAACCGCAAGCGCGCCGCGCAGGAATTGCAAATCAGCTACAAGTCGCTGCTTTATAAGCTCAAGCAGATCGGAGTTCCCGAGACGGGCGTCAGTTAGGAAGGCGGAGAGATGTCTCGAAGAGCATACATTTCGGTTGCAGTTCTTCTGCTGGGACTCGCCGTCCCGGCGCACGCGCAGGACGATTCCGCAAAGATGCAACAGCCGGCCGTAATTCCCGCGGCTCACGACGAGCAGCCGAGCCAGCCGGCGAAGAAGCCGGCTACCGATGACCCGAACTATCAGATTGGGCCGCAGGACGTGCTCGACGTGAGCGTGTGGAAGGAGCCGGATCTCTCGCGAACGGTGCCCGTCCGTCCCGACGGCAAGATCTCACTGCCGCTGCTCAACGACGTTCAGGCAGCCGGAATGACTCCGACGCAACTCGCCTCGCAGATCACCAGCGACTTGAAGAAGCTGGTGAAAGATCCGCAGGTCACGGTGATCGTCACGCAGATCAATAGCCAGCGCGTTTACATCCTCGGCGAGGTGAACCGGGCGGGCGCATATCCGTTGCTCCCGGGAATGCGGGTGCTGCAAGCGCTTTCGAGTGCCGGCGGATTCACGCAGTTTGCGAATATCAAGAAGATCTACGTGCTCCGGCAGGAGAGCGGGAAACAGGTGAAGCTGCCCTTTAACTATAAAGACGTGATCAGCGGAAAAGCGGCGGAAGAAAATGTGGAAGTGAGGGCCGGCGACACGATCGTGGTGCCATAAGGATTGCATGCCTGCAACGAGACGCAATTTGGGGACGATGGCGAGCCTGACGATGGCTCTGGCTTTCGCGGCGACCTCCGTTTGCGCGCAGCAGGATCAAACTCAAAACCAGACGCAGCAGCCTTCGCAGAGCCAGTCGCAGGGCAGCGCACCCATTCCCGCGTATCACTCGCCGCTCGCCGGGCTCAGCGACAACGGCGACACGACGGCGAATCCGGATGAAATGCAGCCGGACACGCGGCCGCTTGCCGGCGCGCAGGATATCGGCATCGGCACGCTGCCCGTCACGCACAGCTATTGGGAGCCGCATTTCGATCTCACGACTACGGGCGATTCGAATCCGTTGAATGCTTCAGGAAGCAACGGCTGGACGACGTGGACCACGGCGATGGCAGGCCTTGACCTGCATCGCACTTCGGGAAATTCTGACCTCGCCGTGACTTACATGGGCGGCGGCGAAATCTCGAACGACGGCGAATCGAGCAATTCGATCCTGCAGCAGTTCGGCTTCAACGACAAAATCAGCTGGCGCCGCTCCACGCTGACGCTGATCGACCAACTGAACTACGTCCCGGATGTGACGGTGGGATACGGCTCGCTCTCCGGATTGCAACTTCCCGGCGGCGGCTCGCTCGGTCTCCAGCAGGGTCTTTTGCCGGGCCAGGCAATTGTGACTCCAGAGGGCGAGCGTCTGACGAACACTGCAATCGCGCAGGACGACACGTATCTCACTGCGCGGTCGTCTGTGACGCTCGTCGCGGGCTACTCGCTCTTGCATTACTACGGCGACGACCTGCTCAACATGGGCGACATGATTTTTCAGGGCGGCTACAACTATCAGATGACGCGGAAAGATACGCTCGCGATCCTTTACCGCTTCAGCGGCTATCGTTATGGCAATTTCGATCAGTCGATCAACGACAATACGGCGCAGATTTCCTACGGCCGCCGCGTGACGGGGAAGCTAGCCTTCCAGGTGGCCGCGGGCCCCGAAGTCGCATTCTTGCAAATCCCAATCACCACGGCCGGCAGTGGCGCGGGCGGCACCGGGTCGGGAAGCGGCGGCACCGGGACGACGACCGTGAGCTCGCAGCGCCAGATCTACTGGTCGCTGAATTCGTCGATGACGTATCAGATGCAAAGAGCGGGATTCGTCCTTTCGTACAGCCACGGCCTTAGCGGCGGCTCGGGCGTCTTCGCCGGCTCGCTTTCGGATTCAGTTTCGGGCTCGATCTCGCGTCAATTGTCGAGGCTTCTCGGAGGCGGCGTTAATCTCGGCTACTCGCGCAATACGGGAGTTGATTATGGCGGGACGACGCCGGCGAATCAGTCGTTTAATTATTTGTTTGGCGGCGCGAACCTGAGCCGGCCGTTCGGGCGCGATCTGAACGTGAGCCTGTCGTACCAGATGCAGTATCAGAATTCGAACATCCCGTTCTGCATCGGCGCCACGTGCGAAAGCACGCTGACGCGCAACATGATTACGCTGAGCGTCTCCTGGCACAGCAGGCCGCTTACTTACTGAATTGGCGCGAATTTCGAGAGAGAATATAGAGAAGGTGATGGAATGACCCAGCGAGAATTGACACCGGCGGATTACATGGCGATGTTCCGGCGCCGATGGGTGCTGATCGCCGCGCTCACCGCGATCGGCGGTCCGCTCGCGTTCGGAATCGCACTGGTGCTCCCGGCGAAATACAAGTCGCAGACGACCGTGCTGGTGCAGCCGCCGGCGGTTTCCTCGGACATTGTGAAACCCGTGGATACGACCGATCTCGGCCAGCGCCTCTCCAGTATGCAACAGCAGATTCTGAGCCGGTCGCGCCTCGAGCCGATCATCCGGCAGTTTGGGCTGTTCCCCAAGGAGATTGACCGCAAGCCGATGGAAGATCTGGTCGCAAAGCTGCAGAAGGATATCGAGGTCAGTCCCATTCAGCCGATGGCGGAGACGCAGGCGCACAATTTGCCCGGCTTCTTCGTCGCCGTCTCGCTGGGAGACGGGCGAACCGCGCAGCAGGTCTGCACGGCCGTGACGTCTATGTTCATCGCAGAGAGCCTGCGAATCCATACGCAGAATGCCGAAGATGCGACGGAGTTCTTGACGCAGCGCCTGGCCGATGCGAAGGCCAATCTTGACGAGCAAGACCGCAAGCTCGCGGCCTTCAAGAGCGCGCATATGGGTGAACTGCCCGATGAAGAACAGACCAACATGAGCCTGTTGACGACGCTTACGACACAGCTCGACGCCGCAACGCAGGCGCTCGAGCGCGCCCAGCAGGATAAGAGCTTTGCCCAGTCCATGCTCACGCAGCAGGTTTCTACCTGGCAGGCTGCTCAAGGAGGTCACGATCCGGAAACGCTCGAGACGCAGCTCGCGGCCCTGCAGTCGCAGTTGGCGGCGCTGCAATCCAAGTACACCGACGATTATCCGGACGTAATCAAAGCGAAGAACGACATTGCCGCTTTGCAGCAAAGAATCGCCGAGAATCAGTCCACGAAATCGGGTGCCGAAGCCAAGAGCACGAAAACCTCGATCGAGCCGGTGTCCATCACGCAATTGCGCGCGCAGATTCACAACTTCGATTCCATCATCGCCGAGAAAACGAAAGACCAGGAGCAAATCAGGCATCAGATTGCGACGTATCAGGCGCGCATTCAATCCACTCCGATGGTAGAGCAGCAATATACGGAGTTGACTCGCGGCTACAAGACGGCCCAGGACTATTATTCCGACCTTCTTAAGAAGCGCGAAGATGCATCCATGGCCGCGCGACTGGCGCAGGCGCAAGAAGGCGAGCAATTCAGCGTGCTGGATCCGGCTAACCTGCCGGACAAGCCTTCGTTTCCCAATCGGCTGTTCTTTGTCGCGGGCGGGTTCGGCGGTGGGCTGGCGCTCGGGCTCGGCATCGCGCTGTTGCTCGAAATGAAAGACACCTCGCTCCGCACCGAGCGGGACGTGGAATTTGCGCTGCATTTGCCGATGCTTGCCATGATTCCAGCGATCGATCCGCTGGCGGCTACCCAGGGACGGCCGAGATTGGGTCCGGCACCGCCCTCACAACTCACGCAGGCTTCGAGGAGCTAAGGACCGAATGTACCAGCGATTCTTTGGCCTCCGCGAAGGCCCGTTCAACGTCAACCCCGATCCGAAGTACCTCTTCCTCACTCGCCAGATGCAGGAAGCGCTGGCGTCGTTGACGTATGGCATTCAGAACCGCAAGGGCTTCATCCTTCTGACGGGCGAGGTTGGCACGGGCAAGACGACCCTGCTCAACAAGCTCCTCGATTGGCTGCACGGACAGCGCGTCTCCACCGCGTTCATTTTCAATTCGCAGCTCGATGTGAACCATCTGTTCGATTTCATTATGGCGGACTTCGAGATCCCCTGCGAAACGCGGGAAAAGAGCCAGGTGCTGCTGCGGCTCAATCACTGGCTGCTCGAGCGTTATCGCGCGGGCGAGACGGCCGTGCTGATCGTGGACGAGGCTCAGAATCTCTCGCTGCAAGTGCTCGAGGAAATCCGCCTGCTGACGAATCTGGAGACGTCCACCGAAAAGCTGCTCCAGATCGTCCTTACGGGCCAGCCGGAACTCGAAGAAAAACTGAAGCTTCCGCAGCTGCGCCAGTTGCGCCAGCGCATTACGCTGCGCAGTTCCACGGCGCCGCTCACGCTGGAAGAAACGTTTGGCTACATCGCCGAGCGCCTGCGCATCGCCGGCGCAAACGGCGAACCGATCTTCTCAAAGGAAGCGATTCAGACCGTGCATCTCTATTCCCACGGCATTCCCCGCGTGGTGAACCTGCTCTGCGAGCACTCGCTGATCAATGCGTATGTCGACCACCTGCGTCCCGTCCCGGCGCATCTGGTGGAAGAGGTGGCGCGCGAATTTCAGCTCGATGAAATCGAACCGATTGCTCCGACTGGCTTCACGGCCACGGCGCAGCAATCCATGGACGCAAGGGCGCTGCTGCAAAACCTCGATGAGCTCGTTAGCCGCCTGAAGCAAGCCAATTTGATGCCCGCGCCCTCGCGCGAAAGGAAACCATGAGTCGCATTCACGAAGCTCTGAAGAAAGCCGAACAGGAGCGCGCCGCCACGCAACTGGTGATCGAGCCTTTGCCGCCGGTTCAATCCACAGCGCCGGCCCCCGCGGCAAGCGCGCCGGTTGCGACGCCCGTTCTTGCTCCCGTGGCTGCGCCTGCCCCACTGCCGCCGCGCGTCCAGGTTCCGGAGCTTCCTACAGGAATTCTCGAATCCACAGACGTGCACCTGCGCTATGACGAGCTCATCCGCCGCTGCACTCATCCGACCTGGCATCCGGATCCGAACGTTAACGTCTTCTTCAATTCCGGCCTCAGCCCGCGAGGCGCCGAACAATTCCGCACTCTGCGCTCGCGCCTCTACCAGCTGCGCAATACGCAGGCGCTGCGGATCATCCTCGTCACCAGCTCGATTCCGGGCGAGGGAAAGACATTCGTGGCCAATAATCTCGCGCAAGCGATCGTCCGCCAGCCGGACCGCCGCGCGCTCATCATCGACGCCGACCTCCGCTGCTCGCGCCTGCACGTGCCACTCGGCGCCCCGCCGGCTCCCGGCCTCACGGACTACCTCCGCGGCGAGGCTGACGAGATGGCCGTGATCCAGCAGGGTCCCGACGCCAATCTCTGTTTCATCCCGGGCGGCAATGAAGCCTCGGATCCGAGCGAGCTCCTGCACAACAACCGGCTGAAGAAATTGCTCGATCGCGTCGCGCCCGTTTTCGACTGGGTTATCCTCGATTCACCGCCGTGCTTGCCGGTCTCCGATTCCGTGTTGCTCGCCGATTACAGCGATTGCGTTCTGCTCGTCGTTCGCGCCGCTTCGACACCGATGGAGACCGCTCAGCGCGCCTGCCAGGAACTCCAGGGCAAAAATATCGCGGGCGTAATCCTGAACTCGGTCGAAGAAAGTCACCTCTATGGCTCCTACTACTACCAGGGATACGGACAAAACTACATGTCGCAAGGCCAAGGATCTCCTGAGCGTCAGCCAAGCTCGAATTGATCCGGCGCTGGCTTGCATTACGAGCCCGCATTTTGTCGAGTTCCGGTGACAATCCGTGCCTTATCGGCACATTGCGTCACTCTCCGAAATCATCGAGTTTAGACGCCAAATAAATCGAATCAGTCCATTATCGCAGGTTTAAATCACTTATTTTCAGGCAGATAGACGATGGAAAACTCTTACCGCTCTTGGGTAGCTCGATTCTCAAATTTGCCCCGTTCGCCGGGACTTCGACTTTACGGAATTGCGGAGTATTCCATTAAGACTAATGCTTTCAATAAGATACGCAAAGACTGCATCATCAGACCAGGTGGCCCCAGCCTTGCAGATTGCAGTTTGTGTCAGGGGTCGTCGTGTGACCTCAATGGCGGTAGCTTACCGGAATCCAGGCTATGGCGGACATGGACACCACACTGAGCGGGAATTTGGAAGCAGGCGAAGAATCGGGCGAAAGCAATATTGCGTATCCGTGGTTTGCGTTGCAGGTTCGCACGCGCCATGAGCGGTGGGTCGCATCGCATCTCGAAGGCAGCGGCTTCGAGCTTTTCCTGCCCCTTTACAAGTGCCGCAAGCGGTGGTCGGATCGCGTCAAGGAGTCCGAGCTGCCGCTATTTCCCGGCTATCTTTTCTGTCGCATGGATCCGCAGGACCGGCTGCCGATTTTGAAAACGCCGGGCGTGATCCAAATCGTCGGCTTCAATCGCAAGCCGGTTCCGGTAGATGAAGTTGAGATCAGTTCCCTGCAACGATTGGTTTCTTCAGGAATACCGAATCAGCCCTGGCCTTATATTCAAGTAGGCGAGCAGGTTCGCATCGAATCGGGTCCGCTTCGTGGACTGGAAGGACGGGTCGTCGAATTCAAAGGCAACCATCGCCTCGTCCTTTCGATCACGCTGTTGCAGCGCTCGGTCGCTGTCGAGATGGACTCCGCCTTCGTGCAGGCACTGCGATCGGCGAGCGCGGCTCGGCCCGAAAAGAGCTACGCGCAACCGCGTCCGCTGCAAATCGGCGTTTACTAATGGCACGGCCTGATTTCAGGCATTTTCAATTTTCGCCGCTTTCGTATCTCGCGCTGAGCGGCTTCGGATTTTGACTCGCACCTTGCATACAACGGATCAGTCGCTCCCAGCCCTTTTCCCGGCCCCTCGTCGGCGGACTTTCGCGGTGGCCTCAGCGGCCAGCGACGCAGGAGATTGCGCCACGAGTCTGGAAGAAGGATATGCTGCGCCCGTGCTGCACCGCTTAGAACCGCTCAAGGACGCGCGCTGGGATCGCTTTCTCGAATCGCATCCGCGGGCTTCCCTGTTTCACTCTTCTCCCTGGCTTGATTCGCTGCGCCGCACTTACGGCTATGGCTGCCAGGCGTTTTCGACATCGGCGCCCGGCGAGCCGCTGCGCAGTGCCGTCGTCTTTTGCCGTGTGGACAGCTGGCTCACCGGAAAGCGCCTGGTCTCACTTCCCTTCTCCGACCATTGCGCGCCGTTGCTTCACGGCGCCGGAGACATGGATTTCTTCCTCGCCGCGCTCGGCGAAGAGGCGAAGAAGGCGGACTGGCGCTATATCGAACTGCGGCCGGTTGATTCCGTCCGCTGCCGCGGCCCGCATTGCCAGCCTTCGGCGCGCTACGCCTTTCATGAACTCGATCTGCGCCCGGATCTCAAAGCGCTCTACTCAAACTTCCACAAGAATTCGATCCAGCGCAAGATTCAGCGCGCCGAACGGGAGCGCCTGATCTACGAAGAGAGCTCCGGAACGTCGCTCCTTGATGCGTTCTATCGCCTGATGGTTCTTACGCGCCGGCGGCACAAAGTCCCACCGCAGCCGAAGATCTGGTTCCGCAATCTCTGCGATCGATTTGGCAGCTCGCTCAAGATTCGCATCGCGCGCCAGGAGAAGCGCCCGGTGGCGGCCATGCTTACGATCCGCCATAAGAACACGATGGTTTATAAATACGGGGCCGCCGACGCCGCCTACAACAATCTTGGCGGCATGCATTTGCTCTACTGGAAGACGATTCAAGACGCGAAGCAGCTGGGCCTCGAAACCCTCGATTTCGGCCGCGCGGACGCCGACCAGGAGGGCCTGATCACCTTTAAGCAGCGATGGGGCGCCACCGAATCGAATCTCACGTACTATCGCCTCACGGCCTCGCACAACGCGACTCACCTGTTCGATCCCGCAGGCACCAGTTGGAAAATGCGCATCGCGAAGCAAGCGTTTGCACATTCGCCGGCCCCGGTGCTTTCGCTGCTCGGCAGAGTGCTCTACAGACACATCGGATGAGGCTCGGGTGCGCACCCAACCCGCTCGGCTCTCTGTGAAAATCTTGAAATTCGCTTCCAAACCACACGCCATATTCGCTGCCCTGGTCATCGGTTCGCTCGCGCTCATGGGCGGCACGGTAGCGGATCTGGTGCGGTACGCAATTTCGAACGAGTCCTACTCGCACATCATCATCGTTCCGTTCCTGAGCCTGTTCGTCGCGTTCACGGAACGAAAGAAGATCTTCGGTGAGCTCGGGCCGTCAAGAGTCGCCGGCGGCTCCGTCATGCTGGCGGCACTGATTGTCTCTTGGTTTACGAACCAGTTCGGCTGGGGTCCGCGCGGCGCGGAATCGCTTTCTGCGGAAGCTGCTGCGCTGGTGGCGTTCTGGGCGGGTGCATTTCTGGCCTGCTACGGAACGAAGGCGGCGCGCCTCGCTTTCTTTCCGCTCGCGCTTTTGCTCTTTGCGGTACCCGTGCCTGAACCGCTTCTCTCCCGCGTGATTGCTCTCTTGCAGCGCGGCTCGGCGGAGGTCGCCTATCTCTCGATCAGGGCGGCGGGTGCGCCGGTGCTGCGCCAGGGGCTTTACATCACGGTGCCCGGCATCGTGATTCAGGTCGCCGAAGAGTGCAGCGGCATTCGCTCGAGCATGGGGCTCTTGATCACGTGCCTTCTGGCAGCTCATTTTTTTCTGCGTACCACTTGGCGCAAATCGGTTTTTGTCTTGCTCACGATTCCGCTCGCCATTGTGAAAAATGGAGTTCGTATCGCGACTCTCACGCTGCTCAGCCTCCACGTGAATCCCGGTTTCCTGCGCGGCAATCTTCACCGCGATGGCGGATTCGTTTTTTATCTTCTGATGCTCGCGATTCTGTGGCCCGTTTTATCGCTGTTGCAGAGATCGGAAATTCGCCAGCGCCCGCGCCCGCTGGCTTCTCCGCAGGAGCCGAAGAGCCAGCTCGCCGCAGGCTGAGCTCGAAGCAGCTTGCTAACTTCGCCCTTTGCCGCCTGCGACTGCCTAGGGTCCGCACCAAATTTCGCCGAAACCAGTCTTCACAGGTGGAACTCAAGCAGTTTCAGATCGGCGAACGTTCAAAACGAGACGCTTTGAACAACCGAAGGGCGATAGCGTCGTTTGGCCGAGCGATGCAGAGACTTGCGGCATGCCGGGAAGTGGTTTTCACCTTTCGGGCACATGTTTTCTGCTCCGGAGGGTTCCTTTTTTTGCATACAATTCACCAGATCTTTATCGCATGCAAACCCCTCGTATGTCTAATGGATGGAGTAGCTTACGGACCTTCGCCTTTGTGGCGATCGAAACTCGGCGAAAGCCCGTTGGAAGGTGGATTGCATCCCTCTACTCCGGCAGCCAGCCAGACTGGGGCTGCCATGGCGGTAGCTTGCTTTCAGGCGACGTAAAAAGTCACCGCCATCGCCACTTGGGATTTCTCAAATCGGGCTCTGCGGGATGATTGGCTTTTGAAATGCCCGCCCGGACTCCAGCGTTACTTGGTGACACCAATTCAGATGACGCAGGTTTTGAGTAAATCCTAACTTTAAAGGGAGACCCGACCCACCCGGGTTGGACCTAAACGCTCGATGACGACGAAATCAAATGTAGCCATATTAGAAACGAAGCCCGCGAGTCGTCGCAGCCGCGGACAAGCACGCATCATTCATAGACCCGCCATTCATCCTTCCGATTCCATGCAGCGGATTTTGCCGGAAGGCCTTTTCCTGGGAATGCTTTGCCTCGAGCGGAAGCGGGCGGAGCGTTCGCGTAAGAAGTTCTTGCTGCTTCTGCTGGACGCGGAAGACGCCACGAAGGTTCGTCGCAAGGATGAAATTCTGAAGGGCGTCGTGCGCGCGGCCGATGCGGCTCGTCGCGACACCGATCCGGCCGGCTGGTATAAGCAGGACGCCATTCTGGGAATCATCTTCACCGAATTGGGATCGATTGACGACGCAGCCACCATCAACAAACTGCTCGACAAGGTTCACGAATCCCTCGAGCTGCAACTTCCTCCGGAAGATTGCCAGCGCGTGCACGTTTCGATTCATGTCTTCGACGACGATACCGACGGACAAGGTACCAGCGTCTCCGTGAACCCGGCGTTCTATCCGGACATTCTTCACAAGCACGATTCGAAAAAGGTCGCGCAGTTCCTGAAGCGGGCGATGGATATCTTCGGCAGCATGGCGGCGCTAATTCTCTTCGCTCCCGTGTTCGTGGCTATCGCCGCGATCGTGAAGATCACTTCGAAGGGCCCGGTGTTTTTCAAGCAAGAGCGGCTCGGCCGCTTCGGCGAGACGTTTCAGTGCCTCAAATTCCGCTCGATGTACGTGAACAATGATTTGAAGATTCACCAGCAGTTCATCAAGGGCGTGATCAAGGGATCCTACGACGGCGGCAAGGATGAGACCGGCGCCGCGCCCGTGTACAAGATGAAAGACGATCCGCGCGTCACGCGCGTCGGCAAGTTCATCCGCCGCACGAGCCTCGATGAGCTTCCGCAGTTCATCAACGTTCTGCTGGGTGAGATGTCGCTCGTCGGCCCGCGTCCGCCACTGGCTTACGAGTACGAGGAATACGACATTTGGCATCGCCGCCGCGTCCTTGAAGTGAAGCCCGGCATCACCGGCCTCTGGCAGGTCAATGGACGCAGCCGCGTGCGTTTTGACGATATGGTCCGGCTCGACCTGCAATACGCGCGCTCCTGGTCGCTGTGGCTCGACGTCCAGATTCTCGCGCAGACGCCTCGCGCGGTGGTTCTCGGCGACGGCGCTTACTAAGCCGCAAGAAATTCACGGCAACCGGCCCGGCGAACGGACCGGTTGCCAAACTCCTCGAGCAGCACAGTTTCAACTGAGGCCTTTCGGAGCAAACGCACGCTCTTTTACGCATATTACCGTAATCGTTCTTTAGGTCGTTCCTTCCGAAGTTAGCAGCACAAATTTTCTAAATCTCTCAGCGTCGGTATGCGACGAGCGCCTGGGCTCGCAACGCCGTAACTGTGTCGAGCACATAAACCATGGAAAATATGACCTCCCTCGAAGTGAAAGAAACGACCGATTCAACGGCTGTCGCGAAAGCCGTCACCGTGAAAAACCAGCCGCCTGCAGCTTCTGGCCGCGGAACCGCCCCGAAGCGGACCGGCCACGCCAAGCGCATTTGGATCGACATTGATAACTCGCCGCACGTTCCCTTTTTCCTTCCGATCATCGACGAACTGCACAAGCGCGACTACGAGTTGCTGCTCACGGCGCGCGACATGTACCAGGTCTGCCAGCTTCTGGATTTCTATCATCTGCCCTGCCAGGTAATCGGCGGCCACTATGGCAAAAACAAGGCGCTGAAGGTTCTTTCGAATTGTGTTCGCGCGGTGCAGCTTATGCCCGTTGCCGCTAATTACCGCCCGGACCTCGGCATCTCGCACGGCTCGCGCGCGCAGGTGCTCGTCGGCAAGGCGCTGGGCATCCGCACGCTGATGATGCACGATTACGAGCACAGCACGAAGACGGGATTCCTTGAGTCCGATTGGACATTGATGCCCGACGTGATCCCGAACCAGGTGATGAGCAAGAACGCGTCGCGCACGCGAAAGTATCCCGGCTTGAAAGAAGACGTTTACGTTCCCCGCTTCCAGCCGGATCCGGCCATTTTCGGCCAGCTCGGAATTTCGCCTGAGAATCTCGTGATCACGCTGCGCCCGCCGGCCACGGAAGCGCACTATCACAATCCCGAAGCGGAGATTCTGTTTGAAGCCGCGGTGAACCGCATCGCGAGGGATCCGAATGCCCGCGCCGTCACTCTGCCGCGAAACACCCGCCAGGAAAAACAGTTGCGCGAACGGTGGTCGGATTTGATCGCCCGGCGGCAGATGATCATTCCAGGATCCGCAGTCGACGGACTGAACCTGATCTGGTTTTCCGATCTTGTAATCAGCGGCGGCGGCACGATGAACCGCGAAGCGGCGGCGCTCGGCGTGCCGGTCTACAGCGTATTCCGGGGCAAGATCGGCGCCGTGGACCAGTATCTCAACGAAACCAAGCGCATGACGCTGCTCGAAAGCGTCGACGACGTCGAAAAGAAACTCAAGCTCGAACGTTGGGCCCGCCCAGCCAGCTCCGACAACGGCAACCGGCCCGCTCTGCAGAGCATTCTCGAAACGATTCAAACCATTTTGGAGTCACGATGAGCACAAACTCGACCTGTCAATCCGGCAACGGCCACGCGCGCCTCTCGGCTCGTCAATCCGATGAAGGGCGCCGCATCATTCATCAGCTGAATGAAATGGCGCTCAACGGCCTTCCGCAAATGTTCAATGCGGAAAAGCAGCTCTTCTGCCACAAGCTCAAGAAGTTTCCCTCGGGCGTCGCGCAGGAAGGACTCTCGCCGCGCTACACGATGATGACCCTGATGGGCTTCCATCGCGTGGAACAGAATGGCGGCACGGCGCCGTTCGCGAGCAAGCCGATCTTCGAAAACTTGCTCGCCGATACGTCGTGGATCACGAACGTCGGCGATCTTGGCCTGCTGGTCTGGACCTGCGCGCTGCTCGAACCCGCGCGGCTCCCGGAACTCTCGCGGCAGCTCGACGTGAAGAATGCAATGGCGCGCTACAGCAACTCGAAGCAGAACTGCACGGTGCACCTCTCCTGGCTCCTGGGCGGACTTTCGCACGCCACGCTGGCGAATCCGGAGATGTCTGCCGGCTTTCAGGCACTCGCCGCCGAAATCTACAGCCGCCTGCTGCGCAACCAGGGTGACGAAGGTTTCTTTGGTTCGTACGCGAAGAACGCCAGCCTCGTCGGTTTCATTCGCGGTGAAATCGGGAGCTTCGCGGATCAGGTGTATCCGATTTACTCGTTCACGCGCTACGCGCAGGCTTTCGGCGATGCGAAGGCCACCGAGCGGGCGCTCGACTGCGCGCTCGCCATCTGCGAAGTGCAGGGCTCGCTCGGGCAGTGGTGGTGGCATTACAACGCGGCGAGCGGCCGCGTGATCAACGGGTTCCCGGTCTTCTCCGTCCACCAGCACGGAATGGCGCCGATGGCGCTGCTCGCGCTCGGCGAGGAGATTCAGTCTGACTTCAGCCCCTGGATCCAGAAGGGCATCAGCTGGATCAGCAACAATGAACTCGCTTACGAAATGCGCGATTTCAATGTGAACGTGGTCTGGCGCTGCATCGAACGGCCGGAAGCGCACAAATATTGGAACGCGATGATGGAAATGCTCACACAGCGCGACCACCGAGAGTCGCGCCATAACCTGAAAGTCCTCCACGAGTGCCGGCCCTACGAGCTCGGCTGGCTGCTCTACGCCTTTGCGGCGAAGGATGCAGAGCTCAGTTCGATTCAGCTGGAGAAACCGGCCGTAGCCGCAGTTCAGGGACGCTAGACGCGGATCCAGCAGCGTCGAGCCACTTATTTGGGAAACGATCGGGCAATTTCACCAAGGGTGAACGTCAACATGAAAATGATGATCATCGTCGGAGCGAGGCCGAACTTCATGAAGGCGGCTCCGATTATTGCGGCATGCCGGTCAAACCAAGCGATGCCTTCCATGCGCGGCGGCGGAGCGGTGACCGGACGAAGCCCAAGCGCGGTCGGCGGAGCGAACGGCGAAATTGACGTGGTGCTCGTGCACACGGGGCAGCATTACGACGAGGCGATGTCCACATCGTTTTTCACCGACCTGGGATTGCCGAAGCCGGATGTCTATCTCGGAGTCGGCTCGGGCTCGCACGCCGTGCAGACCGCGGAAATCATGCGGCAGTTCGAAGGCGTGGTGCTGCGCGAAAAGCCGGACGTCGTGCTGGTGGTGGGCGACGTGAATTCGACGGTGGCGTGCGCGCTGGTGGCCGCAAAAATGTCGTACGACACGAACGGCGCGCGGCCGCTCGTGGTGCACGTGGAGGCGGGGCTGCGGTCGTTCGACCGCGGGATGCCGGAAGAAGTGAACCGCATCGTGACGGACCATGTGTCCGATATGCTGTTCGTGACGGAAGAGAGCGGCGTCGAAAACCTGCTGCACGAAGGCATTCCGGCGGAGAAGATTCACTTCGTGGGCAACACGATGATCGACTCGCTGCTCTTCTTCAAAGACAAGGCGAACCAATCGGAGATTCTTTCGAAGCTGGGACTCAAGGCTGAAAGCGGCGCGAAAAACGGCAGCAACAGCATCAAGCGCTTTGCACTTTTGACGCTGCATCGCCCGTCGAATGTGGACGATCGCGAGACGTTTCTGAACATTCTGGAAGGGATCAAAGAACTGGCGGCTTCGTGCCCCATCGTTTTCTCGGCGCACCCGCGGACGCGCAAGCGCATCGAGGAGTTCGGGCTGCAGCAATATTTCCAACTCGAGCCTGACAACACGAGCGGCAATGGAATCCGGCTGCTCGAGCCGCTCGGTTATCTCGATTTCGTTTGCCTGATGCAGAATGCGGCGACGGTGGTGACGGACTCGGGCGGCATCCAGGAAGAGACCACCTGCCTCGGGGTTCCGTGCATCACAGTGCGGGAGAATACCGAACGGCCGGTGACCATCACCTGGGGCACGAACACCTTGGCTGGGACGAAGAAAGAGAAGATCCGGGAAGTCGTCCGGCAGCAGAGCCAGCGAGCGGCGAGCGGTCGCGTGCCGGAAAAGTGGGACGGCAAGGCGGGAGCGCGGATCGTGGAAGCCATCGCGGCGGAAATGGCGCGGAAAAGCCCGGAACCGGCGCTGCGGTAGGCGATTTTCAGGTTGAACTTGAAAAGCGCTGAGAAGTTGCGATTAGAAATCCGATAAGTAGCTGATATTGCTAGAGTTGCGCGATTTTCTAATAAAAAGAGTTGCGATTAGATATGGGCCGGTTGGGGCGCCGGGAAAGAGAGACACTGTCCCCAAACTGTCCTTTAGGCCAGTGGCAGCGGCGAGCGATGAAAGCTAACCTAATCAACGGTAGAGATGCCCGGAGGAACCGTTGATGGTACGACTTATTCGATTTTCGATGATCGCAGCGCTGCTTACTTTGGCGACGGCAGGAAGCGCGTTCGCTACCACGTACTACGTCGCGGCGAACGGCTCTGACTCGAACAACGGCACGAGCAAGCAAACTCCCTGGCTGCACGCCCCGGGGATGTCCACCTGCATCGCTACGTGTGCGTCGACTACCATTAATGCCGGGGACTCAATCATCCTTCGCGGCGGGGACACATGGCACTTCGGGAACAGCGGACTTTCACCGTTCGCCGGATTTCAGTCGAACGCCTGGAACTTCACGCGTTCTGGGTCGTCGACTGGTTGCAACGTAAGTCCCGCATCCTACGTGACCACAAGCTGCATTTACGTGGGAGTAGACCAGACTTGGTACAGCGGTTCAGCTTGGGCGCGTCCGATTCTTAACTTCGACAACGCTGTTACGAACTCCGTACCGTCTTCGTGCAGCTACAACTTCTGGGCGCTGAATCCGGTGAATTTCAGTGGCAGTTACATCATAGTGGACAATCTTGAATTCGTGGGGTGGTGCTGGAGCACCTCTACAGGCAACCAGTTGTATTCCCTTGTATCCATCTCAAACGGGAGCGAATTGAAGAACAGCTACTTTCACGGAGTGACAGCTACGACCGCCGTGACGAGCACTTGCTCTGGCGGAGACTGCGACGAATACTGGGCCACGAATGGAGCGGGAAACGGCTCCGGCTCTCAGTACTCGCGCCGCGACCACAACGTATTCGATAACTCGGATGGAACTTTCGGTAACAATCCGTCTTACGGCAACTGCATCGGGCCGCTGATTCTTGGCGGCGGCGAGATCGACCACAACTATTTCAACGTGACCTCGAACATCGTCAAGTACACCGCTGTGTTCTCTTTCCACGATAACCTGATAAACGGCGTCTACGAATCACCAGACGGCGGAACGCATGGCAACATAGATGAATTGCCCCCTGCCGGCTGGACGATTGATACTTACGCCTACAACAACGTACTCCTGAAAAACTGGTCAATTGGCGAAACGTATGATCTCTACCCGGGTGATTCATCCAGCGGCAAAGCCGGCTTCATATTCAATAACGTAACGAACTCGGACGTGAACAACTTGGGAGGGAACTGCTTCCTGGTGGAAGGCAACGACTCTGGTGGTCCCGGCCCATTCTATTATTTCAACAACACATCGACCAATGCGTGCCAGATGCGGAACCCTGGACGCGGCTCGAACACCGCGACATTCGAGAATAACCACTTCATAAACTACTCAGGATCAAATATCAGCGATTTTTCTTCTGTGACGAATACGGATGACGAGTCTGAGATCTGGCAGTCGATGGCGACCGCGAATGGGCAAGGATATACGGTGGGAAACAATTGGGCACCGACGTCCAGCGGGGCGTCTACGGTGGGCGCAGGAGCGGTCCTTTCTCTATTGTTCTGCCCGCTGATGGATAACGCCACGGCAGCTACAGCATGCGTGGAAGGGCTCCCGGCTACTGGCCCCATAACCTACAATTCCAGCGCTCACCTTGTTACGGACAATGCTCTTGTGCCGCGCGGAACGACGTGGGACGTGGGAGCTTACCAGTTCTCCAGTTCGAGCGCGGGCCAACCGTTGCCTCCGACCAGCGTTCAAGCCACACTGGATTAACCTGGTGGCGCAACGTCAGAGTGGCGCTCGCGGTAGCATCGTCGAAGACGTGGAAGTGGATCCAGCTTTCGAGTAAAGCCCCCTTTAACTAAAATTGGTCTATGACCGAGTCGTATACCTCGGGCCGTCTGGGTATAGGGCCACGCTCCCGTGAAGCTCGGGGTCTGCTCAGTTTCCACTCCGCCAACCACCGGGCCAGGGTAGACGAACTGGTCGGTCGTGCAGAGGAGTGCTGTGCTGCTCTCAGGAACGCGTTCGGATTTGAAGCTCGTGGCAAGGACATTTTAGACGTCGGTCCGGGGCAGTTTCTGATCCAGTCGCGCTACTTCGCGCTCGAAGGCAAGGTGACTGGCCTTGACGCGGAGGTAATTCTGGATCGTTTTTCGGCTCGTGGCCTCGTCGATACGTTGCGTCATAATGGATTGAGAAGAGCTGTCAAGACTGTTGTACGAAGGGCGGCCGGGATTGATCGTATGTATGTTCTCGCGCTTCGTCAGCGGCTCGGCGTCGATGCGCTGCCTGCCGTCGATCTACGGCGTGGAGACGCTTGCCGGATGCCGTTCCCCGAAAACTCGTTCGACATGGTCTACTGCCGCGCCGTTCTGCATCATTTGGACGACCCTAGGGCCGCTCTTCAGGAGATGCGAAGAGTTCTTCGGGCGGGTGGTGTGGCATGGGTGGAACTGCATCCGTACAGCAGTTGGAACGGTTCCCTCGACCCGCGCGTGATGTTTGGCGGAGATCAGAGACTCTATTGGGGTCATTTGCAGCACGGACCATCGGAGGTCGTCGACGGGGCACGCTTGAATAAGTTGCGGCTCTCTGAATGGCGCGAACTGTTCTCGCGGGCATGGCCCGGCTCAAAGTTCGAGTTGGTTGTGACCGATCACCCTGTCCTTCAGCTGTTGGTAGACCAGCTCATCGCCGCAGGGCGAGTCGAGGGGTATTCAAGAGAAGAGCTACTCACCACTACAGCTGTGGCATTCTGGCAAAACCGGGCCTAGCTCCCTACTGAGAGTTCGCTAATGGAACCTGAACACATTCGATTTGGAGGTGGCGCGGCGGCAACGATGCTGCATCCGCTGGTGGCGGTCGGGGTGCTGATTGCGATCGTGCTGATCCTGAAGCTGCCGCGCGAAAAAGCGATCGTGCCGTTCCTTTTCGCCGTCTTAACGATTCCGTGGGGGCAAGTTGCCGTGATCGGGGGCGTGCACTTCACGATGATGCGCATCCTGATTTTGGCAGGGCTGGCCAGGGCCATAAAGTCCAAAGCGTCGTCATCGGAACGTTGGTTTGCCACAGGATTCAGCCGGATCGATCAGGCGGTTGTGCTGTGGCTGGCGTTCTTGTTCATAGTCAACACTCTGCAATGGATGAATCCGCAGATGCTGATTGCACAGCTGGGAGACTTTCTGGACGCGCTGGGCGGGTACCTGGTGGTGAGATTCTTCGTACCGGATGGAGAGGCGCTCCGCCGAACCATAAAAGTTTTGGCGGCGATATGCGTGGTCCACGGGCTCACGATGCTCTACGAGCAGCTCACAGGCCTCAATGTGTTCAATTTGCTCGGCGGCGTGCCGATAGAAGGGTCGATCATTAGGGCTGGAGAGTTGCGTTCCTCGGGAATTATGGGACCTCTGGGCGAAGGTCCTTTCGCCGGGGTTTTGCTGCCCCTGTTTATATGGCTGTGGAAAGAGGAAAAATCGCGGATGATCGCGTTCGCGGGAATCGCGGGAGCTCTGGCGATGCTGATTACCGCTCACGCAAGCACACCGTGGATGGCCGTTGGCGGGGGCCTGCTGGGCCTTAGCTTTTGGCCGCTGCGGAAGCAGATGCGCGTGATCCGCTGGGGATTCGTGCTCACGCTCGTGGCGCTGCACCTCTACATGAAATCACCCGTGTGGCATCTGATATCCGACGTGAATTTAACCGGAGATTCGTCCAGTTATCATCGCTACACGCTCATAAATCAGAGCATCTTACACTTCAGAGATTGGTGGCTGCTCGGATGCAAGAATTACGCCAACTGGGACTGGGATATGTGGGATACCAGCGATCTGTTTGTGGCCACGGCCTTGACGGGCGGCCTGATAAGCCTGGTCTGCTTGATCGCGGCATTCAAGCGGAGCTTCGCGGCGATCGGGACGGCGAGGAAGCTTGTGCAAGGGGACCGGAGGCAGGAATGGTACCTCTGGTGCCTGGGTTCGGCCCTTCTCGCCGTGGTGGTAGCGAGCCTCGGAATCGCGTTCCTTTATCAGGCGCGATTGGAAGTGTTCGCGTTGTTCGGCTTCATTGCGGTGGCGACGTTCGAGGCGAAGCCGGCGGTTGTCCCGGCCGTGGCGCCGATGGGCCAGAGAGAGCCCACGCGAACGCTCGCCGCAGCAAGAACTGTTCCATCGTTCGGAACTAACCAAGTCACCGGCCCCAGGAACCGATTTTCATGAATCCGAAAGTATCCGTAATTATCCCCACTTATAACCGGGCAACAAAAGTCCGAAACGCGATTGACAGCGCCCTGGGCCAGACATTCTCCGATCTGGAAGTGATCGTAGTGGATGACGGATCGTCGGACGGCACAGGCGAAATCCTGCAGGAAGCATACGGGAATCGGATCCGCTATTTCGCGCAGGAGAATCAGGGCGCCAGTGCAGCGAGAAACAAGGGGTTAGCGGAGGCGCGAGGCGAGTGGATCGCTTTCCTCGACTCGGACGATTTCTGGGAGAAAGAAAAGCTCGAATGGCAGTTGAAGGCAGTGGAGCAATTCGCTCCGGAGTGCGGCGTCTGTTACACAGATACACGATTCTTCAACTATCCAGAAACGCGGACGATGTTCCAACTGGCGGAAGAGAGCTACCGTCACGAGGGAACGTTGGGTGTGAACCCGGACGTGCTGCGATTACTGGTGAAACCCGGCGGGGCGGGCATGGTGGTGTGCACGTGCACTTTGCTGGTTCGCGCCGACGTAGTAGGAAGGTCGGGGGGGTTCGATACCAACCTGCGCTTCGGCGAGGACAGCGAATTCTTTTTTCGGCTGGCCACGCTCACGAACTACTGTTACGTCAACCTGCCGCTGGTTGCAGTGGACCGATCGCCCGCGGAAGTTCGCCACGTGGGCGTGAGCTCAGAGTGGAACAAACTGGAAGTGAGGCTTCGAGACGCGCAGCTCAAGTTCGAGACGCACGCGCGGGCGGGCGACGCCGTGCCGCCGAAAATTCACAAGCTGATCCGAGAGGGCCTGGGCACGATCCACAGCGGGTGGGCCAATTGGTACCTGGAAAACGGAGAGTATGCGAAGGCGCGGGAATCGGCTTGGAGAGCTGTGCGGGCAGACTCGAGGTTCAACCTGGTGATGAAATGGCTGCTGGCCTGGATCAGCCCGCAATTGGCGCTCCGAGCGGTGCGGCGCTACCAGCAGAGGAAACAGGAGTTCGTTCCTTTCGTGTGAGCAGCAGCGAAGATTGCCGCGAGCACTCGCTCTCGTTGTGAATCGTCGATGGACCCGATGGGCGTCAAGTCAAAGCTGACCCCGAGCTTGAAAATTACGCAAGAGAGCAAACTGCAAGCCGAAATTCTTAGCACTTGGGAATGAAGTGTTGAACGCTTTGCCTCCGAGGCGAAAGGACGCCTGAGGAGGCGCGTCGGAACGGCACTCTCAGGGCCGAGCCGATGAAGAGTGGCGCATCTGTTAGGCGCAGAAAGCCACTGATGACGGAATCTCGCAACCTCGATTTTTTGCGCGCGGTAGCCGTGTTGCTGGTGCTGGTCGACCACTCGTTCATGGCGGCTGGGCTGGCGGACCGATATCCGGCGGTTTACGACATGGGGCGCTTGGGTGTGCTGATGTTTTTCGTGCACACGAGCCTGGTGCTGATGTTCTCTTTGGAACGTTCGGAACTGCGAAATGACGGCAAGCTCTTTCGAGATTTCTACATTCGGCGGGCGTTCCGGATATACCCGTTGAGCATCGTTTTCGTGCTGCTTGCGTGCGCGTTTGCGATGCCACAAACGCCGGGCGCGGCGCCGGCGGCTCGAAGCGTTTCTCAGATTGCCGCGAGCCTTCTATTGGTGCAGAACGTGGCAGGACGCATATCAGTGATCAGTCCGCTGTGGAGCTTGCCGCTGGAAATTCAAATGTATGTAGTGCTGCCGTTCCTATACATTTTCGC
>DATJOL010000149.1:0-2546 GCA_035507075.1 Candidatus Aquilonibacter sp. | reverse complement strand
TTTCCGCGTGGCACGCGACGACGCAGGCTTCGCAGCCCGTGCAGCGGTCGAGATCGATCACCATGCCCCATTGACGAGACATCAGCTTGTGCCTTTCTACCGGTGCTTCAGTTCTGGCGGCGTCTCGGTAAGGCCGCCGCCAAAGAGAACGATTTTGCCCGGGCCAATGCGCGAAATCTTGACGCGAGTCGCGGCCCAGGCGAGCGAGCCGGTTTCCGAGTCGGTGAGCGGCGCGAGAATCGAAATCGGATTGGCGCCGCGATTCGATGCGTAGCGCGTGAAATTCGTATGCCCTTGGCCGACCGGCATCGCGACGCAATCCGGCGCGATGCCCGGCGTGACGAATGCGGGCGCTTGCAGCGTGCCGTGCTGCGATGCCACTTCTATTTGGTCGCCTTGTGCGATGCCGAGCTTGGCCGCGGTCTGCGTATTGATCTCGACCCAAGAGCCCCACATCGCGCTCGAAATCGGGTCGGGCGCTTCCTGCATCCACGGAAGATTCGCGAGCGAGCCGTCGTACCACATCTGCGAAGCGTACGGCAGAAGGTGGAATGGGAATTGGCTGGGATCGCCGTCGAATTGCGGCGCGGATTTTTTCCGTGGTGCTCCTGGAAATTTCGGACTGGATAGCGTCGCCAACTTCACATCGGCGCTCCACCAGCCGCCCTGATCCTGTACCTTCTGCCAAAATTCGTCGGCGTCTTTCGCTTCTTTGCCCGCCTGCGTTTTATAGATTTCGGTGAAGGACGCTTTGAGCGCCTCGTCGTATGTTTTCCACGGCAGGGCTTTCGCGAGATCGCCGCCGAGCTGCTGCGCCACATCGAGCAGCACATCCGGCATCGAGCGGGTATTGTGCAATGGGCTCATCGTCGGCGCGGCAAGACTGGCGATCTTGCGTCCGCCACTAATCGGCAAATCGTCGAGCCAGGATTCGAGCGGCGAGTGATCCGGCAGAATGAGATCTGCGTAGGTGCTCGTTTCGTTGATGAAACTGTCAAAGCTAGCGATAAACGGAATCCTCTCGAACTCCTCGCGGAGGCGCAAATCGGGACGTGCCGCGTATACCGGATTGGTGCCATACAGGAGCAGCACCACGGTTGATTCGGCGTTCAGCGCCTGTATTCCGAGTGATGGCCACATCTGTTCGGCGGCAGTTGTCACTTTCACCTCGACGCCGGTAGGAATCGGCACCGACGGCGGAAGCACAGGGGCCTGAGGTGCTTTCCAAGGCTCTGGAAATTGAAGGCCCCCAGTTTTGTTGACGCTGCCGAGGAGGACATTCAACGCGTTGACGGCGAGCCCATTGAAAACGCCATTCGTGTGTGCGGCAGCGGTGCCGCCGATCACGACAACAGCGGGCGCATTCGCTGCCAGTTCATGCGCGATGCGCGTCAGAGTGCTGGCCGGTACGCCCGTTTCGTCTGCAGTTTTCTCGGGCGGGTAGTCCGGCAACCCTTGTGACCAGCCGTCGATCGTCGTGACCGCGACTGGCGGTCGTAATCTTTCACGCAAGATGACGTTCGCGAGACTTAGCGCGAACAAGCCTTCCGCGCCCGGTTTGCACGGGATCCATTCGTCCGCGTTGGCAGCGGTCTGCGAAAGACGCGGCTCTACGTGAACGAACTTGCCGCGCTGGCCAGGGCGGCCTTTGCGCATCGTGCCGTACCCGATCGATTGCGCGACCGGCGAATTCCAGGTACCGAGAAAATCCGCGCCAAACGAAATGATGTAGTTCGTTTGCGCCAAATCGACTGTAGGAATCGACGGCTGGTTGAAGCTTGTCGCATTGGCACCGCAAGCCGCTGCTTCATCGAAAAACGCAAAGACGAACTGATTAGAGTTCTTGAAGGCTGAGGCAAAGCTGGCGACGATCTTTGCTCTTTGTCCCCTCAAGGGCGACGTCAGGAATGTGAGTCCGCCTCGCTGTTTGTCTGAGCCGAGCGAAGAAAGTTGCGAGACGAGTTGCTTGATGGCGTCGTCCCACGTAATTTCCTTGAATTGGCCGGAGCCGCGAGGGCCCGAGCGCTGGAGCGGATTGCGCACGCGATCGGGATGATACGTGACCTGCAAGCCGGTCTGGCCGCGCGGGCAGAGCTTGCCCTGATTGATCGGATGATTCGGATTGCCTTCGAGCTTTTTCGCGAGCCCCATTTTGATGAGGCCGTGCTGGCCGTGGCGAATGACTTCGGCCTCGCCCTGCATCACGCGAACGATGAGGCCGCAACCGGCGGGGCATTGCGTGCAGATGCTCGGCTTCCACGTGGCGACGCCGGGGATCAGCTCCTCTTCCGGAATGAACCGGATGAGCTGGTGATCGGGATTGCCGCAGCCTTCCAGGGCTGCCGTGGCGCTGCCGATCGCCGAAATTTTCAAGAAGTCGCGACGTTCCATGAAGCCTGTTGTCTGGGGCTAGAGCCCCACCCTTTCGTTACGACCTACGGCGAGGCCGAAAGCCCCGCGCCTCCCCCACGAACAAGCTAGTAATGACACGTGACGCAATCGATCGACGCCTGGCGCTGCTTGTGGCACTGAATGCAATAGCCCAT
>DATJOL010000148.1:0-3297 GCA_035507075.1 Candidatus Aquilonibacter sp. | reverse complement strand
GAATCGATGGGCGTCTGATCGAGCCGGAATGGTTCGGTCTCGGCAATTAATTTCGCGAGCCGTGCGTCGCCCGCCGCCAGTTCCGCGGCGGCTTTCCGATGGTCGAATGGAACTTCGTTGGATTCGGTCACGGTGGTTCGTGCAGCATATCGAACGCCGCCGCCGCGCGCAATTCTGATTGTGCCACCGCGAACGCGCTATCCGATTCTTGCGCCTGTGCTAGTATCAAACGCTTATGCAAACTGGAATTATCGGACTGCCGCTCGTAGGAAAGACCAGCTTGTTCCGCATCCTCACACGCGCGCGCATCGAGGGGCGCAGCGCGCCGAATCAGGCGCACGTCGGCATCGCCCGTGTGCCCGATGCTCGTGTCGCCAAACTCGCTGAGGTCTTCAAACCGAAGAAAATTACATATGCCACGATCGAATACGTTGATATCGGCGGCTTGCAAAAAGATCGTGAGAAAAATTCCGCCTCTCTGGTTCCGTTGCGCGAAGCCGACGCCCTCGCCAATGTCGTGCGCCTGTTCGACGATCCTTCCGTCCCCAACGAAGCCGGCTCGCTCGACGCGCCGCGCGACATCGAAAGCGTCGAGTTGGAATTGATGCTCAACGATCTTGAGCAGGCCTCTCGTCGCATCGAACGCGTCGAAAAAGACCTGAAGAAAAAGAAAGACCCGCACGCCGAGGCCGAGCTGCAATTGCTGTTTCGCTGCCGCCAGGCGCTCGAATCTGAGCAGCCTTTGCGCGAATTGGAGCTCAAGCCCGAAGAGAAGAAGCTGATCACGGGCTTCACATTTCTGTCGCAAAAACCGATGCTCTACGTACTGAATCTCGGCGACGATCAGGCGGGAGAAACCGCCCGCGTGGTCGAAAAATATAAACTGGAAAGACTCGCCGCGAAGCCGCGCACGGCCGTCGTCCCGTTCTGTGGAAAAATCGAAGCGGAACTCGTCGAGCTCGACGACGCCGAAGCCGCGGAAATGATGAAGGCATACGGTCTCGTCGAATCCGGCCGCGATCGCCTGCTGCAGGCGACCTATCAATTGCTCGGATTGATTTCGTTTCTCACTTGCGGCGAGCCCGAATGCCGCGCGTGGACCATCGAGCGCGGCATGACCGCGCAGCAAGCCGCCGGCGCGATCCACAGTGACATCGAAAAAAATTTCATCAAGGCGGAAGTCGTCAACTGGGAGAATCTTCTGAATGCGGGCAGCTTTGCTGTGGCGCGCGAGCGCGCTCAGGTCCGCCTCGAAGGCAAGGACTATATCGTTCAGGATGGCGACGTCATCCTGTTCCGGCACGGTGGCTGAAGCCGATGGCCTCTCCCCTTGAGGTTCGCATGATGGTCGGCGCAGCCCTGGGCCTTTCGGCCGCGGGCGCGAACCTGCTGGGTGGTTCGCTCGTCGCCCATCGCCAGTGGTCCCGGCACTACCTGAAATACTTCATCGCGCTCGGCGCGGGCTTCATGCTGGCTACGAGTCTGCTCGAAATGATTCCGGAATCCGTGCGCCTCCGCGCGGACAATTCCTCGCTCTTCTTTCACAGCTCCTATGCGGTGTTCGCTTTCGTCCTCTCAGGTTATCTGCTCATTCATTTTTTCGAGCACACGGTCGCGCCGCACTTTCACTTTGGCGAAGAGACTCATCACGAGGAGGTCTCACACGCGCATGCTTCCTATGCGGCCCTGCTCGGATTGGTGATTCACACGTTTTTTGATGGTGTAGCAATTGCCGCCGGTATGGTGGTGTCTGCGTCGCTCGGCGGAATCATTTTCATTGCTGTGTTCTTGCACAAAATTCCGGAGGGCTTCACCGTGGCTTCATTGATGCTGGCGAGCGGCCAGAGCCGCCGCGCGGCCTTCAACTCTTCCGCGCTCCTCGGTCTGGCAACGCTTGCCGGAATGGCTCTGTTGTTTCTGATTCACACCGCTGTCGCCGATGCGCTGCCATTTTCAGCTGGCGTCACCCTGTACGTGGCAGCGTCCGACTTAATCCCTGAAGTAAACCGCGAACCCGCTCCTGGCATCGCGCTGCTGGTTTTCCTCGGCGTAGCCGCAATGCTGGCGTTGAAGGCGATTTTCCACCTGTAGCAGCGAGCGCGCATTCCCAAATGGGTAGGACCCTTCTCAGGTTAGCAATCGATCCGCTGAGCGAACCCCTCGCGGGATTCGCTAGAACTTGAAAACGATTCCTGCGGATATTTTCGGACTGTATTGATGTGTGTTGAAGAATGTGGTTCCGACCATGTCGGCGGCCACGCGATACGCGAACCGGTGGTGGTGCGCGTTGATATCGATGCCGCCGCCCACCTGGTACGCCAGCGCCTCTCCGTCGCCATATTGCGTTTCGGTGTTGATGCATGAACCGCCAACCATTCCGTGTCCCCAGACTTCAATGCCGTTTCCGGCCGACCACCGTACCCTCGGCCCTCCTCCTCCGAAGCACGCGTGACCCGTGCCCGTCGATCCGGAGTTGAACCCGGCTGCGAACTCTCCGTCCAATCCGAACCAGTCATTCAGGTAATACTGCACGGAAAAATTGAATCCGTTCAGGTTCGGTGTCGCCGCGGGCAGCTCGTAAAACCGGTAGAACATGTAACCGAAGTAGACTTCCATCGGGAAGGTCTGAAAGACGCTTTGCGAAGCCGAGGGTGCCGCAGCCGGGGCAGGCGCCGGAGCAGGCATCGAAAGGCCCAGCGTGTCGGCAGGACGGTCGGATGGCTCGTTCCCGGAAAGCAAGGTCACATTGGGAGCGTATCCCTGGCTGCTCGCGGGCGCTTCACCGAGTTGCGCCGAGGGGGTCGCGAGCAACTGCGTATTTCCCACATTCGTCTGCGCTGCGGCCGTCGCCGCCCAAAGGCAAACCGCCCCGGCGATCCCAAGAACAAATCTCTTCATCAGGTCCCCCAAGCTTCCACCTGCAATACGGTCGTTCTGACTAATTTGCAGGAGGTACAGCGAGGGTGTCCACTCATTTTGTCTTGCACGGCGCGAGTTAAATACTTCGACAGTCCGTCACCTCGCCGGCCAATTGCTACGACGAAGTTCGCGCTTGACTGGGTCTGCCGTTTTGCTATCATTTTTGTGCTGCCTCACCAGCAGCGCTTATCCAGAGTGGCCGAGGGGACAGGCCCTGCGAAGCCACAGCAACCTGGCGCAATTGCCAAGGTGCTAATTCCTGCCCAGTAGGGGAGAGATAAGATCCTCGGCTGACCGCCTAACGGTCTTTCGAAGATTCAACTCCCAAACTGAATTTCAAGCGGGCGTGAACACTCTGCGCTTTACGTAGAGCCTCAT
>DATJOL010000147.1:0-4580 GCA_035507075.1 Candidatus Aquilonibacter sp. | reverse complement strand
CAATTCTCCAAATCGTCCGGGCCGAAATCGTCTTTCCATACGGGCGCGGTTGGATAACTCGTATAGCGGGGCCCGGGACGATTGTATCGTTCGAGGACGTCGTCGCCTACTTGGGCGAGCTCGAGTTTTTCCGAAGTGATTTGCTTTGGCTCTGCCATGTCAAGTCGCCCCGCCGGAAGGCACGGTTGACGTCACGGCTGCTTGCTGCCCCGCCTGCACAAAAGCGCGAGCGTTGGCGACGGGAGTGTTGGGCAAAATGCCATGCCCTAGATTGAGTATATGTCCCAAGCCGCCGGTTTTCTCGACCGCAATCTGAGCAGCCTGGCAGACTTCAGCTTCCGGACGCAAGAGAATCGAAGGATCGACGTTGCCTTGCAGCGCCACGCGGCGGCCCAACATTTGCCGGGCATCCGCCAGATCCGTGTTCCAGTCGAGGCTTAGAACATCCGCTCCGGATTCCGCCATCGATTCTAAATGTCGCTCCGAACCCTTCGCGAAGAGGATTCGCGGGACTTCGGGATTGCGGAGGGACTCGAGGACCATTTGCGTGGCGGGGAGTTCGAACGCGGCGTATTCGTCCGCGGACAATTCGCTCGCCCAAGTGTCGAAGAGTTGCACGACAGCGGCCCCGGCATCGATTTGCGCCTGGAGATATCCGACAGTGGCGCGGGCTATTTTGCCGAGCAATTCGTGAATCAAGGAAGGATCGCCGTACAGCGCTGCCTTGGCATGCGAGACGTCGCCGCGCGTCTTGCCCTCGATCATGTAGCAGGCCAGCGTCCAGGGAGCCGCGGCAAAGCCGATGACGGGCACATCCGGCCCGACTTCCTTGGAAATGGCGCGGATTGCGTCGCCGACAAAGCGCGTCTCGATTTCGGGATCGAAATCCCGGAGTCGTTGGACACCGGCCAAATCGCGAATCGGATTGGAAAGAATAGGCCCTGAATCGTGGACATCGAGGGGCATCCCCATGGCTTCGGCGACGATGAGAATGTCGGAGAAAACGATAATCGCATCCACGCCGA
The DNA here is from genome assembly GCA_035507075.1 of Candidatus Aquilonibacter sp. Lineage (GTDB taxonomy): Bacteria > Acidobacteriota > Terriglobia > Acidiferrales > UBA7541 > Palsa-295. Next base: position 3,555 of record DATJOL010000147.1, on the reverse strand, counting down.
CGATGCGATAGGGCTGGATCGAAACTTTCGCGGCGAGCTCGGGGGTCTTGCAAATTTCCAGGAAACTGTGATCGGCGCGAACCGCCTGATATTCAGGCAGATAGCGTCCCGCCTGGCGCATCATCCATACAGGGACCCGGTCGACGGGCTCGGAGCGGCAGGCTTTCAAAAACCGGTCTTTTTGCGATTCCCGCGTCAGGGCCATAGTGGACACAAAACCAAACCTAATCATAGCAGAGCGTTCGTTTGGACGCATGAAAGAGGAGGATGAGGGACGTTGAGGGGGGCAGCCTCGCCGGAGGTTAAACGGAGATATAATGGCCGAATGCCGAAGTGGGGTCAGCCCTGATGATACAAACTCTGGCCTTTGTCACGCTGGGGTTGTACGCGATGAGCTTCGTGTGCTACGCCAGGAATCTTTATGCTCCAAACGTCGCGCTCGGCAGACTTGCATCAGTGCTGTTGTGCCTGGGAATCATCGTGCAGTATATGGAGTTAATGTATCGCGCCCGCGCGACGCATTCCATTCCATATGACGATTTGTACGGCTCGATGTCGCTGTTCGCGTGGCTTTTGGGCGTGACCTATTTGGGACTAGAGGTGTTTCACCGCGAGAAATCGGTGGGAGCGTTCGTAACTCTAGGGCTCGTTGTCTGGATGGCGGCGCTGCGGGTATTTTCAACGAAGATAATTCCAAATCCCGGACTGCCCCGCGGAGCCCTGTTTGCGTTTCATGTGACGCTGAACACATGGTCCTATGCGGCATTCGCGCTATCGTTCGTGCTCAGCGTGATTTATCTCATCCAGGACCGAATGTTGCGATCGAGGCGGATGACCACGCCTTCCTGGCGATTTCCCGCGCTCGATGTGCTGGATCGGATGGCGCGGAGCAGCGTATATATTGGCCTGATTGCCCTGGCGATGGGTGTAGCGATGGGCTTGGTCTATGCTTGGCGACTGGACGGGGCTCGCGTCCTAGGTGATCCGAAAGTCGTGATCACGGCGCTGATCCTTGTCGCCTACGCGGCTTATTTGCGGTTGTCGCGAAGTTCGAGTTGGAGGGGTGCGCGGGCCGCGCGGCTGTGCGCCTTGAATTTTGCGGTTGTTCTGTTCAGCTATACATTCGTGAATCTCTATCTGACAAAGTTTCATCACTTTCACTGATGCCCTCCGCTGCCCAAATGAGCCGAGCCGGAACGATCCGCATACGCATTGCGCTGATTGGGTGCAACCATCGGACTGCGCCTGTGGAACTCCGCGAGCGCATCGCCTTTTCACCGCAGCAAGCCTTGTTCGCGGCAGACGAACTCCGCCGGCAAGGTGTCCTGGAAGAAGCGGTCGTGCTGTCCACCTGCAACCGGAGCGAGCTTTACGGCGTGCCTGGCGAGGCGAGTGCGGATGCCGCGGAAGCCATGCAGGAATTCTTCACTTCGTTTCACCACATTCCCAAAAGCGATCTCGACGGACGATTGTATCGGTGGATGGGGACGGACGCGGTGCGGCACTTATTTCGCGTGGCGGCGGGACTCGATTCGATGCTGTTGGGCGAAGCGGAAATTCTCGGACAGTTGAAAACCGCCTACAACCAGGCACTCGATCATGGGGCGACGGGACCGATCCTGAACCGTATGTTTCAAGGGGCGCTCGAGGTCGGAAAACGAGTGCGCGCCGAAACGGAAGTCGGTGCGAGGCCCATGTCCGTGGCGCTGGCCGGAGTGAAACTCGCTGAACGCGTGTTCGAAAACCTGAAGGGGCGATCGGCACTATGCCTGGGCGCTGGCGGAGTGGCCGACCAGGTGGTGGAGCACCTGAGAAATCGGGGAATCGGGAACCTCAAAGTGGTGAACCGGACGTTTGACAGAGCGGCGGAGCTTGCGGGGCGCGTTGGCGCGGAGGCAGCGCCGTGGGAGTCGCTCGAATCGGTGCTCACCACGCCCGACATTATTGTGGCCTCCGTTAGCGCCAAGGAACCCATCCTGACGCGCGCGATGCTCGAGCGGGTGATTGAGGCAAGAAACGGCAAGCCGGTATTCGTTGTGGATCTCGGCGTTCCTCGAAATGTTGCGCCGGCTGCAGCGGGTCTCTACAACCTGTACTTGTACAACATCGATGACCTCGGGGAGATCGTCGAACAGAACAAGAAAGCGCGCGAGGCGGAAATCCCGCGCGCCGAAGCTCTGATCGCCGAACATTTGGGAAGGTTTGAGGCATGGCGAACCAGCCTCGAATCCAGCTCAATCGTGGATGATTTGCGCGACCGGTTTCACCGCCAGCGCGAGAATTTGTTAGAAGAAAAGCTGAAGGATATGCCGGAAGTTTCGCTGGAGGAGCGGAAACGAATCGCGCACATCACCGAAGAACTCATCGAGCGCGTGCTGGAGCAGCCGGGAGAACGGGTGAAGCGAGGCGGCGTGATGCGCGGGCGGCTGGGCGCGTTGGAAGCGCTGCGGCACCTGTTCGGGTTGGACGAGGGCAAGGATTGAAGCCGCTGCGCATCGGGACCCGCGGTTCCGCGCTTGCTCTATGGCAGGCGAATCACCTGCGCGAACAGCTTGCAAAACGCGCTCAAGTGGAATCGGAGCTCGTAATCCTGAAAACATCCGGCGACCGGTTTGCGGGAAGCGCCATCGAGCAATTGGGAGTGGTCGGCGTATTCACGAAAGAATTGGAAGACGCCCTTTGCGCGGAGCGCATCGACCTAGCGATCCATAGCATGAAGGACGTTCCAACGGAGTTCTCACCCGCGTGCCAGGTGGTTGTGGTCTTCGAGCGGGAAGATCCGCGCGACGCGCTGGTCACGCGAGGGGAGGAAAAGCTAGCGAATTTGGGCCAGGGCGCGCGGATCGCGACCAGCAGTTTGCGCCGCGCGTCGCAGGTTCGGGCGTTCCGGCCGGATTTCCAGATCGTGGAGATGCGCGGGAACGTGGATACGCGTCTTCGCAAACTCGATTCAGGGGAATGCGACGCCGTGATTCTCGCGCAGGCCGGCCTTGCTCGTCTTGGCTTTGCGGACCGCATTGCCGAAATCCTTTCGCCGGAAGTTATGCTGTCAGCTGTCGGGCAGGGTGCTTTGGGCGTCGAATTTTTGGAGGCGAAGGGCGGTCTTTTCGGGTTCCTCGATAGACTGATAGATTGCCAGACGATGCTCGCCATCAACGCCGAGCGGGCGTTCCAGGCGCGGATGCAGGGGGGCTGTAGGGTTCCTCTGGGGGCCTGGGCGAGATTTCAGGGTGACACGCTGGTATTGGATGGATGTGTTCTCTCGGTGGACGGCAGACAGGTGATCCGGCGCCACCGGGCAGCAACGGGGAAAATCACTGTAGCGGACGCGAGGGCGCTGGGCAGCGAATTGGGCGAAGACATCGCAAACGCCGGTGGTGCGGAACTGCTTCGAATGGCTAGGAGAGCGGCCGTTCCGGGAAGTGACTCACACGGCTCCCGGGAGCTGGCAGAAAAACGAATCGTGATTACGCGCGCGCCGGAGCATTCCATTGAGTTGACTGAGAGGCTCGAAGAGATGGGGGCGGAAGTGATGCAATTGCCGATGGTGCGCTT
>DATJOL010000146.1:0-16884 GCA_035507075.1 Candidatus Aquilonibacter sp. | reverse complement strand
CCCGCCCTTCCGGAAGCGGCGCCTTTGAAAAAAGTATTAGAGTACGGATACCTCTCTCCAGACAGTGCCGCCTGTCGTTGGCTAATTCATGAAAATCGTTTACGAGTGGCTGAAAGAATTTGTGGCGCTGAAGGCGGCGCCCGCGGACCTGCGATCGCGGCTTTCGCTGGCCGGCGTCGCAATCGATTCGATCGAGGACACAGCGGCCGGTCCGGTGCTGGATGCGGAAATCACCGCGAACCGGCCGGATTGCCTGGGACATTACGGAATCGCCCGCGAGGCGGCTGCGATTTACCGACTCACCGTGGCGCCGCTACGGCCACAGTTGAAAGAATCGAGCGAAAAGATATCGGCGGCGACAAGCGTGAAAATCGATACGCCGGAACTTTGCGGGCGTTATACGGCGCGCGTGTTGCGCGGCGTGAAAGTGCAACCCTCTCCGGATTGGCTGCGGCAGCGGCTGGAGGCGATTGGGCAGAATTCGATCAACAACGTGGTGGATATCACGAATTACGTGATGTTTGAACTTGGGCAGCCCATGCACGCCTTCGACTTCGACAAGCTTGCCGAGAAGCGGATTGTGGTGCGCCGCGCGAACGCGGGCGAAAAAATCCGAACGCTGGACGGCGTGGAACGAACGCTGACGAAGGAAATGTGCGTGATTGCGGACGCTTCGCGGGCCGTGGCGATTGCGGGCGTGATGGGCGGCGCGGAGAGCGAGATCGGATTCGCGAGCCGCAATATTCTGCTGGAGTCGGCATGGTTCGATGGGATTTCGGTGCGGCGGACGTCAAAGGCGCTCGGCCTGCGCAGCGAGGCGTCTTACCGCTTCGAGCGAGGGACCGATCCGGAGATGGCTGAAACGGCTTCGCGCCGCGCGGCGGAACTGGTTCAACAGATTGCCGGTGGCGAGCTTCTCGAGGGAACGATCGACGTCTACCCCGGGCGGATGAACAGGAGAAAAATCGAATTATCGCGGGAAGAGCTTTTGCGCGTGATGGGCGCGGACATACCGGACCGCGACATCGAGGAGATACTCGGGGCGCTGGGCTTTCACCCGCTCCGCAACGACGATAATCGCGGCGCGGCCGAATCGCTGCTGGCGCGGTGGGAATGCCGGCAACCATCGTGGCGGCAGGACGTGACGCGGGGCATCGACCTGATCGAGGAAGTGGCGCGGCAGTATGGTTATGAGAAATTTCCGCCGCGTTTGCCCGCGGCGAAGCAGCCGGCGCGCCGCCTGCCGCACGCGAATGAGACGGACCGGCTGCGCGAGCGGGTGATCGGCCTTGGCTATCAAGAGATTGTCGAGATTCCGATTGTGGATGCCGAGCGCGACGCGATTTTTCGCGCTGAGGGGATTGCGCCGGCGACGATCGGCAATCCACTGGCGGAAAATGCTTCGATGATGCGGTCTTCGGGCATCGTGAGCATGATCAATGCGGTCGAGTGGAACCTGAACCACGGGCAGCGCAACCTGCGGCTTTTTGAAGTCGGCAAAACTTACGAATTGCGCGAGGGCAAACCGTTTGAGACTCCCGTGATTACGCTCGGCGCGACCGGGCTGGCGCGCGAAAAGACGATCCATGAAACTGCGCGAGAGTTTGCGTTCGCGGATTTAAAGGGGGACATCGAGCTGATCGCGGAGATGGGCGGCGGCGCTTGCTGGAAAAAAACGAACCGTGCGTGGCTGGCCAGCGGACGGGCGGCGGAGATTTCGTTTGAAGGCGGCGGGTCGATTGGCGTGATGGGCCAGCTGGCAAAGAGAGTGGCGGATCAATTGAAGCTGCGGCAGGACATTTTTGTGGCTGAGTTGCGGTTAGAGCCGTTGCTTCAGGCGATGGAAGCGGCGCGGGCGCGGCTGAAGTACAAGACGATTCCGAGGTTTCCGGCCGTGGAAAGGGATTTTTCGCTGGTGCTTGGAGACGGCGTTGCGTTCGCGGACGTGGAGCAGGCGATACGCTCGCTGGCGATTCCGGAAGTGGAGCGCGTGGAGGCCGCCGATCTATTTCGCGGCGGACAGATCGCGGCGGGAAAATTTTCGCTGATGATCCGCGTGACGTTCCAAAGCGCGAACGCGACGCTGACGGACGCGCAGATCAATGAGTATTCGGCGCGGATCGTTGGGACGCTGGAGAAGGAGTTGCGGGCGGCGCTGCGGGCCGGATGAGTTGCGGGCGATTTGCAAAGAACGCATTGCCTGGCGGCTTTCGAGGGCCACTTTTCTGATTCAAAGCCGCTCGCCGAGGAGCGCCTGCCTACCGGCAGGCAGGCGCACAAAAGTCGGGCGCAACCCTTCGGCGCCCGAGGGTCACTACGGCGGCGTTTCAAAAGCAACCGGGAGGTCCAAAGTGAAATTAGAAATTTACGGCCAGGCCTATAACCTGAGCGTGGAAGAAAACGAAGATTATCTGAAGGAGCTTGCCGCTTACGTCGACGCAAAGATGTATGCCGTGGCAGATGCGGCGCACACGGTTGATACGGTAAAGGTGGCGGTGCTGGCGGCGCTCAATATCGCCGATGAGCTATTCATGGCTCGGTCTCGCGAGCAGAGGCTGCAAGGGCCGCTACGCGAGCGAGTGGAGAAATGCGTTTCGCTGGTTGAGCGCGCGATCGAGCAATCGAATTAGCGGAGCGGCAGGTTGCGCCAGAGAAAAGGCCAGTCAAAGGTCAGGAGCGGCCGGCGCGGACGGCTTCGGCCAATTCCGCGAGCAATTTCTTCGTATCGTCCCAGCCTAGACACGCATCTGTGATGCTTTGTCCATAGACGAGGTCTTGACCCGGAACGAGTTTCTGGGCGCCCTCGACGAGATTGCTTTCGATCATCACGCCGAGAATACGGGATTCGCCAGCGGCGATTTGAGCGGCGACATCGCGGCATACGACCGGCTGGCGCTTGTAATCCTTGCCGCTATTGGCGTGGCTGCAATCGATCATCACGCGAGGCGGCAGACCTGCTGTTTCCAAATCCTTGCAGACCTGGGCGACGGACGCCGCCGTGTAATTCACTTCTTTTCGGCCGCCACGCAGGATGATGTGGCAATCGGAATTGCCGGTGGTGACGAAAATTGCGGATTGGCCGTGTTTGGTGTGTCCCAGAAAAGTGTGCGGCTGCGCGGCCGAAAGAACGGCCTCAATCGCGATCTGTACATTTCCGGAAGTGCCATTTTTAAAACCGACCGGGCAGGAAAGACCCGAAACCAACTGGCGATGGACTTGCGATTCAGTAGTGCGCGCGCCGATCGCTCCCCAACTGACGAGGCCGGCAAAATACTGCGGGGAGATCATGTCCAGAAACTCGGTGCCTGCGGGGACGCCCATTTCCGCCAGATCGAGCAGCAGATGGCGCGCGAGCCGCAAGCCCTCGTTGATCTTGAAAGACTGGTCGAGAAAAGGGTCGTTGAGCAGGCCCTTCCAACCCACGGTGGTGCGCGGCTTTTCGAAATAGACGCGCATCACGATGCAGAGTTCGCGGGAAAATTCGTGGATGGCGCCGCGCAGGAGAGCGGCGTAGTCGCGCGCGGCCTTTGCGTCATGAATGGAGCAGGGGCCGACGACGATGATGAGTCTGCGGTCTTTACCGGCGAGAATATCGGAAATTTCGGCACGGGCGTTAAAGACCGTGGCCGTGGCGCGCTCGGTGGCGGGCAGCTCTTCCTCGAGAAATACCGGGGGAAGGACGACTTTGGTCCATTTCAGACGAAGGTCTTCTGTGCGATAGAACATAAGCGTACCAGTAGACCGCAAGGCGGCGGATTTGGGCAAGTGGGGAGCGGATTTTTCGGCGAAATCAGTTGGGCACGTCGACCGTGGCGTTTTCGGCGGACATGTGATTGTCGTTGGAATCGCGGGCGACAAAGCGGAGGAAATAAGCGCCGGGCTTCACGTTGAGATTCATCTCAGAGCTCGCCCCCGTCTTGCTGAATTTGGCGAGGGTGTCGTCCTTCAAATTGAAATTCAGGATTTTTTGCGTGCCGTCGATGAAATTGCCGTTGCTATCGAAAAGGGCTACGACAATCGTGAGCGATTCCTGATTGACGCCGTTTGCTTTTTCAAAATGCAGACGGGCAATGTCCATGTTGGCGTAAATATCGAGTTTCTTTGCGCCATTCGCGGCGTTTTCGACCCGGGTCTGCACATCGACCGGAAGATCGTGCTGCTCGGTTTGCGAGAACAAAGCGTCGTCGATTTCGCGCTGAGCGGCCTGGGCGGGAGTTTCGCCGCGGGCCGGGGCGTAAAAGCCGTGGCGCGCCTCGACGGTGAAGTTGTCTTTCGCGGCGAGCGTGACTTTCAGGTGGTGATAATGGCCGTCTGCTTTGAGATTTCGCGGAGAATAGGCCAGCAGATAATAGACTTCGGGTGTAGCGGCGAGACTGCGCAGGCCGGCGTCAAAATCGTTGTTATTCACGAATGCGAGGCCGCCGGTGCTATCGGCAAGTTCGACGAGCACATTATTGGCGAGATTCTGGTCGGCCATTCGATAGGAATCGAGGATCGCCTGCGAGCCTGGAGGATGACCAACGGGCGTCTGCGATATATCGGCACTCTGGTCCGGTGTGTAGAGCCCGCGCGCATCGAGCGTATTGACGACGACATCCGAATGAATCGCGCTGTCGATGATTTCGGCGAGCTCCTCGTCGTGGCCCGTATAGAGAAAGCCCGGCGAGATCAGGACGACGTCTCGCTGGCCTGCCAGAACGGAAACGCGCCGGACAACTTCGCGGATGCGGCGAAACGAGGCTTCGGTTTCCTCGTCATCGGCGAATGCCAAATGTTCGGCGGTGCGCGTTGCGAGGTCTTGCGCTTCGGCGCGGAATTCCTGCTGGCCGTTGTAGGCACAGTTCAAGGCATCCTGCGTAGCGATGGCGAGGACTTGAGCCATGTCCTGGTTGGCGATGGCGTCGGCCTCGGGGAAATCCATGGGCGGGCAGTCGCCCGCTGATTCGGCGTCGCCAGCTGTGACGGCGTGCGGGAGCAGGGCCTGCAAAGTTTTGTGAAGGACGTCGCGGTCGGAGGTGAAGTCCTGCTGCGACTGGCCGGATACGGTGAAGACGGCGACGCGGTCGGTCGGCGCGAGCGACGTTTGCACGTATTTGTCGGCTGCGTTCCTGGCGCGCTGCAGGTCTTCCATGGTGATGTGGACATCGTCGAAGAAAAGGGCGACAAAACGCTCGGCGGGGGCGATCGAGGACGAGGCGGGCTCGGCCGAGGTGGATATTGCGCCAGCGCTCGAGTTTTCGGCGCGCGCGTTCGCAATCGCAGAAGCCAAATCGACGGGCGTAAAATTGAGAATATCCTGCTGTTTCCCATCCTGATAGAGCTTGAAATCCTGCTTCTGCAGATTAGGCACCGCGTGGCCCTGAACGTCCCTAACGACGACGCGAACGGGGACGACAATGGTTTCGGTCTTTATCGTCGGCGCCTGTTGCTGCGAATCGGTGGGAGCAACATCCTGGGGCGGACCGGGGAAGCTTGAGATGGGGCTTGAGCGCCGTCCCTGGGGCGATGCTGCCGGGGCAATCGCGGAGGTTACGAGGACGGCCGAAATCACGAAACAGCGGGCGAACGATAGGCAGGGACCGGGCATGCGCGAAAGGTAGACGGCAGTCACGCGAGGCAGGTTACAAGCTCAGACAACTGGCCTGCAAGTGCGAAATCGGCGGGCGAAAGTCGACGGGACGGGACGAAAGTCCGGCGCATTCCAGCGGCACAAGCGCGGCGGCGGGAACGGCCGTGGAGAAGCCGCCGCGCGTTATGCGTGGGCTGCTCAGAAGAGGAGCTTGAGCGCGAATTGGATCTGGCGCGCGGGGTAAGTGCTGCGAATCGTCCCGAACGCGGAGTTTGTCGTCTGCGTGTTGGGGACTCCGAAGTCCGTCTTATTGAGGAAATTGAAGAACTCGGAGCGGAACTGCAGACGCGTGGTTTCATGAATGGTGAAATATTTGTCGAGGGCGAAGTCCCAGTCTTCGTAACCCGGCGCGCGAAACGCGTTGCGGCTCAGGGTGCCGAAGGGATCGGTCTCGGGCGGAGTGGTGAAGGTGTAGCCGTTGAAATAATGGTTGAGCGTGCCGGTCTCACCGAGAGAGGCGGCTGCGCCTGAGACATCCGGGCGCAGGAAGGGCTCGCCGCGGTAGTCGTTGGAGAGAGCGCTGACGGCATTGACCGCCGAGGGGCCGTAGTAGACGTTGAGCGGCATGCCGCCGTGAGCCGTGTTGATGGTGTTGACTTCCCAGCCGCCGACGAAGGCGTCTTCGATAGCGTTCATGTTGGAACCGAATTTCCTGCCTTTGCCGAAGGGAAGCTGATAGATGAGGCTGGTGACGTCGTTGAGGGTAACGTCAAAGCTGGACGGACCGTATTCGGCTTTCAGATCGTGGATGTTTTGCGGGTTCGCTTCGACGTAGCCGGAGAAATATTCGAGAGCCTGTTCGGAATCGCCGAGAGCCCTGCCCCAGGTGAACGAGTTCAAGAGATAAAGCCCGCCTGAAAATCTGTGTTCCAATCGCGCGGAGAGGCCGTTGTAGTTGTTGTTGCCGACGGGATCGACCCAGGTGATCGGGCCGTAGCTGGGAATGGGGGCGCGCTGCTGCTCGTTGAGGGTTCCGCCGGCGGCATTGGGCGCGGCCTGGTTGTAATCGCCGAGGATCGGCAGACGCAGGCTGTGATTGCCGTTGTAAGCGAGCTCGACAAGGGTGTCATGAGGGAGCTCTCGCTGCAACGAGACGAACCAGGTCTGAATATAAGGCCAGCGTGTGTCCGGCGGAACGTAGACGACGTTGGAGACGGCCGGATTGAAATTGGATGGGCTGTCGATGTCTGTGGTGAAGCTGTTTTGCGTGGTCAAAAAGCCGGACTGGCTGGGGCTTTGGCTGATTACACCGAAGATGGCGAAGGGAGCGTTGATGCCCTCGAGGGCGCTGCCTACGCGATTGAAAAAGGCATAGCTGATGCCGTAACCGGCGCGGGCGACCGTCTTTGAGTCGATGCTGTAAGCGGCGCCGAGGCGCGGTCCCCAATCTTTGTAGTCAGGATGAACGAGACCGCGATTGAAAAGGCTGCCGCCGGACGCTTCGACCATCGAAAGCGTGGCCGGATCGAAATTGGAGTAGTGATTATCGCGATCGTAGAGGGGCGTGGAGAAATCCCAGCGCAGGCCGAGATTCAGGGTGAGCTTGGGCATGACGCGATAATCGTCCTGGAAATAGAACGAGTGAACGTGCTGGCGGAGATTGGTGACGTCGTCGTTGCCGAGGTTGATGATGCTGGGGGTGCCGAAGATGAAGTCGGCGAGGTTGTAACTGGCGGAGTCACTGGCGATCGTGCAACCGGTGGGCTCGCTGAGTTCCGCGCAAGTGGGCTTGCTGAAATTCCCAGTGTACTGATCTTCGCCGTAGAGCGGGTTGACGTCGAGAACTTCGGTGCGAATGATGAGCGCTTCGTAACCGAATTTAATAGAGTGATTGCCGAGTTCCTTGGAAAAGTTGAATTTCGGATCGAAGGAGAGCGGATTCTGGAACTGCGGGTTGCTGGTCTGACGACCGAGCTGGGAGAAGCCGCTGATATTTTGCGAGTTCAGGCCGCCGGTGAGATTGGGAGTGGTGGGCAGGCCGGGAATGCCGTAAAGCTGCAACATGCTCTCGCCGCCGAGATAAGGCGGCTCTTTACCAGCATCGATGCGGGAAACACCGAAGCGCGCTTCAAAGAGGGAGGTGGGCGTGACGGTCCACGTGTAGCCGATTGAAACGTTTTGATCGAGCGTGTGGATGTGACCGTTGCCATTGCCGCCAGATGCGCCGTAAATATCGGGCTGGTAATAGTCGAGGTCCTTGCGCTGGCTCCAGCGAAGGAAAGACGTCATGCGCGGATTGATCTGGTAATCGAGCTTGACGTCATATTTATCGCTAAAGTCCTTGATGAGCAGGACGGCCGGGAGATCGTTAGAGCGATTCGTGCCCGCGGCGACGGAGGGCAACTGCGTGAGCACGGTGTTCGCGAAGGGGTTGATCGTCGCGATCGGGATGGCCGTACCCGCCGGATAGAGCGTGCTCGTCAGAGGATCATAGACCGGAACGGGCAAGATGCCAGCGCGGTCGTTCATATTGGGGATCGAATCGAAATTATTGTAGTGCTGAAGCTGGCGGAAACCTTCGTAGTCGGCGAAGAAGAAGAGCTTGTCCTTGATGAACGGGCCGCCAATGGTGAGACCGAACTGATTGCGCTGGAAAGCGGGTTTGGCCGGGGTGCCGAATTGATAGCCGTAGGCGTTAAGAACCGTGTTGCGGAGGAATTCGTAAGCCGTGCCGTGGAACTGGTTGGTGCCGGACTTCATCGAGGCGTTGATGATGGCGCCCCCGACGCGGCCGTATTCGGCGCTGTAGTTGCTGGTGATGACTTTGAATTCCGCCAGGGCATCCGGAGAGAGTTGGACGAGCTGGGAGGAGTAGTCCTGGTTGCTGGTGCCAAAGGCGTTGTTATCGAGGCCGTCGAGAAGGAAATTGTTGTAAGTGCTGCGCATGCCGTTGACGTTGAATGAGCCTTCGCGCGGAGTGCCGGTGGGGCCGAAGGAAATTGCAATCGGCGATTTCACCGTTCCGGTGGAGAGAAGAGCGAGGTCGGCGTAGTTGCGGCCGTTGAGGGGAAGTTCGGTGGCGTCTTGTGCATCGACAACCTGGGAACGCTCGCTGGAATCGGTCTGGAGCGCCGTGGCGGCGCCCGAAACCTGGACCGATTGGGTGACGACGCCAACCTGCAAAGTCGCGTCAATGCGCTGGCGAGCCGCGACGTCGACGTGCGCGTCAGTGGTGAACTTCGAGAAGCCCGCGGCTTCAACGGAGAGGGTGTAATCGCCGACCTTCACGTTGAAGAAGTCATAATCGCCGTCCGAGTCCGTGGTCGTGGTGGAGGCAATTCCGGTGCCCTTGTTGGTGAGGGTCACAGTGGCGCTGGCGACGACCGCGTTCGAAGGATCGTGGACGGTACCGAGGACTTCAGAAGTTTCAAATTGCGCAAAAAGCGCAGGAGAAAACACCAGCAGAATAAGGAGTACACCCAACCCAGTGATTTTTTCCATGCCGCAATCTCGCACGAAAAATGTTTACGTTCGGTGAATGAATTGTGAAGGTTTGCTGAAAGCAGGCGCAAAAGGGCCTGTGGAAAACGCCGGTTCCGAGGAGCGCCGGATGCGCCGGTACGGAGGCCGGGGCTCCCGGGGATTACGGGATCACGACGATGGGCGCTTGCCAGAACGCGGCCTTCTGGCCGGAGGGATCGAGGACCGTTACCTGGCACTGATAATCGCCGGGCGCGATTTTTGCCAGCGGCAAATCGAAACGGAGCGGCACGGCCTTGGCGCGGTCTTGCGTTTGCTCGACGACGGCGAGCGGAGCGCTTTGGAAAACTTTCGTCTGGCCCTGATACAAGCTCACGTATCCGACCAAGGGAACCGATGTGGTATCGGTGTGCTCGTAGGCCTGGAGGAACACGTAAAGGTCGCGGCTTTTGCTGAAGACGCGGGTGACGCTGGGGACAAACTTTTCGCCATCGAATACGAGCGGATCGACATTTGTGGCGTCGATTTTCTGCTTCACGTTGTAAATCGAGTCGCTCACGGCCTCGCGCTGGCCGCTCAAAACGACGGTGCTGATCGGGACGGTGGTGAGGTCTTTGTTTAAGTTTGGAATGGTGAACGGCATCTCGTAGGTGCCCATGCGGCCTGTTTCGGCGTCGCGCACGAGGAATTTGATGGAGTATTTTCCGGGCAACAGCGTGAAACCGGTGTGATATTCGATCGGATGCGTAGCGAGTTCAGCGGCCGTGCTGTTACTTAGCTTGATCGGAAGTTTGTCTCGCAAGTTCTGAATCGTATTGCCGAAATCGTCTTTTACTTCGCCGATGGCGTCGATCAAGGTCTCTTCCGCGCCGCCTTTGCGAGCGAGGGCCAGTTCGCGGCCGGGAATCTTTACGTCGACGGAGGTGAAATATTCGGCGCTGTTGAGCTGGAAATAATTCACTTCCATGGCGAGGTTGATGTCTGTGATCGGATTATCGAGCATGAGCGCGTCTTCCAGCTGGCGCTCTTTATCGGTGGCGTTAAACTTGGCGAATTCCTTATCCGCATAATAGCCCTGGCGATAGGAAAGCTCGCCCGCGACTCCTTCGCGCAAGGAAACTTTCACGCGGCGGAAGCGGCCATCTTTCACCGTGCGCGTGGGGTAGTAACCAATTTCGTAGTAGCTGGTGATCGAGTTGGCGGCCTGTTTGATTCCCATCGAGAGATCGTTGGAATCGAAGAAGGCCTTGCCGCCAGTGTCTTTGGCGATGGCGTAAAGCGTATCCTGCGAAGCCTGAAAGCGATTGATCATCGTCTGGGTGCTGGAACCATTGAACATGCCGACGCCGCCGTTAGAACCTTGCGAGGCATCACCAGCGGGCGCCATAGCCACAAGGCCACGAGCGTCGACCGGATACATCATCACGTTGGAACGCAAGGCTGCATTTTCGGTGGCGACGAGCTGGGCCTGATTATCCATGCCGTTGAGGCGGAGACCGCTGGCGAAATAGACGAGAGCTTTCTGTTCGTTGATCGCGCCGAGCATTTTCACCGCGGTTTCGAGAGCGGCGAGCTGACGATCGGTGTTGAAGAGATTGAATTCGGCGTCGTCCTGACCGAAGGAAGAGCCGGTGTCAGCGGCGCTGTCGTCATTGTCCGTTTCGTCGAGGCCCTCGCTAAGGCCAGCGACGAGTTTATTCACGGCGGCAATGACGCGCTCGCGGTCACCGGTAAAATCCTGGATGACGCGGACGGCCGTACCGTCATAGGTCATCACAGCCATCATGACCGATGGGTCCATCTGCTTATTAATGAAATCCAGGGCTGACTCCAAAGCGCGCAACTGATCGGGCGGGCCCATAGTGGAGCGGTCGAAGTACAAAGCGACGAGGCGGTGATCGTGAAATTTCGTGTCGCCGGGAGCTTCGGGCGCGATTTGAAATGAGGTGACGGGAGGCGGAGTGGGCGTCACTGGATTTTCCGCAGGCGGCGGCTGCGGCGTGGCGGCCAGCGGCGGGATTTCCTGATACTCGACAAAGCTGATCTTCTGCGGCACGCCGTCTTCGGTGAGAACGAAATCGCTGGCTTTGAGATTCGGAATCGGGTTGCCGTCCTTATCCTTCACGGTGACTTCTTCGATGACGACTTCCGTTTGAACAGTGATGGTGGAACCGGATTGAGGCGCATTGTCTTGCGCAGCCCCATTCTGCGGCGCTGCGGGCTGTTGGGCTGCAACGACAACTGCACTCAACGCAAAGAAGCAAATTGAAAGTATTCGGCGCATGATCAGAACCTCACCCGAATGGTCGTGGATAATTTTCGCATCGTATCCCAGCCTGCGACGCTGCCGAAAGCCGGGCTATTCCAGTTGGTGACCCAACTCGATGGTGTAACCCGATTCAATATGTTCGTGGCCTGGGTTTCCCAAGTGGCGTCGATGCGGCTATTCAGGCGGAACGTGCGGTTGAATCCCGCGCTGAGGGAAAACTGCGCCGGGCCAGTGATCGAATCTCGACCGGCGTCTCCAAACTGGCCGGCGGCAGGAGCAGCAAAAGCAGCCGGATTCAAGTGCAAGCCGACCGGAGCAGCGGTAACCGAAGCGCCGGTGGTATCGGGGCGGATGATCCACGGCACTCCGATTCCGGTCGCCTGGCTTTCGTAGATCGGCGTGATGGGAAGGCCGCTGCCAACGGTAAGGGAACTGACGAACGTCCAATCCTTAAAGGCTGTGGCGCGCCAGCCGCTGAGCAGAGCGGCGGAATGGAGGCCTTCGCCGGTGGTGTACTGACCGGAAAAAGTGAGCAGGTGCCGCTGGTCAAACGGAGACGGGCTTGTTTCGGCTCTCAGATTTTGCCAATTTTGCGCGATCGAGGTCGAGCCGCCGCCCGCGCTGCTGGGCGCCGTGGAAAGGCCGGACGAATTGCCGGTGATGGCCGCGCCGCTGAAGGCGCTCGCGTCGTCCGTGGCCTTTGCGTAGGTATATTCGAGAGTTGCGGTAAGGCCGTTGCGCAGGCGGCGGCGCAACTGCACCTTGGCCGCTTCGCGATTTAGAAAGCCATTGGATGTGAGATAGACGAAACCGGAAGGGCACGACGGGCATGCAAGAGGCGAGCCGGTGGGATACATGTTGGGCATATATTCCTGCATCAGGTTAGAACCGCGCGTGCCGGTATATGTTGCCGTCATCACGAGCGAGCCGGGCAAATCCTGTTGAAGGGAGGCGTCCCAGATTTGGGCGTAGCCAATGCGGAAATTGGGATCGACGCCAAACGTGGGCAAGCCTGCGGCGGGGGAATAGTTGAAAGCAGTACCCAATGCCAGAGGCGTAGCTGCGCTATTCGACAGATCGAAGTTCTTGGAAAAGGGCGGCTGCTGCGCCATCTGCATGGCGATCACCTGATAGATCGATGTGATGTCGTAGATGCCGTAGCCGGCACGAATCACGAGAGGCGAATTGGAACGCGGACGCCAGGCCATGGAAAGACGGGGCTCAACGCCTCGATAGTCCGAGTGCAAAAGAGAATTGGGATATTTCTCGCCGGTGATCGCGCCGGTGGGATCGGCCGCAGTGACAGGCGCGGCCGCGGTGAATCCTGGGGCGACGTCGAGATTCGAGAGGCGGTTTTGGAGTTCGGTGACCGGCGTGGCAAATTCCCAGCGCACGCCAACATCGAGCGTAAATCCCGACTTCATCCGCCAATCGTCCTGGATGAATGCGTCGTAACGCCAGCCGCGGAGATATTTATCGGCATTGCCGAAGGCGATTTCGGCGGTGTCCGGCACGCCAATCAGGAAATCGGCGAGATCGGAACCGGTGCCAGTGACGGGCTGGCCGTTGCTATCCAATTCCTGGGTGGCTGCGCCAGTGAAAGAAAATTCGCCGCGGCCAATCTGCTCAGTATTCGCGTTGAATTGCTGGCGGAGGACGTCTGCGCCGAATTGCAACGAATGTTTGCCGCGATACCAAAGCGTCTGGTAAGTGAATGTTTGCGTCTCATCCGCGTTGCGCGAGTAGTTCGCATCAGAAAGTCCTGCTATGCCAGAACTAAACAATAGCGTGGGCGGACCCCAATATTGGGGCGACTGATCGTTGCCCTGAATTCCCGCCTGTCCGGAGATGTTGGTGCGGTTTTCAAAGAACGGGTCTTCGCTGCTGGCGAGGCGATTGAATTCATACTTGAAAGTCGTGGTGAGGTAACCCAAGCCGCCCGGGCGATAAATGCGTTGCCATGTGGCAGCCGCGTCGAGGCCTTGCGAGTTTGAGCTGTCTTGATAGCCAAAAATGTTGGCGTTGTTTTGGCCAGCTTGGCGCAACAAACCGAAATTCCCGAAGAACTGGTTTCTATTCCTGTATTTCGCCAGGCGAACCTGCACTCCATCGCTGTGCTGCGTGGTGAGGCCGGAGGTCTCGTAATTAATGCCCGGGACATTGGTTACATTGGACATCGGATACTGGTTGAGGAGGGACTGCGCTTGCGTGCTGACGGGAACGGTATCGCCGGAATAGGGTTGATTCGTGGCGGGATTGTAAACGACCACAGGCTGGCCAAGCGAATTTACGCTCTGCGAGAAATTTCCGCCGCGCTCGAGCAGCGTGGGTACGAGGCCTGTAACGGCGGAGGCCGTATCATTGGCGCCGTGCTGGTAGCCGATGACCATATTCGAGGAATTTAGATAATGATGCGTGCCTGGAATGCCGATGGGTCCGCCCACATTGCCGAGGATCGAAACCTGGTTGTAGGAAGGTTTCGCCGTGGCGAGACCGCCGGGCGAGAAGTTGCGCGAGTCCCACGCGGACGTATCGAAATTCACGCCGGCGTTGCCGTTGTAAAGTAGCCCTGGGCCACGGCGATTATTGCCGAACGCGGCCGCTTGCGAAAACGGCGAGGCGGCACCGTTGTTGACACTGCCGTTGACGACGAGACCGGTTGCGGCGCTCTGCTGAAGATCGCTCGATGCTTCGCTTCCGTTCGCTTCGCTTGGCTGCTGCGGAGGCGGAGTGTTGTTCGCGTTGCTCGTATTGTTTGCGGCGGGCCGGGAGTTCCCGTTTGCTGCGGGAGCCGCGGGTGTCTCGGGAGCCGGTGTCGCTTCGGTTGCGGATTCCGGACCATTGGCCTGGACGGGCGACGTGGCGGGCAATTCTTTTTCCGCCTGAATCGGAGCGGCGCCGTGCGTGATTTGAGCAAGCGACAGAAGCTTCAATTGCCAGGAGGGGCCGGGGGTGCCGTTGGCGACGGTGACGTCTTGCGTTTGCGTGGCGAAGCCTTCCATCTGGACCTGGAATTTCCATACGCCATCGGGCAGATCGGGGAATGAGTATTCACCCTGCTGATCCGTGATCGAGACTTCTTTTTTCGTCCCCTGTGCTGCGGATACCGTGACGCCGGGGACGGGCAGACTATTGAACGTGACCTGGCCTTGATAATTCGTGGCGGCAAAAACGCGAGGATCGAAGGCCCACGTCGCGAGCAGAAATAAGCAGAACAGGGCACGGCATGTCCGGCTAAGGTCTTTACCACATTTCATGATGAGTTCTCCGAATGCCGTTGCCGCGCCCCGTGCTTGCGTCGAACCGCAGGACGATAAGTAGTGAGTGTGAGCGGCGCTTCCTTATACGCGGGAAAGCGTCGAATTATTACAACAGTTACCCCTCGCTGATGTTGCGTTGGTTGCGACGCCACCTATCCGGGTTGCTCGCGCTCGATGGCATTCTAGTTCGCTGTTGGCTCCTCGATATGGTCGATCGTGATCGTCTCGACGGGGCCCTTCGTTGACTCGAGTTTCAGCCCGAGTTGCTCTTCAAGGGCCGTGAAAAGGGACGCGGTGTCAGAATTCGACGATGATTGTTCCTCGGGAGGCAGCGGCATTCCTCCCATGCCCATTTGCGGAGTGAATTGCAGCGTGTATTGGTATGTGCCTTTCAGGCCGGTTTGATCGACGACTTGCTGGCCGAGCTGCATCGACAGTTGGTTCACCAAATTGGCGATCGGCACGGCATTCGACGCAAGCGTTGCAAGGCCGTTACCCATCATCATGAAGGTCTGCCCCGGAGCGGGCGTGGGCGGCTGTCCCGGCCTTGTCGGTGCGGGAGGAGGTCCGGGGCCGGCCTGCGGGTCCGGCGGCGGAACTTGCTTGAGTTTAGGTCCGCCCTTAGCGATCACAAGAGCGAGGACGGTGCCTTCTTTCGTCTCGCGTTTCACTTCCAGAGCAAAGCGATCAATGAGGAGCGAGCGAAGCATCAGAGCCGTTTGCGCCTGTTGCTGCTGGCGTGGAAGCTTCTGCAATTCATGGGCGAGCGAGTCTTCCACCTTTGCGTCGATGTCCCAGCGCTCGGAGTTAATCCAGCTTGGCCCGCCGGAAATCTGGAACTCCTTCATTTGGTACGCGGTGGCGATCAACATTTTAGCGGTGACGTTGGATGCATGGAATTGACTCGGGTCTTGGCCGCCCATCATGACGCGAATGCTGGGGCCGTTGTCGGGAGGGTGCTTTTTCACAGCCGCCACTTCGAAGGCAGGGAGCTGCGCGTCTGACGATTGGGAACCAGCCGAAGCTTGGACGGATGATTGCGGTGCTGTCGAGGGCTGAGCATTGGGCGATTGGGCTATGACAGAGCACGGAATCACCGCGAACGAAGCGAACAAGATGAGGGCAAGGGGCGTCACGTCCGCGGGCCAAATGAATTTACGGCATGCTTCAATTTTCACTCTTCACCTCCTGACGGCACCGCCAAATGCATGCTGAGACACCGGAGCGGAGCGCTTTGTTTCCGCTTTCAGTTCGGCGATGGTTCCTCGATGTGATCGATCGTAATCGTCTCAATCTGCCCTGTTGTCGAGTCTAGTTTGAGACCGAGTTGCTCTTGGAGCGCCGTAAACACCGAGGGCGCGGCGGATGCTGCCTGAGGCCCTGGAAGCGGAGCGCCATCGGGGCCGATACCACCCTGAATCGTGAATTGCAGCGCATATTGGTACGTGCCTTCGAGGCCCGTTTGATCGAGCACTTGCCGGCCGAGCCGGGCCGCGAGCTGATTCACCAAATCGGTGATCGGCACGCCATTCGCCGCCAACGTGACAAGTCCGCTGCCATTCATCATGATGAGCGCCTGCCCGGGCGGTGGGGTGCGAGCATGCCCCGGTCCGCCCGGCGCGGGAGGCGGCAGTGCGGCCGGCGCCTGTGGATCCGGCGGCGGCGCTGCCTTCAACTTCGGCCCTCCCTTCGCGACCACGAGGGCAAAAACCGTGCCTTTTCTCGTGCCGCGCGTGATCTGGAGCTTGAAGCGATCCGCGAGCAGAGGACGGAGCATGAGATCCATTTGCTCCTCTTGCTCTGCGGCCGGAAGTTTCTTCAATTGCGCTGCGACCGCGTCGTCCACTTTCGCGTCGATATCGAAGCGCTCGAAACCGAGCCAGCCGGGACCGCCTTCAATTTGGAACTCTTTGACGCCGTAAGCGGTGGCAATCAGTCCCTTCGCCGTTACGTTCGTACCCGTCCACTGGCTTACGTCACCGAGAGGAGGGCCCATTCTGAAAAACATTTTGCCGGATGGATTTTGCGCGTCTTTCTTGATTGAGGCGACCTCGAAGGAAGGCTGGTGCTCTTGAGATGCTTGCGCGGCGCCGGATCGAACAATGAGCAACGGCGCCAGAACGCCGAGACAAGTCAGCGCGCCGGATAAAAATGCCGCCTTCAGATTAGGCATAGCTCGCATCGCTTTCCGCAGACCGTCACAAGGCTCAATTCTCAGACGGTTCGTCGATATGCTCGATCGTATAAATCTCGACGGGACCTTTGGTCATTTGCAGCTTCAACCCAAGCTGCTCTTCAAGAGCAGT
>DATJOL010000145.1:0-40765 GCA_035507075.1 Candidatus Aquilonibacter sp. | reverse complement strand
TTCCAGGAGGCGGTATGTCAATCAGGTCCCCCGAAGCCTCAACTTGTTTCCTTTTGCGGTATATGTTCGCAACCGCGAGTGTCCAGAAGGGAACAAGGTCGGCGCCCGGCACTAGCTTTGCGATGGAGGAGGGCAATAATTCCCAGTGCCAACCAAGCAAGCGGAATAACGCCACCGCTACGATCAAATCCAAGATGTCATCCAGCGGTGACAGCGCCCCGTCTGCGAAGAAAGGAAAAACGCCAAGCTGCACCGCGTCGGCCAGGACTGCCAGGACCATCGCGGCACGGAAGCGCGAGCGTGGTGAGTTCAGGAATGAATCATCTGGCATAGCAACCCGCCAATGAAGCTAGCTTAGCAAAAAGGCAATTCAGACGCGGACTGCCTATCGTCGCCGGGATCATCGGATTGGGAGGAATCAACAAATCGACACCACTGGTTGCTGACGAAACGAGGTTGCTCTCCACCGTCAAATCAGCACTTGGTCTCTGTTTATTACGACTTTGGGAAGGTTGGTGCTGGTGGAGGGAATCGAACCCACACGGCCTTGCGGCCACCGGATTTTGAGTCCGGCGCGTCTGCCAGTTCCGCCACACCAGCGCCGCCAACCACTTTATCATTGACGGACCGCACGTCAAGCAGCGGGCTTGTGATTCAGCGCGTGCTCTCGCGCTGTTCCTTCACCAATCAACAAAAAATATTTGGACTTTGGTTCAGGCGGGCGTTGGAGTGGAACTCAGCACAACGCACGGCGCAAGAATATCGGTAATGGCTTTCAGTTCGCGCAGCTGGCTGGGCGTGAAATCAGGGCCGGCCTCGGCAGAGGAATTGCCCTTGCGCGAAACCTGCGCAACGCCGACCACCTTTTTGCCGTAGACCACGGGCGAACTCATAATCTTCTGTATCGCTTCGGAGCGCTGCGACTCATTGATCGGTACTGCTTCGAAGACCGAAGCGTGCGGCACCACCGAAAAGTGATTGATCAATTCGGGCCGTTGTTCGCGTGCGGTGCGCACGGCCAGCGAACTCGTGCTCGAAAGCGGGATGCGCCCGATCGGCCGCAGATTGTCCGGCGTCAGGAAGCGCAAAAACCGCTCGTCCGGCGTGAATCCCAGCACGGCCACTTCATGCCGCTGCACGCCGAAGTGCTTGCTGATCAACTCGGCGGCTTGTTGCCACACGACTTCGTCGCCCGAGCTGCCGCTCTTGACGAGCTCCGCCGCCCATTTCTTCAGTTCGCCGATGTGCTCGCTATGCATGGCCCCGTAATCAATCAAGGCTAGCATGCGCCAACCGCCCACGGCGCTTCTGCAAGCCTGCCCATGCGCAAAAGCTAACTGTTCCGTTCAGAGCGCGGCGTTTTTTTGACCTCCCCGCCAGGCGTCACCCGCCGGATTTGCCGTTACGAGGCCGCCGAATTGATGTAACCTTAAAAGTTGGGGCGAAAGGGCCGCTTGTGGTGGTGGCCTCGTATTTTCAGTCAATCCAAAATACCAGGAGAAGATGGATGAAGATTCCCGTATTGTGTCTGAGCCTCGGTCTGGCCGCGTTTTCAATTGCCGCTGCACAAGCGCCCGCGACAAGCCCCAAGCCTGCGACTCGGACCGGGACGGCGACCCATCATCCGACTACGCACCATATGACATTCGATCCCGCACTTTTGCATCCTGCCGAACTCAAAGCCCGCGCGCCGGAAAACTACGAAGTTACCTTCGAGACGACCCGCGGTAATTTCGTCGTGCAAGTCACGCGCGCATGGGCGCCCATCGGCGCTGACCGCTTCTACAACCTGGTTAAACATGGTTTTTTCAACGGCGATCCCTTCTTCCGCGTGGTGCCGGGATTTGTGGTGCAATTCGGCTTGACGGGCCGCCCGGACGTAAATAGGGCTTGGCAGAATGCGAACATGCGTGACGATCCGGTGAAGCAGCACAACCTGCCCGGCTACATCACCTTCGCCAAGACCTCGATGCCCAACTCCCGCTCGACGCAGCTTTTCATCAACCTGGGCGACAACAGCGACGCCAGCCCCAATAATCTCGACGCGCAGGGTTTTGCGCCGTTCGGCAACGTCATCTCGGGCATGGACGTGGTTCAGAACATATACTCCGGTTACGGGCAGCAGCCAGACCAGGGCGCGATTGCGTCCAAGGGCAGCGAATATTTTCTGCGCCAATTCCCGAAGCTCGATTTGATCAAGACCGCGACGATCACCTCGCCGGCTCCGGCGCCAACGCATCACACATCCAGTTCGGCAACGCACCATACTCCGTCGGGTGGAGGAAGCAAACCGACGCAATAAGCCTTGACGCATCTCACGCTCACCTCGGCAGCCGTCCAGGATCGCCCAAACGGCGGCTGCCGGTTCGCAACGCACATGTGACCGCCGCGAACAAATCCGGCTAACCCAGCACCGAATCGCTGTCGCAAGTCCAAGTTCACGCACCATGAGCGTTGCCGAACCCGTCGAATTCGCCGCGAAAAAAGCTGAAGCTCGCGCCATCAACGCGACCGCCATCCTCGCGGGCCTGGCCGCGGTAAAACTCGTCATCCAGTTCGCGGGCATCCGCAATTACGGTTTCTTCCGCGATGAACTGTATTACCTCGCCTGCGGCCGGCATCTCGCCTGGGGTTATATCGATCAGCCTCCGCTCATCGCCGCCGTCGCATGGCTCGCACGCCATCTTTTCGGCGGCTCGATTGTCGGCATACGCCTCTTTCCCGTGCTCGCGGGCGCGGCCATTGTCTTCTTCACCGGACTCCTTGCCCGCGAACTCGAAGGCGGCCCATTCGCCCAGGCCCTCGCCGCGCTGACGCTTCTCTTCACGCCCTCCTATCTCGCCTTTGACGGCTTCCTTTCCATGAACGCGTTCGAGCCGCTGTTCTGGCTTGTTTGCGCCTGGCTCGTCGTGCGCATCATCAACGGCGCTTCGCCGCGCCTTTGGCTCGCGTTTGGCGTCGTGGCCGGGATCGGTCTCGAAAACAAGCACACGATGCTCGCGTTCGGCTTTGCGCTCGTCGTCGGCCTGTTGCTCACCGGCAAAGCGCGTCTGCTCGGATCGCGCTGGGCCTGGATCGCCGCCGGAATCGCGCTCCTGATTTTTCTCCCCAACTTGATTTGGGAAGCGCGGCACGGCTGGCCGCAGATCACCGTGGTTCGCAACGCGCAGGAATTTAAGAATGTCCGCGTCACGCCGCTCGATTTCATCGGTCAGCAATTTTTGTTTCTGGATCCGCTCGCGTTTCCCGTTTGGATCGGCGGATTGATCTGGCTGCTCGTCGCGCCGGGCGGAAAGAAATTCCGTTTTCTCGCCTTCGCGTACCTCGTCGTGATGACGATCGTGATGGCTTTTGGCGAAAAGACGTACTACCCGCTGCCCGCGTATCCCATGCTTATCGCAGCCGGCGGTGTAGCCTTCGAACGCATCGGCGGCCAGGGCGGCCGGCTGTTTCGCAAAGTCGTCCCGTCGCTGGTTGTGGTCGGCGGCCTTGCCGGACTTCCGCTCGCCGTGCCCATCTTGCCGCTCAATGCTGTGCTCGCCTATTCGCGGGCTCTCCCGTTTACGCGCGTCCGGACCGAGCGCGATTCCGGCGCGCAGCTTTCGCAGCTTTTCGGCGACATGCTCCCCTGGCAGCAGATCTCAATCCGCGTCGCCGCGGTCTATCACTCGCTGCCCCCCGCCGAACAGCCCAGCTGCGCGATCTTCGGCGGCAACTACGGCGAAGCAGGCGCGATCGATTATTACGGCCCCTCGCTCGGCTTGCCCAAAGCCATCAGCGGCCACAACAGCTATTTCGATTGGGGCCCGCGCAACTATACCGGCAGCTGCATGATCATTTTTGGCGAGCGCGCCGATCAATACACGCAATATTTCCGCGATGTCCGCCTCGCCGCCACCATCACCAATCCCGACGCCATGCCCGCGGAACAATCCGTCCGCGTCTACATCTGCCGCAACCCCATCGCCCCGCTCGCCGTCCTCTGGCCCCATTTCAAAATGATCATTTGACCCGCGCACTGAAAGCGCCGCGTCGATTCTCTCGCGGCGAGCAGCCTTTGCCCCTCCGCGATCTTTGCGTGGCTTCGCAATCTCCGCGTTAATTCGTTGCCCTCCCTTTAATGCCTGCCGGGAAGATTTTCAGGTAACCTACGCGATATGGAATCGTTCGATTCATTTCTACGCTCTACGGAAATCATCGATTGGCGGAATCCCGCTCTGCTCGCCAAAAGCAGGGAGCTTGCATCCGGGGCGGCCGGCGCAACCGAAACCGCCCGCCGCTGCTTCGAATGGGTGCGCGACGAAATCCAGCACAGTTCTGACTTTCATCGCAATCCGGTTACGTGCGTCGCCTCCGACGTGCTGAAAGAAGGCACGGGCTATTGCTACGCGAAAAGCCATCTTCTCGCCGCGCTGCTGCGCGCCAATGGCATCCCCGCCGGCTTCTGCTATCAGCGGCTCAGTATCGACGATACGGGCGCTCCCTATTCGCTGCATGGATTGAATGCGGTCCATTTCCCGGAGTTCGGCTGGTATCGCATCGACGCGCGCGGCAACAAGCCCGGCGTGAACGCGCAATTCCATCCGCCCGTCGAGCAGCTAGCCTTCCGCCTGAATTTTCCGGAGGAGCGCGCCTTCGTCGAAATACTGCCCGATCCTCTCCCGGTCGTCGTCAACGCCCTGCGAGACCACAAGACGTGGGACGATATGCTCGCCAACCTTCCTGACTGGGATCGCGACAGCCTGAGTACAGATTAACCGCCTGGGCACAATCGCCTGGATATCGACCGACTCGGCGGCATACCATCGACAAAATCGGCCGCGCTTTGCATTTTGCTGGTACAACATGATCGTCGCGCACCGGAGTGCCAAGCATGCCCGAAAATCGAAACGAACCGGAAATACGAGAGGAAGACATCCGACGCTTCGAAGCCGAGGCAGCGAGCCGGCTGAGCAACGTGCTGCCGCTGGATGCTGCGCGCAACGAGGGCCGATTCTATGGCCAGCTCATTCGTGGCCGCCCGCTCAACGCCGTTCAACGAATCGGCTTCTTTTTAATCGGCTTATTGTTTTGTTTCTCGGGCATATTCGGCCTTGCGGGCGCCTTGCCCAAACTCGCTGGTCTCGTGGGCCTGGCGCTGACGCCAATGGACAGGGGACCGTCACCCTTCTATATTCCGTTTGCTGCGGTTTCCTTACTGCTGGGGCTCGCTGCAATCGGCAAATCTCTCGCGCCCCGCCGGCACGGCCCGCGGGCAAATTAGAATCGATTACAATTCCCTTGTTCTCCGCGAACTAACAAAACTGGCCGTTATTATTAGTTAACTGAGAATCCGATCTTTCCGCAGTCCATCCTCCGTCAGTCCGATAATTGTCTATCTGCTGCGGCGGGTCGCCATTCCCGGGGGCCGCGCCCGCAGGTCGCGAGCCGCGGCTCCGTTGCCATGCGCTGCCCCAAATGCCAATTCGATCATCCCTCGCAGCGATCCGAGTGCCTCAAATGCGGCATCGTATTCGCAAATTATCACCCGCCGTCGGATCTCCCGGCGCCGCAGCCTGACCCAACCATCAAGCAGCCAACTCCCGCGGCCGCGCTCCCCGTGTCGGCGCCGACGGCCCAGGTTGCAATGGCCGCTGCCGCTTTGTCGCGGGCTCTCGAGTTCCATGACGATGGACCGTCCACGCCGGCCGATATCCGCAAAGCCGCGCTGAAGGAATTGAAGTATCGAGTATTCGCGCTGCCCATCGCTTTGCTTCTCGCCTATTGGCTCACCGGCACGGGCTTTGACGTGGTGGCGGGCATGCTCGCCATGGTAGTCCACGAGAGCGGGCACGCAGTCACCGCATGGCTCACGGGCCGCTGGGCAGTGCCGATGCTTTGGGTCACGATGCATGGCGACGCGCGCTCCTGGCCCGTTGTTTTTCTTGTCGCAGCCGCGATTGCTTTTGGGGGATTTATGGCATGGAGAGCGCAGAGATGGGGATGGCTTTGCGCCGCCGCCGTGATGCTCATTGTGCAACTTTATTTTCTGAGTTCGCCGTGGCCGCCCGGAGCCATGATCGTTTTCGGCGGCGATGGTGGCGCACTCGTTCTCGCCACCATCCTCATGGCGGCGTTTTATGCTCCGCGCGGTAGCGCGATTCACAGAAGCTGGGGCGTTCGCTGGGGATTGCTCGTCATCGGCGCGCTCGCCTTCATGCACGTCTACCGCTCGTGGTCCGGGCCGTACGAAAATATCCCCTTCGGTGAGATCGAAGGAGTGAATCTCTCCGATCCCAGCCTGCTCACCGAAATGTTCGGCTGGACCGTCATTCAGCTCGTCGATCGCTATCTCTATCTGGCGAAGCTTTGCTTCACGGCCATGGGCACAATCTACGTCTGGGGCCTCGCCTCCACCTATCTCGAAATGCGCATCCCCGAAACCGAAGGCAAAATCTCCGTCATCCTCGGCCTAAAGCCCCGCCGCGCCAGCTAGCGCCAGTTTCCGCAAGCGCACACGGCGCAGCTCCTCTAAACGAGCGCGCCTTGAGAGCATTTTATTCCTGCAGCCTGGCGGCTAGCAGCAGTGGCGAGATTGTACGCCGAAGGGGAGCGAGGCGAGCGGATTTCTGCGATCTGTTCCCTTAGCGATAGGCTTCCTTGGGATGTCCCACGCGGAGGACCAGAACAACCACGCGGTCATCTTCGATTTTGCAGATGAGCCGGTACTCACCCACGCGGTACTTCCAAAACTCGCCCAGCGAGCCATGCAACGCCTCTCCCAGGCTACTCGGATCGTCCAGCTTGGCCACACGCTCACGAAGGAACTTCGCGATTCGCTTCCGGTGTTGTGGGTCGAGTTTCGCGAGTTCGCGGTCGGCGGACTCGGAGAGTTCAACGCTCCAGGCCACGGCGTTTCAGCGCATCTTTGAGCGGAATGGTGCGCTCTTCGCCTCTGCGGATGCGCTCCAGGGCGCCTTCGGCCAGATACAGGTCCTCTAGATCGTCCAGGTATTCGAGGATCGCTTCGCGGGCATAGTAAGTCTTGGTGCGCCCGGTGCGCCGGGCGAGCTTTTCCAGGCGTTTTTCGATGGACGGCGGCAGGCGGATAGCCAACATAAGCACTTCGCTATACCGGTATAGCACGCGGTCCCAAGGCTTTCTTATTCCTTGTCTTCCTCGGTTTCGGCATCGAGCACGGCGACGAGCGCCTGTTTTGTTTGGTTACCCCACAGGAACCGCAGGTTGCTCCGCAGAG
The DNA here is from genome assembly GCA_035507075.1 of Candidatus Aquilonibacter sp. Taxonomy (GTDB): domain Bacteria; phylum Acidobacteriota; class Terriglobia; order Acidiferrales; family UBA7541; genus Palsa-295. The sequence goes on along the minus strand of DATJOL010000145.1, from coordinate 33,528 downwards.
TTGTCAACGAGGGCCACACATGAAATTGATCATTCCAATTCTACTGGTCCTGATCTCATGCAGCTTCGCTCCGGCGCAGACCTCTCCATGCGCGAGCCGGAGCCCACGCGAAGCTGTCGACTCTTTGTGGAAAATGGCAACGTTGGGAGACCTCCCGACCTCCGAGGGCCGGGCCACGGCCGCGCGGGACTTTTTCACCAGCTCGAGCGTAGTTGCAGGCGACAGCACGATTCGCGTCGTGGGAAATGACTGGGGTGGTCCCGTGGTGCGAACCAACGGCGACACGTCTTTGGTGGACATGGGCTATAGCGACGACGGGCAGATCGATTCCAGGTTGCGTTACACGCCCGCGACACGGGGTCCTGGCAGTACTGTGTCCGTATTTCCCACAATAGAAATCGCATTTCGCGCATGCTATTCTTGGTCGTTTTTTGAAGCTGAAATCCGCGCAGCCGCGGAGGAAATCCGCGAAAAAGGTGCGGAAACAAAATGGGAGAGGTGTGCATGGGGCAGGACGAGCGGCAAAACAGAGATTTTCTAATCGATAGTAATTACGATTAGAAATCGCCGCAACTCCCGTATTTCGAGCAACTTGAAAATTTCTAATCGATAGAAAAACAGCCCCTCCGAAAGGAGCAAAAGCGCACAAAAGGCGAACCGAACCTTTGCCCCATTCGGGCCGCGCGCTAGTCGCGACTCGCGACTTTGAGGCGCCCGCGCCACTCGGGGGGCGCACGAATCGCGGCGTTCTGATAGTAAAATACGCGCGGTGTTGATTGCCGAACGAGAGATGCGGGCTGGGGACCATGACGGAAAAGACGACTGAACTTTTGAATCGCGCGCAGAAAATTCTGGTTGGCGGCGTGGACAGCCCGGTTCGCGCGTTTCGGGCGGTGGGTGGCGCGCCGCTGATGATCAAAGGCGCGGAGGGTTCGCGCGTTCAGGCGGTCAATGGCAGCGAATACATCGACTATATTTGTTCCTGGGGCGCGCTGATTCTTGGTCACGCCGACCGCGATGTCGTGGACGCGATCGCTTATCAGGCGCAGCGTGGAACAAGCTTTGGCATCACGTCGCCTCTGGAAGTCGAACTCGCCGAAGAGATCGCTCGCGCCGTGCCGTCGATCGAAAAAATCCGCTTCGTCAGTTCAGGGACGGAAGCGGCAATGTCAGCGATTCGCCTGGCGCGCGCATTCACGAAGCGCGATTTTATCCTCAAATTTGAGGGCGATTATCACGGCCATGCGGATAGCTTCCTGGTCGACGCGGGCTCCGGGCTCGCGACGCTGGGCATTTCGTCGAGCCCGGGCGTTCCTGAGGCGCTGGCGAAGCTTACGCTGAACGCACCGTACAACGACCTCGATGCAGTCGAGCGGATCGTCCGCGGCCACAACGGAAAAATCGCTGCGATTATTGTCGAACCGGTTGCCGCGAACATGGGCGTTGTGCTCCCGGCCGAAGGATTTCTCCCCGGCCTGCGTGAAATTGCCAGCCGCTCGGGCGCGCTCCTGATTTTCGACGAAGTGATCACGGGCTTTCGCGTGGCGCGCGGTGGAGCTCAGCAGCTCTGGGACGTCCGTCCGGACCTGACCGTGTTGGGAAAGGTTATCGGGGGCGGCTTGCCCGTAGCCGCGTACGGTGGCCGGCGCAACATCATGGAGATGGTCGCCCCGCTCGGCCCGGTCTATCAGGCCGGCACTTTGTCCGGAAACCCGCTGGCGATGCGCGCCGGCCTCGCGACGCTCCCGCGGCTTGCGTCCCCGGACTTTTACGCCTCGCTCGAAAAGAAGAGCGAGCATCTCGCTGACGGGATCCGCTCCGGTTTGGCGCATTCCGGCATACCCGGCAGGGTTAACCGCGTCGGTTCGCTGCTAACCCTTTTCTTTACGGCTGGCCCGGTGACGGATTACGCCAGCGCCAAAAAGTCAGACGTGGCGATGTTTGGCCGCTTCTTCCAGGAAATGTTGAAAAGAGGGGTACTACTCCCGCCTTCGCAGTACGAAGCGCTTTTCGTCTCCGCCGCTCACTCGGACGTGGACATCCGCCAAACTGTCGACGCCGTGGCCGAGAGTTTGAAGACGCTCAAATCGATGTAAAACGCGACAATTTGGTGCCTTTAAGGCCCTTTTAAGGCGCCGAAACGCACCCTTAAGAGTTGTTCGCGTGGAATGTTTTGGGCAACTAGTGGAAAAGTTCTTCCATTGTCCCACGTTTTGTCCTAGGGCATTCACACTGTGTCCATTCGATAAACGGTAGCCCAGACTGAAAATAAAGCGCTTAGCTGTAGCAAACGCCGTGGTACTATCCGTGCATTCTCCCATACACGAGTCTCGGGAGGACCACATCCATGGTTTTGGCCATAGCCGCGCTTCTGTTTCAGTTTGGCTCCGTATTACCTGCAGTCCCAGCCGCCGCCGCGAAGGCCGCTAAACCTGCGGCCACTGCCGCTGCGAAGCCAGCAGCAGGACCGGCCACGGCGAGCTTGCCCGATGCTCCATTACCGAACCCAACGCCAGCCGTAGCTTCGGCGGCGGTTTCTTCCGGCGATTCGACCTCTAGGGGCGCCGACAAGCAACCGGCGACCTTGCGCCTTGCCGCCTTGGATGCCGCGGGTGACGATACCCAGAGTTTTTCGACGATTCGTATTCCCGAGCCAATCAAGCCTATACGGCCGATAAGCGTTGACGAGGTGCCTTCGACGCGGCGATGGATCGTTCTTTCAATCGCGCAATCGAGCGCGGCTGGCTTTGACGCTTACGCCACGCGGCGAGCCATTGAAAACGGCGCGCACGAAGCCGACCCGTTCATGCGGCCTTTTGCGAACTCGTCCGGGATTTACGCGGCGATTCAAGTTTGTCCGGTTGTGCTCGATTTCACCGCGCGTCACATGCAGCACAGCGAAAATCCCCTGATTCGTCACACGTGGTGGCTGCCGCAAGCGGTGGGGACGGGACTCTACCTTTTCTCCGGCGCGCACGACATGCACGTGGCTTCAGAGCACTAAAGAAGGCCGCTGGAGGCTGTCATCTCCGCCGCTTTTTCATGAGACTCCCGGAGTCCGTACCGGCAGAAGTCTGCTCCTTTGATTGCCCCTCCCAGGTTGACTCGATCAGATTTTGCCAGGCAACAAGAACGAGGCCAATGCCGTGGCCGCGAAGATTGCCGTGATCGCGGCGAGCGACCACGCGTCCGAGAATGGGACGCGGCTGCCTAGAACCATTTTTACTCCTGTAAAGATCAGGACCGCCGCCAAACCTTGATGAAGGAAACGAATTTTGCGGAGGACGCCCGCGAGAACAAAATAGATGGCGCGGAGGCCCAAGACGGCGAAAACATTCGAGGAATAGGCGATGAATGTATCGCGAGTGATCGAAAGGACGGCGGGTATCGAGTCGGTGGCGAAGACCACGTCAGCGACTTCGATCGTGAGCAGCGCGAGAAAGAGCGAGGTTGCCAGCAATTTGCCGTTCTCGCGCAGGAAAAAGTGTTCGCCGTCGCCGCTTTCAGTGACGGGGAAGAAGCGTCCGGCGAACCTGACGATCCAAGCTGTGCCGGCGGTTTCCTCGCGGCGCGGGAAGAGCATGCGCAGCGCTGTGAGAAAGAGAATCGCTCCGAAAAGATAGGCGATCTGCTGGAAATAATCGAGCAGTTCCACCCCTGCGAAGACGAAGAGTGCGCGCAAGAGGAGCGCACCAGCAACGCCGTAATAGAGAACGCGATGCTGGGCACGCAGCGGCACTCGGAATGTGTGGAAGATTACGAGAAACAGGAAGATGTTGTCGATGCTGAGGCTTTTTTCGATAAGATAGCCGGTAAGAAACTCAATTGCGGCCGACCGGCCGCGCGCCTGAAAAATCCAAAGATCGAAAAGCAGAGCAAGGCCAATCCACGCGCCGGTTTCGAGCAGCGCGGCGCGCGCCGACATCACTCCACCAGTGCGGCGGTGAAGCAGAAGATCTGCGGCAATTGCTGCCGAGGCGACGACAAACAATCCGGTCCAAAGCAGCGAAACGGGCTCGTTCATGAAGTGCGCGCGCCCCGAATTGTGCGGCAGCCAAGCGTCATTAGACGGTTTCGAGTTTACACTGGAACCGCGCGAACGCGGGTTTTGGCGCGCGAGAGGAATAACCACTAGCAATGCCGAAATCGCGTCGAGAGGAGAATGAGGTGCATCTGAGGCGAGTCCGGCGCATTTGCATGTCGATGGCGGACGCCACGGAAAACCTATCGCACGGTGAGCCGACGTTCTTCGTGAAGAAACGCGTCTTCACGATGTTTGCGAATAATCACCATGATGATGGACGCATCGCAGTTTGGATTCCTGCGCCGCCAGGACTGCAGCTGGCGCTGATTCACAGCGCGCCCAAGGTGTATTTTCGGCCACCATACGTCGGGGCGGCAGGTTGGGTGGGGATCGAGCTAAGCGAAATTGCCGACGAAGACCTCGCTGCACACATCCAGGAAGCCTGGAATTTCGTTGCTTCCAAACAGAAGCGCAAAACACTCGACAAGCGCAGTTAGCAACGTGGGTCTGGCGCGCCCGGTGGCACCGCGCGTTGCCTCGGTCGCGAATTTGAAGGCAGCCTCACGGTGATTTTGGTGCCTGATCCGCTCGATTGAATTTTCATCTCGCCATCGAATTGCCGGACGCGTTCGCTCATACCACGAATGCCGACGCCAGAACCTTGCGACTCGATATGCGCCAGCTTTTCCGGCGTGATTCCTTTGCCGTAGTCTTCGATTTCGAGGAAGACCTCGTCAGCGGTTCGCGCGAGGCGAATGGTCGCACTCTTGCTTCCGGAATGACGGTGAATATTGGTGAGGCATTCTTGCACCAGCCGGAAAATCACAAGCTCAAGGTCGGCCGAGAGGCGTCCGAAGTGATCGGAAATCAAAACGCCAATTTCCAGGCCGCTTCTGCGAATCAAGCCTTCCACATACCAATTGAGGGCATCCGCAAGCCCGCTTTCGTCAAGCAGTGGCGGATGGAGCAGATATGACGTGGTTCTGATTTCCTGGCTGAGTTGCTGAATCATCTCCAACGTTTCTTCGGCCTGCGGAACGAGGTCCGGGCTCACCTTTTTCGCGAGAGCCGAGAGGTTCAGTCCGAGCACGGTGAGCGTCTGCCCCGCGCTGTCGTGAAGTTCGCGGGCAATGTGACGGCGCTCCGCGTCTTGAACGCGAATCATCTGCCGCGAAATATCACGAAGTTGCTCAGAGCGCCAGAAAAGCTCCGCGTTGCGTTGCTCCAATTCCTCGGTGCGTGCCTTCACTTCGGCGTCGAGAGTTGCCGAGAGTTTTCTAAACCGCTCTTCGCTCGCGCGCAGAGCCTCTTCGGAGCGCTTGCGGTCAATTCCGAAAGCCACCTGGTGGGCGATAATCAGCGAGAGATCGATCTCCGACTGGGTAAATTCATGGGGCGCCTCGAAGTAGATCGTCAGTCTGCCGATCAGTTTGCCTGACGATACAAGGGGAACAAACGCTATGGCGGAAATTGTCTCGGTCTCGAGGGCGGCCTTAATCTTCGGGTTGCACTGCGCAGAGGCGACATCACTGAAGCAAATCGGGACAGGATTCGTCTCGTCAATCGCCCAGGGGGAATGACCTTCGGTGGCCGTGCGGTACGGCTCCGACAAACCGCGCCAGCCCACGAACCGCATCACGCCGGATTCATCGCGAAGCAGAATCGCGACCTTGTCGGATTGCATCGCCTCCGAAACTGCCGTCAGGCCTGCACTGTACAGGTGTTCCAAGGATTCCGCGCGGTGGAGCTGATCGGCGAGATGAAACAAAGCTTTATTTTCGCGCGAGCGATCCGTCATGTTCTTCTCGGCCCGCTTGCGTTCGGAGATATCGCGAGCGACCTTTGATGCGCCCACAACATTTCCGGAGGCATCTCTCACCGGCGAAATCGTGACGGAGACGTCGAGCAATTCACCGTTATTGCGCACGCGAACGGTCTCGATGTGATCGACGCGCTCGCCGCGTTTGATACGTTCGATGATTTGCGCTTCTTCGGGGAGCCGCTCACGCGGAATGATCAACCCGATATGCCGGCCAACAGCTTCCTTTGCGGTGTAGCCGAAAATCCGTTCGGCGGCCTTGTTCCAGCTGGTGATGACGCCGTCCAGGCGCTTGCTCACAATGGCGTCGTCCGACGAGTCGACAATAGACGCGAGCAGGCTGGTTGTGCGCTCGGCCTGTTTCCGCTCGGTGATATCGAGCAGCAAATTGATGCCGCCTACGATTTTTCCTTCGGCATCGCGCAATGCCCGCGGGTAGGGCATGAACCAGGCGCGCGTTCCATCAGGTCTTTCGGCAATCGCTTCCACGCCCTCGACGGCCCGACCCTCCTTGAGGGTGATCGCCATGGGGCACTGGTCGTGGGGCATCGGGCGGCCATCGGGATAGAAGAGCTTCCATGTGACACACCATTTCACGGAGCCGAGATCGGGCACGCGACCCGAAAACTTCACTGCCGCGGGGTTGAAATGCGTCAGGCGGCCCTCCGCGTCCGTTGTATAGATGGCCACCGGAAGGGCGTCAACCATTTCGCGGAATCGCTGCTCGCTTTCTCGAAGTTGATTGAGCAATCCTCTGTGTTCGGTGAATTCCTGACAGAGAAGTACGATGCCGAGCGGAGTTCCGGCACAGTCGCGTGCAAGGGAAACGCTGTTTTGCACCCATACCGGCCGGCCCTGCTTTCCCACGTAACGCTGATCGATGACGAAGCTGGGAATTTCTCCGGCGGATAGCCGTTTGAGTTGGGAACGCATCCGTTCGCGATCGTCGGGGTGGATGAGCTGCAGGCAATCCAGAAATTTGACGTTGTTTCGGGGGCACCGTGCTATCGCGCAGAAAGCGTCATTTGCCTCAAGGACACGCATCTCCAGGTCGAGTGCGGCAACGCCAAGCGCTGAAGTATCGAAAAGCGCCCTCAGCCGCAGGGCGTTCGCTTCAGCTTCCGGGCTTACGCTGGGGCCAGAACTCGCCGGCGACATATGCCCGTTGGCCGATTTACCTTCTTCCCCGGCGACGACGTTCTCGATCGTTGGAAGCAGGTCGCGCGCCAAGTCGGTCTTTCCGACATACGCACGTGCCCCAATCTCGCGAGCCTGCTGCCGCACAATGGAGGGGTCATTTTGGCTCACGATGACCACCTTGGAGGCGGGAGCTTCCCGCAGGATGATTCGGGTTGCTTCTACTCCTCCCATGCGCGGCATCGAGAGATCCATCAGAACCACGTCCGGGTGCAAGTCTCTTACTTTCGCGACGGCTTCGCAGCCGTCGCCGGCTTCGCCGCAAATCGACCAATCCTGACGCATCGAGAGGAGCGAACGAATGCCGCGTCTCACGGCTTGGTGGTCGTCAACAATTAGAATCCGCAATGATTCCATCGAATTCCCAAGGGACATTTCACACTCCGGCCACGTTACCGGAATCGGGGACATCATAATCGAATCGGGGGCAATTGCGAATCAGGAGTTACCCTCTGGGAAGCTACAGCAGACCCTGTAGTCTGAAGGACGTCAGACTGGTATCACTCCTTCGGCGAGGCGATCCCGAGCGAGCGCATTTTGCGATAGAGGTGGCTGCGCTCTACGCCCAGCGATGCGGCAGCTTTTGTCATATTCCAGCGATTCTCTTCAAGTTTCCGCAGCACAAATTCTCTCTCGTAGGCTGACCTGGCCTCGTGCAGGCTTTCGTAGGGCTTTTGCGGGCTTCTTGAGGCGCCACGGAAGAGCTCCGGCGGCAGGTGATGCGGCTCGATCCGTGGCGAAGGGCACATGATCACGAGCCTTTCCACCAGATTTTTCAGCTCTCGAACGTTGCCCGGCCACGGGTACGCAAGCAGCACGTCGACGGAAGACGGGCTGAACTCCTTGCCCTTTTTCCCGTATTCTTCGCTGAAACGCCTGAGGAAATATCCCGCAAGGATCGGAATGTCCTCGGTCCGTTCCCGCAACGCCGGCACATAAAAGGGAATCACATTCAGTCGATAGAACAGGTCTTCCCGAAAGGCGTTTTTTGCGATTTCGTCCTCGATCTTTTTGTTGGTGGCGGCGATCACACGAACATCCACGTGCACCGACTGATTCGAGCCGAGCGGCTCGAAGCGCTGCTCTTCCAGCACGCGCAGTACTTTTGACTGCGTTTTCGAGCTCATGTCGCCCACTTCATCGAGAAAAAGCGTGCCGCCGTCGGCCTTCTGAAACTTTCCGACTTTGTCTTCGCTGGCTCCCGTGAAGCTTCCCTTGCGGTGACCGAACATTTCCGACTCGATCAGCTCTTCAGGAATGGCCGCGCAGTTTACTTCCACAAAGGGCATCGCGCTGCGGGTGCTATTGGCATGCAGCGCCTTGGCGACCAGTTCCTTGCCGGTTCCGCTCTCGCCATAGATCAGGACGCGCCCATTCGTTGGCGCAGTCAATGCGATCTGCTGGCGCAGAGCTTTCATCGGAACGCTGGAGCCGAGGATTTGGTGGCGCTGTTCGAGTTCCTCGCGGAGACGCCGGTTTTCCTTTTCGAGGCGCAGGTATTCCAGAGCGTTGCGGACGACCAGGATCGTTTTTTCGAGGGAGAGCGGCTTTTCGACAAAATCGAACGCGCCCAATTTCGTGGCCCGCACTGCGGTCTCAATGTTTCCGTGGCCTGAAATCATCACGGTCATGGGCGGTTCATCGCGGCCCTGCATTTTCTCCAGTGTCTCAAGGCCGTCCATTTCCTTCAGCCAGACGTCGAGCAACACGAGATCGAAATCCCGCTGATCGAGCCGCGCCAGGCATTCCTCGCCTGAGCTCAGGGCCTCGACCTCGTAACCCTCCTCACGCAGCAGTGCGCCGAGCGATTCGCGGATGCCGCTCTCGTCGTCAATGATGAGGATCGCGCCCGACATCAGCCTTTACTCACATCCGGGATTGGTTGCCGAGCCGCTTCGGCGGCGAGATCCTTCTCATCGGGTGGTTTCGATTGATCGAGATCTTCTGCTTCCTTCTTCTCGACGGCCGGGAAGCGAATCACGAATCGCGTTCCCGTCGGCTGATTGTCTTCCACGCGAATCGAGCCATTGTGCTCGGCGACGATCCGGCTGACGATGGCGAGTCCCAGTCCCGTCCCGCGCTCTTTTGTGGAAAAGTGCGGAAGGAAGAGACGCTCTTTGTCTTTCGGCGAAATGCCATGGCCGCTGTCAGCCACTACGATCTCGACAGCGTCCCCTTCACCGCGGACGTGCGTTGCGACGGTGAGAATCCGCACCGTGGCGCCTTCCATCGCTTCGGCTGCATTATCAATCAAATTGGCAACGACGCGGCGCATCAGTTCCTCGTCGGCTTTTACTGCGGGCAAATCCTGTTCGTACTCGGTCTGGGTCGTGACACCATCAAGGCGCCCTTGAAAAAGTTGCAAGGCGCTCGCCACTATTGCATTCACGTCCGCAGGAGCTAAACGCGCGGCCGGAAATCGCGCAAACTGCGAGAACTCTTCGACGAGCGATTCGAGCGTTTGGACTTCACGTTCGATCAAACCCGCGCACTGCGTGGCTAACTTTTCGAATTCGGTCCCGCCATCGGTGCTTCGGGAGGCGCCGCTGCGTTCCAAATGGCGCAGCATTCGTTGCGCGGAGAGCTGGATCGGCGTGAGTGGATTCTTGATTTCATGCGCGATTCGCTGCGCTACCTCCTGCCATGCGGCTGCTTTCTGCGCGCGCAATAGCTCGGTGAGATCGTCGATCGAGACGATAAAGCCGGGATTGGAACGCCGTGGGCCGAGCGAGCTTACGGTAACGGCCGCCCGGACGAGGCGACCTCCCGTGGCAATCTCGATTTCGCGCGAGGCAGCGCCCATCCGCAGCGAACGCCGCATCAAATGCATCACCGCGCGCGCTGCGTCTTCGCCGAGCAAGTCCTGCAGCGAATGCGCGTTGCGTGCATATTCGCCCAAAATGGTGATTGTCGCGGAGTTCACGCGCTCGATTTCACCTGAGGAGTTCAGCGAGACGACGCCCGTCGGAATATTTTCCATGATGGTCTCCATCAATTTTCGGCGCCGTTCGCCTTCTTCCATCGCGTGTTCGAGGCTCGTTGTAAATTCGATGATTTGGCGGCGTCCCTCTCCGAGTTGAGCCGTCATTTTGTTGAACGAGGCGATCAGCGTGCCGAGTTCGTCTCGCGCGGAGAGCGCGATGCGGTGATCGAAATTGCCGCGAGCGATCTCGCTTGTTCCTTCGGCAAGCGCTTGAATGGGGACGGTCACCTGCTTGGAGAGAAAGAGCGCCACCCACGTCATTGCAAAGAGCAGAAGAAACGTAATCAGCGCCATGCCTAAAACAAGCGTTCGCTTATAATTTCGCAGCTTCGCGTAGTCCTGCGTATACGTTGCCGTTTGGGTTTCGATCTCGTTGTAGCGCTGTAAAAAGTCGGGAGGCGCGATCCGCGCCACGGCCAGCCTCCCGCCCATGCACGGCGTGCTGCCCCCTATGTAGGTTCCTTTTGCGTCGGTCCACACTTCTGCGCCGTTCGGCAACTGCCGCGCGAAGTGCAGGCCATTCGGGTCCGCAAATGCAGCGGCGTTGGCAAAGCTTTTGCTGGCGGCTCCCGTTCCGTAGAACCACACCGCGTCTGCATCAGGCGCTGCTTCGCGAATTACATCCGCTGGCGTCACGCCGGGCTTTGATGCCACTTCGCAAGCAGCCTTGGCCTGCTGGGCACGCCTTTCGTGCCCGGCTATGACCAATTCATCGAGCAGCGCTTGACTTTGCTCGTTCGCTAATTCCAGAGGGTGTGGAAACCAGAGATTCAGCGTATGGTTCAGCAGAGCATAGCTGAAGAAAAACATGAAAAGGACCGGCAGCAGGGAAATACCGGTGGCGCCGACCACCATCTTCATTTTGAATCGAGAGCCGATCGGGCCGCCGCCGCGTTCCGCGCCCAGCCGCAGCAGCGTGCGCGCGAAAATCATCACAAACACGCCGAACGTGCCGACGATCAAACATGCGAGGCCGAAAAATACAGCGAGCGCCGTGCTGCTCTCCGGATAGAGAGGAACGTGAAACGAACCAAGGGTGAACACCGCTGCCGTCAGCACCAAAACGATGCTTAGGCTGGCGATCAGCCAGACCCGTTTGCGCCATTGCTTGCGGTTCACGTCGCACTCCTCGAGCTTGCGTTAAGCCGACAAATGGGTTCGCCGTTTCTCTTGCAGATAACGCCCCAGCGGGCAAGCGTTGCATAGCGGCTGTTTGGTGCGGCAGAATCGCTTGCCGGTCTGCACAATGAGTGCATGAAATTCGTTGAATCGGGCCGCATCGCCCGGGAATTGCTTTTCGAAAATCCAGCGGACCTCTTCGTACTTCGCATTTTCCTTCACCCATCCGTGCCGGGAAAGCATCCGTTTCGTATATGCATCCACCACGAACACGGGATGCCCGCCCGCATAGAGCAAAATCGAATCTGCCGTTTCGGGCCCGATCCCGAAAACACCCAAAAGCTTTTCACGTAAGAGAGCCGTGGGCTGCGCAAACATTCTCTTCAGCGAGCCACTATATTCGAATTGGAGGAATGCACAAAACGCCTTTAGCTTGCGCGCTTTTTGGCGAAAGTAACCCGATGGATGGACAGCCTGTTGGATCCTTCCGACTCGTGCCCTTTCGATCGCAGCGGGGGTGAGCAAACGCGCCTTACGCAACTTGACGATTGCCCGCTCCACGTTCGTCCAGGAAGTGTTCTGGGTGAGGATCGCGCCCACGATCACTTCAAAAGGCGTACGCCCCGGCCACCAGTGCTGCGGCCCGAAAGCGGTGAAAAGCGAATTGAAGTATTCGTGCAAGGGAGGTTCGCCCGTGCGAACGCGAGTGTTTTCAAAATGAGCGCGCTTCGGTGGCGCGAACACAGAACCACGGTGGGGGGATTTGTAAAGCGGATTGGTCGAACTGCTTCTCAATGAAAACCCAACATAACACGCCACTCTGATGCCGGGTCAAGCATGGGTGTGCTGGATTGTCATCAGGACATGCGCACGATCATATCGCCCGCCTTGCCCGTCAGAGCGATTCCTACAGCTCGCCACTTCATCAAGCATCTCTTGCAGCTTTTGCCCTGCTGACTAATCGGAGCTTCGGCGCATCTAACTTATCCTGCTTTTAAAATTTGCGGGTTGTGTGTTGCCGTGTCCGCGGAGCACAATCGCAGTGTTGGGTGGTTCCGGAAAAATAATCTTCTTCAGCTCGCTCATAAAACCTCGTCGAGGAGTTTGGCCGAAATGGCAACTGAAGCTCAAGTCGTGCGGTTGTGGAAGATACGCTATACCCTGATCTTCGTTCCGATTTTCGTTCTTACGTTTTCCGCCGGCCTTCGCGCGGATTCGTCGTTCGATCTCATCGGGCCGAAAATGGAAATGACCGTCACTCGTGACGGCAAGATGCTTCCGATTTCCAGCGTTCCAAATCTTCAATCCGGCGACCGCCTCTGGATTCATACCGATTTCCCAGCGAATCAGTCCGTGCGCTATTTGCTGATCGTCGCTTTCCTGCAGGGCCCGACCAACCCCCCGCCGGACAAGTGGTTCACGCGCATCGACACATGGAGCAAGCAGGTGCGGCAGGAAGGCGCGATCATTGTCGTCCCGAAGAATGCGCAGCAAGCATTGATGTTTCTCGCTCCGGAAACGGGGGGCGATTTCACCACGCTTCGCTCGACGGTTCGCGGCAAGCCAGGCATGTTCGTGAGAGCTTCGCAGGACCTGGATCAAGCGAGCCTTGATCGCACACGAGTTGACAAGTATTTGGAGGAAGTTCGTCAGACGTCCGCGGACGATCCGAGCGCCCTTCAGGAACGCACGAAATTACTGGCGCAGACTTTGCATCTGAAGGTCAACGACGATTGCTTCGATAAGCCGACCGACCAGCAGGCCTCTTGCCTCACGCAAGATACCGACTCGCTTGTTTTAGACGACGCTCATAGCCAGTCGATCGTCGCGGCCCTCACCTCAGGCCCTCAAGCAGATCTGATTGGCTCAGTCACTGCGACTCCCGTGATGGCTGCCCAATATTACAGCGCATACGTTGGATCAGTGATGGACTTAGCGCGCCTGCTTAGCACCATGCACACAGCGCAGTACCAATACATCCCAGCTCTCGTGCTGCCCAACCAGGAGCAGATGAATTTGCGCCTCAATACGCCTCCATCGTTCCAGAATCCCAAATCCGTCCTTGTCGTAGGTCTGCCCGCAGTGGAAGCGCCGCAGCTGCCTCCGCTCCGTCCGGCTGATCCGAAACAAATTTTCTGCCTTCAAAAAACGCCTCTGGTTGTGCCGGTGATTGGCGCCCCGCTGGTTTACTCCACGAGCATCGCTCACGGTTTCGTTTTGCGACTGCAGAACAAGGCCGGGAATCCCGTGATTCTTCCGGCGACGCCGGACGCAGCGAGCGGCGGCTTCGTGATCGATACGAAAGGCCTCAAGACCGATGAATTGCCGGAGCAAGTCGCGGGCAGCATTGATGGATCATGGGGTTTCGAGAGCTATGACGGGCCCTCCTTTCAATTTCGAAACGGATTGACGAACAAGTGGGCGATCCCGGCCGCCGACAATGACGCGCTCGTGATCGGGCGCGATGACACCATTCATGCGACCGGCGGTTGCGCGGTCTGCGTGGATAAGGTGACGGCGCAAGATTCTGCCGGCAAAGCGCTCGCCGCTACCTGGAAGCAAGTAGACCCGGGCCAGATCGAAGTGACCATTCCACTGAAGGGCGAGAAAACCGCCCCGGTTACGCTAAAAGTGCAGCAGTTTGGCTCGCCAACACCGGACGTTCTCGCAATGCAGACCTACTCGGAAGCCGCGCATCTCGATAGTTTTGCGATCAACGCCGGCGACCGCGAGGGGATACTCACAGGAACGCGCCTCGACGAAGTGGGCAGCGTCGAACTAGCTGGCATTCATTTCGTTCCCGCGAAGCTTACGAGCAGCAACCAGGAAGACATGTTGGATGTCGACGCCGCCACAAACGCGTCGGTCGCTGCTTTGCAGACAGATGAGAAGCAGCAGGCTCACGTCGGTCTCAAAGACGGCCGCGTTCTCGACCTGCAGACCACCGTGAAGCCTCCCCGTCCGAAAGTAACGCTGGTCAGCAAAACCGTTCAGCCCGGCGCGGTTCCTTCGGCCATTCATCTGGGCGACACGGACGAACTGCCACTCGACGCGAAGCTCTCGTTCTTTTTGAAATCCGAGGTGCCGGATACGTTTCCACGCACCGAAAAGATCGAGGTCGCAACGAAAGACGGTTCTTTTCATGCGCTGTTGACCGTCGCAGACGGAAATTTGATCCTGCAGGATTCGGCCAGCGTCTTGGCAGTCCTCGATCCGCAGAAGGCTTTCGGCCCTTCGGCATTCGGACCCTTGCAGTTTCGCCCGATCAGTGAAGACGGTTCAAAAGGGGATTGGCAGCCGCTGGCGAATTTGGTGAGGATGCCGACGTTGAACGATGTTCACTGCCCGGACGCACCCGATCAACAATGCACGCTCAGTGGAACCGATTTGTTCCTGCTGGACTCGATCGCGTCCGATCAGCAATTCAAAAATATGGTTCCAGTTCCGGCCGGGTTCATGAACTCGACGCTCAGTGTCCCGCGCCCTAATGGAACGCTGCTTTACGTCAAGCTGCGCGACGATCCAGACACCGTGGATTCGGTCGCCTTGCCGGTCCTGCCGGACGTGCAGAGCTCGGCACAAAATTGATTGTTCTATGTGCGTGCGGGAAAATCAGTGCGTGTGGACTTCGGCTACGCCGAGTCTTTTCATCGCCTCGGCGTAATATTTGCGGTAGAGAATGTCCCATTCCTCGCTGCCTTCAAGGATTTCCTTCTTTTGGGAGGCGATCTTCGCGCGGACCTCCGTGTCGACCTGCTCCTCCTGCTTCAAAAGGGCGGTGAGGATATTGACGATTTCCAGGCGGATTGTGTCGCGGTCTTCGATGAAGTCAACCTCGGGATTTTCCACCAGGCTGTCAATTACGCGGTGGGACAAACGAACAGTTTTTTCTCGAGTCAGTCTCATCAGCGAAGGATCAGCTTCCTTTCTCGGGCAAGCTGGCCCTTAACTTTCTTGTACATTTCCTGATACGATACGCCGGTCCGCCGCATCTCTTCCTGGTAGCGCCCCAGAATCTCGCGCACTTCCTCGTTCAATCGATCTTCGATCGTCACTTCGTCGGCCATCACCTGCCGCACGTGCTGCGCAAGGTTCTCCACGTTCTTTGTTTCAATCATCTTGGCGGCAACAAGGCGTTTCACCACTTCTTTCGCCATGTGCCCCACGTAATCGCGGGATAAAAGCATTCCACCTCGCAGTGAGTTATCTTTTTCAGTCTACTGGCTGGCGCTTTCGAGTGTCAAGGAAACCGGGTCGCAATGAACCATCACTTTTGCTATCCTGAAATGTACGCCGACGACTTAAAATTGTCTGGAATCGCAAATCCAATCGAAGGGAATCATTTGACGTGACTTCATCAACGCTTGCAGGAAGCGCCACAAAGCGCGCACACAATTTCAACGCAGGGCCGGCGGCCATGCCTCTTTCGGTCCTCGAAAGGATGCGCGACGAACTGATCGACTATCGCGGCACGGGAATGTCCGTGATGGAAATGAGCCACCGCTCGCCCGAGTTCGAAGCGATCAATGACGGCGCGGAAAAGGCGCTGCGGCGAATCCTGCGCGTTCCTGACGAGTACGCGATTCTTTTTCTCCAGGGTGGCGGCAGCATGCAATTCGCAATGGCTCCCATGAACTTGTACCTGCCCGGACGCGCCGTCGATGTGTTGCACACCGGTGCGTGGACCGCGAAAGCCATCGGTGAGCTGAAGCGCCTCGCGACCCACCGTGTCGCTGCTTCCACGGAGGCAGATAAGTTCGCTCGTCTCCCGAAACCGGAAGAGATTTCCCTGAAGCCGGATGCGTCCTACGTGCACATGTGCACCAACAACACCATCGAGGGTACGCAATGGCCGGAGCCGCCCGATACGGGCGACGTGCCGCTGGTTGCGGATATGTCTTCCGATATCGCCTCTCGTCCGGTGGACGTGCGGCAGTTCGGATTGATCTTCGCCGGCGCACAGAAAAACCTCGGTCCCTCCGGCGTCACCGTCGTGATCATTCGCAGCGACCTCGCCGAACGCGCCGACCAGAAGGTCGCGCAGGTTCTGCAATACCGCACCTTCATCAAGGAAAAGTCCCTTTACAACACCCCGCCGACGCTCGGCGTTTATGCGCTCGGGTTGGTGCTGGATTGGATCGAATCTCAGGGCGGCGTCACAGCTGTTGAAGCGACCAACTCGGCCAAAGCTAAGCTGCTTTATGACACGATTGACGCAACGGGTTTCTATAATTGCCCGGTTGAGAAGGCCTCTCGCTCGAAGATGAACGTGGTCTTTCGCGTAGCGGGCGGCAGAGAAGAAGTCGAGAAGAAATTCATCAAGGACGCTGCCGCAGCCGGCCTTGTGGGCATCAAGGGCCACCGCTCGGTCGGAGGCATGCGCGCTTCAATCTACAACGCTGTCACAGTCGACGCCGTCCAAGCCCTCACGGACTTCATGAAGGAATTTGAACGCAAGAACGGCTAGTCCATTCGCGTGAACGCAGGCAAAGCACGGTTCCAAAAGCAAAAGCGCCATTCCCGAGAATGGCGCTTTTGCTTTCTAATGCCTTCCAGGTTTCCAGCTAGTTGGTTTGTCCGTCGTCCGGACGCCGCTTCAGCGTCGGCGGGCCGTCGTCATCGGAAGAAGGCTGCGAATTCGGATCGCTCGCGCCTGTCGAATTCGGGTCCGTGTTTCCACCCTTGTTCTCGTCGGTCCGCTTGCGCAATGTCGGCCGGTTCGGGTTCTTCGAATCGTTCAGCTTGATGTTGTCTTCGATCATTTGAAGGCGCGCCTTCACGGCGTCAAATTCAGACGTATCGACGATGTACTGATTGCGCGGTGGCAGGATCGTCGCGATTTCCTTCTGAATCGCCGCGATGCGGTCCGGCGTCGGCGGATGGTCGGCGAACACCTTGGGGATCGTTCCCGGCTGCTTCTTTTCGTCCGCTTCGATCTTCTCAAAGAACATTACGAACGAGTTCGGATCGTATCCCGCCTTGTACATATACTGCAGCCCGTAATAATCTGCTTGCGCTTCGTCTATGCGGGAGAACTTCAGGAACGCCAGCGGAATCCCGAAATTCATGCCCTGATACATCGCAAAGCCTGCCCAGGAATAGGGGATGAAAATCATCGCGGGAATTGAGGCGATTTGAGCGATGTCTTCTTTGGTCATCTGTTTCGTCCCGTGGCGGAGGCAGACGTGAGCGATTTCATGCGCCATCACGCCGGCCAGTTCCGATTCCGAGTCAGCGTGAAGAATCAGCCCGCTATTCACGTAGAAGAAACCACCGGGAAGCGCAAACGCATTCACTTCGTCCGAATCGATCACTTTAATGGTGAAGGGAACTTGCGCGTCCGAGTTGCGAACCAGATTCTGACCCACGCGATTCACGTACTCGACTACGACCGGGTCATTGATGAACTTGGCGGTCTTCTCGACTTCCTGCGAAAGCTGTTTCCCCAACTCGATCTCGTGTTGGATCGAGTAAAAGTCGAGGCCCTTGCCCACGTTGCGGTTACCGATTGCATTGACGTCCGCGTCGCTGCCGGGCTTGACCTTGGTTGGGGGCCCCGGTTCGGTAGCGGCGGCCGCTACGCCCGAGTCTTGGTCCGGCGTCGAAGTGGAGGTAATGACAGATCCCGACGATGTTGAAGTGGTTGTGGTGTCTTGCGCGCTCGTGTTCTGCGCGGGCGCACTCGAACCGGACGATGTCGTTGGCGTGTTTTGGCTCGGTGTTTGCGATGCCGGCTGCGAGGTCTGTGGTGCGGCCATACCGGGCATGGCAAGCATCGAAGTGGCTGCCAGTATCGAAACCCATTTAGTGCCGAATGATCTGGTCATGAGGACCTCCGGGAACTTGGCCCGATTATACACCCTTTTGGCAAGGGGGCGCTCCTGCTGGTGTTCCTATGATGTGCAGGTCCGGAAAAGAGTTATCCGGCACAAGATTAGCAGGCGGGTCCGGCCTATCGCTCGGTCCAAATCGCTTCAAGACCGGGCCTAGTTCTAGAACTATCTGTTGCAGGCTTAGGAACATCGCCCCAGAATCTCGGCCCGCATTGCTTTACTCTTGTGGTTTCTGCGCAGCATAATTTCGCCGGGTCATCCTTGATGTGCGCCGCTATACGAATGCACCGTTTTCGTGTATTGCCCCAGCGGACCGGCCGACGGGCTTCTCGCCTGCCAAGTTGCGTTATACTTGTAGTTAGCGAGAGTCCTGCGAAGAACCTTTATCTGCTCCGGGCTTTTGCCGGGCCCCTGCCGCGCAGCATCCAAGTAACTTTGATTCCGGGCCGGGTGCGCCTTGCATCGCGCCAGCCTATCTTTTCCGTGGGGTGATTTAAAAATGAGACGTTCTGACCTGGTCAGGAACCAGGGGAAAACAAAGACGGTTCGCACGTCGCAGATCGTGTTCGGCGAGCGTCAGCATCTGCTTCGGGTTCTCGATTCGGTCGAGCACAGTGCACTTCCTTCCGCAAGGCTCGAACAGGAGCGCCGGGTGATCGAGCAGCTGATTCACGCGCGTACCCAGGAGCTGAATCGAATTAACCCATCCTGGGACGAAAAAGTGGGCACCGTTCTAAGCGCCGAGGTGAAGCCTGAGTCGCTTGATATGCTCTCGCGCATGGCTCCGAAGGAGGACTACTATTTGCTGCGTTTGATCAGCGAGCATCCGAAAGTCACAGCGAAGACACTTGGCCGGCTTTCGCATCATCCCTACTCGGCGATACGCGAAAACATCGCTCGGCATCCCAATAGCGATGCGGCCACGCTTACACGTCTCAGCCGTGACCGCTCCCAGCCGCTGTGGTACCTGGTCGCCTTCAATCCCAATGCGCCGGGGCCGCTCCGCAAGAAGCTGCAGGAGCGCATGCGCCGTCTTGGCGAAAAATCGGCCACGCAGTAGAGGTCTAAGAGTAGCCGGCCCCGACGAACCGAACGGGGCGCCCCGCGACTCGCGCGGGCGCCCCGTTTTTTATTGCTGTCCGCTGAGATTATGCCGGTTAGTTCGACTGCGGGTTGCTGGCCGCCGCGGTGGTGCTGCTTGCCGCGGGAGTTTGCGACGCTCCTGTGTTCGCCGAAGCCGCTGCCGGCGTTAGTTGCGCCTGGGTGTATTTCGAGCTGCTCACGTAGCCGTGGATGTGGTCCTTATCGATTTTGTTGACCACGATTTCGAGCGGTTGGGGATCGTCCGAGTCGCGCAGCCAGATTGGCTCGTAGAGATCCACATTCTTCTTCTGAATCTCATTGTCATCGACCATCATTGCCAGGTTGTAATGTTCGTGTTTGGCGTCGGCTTTGCGCAGCGAAAGTTCAATTGGGCCGGTGCGCTCGAACCGCTTGCTCTTTGAAATGTCGAATTCGTAGAAGTTTCGTTCGCCGCGCTGCTCCAGCGCAACCAGTTCGGCGTGGTTCTTGGCTATAGAGCCGCCCAGTTCATCTCGCGTTGAATTGATGCTCCCGTTGAGGTCATTGCGCGTTTGATTGAGCGTGCTGTTCGTTTCGTCCAATTCCTTTTGCTGCGCATCGAGCCGCGACTGAATCTGCTTCCAGCGCGGGTCAACCACGGGCCGCCTTGGCGCGCGCCTTGCGGCTGACGCATGCGTGGCCTTGGCAACTTGGGCGGCCTGAGCAGCTTGCGCTGCGGCCTCGGCACGTTGCTCTTCCGCGGCTTCCTCAGCGGTCATCTGGTTCAACTTTTGCGTCGTGCTGTTTAGCTCGCCCTGCAAGGATGCGATTTTCGCCGTCATATCGCTCTCTCGCGCGGTCAGCTGATCCACGTTAGCTTGCTGATGATGGCTTGACGCGAGAGCCACCATACCCGCCACAAACACGCAAATGGATGCTGCTGTAATCCACAGCGTGACACTTCGGTTTCGCGGATGAGTTGTGATTTGTTCGTGATTGCTTTCGTCGTTTTGCTCTTCGGCTCCGAACATTGTCTCTTTGTTCTCCTGGGCTCGCACTTGTCGCGTCACGGGAGACGCAGGGCGTGGCGCAGCAGTGCGGTTGAGTTGATACGATCGTTCCGAACACGTCCCCAAAACGCCTGCAGCAACAATCAGGCCCTTACTCCAGAAAGCCGAAACACCTTGTAACCCATTGAAGCCGCGTGACATGTGCCTGGAAGCGATTCGTCCCGGATAATCCCCTGGCGTACTAGTCCATGGAAATTCTGCACGAATCGTGACATTCCTTCCGCGGCTTGTAGGGCCGGCGAATATGCGGTTGACCCATCTGGCCATGAAGGCCGCCGAAGCTCAACTTGAGCTCTGTGCGATTTTTGAAGCAAACAAGACAAATTGGCTCTTTATTTTGCCAATTGCTACACTATATTGGCTCCTTGGACTGAGCCAATGCTCCCGATACATTTACAGAGCGAAAGCCACATTCCCCTCTACGTCCAGTTGCGCGATCAGCTTCGCGCGCTGGTCCATTCGGGCGAACTTCGTTCGGGCGATCGCATTCCCGCCAGCCGCGAATTGGCCGGGCAATTAGGCGTTCATCGGACCACGGTTGCCAATGCCTATGCCGAGCTGGAGTCCGAAGGCCTGATCCAGGGTCACGTGGGCCGTGGCACGTTCATTTGCGCTACTAATATCCGCCAGTTTTCTCCTGCTCCGCCGTCCCGCGGCAATGGCGGCGGCTCGGTTCGCTGGGAGGCTCTTTTTGCAGACGAGCGCGGCGATGACGGCCTCAGCCGCCTCATGCCGCAAATCCCGCAGGGTGCAATAGGCTTCACCTGCGCGCGCCCCTCCGACGAATTCTTCCCGATCGAGGATTTCCGCCGCTGCACCAACTCGGTGTTGCGTTCGGAGGGCCGCCGCATTTTGCAGCTCGGCCCGACCGACGGCTACGAGCCGCTGAAACTCGCGTTAGTCGCCATGCTTCGCGAAGAGGGACTGAACGTCCGCCCCGAGCAAATCCTCATCACCGACGGCTGCCAGCAAGCCATCGATCTGGTGAGCAGGCTTTTCCTGCGGCCCGGCGATTCTGTGGCGCTCGAAAACCCTGCTTATCCTGGCGCTGTTTCGATTTTCACCGGTGCGCGGGTTCGCGCGCTGGGTGTGCCGGTCGATGCCGGACCGGAAAGGGTCGGCATCAATGTTGACGCGCTCGAAAGCGTACTGATGCAGAATCGCGTCAAGTTCATCCTGGTCACGCCGGATTTCCAGAACCCCACTGGCACCACGCTCGCGCTAGCCGACCGTCGCCGTCTGCTCGATCTTGCCTCGCGCTATCAAGTGCCCGTGATCGAAGACGCCATCTATGCGCGTCTGCGGCTGCGCGGTAACAAAACGCCCACGTTGAAATCGCTCGATCGCGACGGCAACGTGATTCAGCTCGATAGCTTTTCGAAGATCGCCTTCCCCGGCTTGCGCGTCGGCTGGTGCATCGGCGCGGAAAGCGCCATCGAAAGGCTGCGCCTGATCAAGCAGTCGGCCGATTTGCACACCGACCAACTCCCTCAAGCAATCCTGGCTGAATTTATTCGCCGCGGATATTTATCGCGCCATTTGAGCAAAATGACGAAGATTCATCGCAGCCGCCTCGATGCAATGGAGGAAGCGCTTCGGAAATATCTCCCCGATGGCGCGACGTGGACGCGTCCCGAAGGCGGCATGACCGTGTGGGTCACGCTGCCGCCCGGTTTTGACGCCGGTGAATTGTCGATTCACGCGCGCGAACGCAAAATCATCTTCATTCCGGGGAGACATTTCTATTTGCAGCAGCCGAAGCCGAACACGTTGCGTTTGGGGTTCTCTACCATTCCCGAAAAGCTCATCAGCAAGGGCGTGCAGGTGCTGGGCGACTTGATCCGCGTCGAGCTTCAGAAACGTCAGCGAGGCGCGCGTCAGGAGGCGGTTTGGCGCGAGGCCCTGATATGATGCTCCGTCGGCTCGCGCATGCGCATTCGTTGCATTCAACCGCGGGGGTTGCATGGAGCTGACGCCCAGCTCAACAAACGGCTGCTTCGTATGCGGCGGCGCGAATCCGCGCGGCATGTACCTTGCCTTTGAGCAGGACGACGCCTCGCGCCGAATCCGCGGCCGCTTTCAGTTGAGCGCGGACTACCAGGGCGCAACAGGATTCATCCACGGCGGTATCATTGCCACGCTGCTCGACGAAGTGATGAGCAAGGCGAATCGCTTCCGCAAAGCGCGCGCTGTCACGGCCGAGCTGAACGTGGAATACCTGCGCCCCGTGTTTGTGGGAGCCGACCTGATCGTCGAAGGCTGGGAGACGGGAGCGAAAGGGCGCAACCTCTTTCTGCAAGGCGAAATTCGCGACGCAAATGGCAACTTGCTCGCGCGAGGCCGCGGCCGCTTCGTGGATCTGGACGCGCCTCGCGACCCGCACGCTGAATGACGCCGAATCATTCGCTGGTGGCCGCTGAGCGAACGGTAGAATAGAATCACAAAGCTTAGGAGGGAATCATCATGGAATCGACCAATGGAAACGAAAAGAATTTGTGGCGGGTAAAAGTCGGCCTCGCGGAAATGCTCAAGGGCGGCGTCATCATGGACGTCACCAATGCCGAGCAGGCAAAGATCGCCGAAGACGCCGGTGCCTGCTCCGTGATGGCGCTCGAGCGCGTGCCTTCCGATATCCGCAAAGAGGGCGGCGTCGCCCGTATGGCCGCGCCCCGCGTGATCCGCGAAATTATGGAAGTCGTCTCGATACCGGTGATGGCCAAAGTCCGCATCGGCCATTTCGCCGAAGCGCAAGTCCTCGAAGCGCTCGAAGTCGATTACATCGACGAAAGCGAAGTCCTCACGCCGGCCGATGAAGAGCATCACGTCTGGAAGCATGGCTTCAAAGTGCCATTCGTTTGCGGTGCTCGCAATCTCGGCGAGGCTCTCCGCCGCATCGCCGAAGGTGCAGCCATGATTCGCACCAAGGGCGAAGCAGGCTCGGGCAATATCGTCGAGGCCGTTCGCCACATGCGCACCATCGTGAGCCAGATGCGGAAGATCACCATGCTTGGCGAAGAAGAGCTCGTTCACGAATCGAAGGAACTCGGCGCGCCGCTCGATCTCGTCCAGTTTGTTGCGAAGCACGGCAAGCTCTCCGTGCCGAATTTCTCCGCTGGTGGAATTGCCACGCCTGCTGACGCAGCGCTAATGATGCAGCTCGGCGCGGAAGCCGTCTTTGTTGGCTCGGGAATTTTCAAGTCGAGCGATCCGGCCAAGCGCGCGCGCGCCATCGTTAAAGCGACCACGCACTATAAAGACGCAAAGGTCGTCCTCGAAGCTTCCGAGGAATTGGGCGAAGCCATGCGCGGTATCGACGTACGGCAGCTCGAAGAAAAGGACCTGCTCCAGACCCGCGGCTGGTAATAATCCGCCAGGCGACTGTCATCCTGCGGTGGTGCCGCCTGGGCGCCAGCGAGCGGCTTGCAGTTCTGGGTTCGTTCGTATTGCAGTCTGAGAAATGAAAAACGGCACGAGAATCGGAATTGTCGCCATTCAAGGCGACTATGAAGCCCACGCCAAGACCCTCGACCGTCTCAGTGTTTCGCATTCCTTCGTTCGCACGCCGCACGATCTCGCCGGCTTAAACGGCATCATCTTGCCCGGTGGCGAAAGCACCACGCACTTGAAAGTAATGAAAGAAGAAGGCCTTTTCAGCGCGCTGAGGCAATTCGCCGAGAATGGCGGCGCATTTTTCGGCACGTGCGCCGGCGCGATCCTGCTGGCAAGCGAAGTTCGCGGCCCGGCCCAGGATTCGCTCGACCTGCTCGACGTGACCATCCTCCGCAATGGTTACGGTCGCCAGCTTGCCAGCGACGTCCACATGGGTCCCACGAATCTCCGTAAAGAACCGCTTGAAATGGTCTTCATCCGCGCGCCCATCATCGAAAAAACAGGCCATTCAGTCGAGGTGCTCGCGAAGGATGCAGGCCACCCCGTCCTCGTCCAACAGGGCAAAATCCTCGCTTCAACATTTCACCCGGAGCTGACCGACGACACAACCGTGCACGAGCATTTTCTCGGCATCGCGAAATAGATCGTGTCACTTGGGATTGCTGGTTGCCGAAGAAAGTCGTTGCTCCGGCGGCGTGGGGCTGACCCGTTCCCAAACAACCGCGCTCCAATCCATCGGACTGAATCGCACGAGCGTCCCGATCGGGCGATAGTTCGCTCGAAAGTAGTCGCCGATGGGCACGTCGAAATCCGTTCCGAATCGCGGCACGCCATACTCCGGATATTTCCTGTTCGACCAAATCAAGAATCGAGGCTTTGCCTTGTCCAGTTGTGCGACCACCTCATTGGTCATTTCGCCCGGAGCCACCACTCCCGGCACGAATACGAGCACGCGCGTCGGGCAATCGGTGCCCGAAAAGAAATAGAGACTCGTATCTTCCGGGATGGACATTACGAATTCGCCTGCCGCGGCCCGCTGCTTCATGAAGGCGACGGTCGCCTTGTAATTTGCCGCCAATCCTTGCGGCAAGCGGATCGTGCCTCGATCGGTCGCAAACGGCACGAACGTCTTGAAGTAGGGATCGAAAATATTGGAATCGAGAACCACGGAAAAGAGACACATTGCTGAAACGAGGATCGCACCGCAAATCCGCAAGCGCTTCGATGAGGCGAGAGGCGAGATCAGCATGCTCGCGAGAATGAGCGCGCACAGAATCTCCGGGCCGTCGTAGTAGATCGGCAGCCCGTAAGATTTCGTCTCCAGCAGATTGCGAAACGGCAGAATCCCCGCAAAAGTGAGCAGTAGTGCGAACGCAGGATTCGCCTGGTTCGACTCACCCCGCAGCACGAACCACCAAGCGCCTGCGGCTGCGCCGATTACCAAGAGGGCCATCGCGGGAGGAAAAGCCAGCAAATCAAAAAGGTCACGCAAGGAGAAAAACGTTCCAAAAACGTGAAAGAAGCTTAGAGAAGGATATTGCAACGCGAAGACCAGACCGGCTACCGCCAGCGCGATCCAAAGCATCAGTCGCTGCTCGCTTCCCTCCATACGCCTGAAAATCCAGCGCAGCCCGACGATTACGCCCCCTAGGGCAAGCAGTTGCGCTGCAGCGATCCCGAAGGCATGCAGGCTCAGATCGAAGCCGCTCGCTCTCAGCCACAGCTTTCCGTATGTGCGCATGAAATACGACGAAGGCCAGCTGTCCATGTTCTCGTGCGTGATGAAATCGACGCCGCGGATCGAGACCATCCACGCGATCACGCCGAAGCACGCCGCCACTCCTGCTAATACTGCCTGGAGCCATCCGCGAAACGCTTTCCACTTCCGCTCGCGCAGGCATCGCACGGCGATCAGCAGCGCCAGCGCGGCGTAGCACGCTGCACCAAACTCCAGCTTCAGAAGCAGTGCAATCGCGGCTGCCGTCCCCGCCGTAAACTGCCATATCCAGCGCGATGAGGTCGTCACTCGCACCAGCACCCAGCAGAAGAAGCACGCGACGAGGCACCCGTAAACCGAAGCAAAGCTATACGGCAAAGGGAAGCTGAAGAGGCTGCAGCGAAACGCCTCAAATAGCAAAACCGCCCCGGCGCTCCAGCCGGCGATCCCGAAAGATAATCTCTTGCCCGTGAAAAATAAAAGGGTCGCAGAACCGAATGCCGAGAGCGATCCCGCCCAGTAAAGCACTTCCAAATGCACGCCCATCAAACGGAAGAGCAGCGCGTTGAAATAGGGCGCAAGCGGCGGATACGGATACGCGATATCCCGGTAGAGCATCTTTCCTTGCGCCAGCGCGACAGGCACGTACATCTCCCGCCCGCTGTCGATGCTCACGCTTCCCCACGTCGCCCATGTTTTATGAAAGAGAGCCGCCCACAGGACGATCAAGGCGAGCACTGCCACATACGTCGTCCTGTCCCAGGCAGTTGCTCCCTCGGAAATGGGTTCGACCGTATTCCAAAAGCTGCTGCGCCGTGATTCGCGTGGTCCTATCGATTCCGCTGATGAGTTCGAGGATGAGGAATCGCGTGCAATCTCTTTGGCAGGCGAAAACGGCTGCTCTACGGTTCGCAAATCACCGGTCCTTGGTCGCGCCGAATGCTCGAAATCTCACGATCGCCCTCAAACGCTCGAGTGAGATCGGCTCTCTGTGGGATTGCCGTGCTTTGTCAGTCTATGTCGTTTGCATCTTCGCCGGCGGGAAGGGTGTCCAGACGCTTAATAGCAGAAAATCGCCGCATGTCGTTCTCTTAGTCGCCGACATCGCTCATGGCACGCTGAGCGGCGACGCGGTCGGAATCCTCAAAAAGCCGGCCCAGCAGCACGCCGAACGCGACGCCGCCGATGTGCGCCATATACGCAACACCGCCTCCGCCGCCCGCCGTCGTCGGCACATTTGTGATCACGCCGAAGCTGACCAGCTGAATCAGAAACCACACGCCGATCAGCAGGAATGCCGGGATCGCCGTGATCGTGAAAAACCAGCCGATGAAGAGCACGGACTTTATCCTGTCGCGCGGATAGGTGATCAGGAACGCGCCCATCACGGCCGCAATCGCGCCGCTTGCGCCCAGGTTCGGCACCGTCGAGTGCGGGTCAATCGCAACCTGCGCGCCCATGGCGGCTAAACCCCCGAGCAGATAGAAAATCGCGTAACGCACCGGGTTCATCGCTTCTTCGATTTCCGGCCCAAACGCCCATAGGAAAATCATGTTACCGATGATGTGTGACCAGCTCGCGTGCATGAACATCGCCGTCAGTATCGTGATCCACGCGTGCCCCGCCGTGATATTTGCCGGTACCAGCGACCATCGCGTCACGAACGCGTCGCCGCCCGCCAACTCTAGAAAAAAGACCAGGGTGTTGATTACGATGATCGCGGTCGTGACGATAGGAAAGTGCCGCGGCCGTTGCGACGCGTCCGATAGGGGAATTACGCCGCCCATGTGAACCGCCTCCCTTGGAAGTGAATAAATGTTTGCCACAGATGAACACGGTCGCACCCGATAGGCAAGTGGAAAGCTTAAAGAACCTGCTCCTGAGCGGGCCACGAAGAGCCATTACAATAGCCAAATCCCGGTCCGAAATTAGCGCCCGGCCGGAGGCCGCAAAAAAACGATTCGGCACTTAAGAAATCGCACGGCGGAGCGAAGCCAGGGAACCTGCATCTCCGCTTTCACCAATGCAGCCGCTTGCGATAACCTAGAAACCGACTGCAAATGACCGAAAAGCCAAAATTTTACCTGACCACTCCGATCTACTATGCCAATTCGCGCCCGCACGTCGGCTCGGCCTATACGACGATTGTTTGCGACGTGATCGCGCGCTACAAGCGCATGTGCGGTTACGAAGTCGCTTACCTGACGGGCACGGACGAGCACGGAGTTAACATCGAACGCGCCGCAGAAGCGCAGCGAATCACGCCTCAGCAGCTTGTTGACAAAAACCAGCAGATTTTTCGCGATCTCTGGAAACTGCTCGCCATTCAGTACACGGATTTCGTTCGCACCACCTCGCCCGAACACGAGCGCGCCGTCCAGACGCTTGTGCGCCGCACGATGAAGCGCTCGCCGGACGCGATTTATAAGAAGAAATACGAAGGCCGCTACTGCATTTACGACAACTTATACGTGAGCGACACGCCTGAGCCGGCCAATTGCCAGATTTGCGGCCGCCCCGCCGAGCTCATCTCCGAAGAAAACTATTTCTTCCGCCTTTCGGCGTATCAGGAAAAATTGCTCGCGCTTTACAAGGAGCGCCCGGATTGGGTGCAGCCGGATTTCCGGCTTAACGAAGTCCGCAGCTTTGTGGAGGCGGGGCTGAAAGACGTTTCCATCAGCCGCAAGACGATCAAGTGGGGCATCCCCTGGCCGGACGATCCCGAGCACGTTTTTTACGTCTGGTACGACGCGCTCACCAGCTATATGAGCGGTATCGGCTACGGCGAAGGTGACATCGACTCGGTCCGTCGCGCTCCCAATTTGACATCCCGAGCGCCAGCCGCAGGTGGTCCGGAGGGGTCGGCAGCCGTGCCCACAATTCCTGAGGGCGACGCCAAATTCAACCGCTTCTGGCCGGCCAATTTGCACATGATCGGCAAAGAAATCATCCGCTTCCACGCCGTCTATTGGCCGGCGTTCCTGATGGCCGCGGAACTCCCGCTGCCTGAAAAAATCTTTGCGCACGGCTGGCTCCTCTTCGAACAGGAGAAGATGAGCAAGTCGAAGGGCAACGTCGCCTATCCCGAGCCAATCGTCAAAACCCTCGGCAACGATGCTTTGCGCTATTACCTGCTGCGCGAAACCGTCTTCGGCCAGGACGGCAATTTTTCGCGCGAAGCGCTGATTACGAGATACGAAGCTGATTTGGTGAGCGGATTGGGAAACCTGGCGAGTCGAGTCCTCACGCTTGTCGATGCGCATTTTGATGGGGAAGTTCCGAAACGCGGTCGCGAAGGAGACGTGCTCGCAGATTTTGCGCGCGAGGCGTGCGTGGGGGCGAACGCGAATTTTCAAGCGCTCCGCTTTTCCACGGCCCTTGATGAGATCTGGCGTTTCATCACTCGCGTCGATAACTATCTGACTCAGAGGGAACCTTGGAAGAAAATTAAGCTTCCAGAAGAGCGCGAAAGCGTTGGAGCAGTCCTTTATGCCGCTTTGGATGCATTGCGATTTGCTTTGATTCTTGCGCATCCGGTTATCCCGGATGGAACTGAAGCGATTTGGAAGCATCTGGGTCAACTCGGAAGCTTGTCTGGTCAGCATCCGGAAACTCTCGCTTGGGGTGAGTTCGAGGCAGTAGCGAGAATTACGAAACCTGCGGCGACTTTTCCGCGCGTGGACAAAAAAGAAGCAATGGAGAAAATCGAAGCCATGGAAAGCGAAATCAAAAATCCCGGCGCACCGTCGCCGGCCCCGCGAGCCAACGAAACCGATTCGGCCATCGAACCCGGACCGCCAAAAGCGGCTCCTGCCGCGGTAGGTCACCAGTCACAGTCCGCCACAGGCGCCGATTCCAAAATCTCGATCGACGATCTTATGAAAGTCGACCTCCGCGTAGGCGTAATCAAATCTGCCGAGCGCATCCCGAATGCCGATAAGCTGCTGAAGCTCCAGGTCGACATCGGCGATGAGGTCCGCCAAATCCTGGCAGGCATCGCTCTCGCTTACGCGCCCGAAGAATTACTCGGCCGCAAAATCGTGGTCGTCGCGAATTTGGCACCGCGCAAGATGCGCGGCCTCGAGTCCAACGGCATGCTCCTCGCTGCATCCGTCGAAGGGGGTAAGCCCGTCCTCTGCACCTTCGGCGAAGACATCGCCCCCGGCGCGAAAATCAAGTAGTCGCGCCGCATTGTCTGCCGATTTCCACGCTTCCTCTCCCGGCCGCGAACGACCGGCTCTATGCGGCCGCCCCTGCACGCTTATCTAACGCGACGGCCGCGTCTCGCGCGAAGCCGCGTGCCACCCAAGCCCCGTTTTCAGCAATCTTTCAGCTGAAAAAATCCTTAAGCGTTTTTTTTAGAACCTTAAGGATTTTGTAATCGGCTTAACTTTGTCGCAAGGCACTATCGCTGCTTCATTGTAGACACTGGATCCAACTACAAATCCAAGAGGAGGCTATTTTGCGTTTACGTGTGTTCGTGTTGTGTTTCTTCCTTGCGAGTTTTGCTCTTGCAGTGCGCGCCGCTCAGCAGGCCGTCGGCGTAATTCAAGGAAAAGTCGTGGACGCTGCCGGCGGAGCTGTTCCAGACGCGGCGGTTACTTTGACCGATATTCAATCAGGGCAAACCGTCAATACGACGACCGCGGCTGACGGGCAATTCACTTTCAGCAACGCCCCCTCGGGGCCGCAACTTGTCACAATTCAGAAATCGGGATTCGAGACGTTTACTCAGCGCGTTCAGTTGGGCACCCAATCATCCCTTGCGATCTCGGCCAAGCTGACTCTGTCGGCTTTGGCGCAAACTCTTGTCGTCCGCGGCACCGTGGTTCCGGGCGCCAGACCCATGCCCACTCGCGACGACGTGCAGAACTCCCTCCAAACGATTCGCGTCCTGGACCGCCAACAGATTGACGCAGCCGGTCCCGTTGCCGGCGGTGCGCAGATGATTGCCTCCTCCCCTGGCGCGAACGTCTTCGGCTACGGCGTGTCCGGCGCCACCAAGTACACCATTCAGTTGAACGGCATTAACCAAGGTTGGGGAGGCCAGCCAACCGGTTTCATCTCTCCCGGATCGCTAGGCGTTACGTTTGACGGAATTCCGATCGTCGATGTGGCCACCAACTTGTGGCAATCCGCCACCATGCCTCAGAACCTCGTGATGCAGAACTTGGCAACCACCTATGGTCCCGGAGCACCCAACCAGCGGTTTTACGACAATGTCGGCGGCAGTGTCGAGTTCACTCCCGTCCAGCCTACCGTGAGCCATCACTTCAGCATTTCCACAACTTACGGCATGTATGGCCAGAAGAATCTCGCTTTCGTCGGCAATACGGGTAATTTCCATGGGTGGTCCACCGTTGTTGGTGGCGGCGTTGGCGATGGCAATGGCTACCGAGGCACTCCGGACGCATTCAACATGTCCGGCCAGAGCGGGTCGATCTTCGGTAAGACCATCCGCGAATTCGCGCGCGGCAGCTTCGAGGTAGGAGCGTTTTACGCCGACGCCGCTGGCTATCGGCCGCCGACCATCCCTGTCACCGACCAAGGCGTCACCCTGACCCGGCCGGATGGCAGCTCCTACAGCTACAGCCAGGCCACTTGCGGCTTCTACTGCGGTCCCTCGTACGCCGAATACAACAAGTACGACCGCAACACGATGGGGCTCATCTACGCCCGTGAAAACCTTCTCCTCGACGACACAACCACGCTCACAAACACCACATGGTTCATGCACATCCGGCGCGCCCATCATCGTTTCGACGACGCTTTCGCCCTGGGCCCCCAGGAGGAGGAATGGAACAACCCGCACAGCGACGCTTTCGGCGACAAAACAAATCTGCAGAAGATCTTGCCTTACAACACCATCAATCTCGGCCTCTATCTGATTCATGAGGTCTACAACACTCGCAACCTCTTCTTCAACTCCGCGGATGGCGGCGACGGCTCGACCGAAACCGTGAACATTGGAGCAGCGCTGCGTTCCGGCTATTTCCAGCAGGACGATGTCGCCTTTTACGCGCAGGACGATTTCCACCCCATCCCGCAAATCCATATCACTCCCGGCCTGCGCGAGGTCAACTTTTCCACCAGCTACAGCGACCAGTTCCAGCGCGACTTCAACCTTCTGCCCGGAGTCGTGATGTCGAGCCATTGCTCATTCTATGAGTCGTCCGACTCGGGGCCCCAGCCTAACCCTGTTGATCCTTACAGCGACATCTTCGGCACCCCCAACACAACCGATAAGGGTTCGCTCTGCGGCGCGCACGAAATCCGCCATGGCCTGGAACCGTCGATTGATGCCGGCGTGATGCCGTTCCAATGGCTCACCATCTACGGAGGTTATGACATCACCTACCGTGCGCCCTCGATGGGCGGAGGCGGTGGCTTGTTCCAGAAAGTGAACCCGGAGGCTTACATGTTGGCCGAAGGCAAGTACGCTCAAGGCGGCGTAAAGATCCACTTCACCAACGCGCCGGCCCTCCGCAACTTCATCTTGGGCGCAGACTACTTCCACTTGGCCTACGATAATCAGGAACTCGATTACACGATAGGCCAGCACGGAGAAGAAGTGACCGCTGGCGGTAGTTCCGTTTCCCGTGGTGTCGACGCCTTCTTTGACGATGACCCGATGGGCAATCTGCACGTCTTTCTGAACTTCTCCGGCGAGTCCGCCGATTTCACCAGTTTCAACACAAATGGACCGGGTGCTTGCTCCTTGGGCACCCCCGGTTGTTACAACGGTCTGCCGGTGTCCTACACTCCCGACGTTACACTGAATACGGGTGTCTATTACTCGTTCGTTAGCCACAGCAGCGAGCGTCCTCTGATCGAGCCCCATTTCTGGATCAACTACACCGGGCCGCAGCACATGTTCAACAACTTGACCGGCGCTCCCGATACGAGAACCATGCCGTCCTACACCACGGCCAATGCCTCGATCACTGTGCCATTCAAGCACTTCGACTTCAAAGTGGATATGCTCAACGTCTTCAACTCCAGATACAACTCGTACCAGTACATCTCCAGCGGCGGCTACTTTGGCGATACGCCCGGCGGTATCAACGCGTATCCCGGAGCGCCATTCACTGCGTATGGCACGATAAGCTACCAGTTCTAAGTCTGTCTAAAACGTAGGGAGAGACGCAGCCGGCAAAATTTCCGGCGGCTGCGTCTCTTTCGCGCTCTCAGTTACACGATCTCGCTCTGTCCCCGAGCCTCCCGGGCGGCGGCCCAGAAATAGGGTTTCGTGATTTGGCGTTGGATCCCTATCATTGTTACCGTGTGTGGTGCCCGCGCGGTCAGCGCCTCCGCGCCGCTAAAGTGCCCGCGCGCGGTCAGGCGATATCTCAACGTTATACGAAACTAAAACGAAGATTCTAATCGCAAATGAAAATAATTAGAAATTCACCTAAGTCCTTTACCATCAACAGATGTCGATTTCTAATCGCGTCTAAAAGGGGTTTTGACCGGGCGCATTGGCTTTTCCGCCATGAGAATCATTGACTCGCACGCGCATCTGGAAGGGGACGTGTTCGCCGAGGACCGCGAGGCGATGCTGGAGCGCGCCCGGGCGGCAGGTGTCGAGGCGATCCTCGCCATCGGCAGCGGCACAAGTCCGGCGGAGCGGATCGAGGCGGCGATCCCTTTTGCCGAGCAGAACGACTGGATTTACGCGACGGTCGGAATCCATCCGCACGACGCAAGCGAGGCGACGGAAGAGCATTTCGCGGCGCTTGCCGAATTGGCGAAGCATCCGCGGGTGATCGCCTGGGGCGAAATGGGCCTCGATTATTTTTACGATCATTCGCCGCGAGACGTCCAGAAAGCTGTTTTTCGCCGGCAGCTTGCGTTAGCGCGAGTCGCCAACCAACCGATCGTGATCCATTGCCGGGACGCATGGCCGGATTGCCTCGCGATTCTGGAAGAGGATTGGGCGTCAAGCGGCCTCGGCGGCATCTTTCATTGCTTCACGGCGACCGTGGAAGAGGCGCGCCGCGGAGTCGATATGGGCTTTATGGTCTCGTTCGCCGGGAATTTTACCTATCCCAAAATGAAGCATCTTCACGATGTCGCCCGGCAACTTCCGCTGGATCGCATTCTTACCGAAACCGATTCTCCCTTCCTTGCGCCGCAGATCCGCCGCGGCAAGCGCAATGAACCCGCCTTGGTTGTTGAGGTGGCGCGGGCCTTGGCAGATGTGAGAAACTTAGCCAGCGAAGAAGTGGCATTGCGCACGGCGGAGAACTTCCGGGCGTTTTTCCGTTTAAACGCGCCGGTCGCTCCGGACGGCAGACAAGGGGCCATGTAGCAC
>DATJOL010000144.1:0-137793 GCA_035507075.1 Candidatus Aquilonibacter sp. | reverse complement strand
GAAATGGCCGAGGCCTGTTTGCCGCCGCGCCGTCGGGTCCGCGGAACGCAAGAGCAGGGACGCGCGGCTTGCGAAATTGCAGCCCGTTTCGGCAGCGGGAAAACCCTCGGGGAAGCGCGAAAGGCGCGCTTCCCCCGAGCTACATTACTGCAAGATCTGCGGTCAGCTGCAGCCGGAGGTGCTGCCGCAATTTTGGCATTTGTAGCAGCTGCCGTTGGGCGCCATGCGCATGCCGCATTCGGAGCAGAGCGGGGCGCTTTCGAGCGCTGAGCGATCGCGAGCGCTGCCGGGAGCGACGACGGGCGCGGTGGCTGCGGGCGGAGCAGCTTCGAGCGAGTCGTGATCGAGATAATCCGCGGAGATGAATTTGCCGCCGAGCCAGCGGCCGATGTAATCGACCACGGATTTGGCGTAGCGGATTTCGGGATTGCCGGTGTAGCCGGAAGGCTCGAAGCGCGAATTGCAGAATTTATCGACGAGGGCGCGGAGCGGCACGCCATATTGCAGCGCGATCGAGACGGACAAGGCGAAAGCATCCATGATGCCTGAAAGCGTGGAGCCTTCCTTGGCCATCTTGATGAAGATTTCGCCGGGCGCGCCGTCTTCGTATTTGCCGACGGTGAGATAGCCTTCGTGGCCGCCGACGGAGAATTTGTGGGTGATGGAACTGCGTTCGTCAGGCAGCTTGCGGCGCTTGGCATTGCGAACAAAAAGTTCCTGCTGCTCTGGCGGAGCAGGAATCACCGTTTGCGCAGCGGCGGGCGCTGTTGCAGAAGCTGCCGCAGCGGGCTTTTCTTCCTTCTTGCCGGCGGCCATGAGCGGCTGGGAGCGCTTGGAATTATCACGATAGATGGCGACGGCCTTGAGCCCGAATTGCCATGATTCGGTATAGGCCTCTATGATGTCGTCGACTGTGGATTCCTCCGGCATGTTGATCGTCTTGCTGATCGCGCCGGAAAGGAACGGCTGCGCGGCTGCCATCATTTTCAGGTGACCGCGCCAGGAAATCGAACGGCCGCCGGGAAGAGCGAGCGAGCAATCGAAAACGGGCAAGTGCTCGGCTTTGAAGCCGGGCGCGCCTTCGATTTTGCCGTTGGCATCGATGTAGTCGACGATTTTGGCGACGTCTTCGGGCGAATAGTTCAGCTTGAGCAGCGCTTGCGGCACGGTGTTGTTGACGATCTTGATCACGCCGCCGCCGACAAGGCGCTTGTGTTTCACGAGCGCGAGATCGGGCTCGATGCCGGTGGTATCGCAATCCATCATAAAGCCGATGGTGCCGGTGGGTGCGAGGACGGAAACCTGGGAATTCTTGTAGCCGAAGCGCTCGCCGAGGGCGAGGGCGTCGTCCCAGGATTCCTGCGCGGCATTGAGGAGCGAGGGCTGGACGTTTTCGGGCTTGATGGGGCGCAGCGAATCGCGATGCATGCGGATCACGCTAAGCATGGATTCGCGGTTGCGCAAATAGCCGCCAAACGGGCCCATTTTTTCGGCGATGCGCGCGGATTGCGCGTAGGATTCGCCGGTCATAAGCGCGGTGACGGCGCCGCAGAAATCGCGGCCGCCATCGGAGTCGTAAGGCAGCGCGAGAGACATGAGGAGCGCGCCGAGATTGGCGTAGCCGATGCCGAGGGGGCGATAGTCGTGCGAATTGCGGGCGATGCGCTCGGTGGGATAGCTGGCGTTATCGACCAGAATTTCCTGGGCGGTGATGGTGACGTCCACCGCGTGCTTGAAGCCTTCGACGTCGAAGACCCCGTTGGGCCCGAGGAATTTCAGCAAGTTGATCGAGGCGAGATTGCAGGCCGTATCGTCAAGGAACATATATTCCGAGCACGGATTGGAGGCGTAGATGCGGTCGGTGGCCTTGCAGGTGTGCCAACGATTTACCGTCGTATCGTATTGCATGCCGGGATCGCCGCACTTCCAGGCGGATTCGGCCATCATGCGGAGAAGATCCTTGGCGCGATATTTGTCGGCGGGCTTGCCGTCTGCGACGTTGCGCGTCCACCAATCGCGGTCTTCTTCGCAGGCTTGCATGTAATCGTCCGTGACGCGAACGGAATGGTTCGCGTTCTGGAAGAAGACGGAGGAGTAGGCCTCGCCGTCGATGGAGGCATCGTAACCTTGTTCGACGAGGACGTGGGCTTTGCGCTCTTCCTTCGTTTTCGACTCGATGAACTCGACGATGTCCGGATGGTCGACGTTGAGGATCACCATTTTCGCGGCGCGACGCGTCTTGCCGCCGCTCTTGATGACGCCGGCGAAGGCGTCGAAGCCCTTCATGAAGCTGACCGGGCCGGAGGCAATGCCGCCGCCGGAAAGCGATTCGTGGCTGCCGCGAAGGGTGGAGAAATTCGTGCCGGTCCCTGAACCCCACTTGAAGAGCATGCCTTCGGTCTTGGCCAGGTTCATGATCGAGTCCATGTTGTCCTGGACCGAATTGATGAAGCAGGCGGAGCATTGCGGCTTGGCCTGGACGCCGACGTTGAACCAGACGGGCGAGTTGAAGGCCATCTTTTGCTCGACGAGGAGATGAGCGAGCTCGTCGCGGAAAGCGGCTTTGGATTCGGGCGCGGCGAAATAGCCGCCTTCATCGCCCCAGCGGACGATGGTATCGACCACGCGGCCGATCAGCTGGCGGACGGAGCCTTCGCGCTCCGGCGTATTCGGCTTGCCATGAAAATATTTGGAGGCGACGATGTTGGTCGCGGTCTGCGACCAGCCCTTGGGGACTTCGACGTTTTCCTGGCGGAAGATAACCTGGCCCTTATCATTGCCAATGAGCGCGGTGCGGCGCTCCCACTCGACTTTATCGAAGGGAGCGATTTTGCCGTCCGTGAAGCGGCGCTGGAATTCCAAGCCGGTGGAGCGCCTGGTTGCGACTTGCTGTTCCATAGATACTTTCGAGTTCAATGCTGTACGTGCCTCTGCCATCTCTGCCTCCGCGCTGGCAGCGATGCCCGCCTGTGGTGGGCGATCCGCCAATAGTTGGCCGCGGCTGCGGGAGGAAAAGAGCTTTCACTCTATTTTACTCCCTTGCAGCCCGGAAATGTGTCCGCGTGTATCGCTGGGGATACACGAACGAAGGGAATTTTTGCCTCGTCCGGCTCGCTCGACCCCCGAGTTCGCCGCAAAAGCGAAAAAAACAAAAGCGTCGCTAAGCCCGCCCAGTAAATCGAGGCGCGGTCTTGAGAGAGGGCGCTCCGTTCTTGGCTTTCGGCAGGCCCGGTGAAACCTTACGCGGTAAGCCGCCGGCGCTGGGATGGGCGGTGAAGCACGCGTACGCTCCGAGTCTGGGTGCGAAGTATCGTGCGATGTCCGGGGGATGTCAAGGAAAAATACGCTGCGAACCACAAAATATTTGGTGAAGATTGTCGGGAGCGTCTACATGTAGTGGTGGCTGTGCGGAGGGCTACTAGCGCGATTTTGCGGGAAAATTGCGCGGGAAAGCTTACGACAGAGGCGTTGTGGAAATCGATCAGATGGCTGTGCAAAACGGCGCGCCAAACGCGCCAAGCCAAGTTGTGCGGGGTTACCTGATCGCGATAACATGCTCCCTACGCGATGGGAGGAATCGTCTAGATAAGGTAACGATCATGTCTAACGAAGACATCATTGTGAAAGACCCCGAAATACTTGGAGGGACTCCGGTTTTCCGGGGAACTCGCGTGCCTTTTAAGGCATTGGTGGACTACATCGAGGGTGGCGAGGCCCTGGACGAGTTTCTCGACGATTTTCCAACAGTCACTCGCGAAGCTGCACTCTCCGCTCTCGAGTTAGCCAGGGCGCTCGTTGTTCGCCAATTTGAATGAGAATACTGTTGGATGAGGAGTGGTTCCGACCTTCTAGCCGACCTTCTTCCGCTCATGCCTGAATGCATTGCGCAAATGGAGTCGATAAAGCCGGGTCAGCTCGTGTCTATCGGCTGAGCCGCCCTTCACCGTGTGCTGATCGTAGCAACAGGCGCGCAATTGACATGCCCGGAGTTTGCGAAAAAAATATAGGCTAGTGGTGGAGCTATGGCCGCGCCGATCATCGAAATCGAGGGATTGACGAAGGATTACCCCAGCGGGTTCTGGCGGAAGCGCTGGAAGCGTTCGCTCGACCATCTGACGCTTCACGTGGAGGATGGCGAGGTGTTTGGCTTTCTTGGCCCGAATGGCGCCGGAAAGACGACGACGCTGAAGCTGCTGATGGGGTTGATATTTCCCACGGAAGGGACGGCGCGGGTGCGGGGGCGCTCGATCGACGATGTTTCCATGCACCGGGAGATCGGCTACCTGCCGGAACATCCTTACTTTTACGACTATCTGACCGCGCGGGAATTGCTCGATTATTACGCGCGGTTCAGCGAGTTCAGCGCGGCGGAACGGCATGCGCGGGTGGAGAAGTTTTTGAAGCGCGTGGGCCTAGGTTCGGCGGCGAATGTGCAGCTGCGCAAATTTTCGAAAGGCATGCTGCAGCGCGCGGGAATCGCGCAGGCGATCCTGCATGACCCGAAGGTGGTGTTTTTGGACGAGCCGATGTCCGGGCTGGATCCGGTGGGGCGGCGCGAAGTGCGGGACATCATTCTGGAACTGAAGAACGAGGGGAAGACGGTGTTTTTTTCGACGCATATTTTGTCTGACGCGGAAATGCTGTGCGACCGCGTGGGCGTGCTGGTGGGCGGTAAGCTGCAGGGAGTGGGGCCGCCGCGCGAGATGGTGCCGGTGGAAGTTCATTCGATAGAGATCGTGTTCGAATTGCCGGACGGGCGTGAATTGCCGCAGCGGATGGCGGCGCAATCGACG
The DNA here is from genome assembly GCA_035507075.1 of Candidatus Aquilonibacter sp. Taxonomy (GTDB): domain Bacteria; phylum Acidobacteriota; class Terriglobia; order Acidiferrales; family UBA7541; genus Palsa-295. The sequence goes on along the minus strand of DATJOL010000144.1, from coordinate 133,000 downwards.
TCGATCGGGGGACGTTATCGGCTGTCGGTGCCGGAGGAAGATGTGTACGCGGTCGTCGACCAGCTGCGAATTGCCCAAGCGCGCATTCTTTCGATGACGCAAGTGCGGCCGACTCTGGAAGACTATTTCATCCGATTGGTGGGGCAGGAGCGAGCGGCAACCCATGAGGCGGAGGTGGCGTTGCGATGAACACGCTGCCCGGGACCGTGGCGGTGAACACGTTTCGCGAAGCTGTGCGCGACCGCGTGCTCTATAACCTGATTTTTTTCGCGCTGCTGATGATCGGGGCCGCGATTCTGGTGGGGCAGATTTCGATCGGAATCGACCGGATGGTGATCATCAATCTGGGCCTTTCGGCGATCTCGCTGATCGGGCTGGTGATGGCGATTTTCATCGGCGTGAGCCTGGTTTCGAAGGAGATCGAGAAGCGAACGCTTTACAGCCTGCTGGCGCGGCCGATTCACCGTTGGCAATTTCTAGCCGGAAAATATGCAGGGCTGCTGCTCACGCTGCTGGTGAATACGGTGTTCATGGCGATCGGGCTGGCGGCGGCGCTTTTTTATGTGGGCCGGCCCTTTGTGCGCGGCGACGCGACGATCGTGGTGGCGATCTATTTCATTTTGCTGGAGCTGGCGCTGGTGACGGCGCTGGCGCTGCTCTTTTCGTGCTATTCGAGCCCGATGCTTTCGACGCTGTTCACGCTGGGGGTCTACATCACGGGCGTTTTCGCGCAGGACATCCGGCGGGCGGGAGAGATTTCGCAGAGCGTGGCCGTGGAGTTCGTGACGCGGGCGATCTATTATCTGGTGCCGAATTTTCATAATTTCAACGTGATTGCCGCAGCGGCGCACGGCGAAGGGGTGCCGTTTGCACTGATCTGGCAAAACACGCTCTACACGGCGGTTTATGTGACGCTGGTGCTGCTGGGCGCGACGGCCGTCTTTTCGGGGCGCGACTTGAAGTGAGCCTTCCCTATCGAACTCGCGTGAAACGCGTCGCGCTGAGCGCGATCCCGCTGCTTTTTTGCGTGGCCGCCCTCTTGCAGTGGAAAATCGACGCGGCGGCCGCGACGATCTCGCAGGCAAACGAAGAACTCATCCTGCAGTCGCCGACCGCGATCAAAAAACTCAGCATGGGATATGACGCGTTGCTGGGCGACATCTATTGGACGCGGGCCGTACAGTATTACGGGCGAGAGGTGCAGAAGCCGAATCCCGATTTTCATCTTTTGTGGCCGCTGCTGAACGTGGCCACGACGCTCGATCCGAAACTCGAGGTGGCGTATCACTTCGGCGCGATTTTTCTATCGGAGACGGGACACGTGGGAGCGGGCCGAACGGATTTAGCGGTGCAGCTGGTGAAAAAGGGGATCGCGGCCAATCCTAATCTTTGGCAACTGGGGACCGACCTGGGATTTCTCTATTACTGGCGGATGAAGGATTATTCGGATGCCGCCGCCGCTTATCTGCAGACAAGCCGCATTCCCAATTCACCGCCGTGGATCAAGATGATGGCAGCTCGTGTGGCACAGACCGGCGGTTCTCTCGAGACTTCGCAGATGATTTGGCAGCAAATTTACGCTTCGACCAAAGATCCGACCGTAAAGAAACGCGCCTACGAGCAATTGCAGGGGCTGAGAGCACAGGAAGATTTAATCCAGCTGGGAAATATCTCCGAGGAATATAAGAAGCACTTTGGCCATTATCCGGCGTCGGAAGAAGAATTGCGCGCGGCGGGCTACCTGACGGGCATCCCTGTCGATCCGGCCGGCTTTCCTTACGAGATCGGCCCAGACGGCAAGGGGCGCTTCAATTCGAAGACGACCTTTCAGATGCCGCCGCAGCCCAAGGTTTATTCTGCCCCGACAGCTCCGCATCAGACACAAGCGGCACCGACGACCCGAACGCGAGTACAATAGTACTTGCAACCAAAGCCCCTGCCGACCTATCCCAAGAGGGAAGCCTCCTATGTTCCGAAATACCGCGATAGCCGGTCTTTGTGGCGCGCTTGCCGTGGTGTTGGGCTTTGCTCCGGTGCGAGCCACACGGGCGCAAACCGCTTCGGGCGCGGGCAGCCTGTCGCAGGCGCCTGCGGATGCAGAGTTGAATGCCCGCGGCGCCGAGCTCATTGCAAATCAGCACAAGGATGATGACGCGCTCGACCAGTACGAGCGGATCGAGCACGAGGTAGACAAGACCGGAGGCGCGTACCCGAGAACGCTGGACGATAAGAAAGTCCGCCTGGTGCCGAATGGCGCTGGAACGACCAAGCTGTTGCTGGAAGAAAACGGCGAGACGGTGACGCCGGAGCAATATCAGCGCGAATTACAAAACTGGCTGAGCGTGCTTCAGTTCATGGTGAATCCGGATGACGACCGGATGAAGACGGCCACGGCAAAGTATCTAAGGAAGAAGCAGACGCGGACGGAGCTGGTGGACGCAATGCTCACCGCGTTCACGCGGAAGTGGGTGCGGCGCGAAATGATGGACGGCCGCGATTGTGATGTGATCGAGCTGACACCCGACCCCAATTTTCATCCGCATTCAATATTCGAAGACGCGTTGCCACACGCGAACGCGACGATCTGGGTCGATCACAATGCCAACCAACTGGTGCGCGCCGAAGCGAAGATTACGAGCGACGTCTGGGTGGGCGGCGGGGTGCTGGGCAAGCTTTATAAGGGAGGCGTCTTTGTAATGGAGCAGGCCGAGGTCGCGCCGGGCGTATGGCTGCCGACGAAGTACCAGTTTGATTTTTCGGGGCGCAAATTTCTGTTCAGTTTCGAAGAGCACGAGAGAATCGACGTGAGCCGCTATCGCTACATGGGCACGGCGAAAGACGCAATCGCTGTCGCCCAGAGCGAGTTGGCTAGTGGGAAACCCCTCGCCGGAGATCCGTAACCCTTTCGGGCAATTCGGGTTTAAATAAGAGACAGAAAGGCAGGGTATCCGCATGCGGTTGCGTGTTGGGCGTGCACGTGTGTCTTTCGCGAGTGTTCTCGGTTTATTGATGGGTCTGGCGTTGGCTGGCGTTTGGGTGCAGGGACAGAAGGCGGCGACGGCGTCTTCCAGCCAGGCGGCAGCTGCCAACCAGACGGCAGGCGCAGCAACGCCGACAGCCTCGCCGGCGCAGCAGCCTGCAAAAGTGTGGACGAACGACGATTTGAGTGGTTTGCCGGGCGAATCCGTTTCGTCCGTGGGATCAGGCGTAGCCAATCGCAAAACGACGGCGAAGCCGCTGCAACCGGCGTCAAAGGCCAGGACGGCTTACTACCAGAACAAGATCGCGCGCCTCCGGGCACAGATTCCGCCAATCGACAGCCAGATCTCGCAGTTACAGTCGGCAATCGCGGGCACGAGTCCTGACACGCCGCGGAAGTACATTGGGGTGAAGCTGGATGACTGGCAAAGCGAACTGGCCGAGCTCCAGAAAAAGCGCGCTGACTTGGTGAGCCAGATCAATTCGGTCGAGGATCAGGCTCGGCATGAGGGCGTGCCGACGAATGCACTCCCAAGCATGGACGACGCGGGCCGATAACGGCGACCGTTTTCCTCTTTGAGTTTCTCGAAGAGCGTTGGTGACGAAAAATGTCTGCGCGCCGACAATTCACGCTCAACTTGAGCTTTCAAGCCCTTCGAAATTTTTACTGGGCGCGAAGACTTTTTACCCGGTCAAGGCAACAAAGAGAGCGTGTTTTCAGTCACTTAGGAATGGCGTGCGGCGTGCGATGTGTATAGGCGTCAGGAGGAAGGAAGCCGAGGATCCCTTCGGGGATTGAGGGCTGGGCCGGCTTTCTTCCTCCGGCCTTTTTTTACCCGCCTGTAAGGCTCTCGCTGTTCAAACCCATGGCACTTACGCGTGATCGCGGCCTCAAGCTGTTTAGAATCTTCTGCGGCGGGCAGTCGAAAAATTTGGCCGCCAGCGTTCCCGTTCGGCAGCAAATCGTGTAAATTATTAACCCCGACCGGATGGGGCGTGGTCCAATCGGTAGGACACCTCACTGTTAATGAGGATGGTGTTGGTTCGAGTCCAACCGCCCCAGCCATACCTTCCCAGCGTCCGGCTAGCCTCTTTTGGCTGCCTCCGAGGAAAAAGTGAAGACTTATACCTGCGTCTGCGGGCAGCTGATCTTTTTTCAAAATGTGGCGTGCGTGAATTGCCGCCGCGAACTGGGATTCCTGCCCAACCTGCTGGCGGTGACGAGCCTTGAACCGGCTGAGCAGGGGCGCTGGCTGCCTACTCTCGGAGGCGGCCAAGCCCCCCTCTATCGAAAGTGCCAGAATTACTCGAACGAGAACGTGTGCAACTGGATGGTCCCTGCTGAAAGCACCGAAACTTTTTGTATATCGTGCCGGCTGAACGAAATTATTCCAGATCTAAGTATTCCGGTGAACCGCGAGCTTTGGGGAACCGCGGAGTTGGCGAAGCGGCGACTGATTTACAGCTTGTTGCAGTTGAAGCTGCCGATGGCAAGCAAGAGGGAAGACCCGGAGCGGGGACTTCGGTTTCGATTCCTCTCCGATAGGACTAATCCGGACGGAAGCGTAAACCGAGTAATGACAGGACACAACCAAGGCACGATTACCCTGAATATCGCCGAAGCCGACGACGCTGCCCGGGAAAAAGTGCGGCGAGAAATGCATGAGCCATACCGTACGCTGCTCGGGGATCTACGTCACGAGAGCGGACACTATTACTGGGACCGGCTCGTGCGAGATACGGAATTTCTAGAGCCCTATCGCGCGCTATTTGGCGACGAACGAGCCGACTACGCAGCCGCTCTGAAACGCCATTACGATTCGGGCGCACCGCCAAATTGGCAGGAAAACTTCATCAGCGCGTACGCCACCACCCATCCGTGGGAAGACTGGGCCGAGAGCTGGGCCCATTTTCTGCATATTCAAGACGCGCTCGAAGTGGCGCACGATTTCGGGCTGGTGGGGAAACGAATCCTGGCAGAGCCCAAGAAACGGCGTCCTAAAACCTGGCTTTCCTCGAGGCAAATTAGCTTCAATGAAACGATTCTCGCTTGGTCGGAACTAGCCGTAGCGTTGAACAGCATTAATCGGAGCATGGGCTTGGCGGATTTGTACCCCTTCGTTCTGTCCCAGCCGGTGGTGGCAAAGCTCGGCTTTATCTCTGACTTGGTGGGGGCGCATGCGGCCTAAGAACCCGGAGGGCCTCTGGCGAGGGCCGGCTGTGTCCGATCGTAGTCCCGACTTTGCGAAATGAACATCGGGGGCGCGTAGCAGCACGCGAGGCGAAGCTTATGTATTTTCGCGCGGCGGATTTCCCGAGGGTTTTGATTCAATTTGCCCGGGTTTTTTTAGGCTTACCCGGGCGCTTTGGCTCTCTGACGATGAATCGCATGCGCCACCTTAGCCTTGTGGAAGCAGGTGTGCCATAGGAACAATTCTGCACACTCGCCGCGGAGTTACCGGAGAGCCTTACGAGGTCTTCATGCAGGCCGAAGAGCGGCCATTTCCAGCAGGCTTTCAGTCGCGGATTATCGGAAAGCCAGATTCGGTCCAGCCGCGCCAGCCGCCGTCCATGGAAATGACGTTGCGATAACCCATCCTTTGCAGATTATCGGCGGCAAGCGCGGAACGGAAGCCGCCTCCACAATAGAGAACGACGGTCGCTTCCTTATCCGGAATGGCCTTTTCAATGTCGCGTTCGATGACGCCCTTGCCGAGGTGGATGGCTCCTGGGACATGGCCGCGAGCCCATTCGGAATCTTCGCGCACGTCGACGAGGAAGAATTTTTCACCGGCATCGAGGCGCTTTTTCGTCTCGCGGTAGTCCTCTTCCTTGACGCGCTTCTTCGCGTCTTTCACCAGATTGAGAAAACCTTCGCTGTGTTGCATGGCGTCACTCCCGGCGTGGCTTCGAGCTATTGAAGACAGTACCACAGACGGGTCGCCCACCCGACTGAAAGCGCAAACACCAGGCGGTTTCAGTTTCCGACGCGCAGCGACCGCGTCAGATTCGCTAGAGTAGCCAGGGCCGAAAAAGCCGCCAGCTGAGACGTTCGTGGATTCGCACGCGACGGAACGTTCTTCACGTCGACGGCGAGTTCGCCGAATTCGCCCTTGAGGTGGATTTCATGAACATTTTGCGTGCCGCCCGGAACGGCGACGACGCGAACTCGCACGGGAACTTTCGGGTCGACGGACAGGCGCAGCGACGCAGCGACGTTTGACGTGGTAGGAAACGCGCGGGCAGCCTCTTCGGCCGTGCCGTCAAAAATGAGCGTGTCTTCTTTCATTTCTTCAACGGCAATGGCCCGTTCGGTGACGTACTTTGTGCCTTTCAGCGCGGCGGCCGGTTTGCGGCTGGTGAGCGTGGCGCAATCGATGCGGCCCATCGACGCGGATTTTATTCCGTCGAGGCCAGCGATCGCTCCCGATGGAATGTAGATACGGCAGCTTTTTTCCGCAGCTTCACGAAACCAATCGTCATGGCCGAGAAGGCCACCAACACTGAGGATTAGCAGGTCGCGGCTGCGGGCCAAAGCTTTTGGCACCAGGGTTTGAAGTGCAGCCTGGCTTGCAGCTTCCACCACGAGATCAGTGCCATCGATCAGGTCGTCTAGCGAGACAACCGGCGGTGGCGAAGAAAGAACGGCGGCAAAGCTTTCGGCGCGCGATGCGTCCTGATCCGAGATTGCTACGAGTTCGGCGTCAAAGCGGCCGCGATCGACGGCGGTGGCAAACGTTTGTCCGATCGAGCCGACACCGAGAATGCCCACTTTCAGTTTCGTTGGCATGATCGGCGCTCACGCGAACTGCAGCATGCGATCAATCGCGCCGCGGGCTTTGGAAGCAATGTCGGCCGGCACACGGATTTCGGGAGACATTGTCTCGAGCGAGCGGATCACATTGTCCAGCGTGATCGTCTTCATGAACGCGCACACCGCCTCCGGATTCACCGGGTAGAAGCGCTTATCGGAGAAATCTTTGTTGAGGCGATGCATGATGCCGAGTTCGGTGCCGACCGCAAATTCGCCCGCGGAAGACTGGCGAATGTGCTTGATCATGCCTTCGGTGGAGAGAAAGAACGTTTTGTCCTGCGGCAGCGTACCGTCGAAAACCTTTGCCATGCAGGAGCTGACGCAGCCGCATTCCGGATGCAACAGCAGTTCGATCTCGGGGTGCTCTTCCATAACTTGCGAGACCTGCTCCGGCTTGATCGTCTTGTGCACGTGGCAGTAGCCGGGATAGGCGATCACGTTGTTGCGCTGCGTCTGGCGAGCGACAACGCTGGCGAGATATTTGTCGGGAACGAAGAGAATCGGACGCTCGGCGGGAATCGAAGCCACAACTTTTGCCGCGTTCGCCGATGTGCAGCAATAGTCGCTTTCCGCCTTCACGGCCGCTGACGTATTGATGTACGCGACGACGACGGCGTCGGGATATTTCGACTTCCACTCGCGTAATTCTTCCACGGTGAGCGAAGCCGCGAGCGAGCATCCGGCGCGCAGATCGGGCAATAGGACGGTTTTTTCGGGACAGAGAATCGAAGCAGTTTCGGCCATAAAATGCACGCCGCAGAAAACGATCGCCGCCGCGTCGGTCCTGGCCGCGGTTTGCGAGAGTCGCAGCGAATCGGCCACGGCGTCGGCGACTTCCTGAATTTCGGGGCGTTGATAGAGGTGTGCCAGGATGATTGCTTTGCGTTCGGCGCAAAGCTCGCGGATGCGCCGCTGCTTGCGGAGAATTTCCTCGGGCGAATCGGCGATATTTTCCACGATCGGAAGCTGGTAACGATTATCGAAAGGGTCTTGTCTTGCAGCTGCGGTGGCCATGCGAATTCCTTTCCGAATTGGTGATGCGATTTATGAAATCCTTTGCGCGAGGTCGAGCGCCCGCGCGGAATGCGTGAGGGCGCCCACCGAGATCGCGTCGGCGCCGGCTGCGGCGTATTCCTCGATGTTGGCGTCGCTGATGCGGCCGCTCGCTTCGATCAAGACGTCATCGTAAAGATTTCTCGACTTTAGCGTTTCGATGACGCCGGCGATTTCGTGGGGCGTCATATTGTCCAAAAGAAGCAGGCACGGATATGCCCCGTCGGCCCGCAGGCGGAGTTCGCGGAATTTAGCTGCGGCGGCCAGTGCGGCGGCGGAACTGCGGACTTCAATTTCGATGAAGGCCGACTCGGTGCGGAGAGACCATGCGCGCTCGATTGCGATAGGACCGGCCTCTTCTTCGGTACCGGCGAGAACAGCGAGGTGGTTGTTCTTGATTAAGATTGCGTCGCCGAGGCCGATGCGATGCGTGCCGACGCCGCCCAAATGCAGCGCGCGCTTGTCCAGCAGGCCGCAGGGCGTCTTGCGCGTCCCTACGAGGCGGGAGTGAGGGTTACGCCGCGCGACGCGGCTTTGCAGGCGGTTGGCCGCAGTGGCGATGCCGCACATTCGCTGAAGCAGATTTAAGCCGACACGCTCTACGCTGAGGAGGCGGGATTGATCGCCCTCGATGCGAAGAAGCACTTCGCCCGAATTGAAAGGGGCACCGTCTTTTGCCAGAAGAAATACAGCGATTTGCGAAGCGCGGAGCAAAAATGCGAATTCCTCCAGGCCGGCGGCTATGCCAGGTTCGCGCGGGATGACGTCCGCGGACGTTCGCCTCGGGGAGAGGCGGAGAGCGGCAACGGTGAGGTCGCGGGGCGCCGTATCAGCCGCGAGCAAAGCATCGAGAATGGGCCGGACGGCAGTTTTGTAAGCCGCATCACCCATATTGAGCGACGCTCCGCGGAAAAGCGCTTGCTCGGTCCGTTGCGCGCGCGTCAAAGTTGCGGGAAGTGGAAGAGCCGCCGTCATTTCAGCAGGAAACCTCTCTCGCGAAGCTCGGCTTTCGCTCGCGCCACGATTTCGGCTCGGTGAGCCTCCACGGTATGCAAATGAACACCTCCCGTGAGGGACGAAAGCAGCGAGGCTTTTTTGGCGCGCATTTGCTGCAGGAAATCCTGCACATCAGCGCGCGATTCGATCATCAGCGAGCCGCGTAGTTCGCCGTAAAGCGGGTGTTCGACGATCACGTCAAGAATCTTCACGCCATGATCGACCAGAATCTGAAGCTCCTCTTCGGTGCGCTCGGCGGGATGATTGCAGGCCAGAATTTCCCGGTGCTCCAGCTGCAGGACGTCAGGCAGGCGATAACCGCGAGGCGTTGCGAGAATTTCGGCGCCGCCGGCGCGCAGGATCGCAATGTCTTGCACGATGCATTGGCGGCTCACATCAAAGTGCGTGGCGAGTTCGCTGCCGCGAACCGGCACGCGCCGGCGCTGCATCCAGCCGAGAATGCGGCGGCGGCGATCATCGCCCGCGTCGATCGGAGGCACGGCGGGCTGCACACGTTTGGAGCTTCGCGAAACGGCCAGCATGGGGTGGCACTCTCTGCTGTCTTGTCACCTATCTAGACAGATGCCAAGCATAACAGAAGAGGGCTCGGCGCGAGAAGGCTGTTTGTGCCCGGCCGCAGCATCTTGTGAGGCGGTTCAGGACAAAGCTTTGTGGAGGCGTTGGTAGGTGGTGCTCAACTCTTCGGGTTCCATGCGGGTTTCGCCGATCACGGTCATAAAACTGGAATCGCCGGACCAGCGAGGGAGCACGTGGAGATGCAAATGGCCGGTGATGCCGGCGCCGGCTGCGCGGCCCAGATTCATTCCGAGATTGTAGCCTTCGGGGTGGTAAAGCTCCTGCAGCGCTTTCTGGGTCCGCTGGGCGAGGAACATCATTTCAGCCGATGCTTCCGGAGGCATGGCGCCCAAATCGCCGGAATGGATGTAAGGCACGATCATTACGTGACCGCTGGTGTAGGGGTAGCGATTGAGAATAATGAAATTTTTTTCGGCGCGAAGGACGATCAAAGTCTGGCGATCGTCGTTGGCCTCAAGCGCGCGGCAAAAGACGCATCGGTCGTCCTTGGCTTCGTCCGCAACGTATCGATAACGCCACGGCGACCAGATGTAATCCATCCACTCAGCCTTGTGTGGTGCCGGAGCGCGAGGCGCCGACGGCTGCGGACTTGGGGTTGTTGACGTAGTCTTTCAATTCCTTGCTCGGCTTGAAGAACGGAATTTTCTTTGCGGGGACTTCTACCTTTGCGCCGGTCTTGGGGTTACGCCCCGTCCGCCCGCGGCGCTGGCGGGTCCGAAAACTGCCAAAGCCGCGAATCTCGATCTTGTCGTCGGTTTGCAACGCGCCGATGATGCTTTCGAAGATGGCTTCAACCACCGCCTCGGATTCCTTGCGCGGCAGTTCCGTTGCCCGTGTGACCTCCTCGACGAGGTCCGCCTTTGTCATCGTGTGATTGTCTGGTCCAGCCGCGGCTTCTGCCATGAGATGCGAGCCTCCTATAAGAACATGTCTGGGCGCCGGGCGGGGTCAGCGCACAACCTTTGGATATCATCAAAAGCCTGCAACGTAAAGATTTTCCTGATAGATAGGGCCCTTTCAAGATACGGGCTGGTCTTGAGATTGACTCTAGCTCGAAGCCTGGCGCTTGGCCAAGATAGCGTCACCAATGGTGGCGTTTGGCGACGACTTGGACGAACGGAACGATTCGATTTCCTGCTTCTCGGCCTGCTTCTGTGCGGCGCGATAGCTGAGGCTGATTTTTCGCTGTTCGGCCTCGAGGCGAAGGATCTTGAAATCATAAGTTTGTCCCTGTGAAAGGACGGCGGTAACGCGATCCGCGCGAGAAAGCTTTTCCTTGTCGCGCTCGCCCTTGCGGTGCCGCTCTTCGATTTCGGAGACGTGGCACAAGCCTTCGATCCCGTCTGAAAGTTCGACAAAGGCGCCAAAATCGGTGGTGCGGACCACTTTGCCACGGACGATTTCGCCGATCTTGTTTGCCGCAAACCAGTTGGCCCAGATGTCATTGACCTGCTTTACGCCAAGCGAAAGCCGGCGATTTTCCGAGTCAACCTTCAGCACGCGCGCTTCGACGGTTTCGCCCTTCTTGAATTTTTCGCTGGGATGCTTGATGCGCTCGGTCCAGCTCATATCGCTGATGTGAATCAGGCCTTCCATGCCCTCTTCGACTTCCACGAACGCTCCGAAATCAGCGAGATTGCGAATTCTACCGGTAAGAACCGTGCCGACCGGATATTTCTGCGCAGCGGCTTCCCATGGATCGGGGAGGGTTTGTTTCAGGCCGAGGGAGATACGACGCTGGTCCATCTTCAGTTCGAGCACCACCACATCAACCAAATCGCCCACCTTCACGATTTTGGACGGGTGTTTCGTGCGCTTGGACCAACTCATTTCACTGATATGAACCAAACCTTCCACGCCGGGCTCGATCTGGACGAAGGCGCCGTAATCAGTGACGCCGACAATCGCTCCTTGGATGCGCGAGCCCACCGGGAAGCGCGCTGCGACCGTCGCCCAGGGATCGGGCAAGAGCTGCTTGCGCCCGAGGGATATTCTTTGCTTTTCCTTGTCGAACTTCAGGACCTGGACTTCGATCTCGTCACCCGGCTTCACCAGCGATGAAGGGTTCGGCACGCGGCCCCAGACGAGATCGCTCACGTGGAGAAGACCGTCCATCCCCCCTAGATCGACGAAAACGCCGTAATCCGTCACGTTTTTCACGCGGCCCGTAACCACGGAGCCTTCTGTGAGGGTTTCGGCGAGGGCGTCGCGTTTTGCTTTGGCTTCGTCCTCGAGAATCGCACGCCGGCTCACCACGACGTTGCCCCGCTTGCGGTTGAGCTTCAGAATGCGAACATCAATGTCCTGGTCTTTCCACGCATCCAGATCGTGAGCGGGGCGCAATTCGATCTGCGATGCCGGCAAAAAGGCGCGCACCCCGATGTTTACCACCAAACCGCCCTTGATCCGCTCCACCACCTTGCCGGTCACGGTAGTGTGTTCGCGATACGCCTTTTCTATGCGTTCCCAAACGCGGCGCCGATGCGCGCGAATGTGAGAGAGCAGAACGTAACCATCCTTTTGTTCGTGAAGGCGCTCGACTTCGATAGTTTGGCCAGGCCCGAATTCGATTGGGCTGCCTGAATCCAGGAATTCCTGCGCGGGAACGAGACCCTCAAACTTCCCTCCCACGTCGACAACCACGCCGGCTTCCGTGACCGCCAGAACATGCCCCTCGAAGACTTCGCCCTGCGCGGTTGCAGGCTCAGGCGTCGAAAACTGATCGAGGAGCTGGTCCATCGTTTCGGTCGTTTCAGCTTCGGCCGACTCGGCTGATTCTGGGACCGCCGCTCTCAGCGCCTCAGCAGTCATTCCTTCGCTTGCTTGCGAACCGGTGTCCTCGAAGGCTACCGCGGCTTCCGCTCCAGGAGTCGCAACAGCCTCAGGCTCTCGGGCAAGCGCGGTGGCCACGCCGGCCGACGCCTGAAACTCAGACGCGGCTGACGGCGCCGGTGCGGACAAACTCTCCTGCGTTGTTCCCGGAGTATTCTCGGTAAACGTAAACTGTGGCTCCTGCGGATTCTGGGTTGACATGTCTGCGGCCTCCCTGTGATTCATGCCCCGCGTGGCGATACTAGTGCCTCGTTGTTATTCCCTCCAACGTGGGGGATGGACCAAGAGGGGAAATAAAGCGTCCGCGCTCGACGCCGTATCGAGAGAAATGATACCCGCGAGGTTTATCGGTTGTCAACAAACCGGCTGTGAAAAACCTCCCTAAATTCTTGAGGCCTAAAGTGATTATGGTAGAGTCGCTCATCGATGCGAATCTTCGTTCTTGGAGCCGGGGGAGCCGGCTCGCTGCTGGCTCATCTGCTCGTGCGCCAAGGGCACAGTGTCTGGTGTGGGGACCGCGACGTCGACCGGGCGAAGCGATTTCTGGGTAAAAAAAGCGAAATTGAAGTGGTGGCGGCGAATGCGCGCAATGTGTGGTCGCTCGTCCGAGCCGGCCGCGGGGCTCAATTGGTGGTAAACGCCTCACCCGCGGTCTTTAACGAGATCGTAATGCGAGCGGCGCTGCGGCTGCGCGCACATTATCTGGATTTGAATGCCCACCTCACCCGAAACCCGTTTCGCCCAGAGCAGTTTCGCTTTGGAAAACGCTTTGAAGCGAAGAAGCGTGCCGCCCTGATCTGCGCCGGAGCGGCACCCGGACTCACCAATTTGCTGGCCAGGCGCGCGGCCGAAATGCTCGATTCGGTGGACTCCGTGCAGGTGCGTCTTTTCGAGAGCACCGAAAGCAGCGATCCCGTTTCGACGTGGTCGCCGGACGTTGCTTACGATGCGGCAATTTCGCAGCCACGAATCTATCGTGACGGGCGTTTTCTGCTTACGAAGCGATTCGCCGAGCGCGAAAAGTTCGTTTTCCCGCAACCCATGGGGCTGACGCCGGTATATTTGGCCGCGCAGGACGAAGTCTGCATGGTTCCCTATTCGATCGCGATTCGAAACATGGACGCAAAGATCGGCGGCGACGATTTTGAAAGATTGCGGCGCTGGTATAGGCGCGGCAAGCTGAATCGGTCTCAGGGATTGGTTCGAAAGCGTTTCCCCGTGCCGCCCACGCCGCGTCAAGTCGCGAAACTGATTCGCGCGGGCGTTTTGGAAAACGCGCGGTTTGCAGCTGCCATCCTGGTGCAAGGCACAAAGCGCGAGCAACCGCTGCTGATTCGCTGGGACGTCACCTTTCCGACGCTTTATCAGATCCGGCGGCTCGGGCTCACGGCCACACCCATTTCTTATGCGACTGCTCATCTCGCGGCGCTGTTCGTGAAGCATTTCCCGAAGGGATTCGCCGGAGTCGCCGGGCCCGAGATGTTACCTGACGAAACTCGCAAAGCCATACTTGCGGACGTAAGAGGCCGCGATTTTCGAATCAGCATGAAAACGCGCCGACTGAAGCCCGTTGAAGAAGAGGAATTTTAGCGAACGCCGGGCGCCGTCACACGAGGATTTCAGCGGCAATGCCGGCCACGTATTCCGCGATTGCCGATGCCGACGTAAGTCCGGGTGATTCCATTCCCATCAGCTGAATCGCCTGCGGAAAATCGGGGTCGCGCTCGATAACGAAGTCCGGAGCCGATTTCGAGCCGTGCCCACCGACGGCCGTGCCGGGGGCGGTGAGCTTCGGGCGAATTCCCGAATAAGCCAGCACCAGATCCTCCTTCGTGATCTCCGGCAAAAGCGCCTTTGCGCCCTCCACGAACATCTCGACCGAATCGCGATTTTTTTCGTAATCATTTTTGTCGTTCACGTACTTGGCCGTCGGTCCCAGCAGGACCGTGCCGTGCAAAGTCTTCGTGAGGTGAAGGCCCAGGCTGAGGCCCTTCGGGTGCGGCAGAGGGTAGACTAATCCCCGCACCCAATCATTACGGGAACGCACGAGCTCGCAATATTCGCCTCGCACCGGATAAATGCGATGCGAGGCCATTTTCGAGCCGAGCATAGCCGCGATTTCATCCGCGTAAAGCCCCGCGCTATTGATCAGGCAGCGGGCCTCGATTTCCCCCGCTGAGCTTTCCACGCGGATGCCACCTGCCGTCCGTTCAAGCTTCTCAACCTTCGCATTGGTGACGATGTGAGCGCCATTATCCGTGGCAAGGCGGGCGTGCGCTTTCACCAGATCTTCACTCGAAAGGATGCCGGTCGAGGCAACTTCAAGCGCGTAATGTCCCTCGATGTGCGGCTCGCGCTTGCGAATTGCGGCGCGGTCGATGATGCGCAGTCCCTCGACTCCGTTAGCTCCGCCATTCCTCTTCAGCGCTTCCAGATCACGCAGGCCTTCTTCGGTGGCGGAGACGACAATCTTCCCCGTCTTGTGAAACGGCACGTTGTTCGCGGTACAGAATTCGTACATGAGGGCATTCCCGCGGACGCAGAGTCGCGCTTTGAGCGAGCCCTGCGTATAGTAAATGCCGGAGTGAATCACGCCGCTGTTGCGAGTGCTCGTCAGCATCCCGACTCTGGGAAGCGCCTCGAGCACGAAAACGTCGGGATAGGATTTCGATAGCTCGCGCGCGATCGAACAGCCGATCACACCTCCGCCGACGATCACAATGTTCGCTTGATCCATGTTCGCGTCACTCGCTCTTGCGCGGCAGCTCGATATCCGGCCTTGGAGAGCGGCCCTCAAGATTAATCCAAATCAGCCCCGCAGTTGCCATAAAGATCGCCAAATACACGTTCATCGCCGAAAAAGGCTGCGCGCCGCTATGCACCAAAATCAGTTCAAGCAGAATGGACGGCGCGATCACTCCTGACGCGATCAGCGCCATAAGCGACAGCGGCCCGCGGATGTTTCGCGCCGCAAAACCGAGCAGGCATCCGGCGGGGAAAAACAGAATGGCGTAAAAGGTGTAGCGATACCCCTGCAACTCGTCGGGCCGAGGCCTCCGGATCAAACTGGCGGCCGATGCAGCAGGGCCAAGGCGGTAACCGCTATACAGCATCTGGCCGTTTGAGTACATCCAGAGCTTCGATCCGTCGAAGCAGAAGAGCACGTTGCGCGGCTGATTGACCACGAAAACGTGCGGAATCGACCATTCGAGGTGATAGGGCCGGGGCGCCAGCGGGTTGCGAAACCAGAAGGCGAGCGCTTCAGACGCTTGGCGAATCTGAAGGTCCGGTATCTGGCCCGGACGACCGATCGCGACGAGGCTCGCGTTGACGCCGTTCACCTGAAAAGGCACAAAATCGAGATGAATCGAGAAGCGGCCGGATTTCTGTATGCGCGTCACGAGGTTCGAAACAGGAGACTGCGTCGCAAGCCACGAACCGCCATTCCAAGTGCCCGAAAACGGTTGCTCCGAGACGTTTTGAGTTTGCTGCGGCGCAAGATCGGGCAGGTCATGCCGCGTGTCTTGCAGCGGATTACCGCGAAAAAATTGGAACGAGGCGATTGCATCGCTCGAAGGATAATTTGCTTCCGGCGCCGCCGATGTGATTCGCGCCGCCGCGTCGTCCGGCAAAGTGTGGTCCCAAAACTCGACCGAATAGATTCGGCCGGTCCACGGCTGTTTGCTCCAATCGTGCGCGGGCCCGCCTACGCTCAGTAATGAGTTGGCCTGCCAGTCGCTGAGTGCGGTGTCTTTTTGCAGGCGGGCCGCCACCGCAAAAGAAAGCGCGAAATAGCAGACGAGAACGATCGCCACATTTCTTGCGCTCGCGAGCCGTTCAATCGCCGCTTCGCACGTTTGCGCAAGGCGAACCAGCAGGAGACCGCACATGAGAAAGCAGAGGCATCCGATAAGAGAGCCGGAAGAGTTCGTAATGACGTCTTCCCAGCCCGAGTCGCGGCCGGGAATGAAAAACTGCGCGAATTCCACGCTATAAGAGAGAAACACACCCGCAATCCAGGCGAGCGCAGCCGTCGCTGTTAGCGAGAATCCGCGCTTGCGACACAGGCCGGCCAGCCCGAATCCGAACGGTATGAAGAGCAGAACATTGAGGAATGCATCCCTCGGCCCCGCGTCCTTACCTAAGCCCTGCAATAGAAAGGGATTCGATCCCGGATACGCATGCGGATTGACGCGAAACGGATACAGCGTGAGGAAAAAAATGCCCGCGATTGCAAGGACCAGAATCCGAAGCGACCAGCGAAATTCCCGGGGAAATTCCTCACGTTGAGGCTGAAAGTGTTTCATCATCCGGAAGGTGCGATCATCGAGCTTTCGTTAAAAGTTTAGCATGACGCAAAGCGCAGCCCGGAAACAGCGCTTCAGTCTGAGCCGCCGACTTGCTCACCGAAGGCGGCATGTAGCTGTTCGCGCCAGTCCGGCAGGTTCACGCCGAACGTGCGGTTGAGAAGCGCATTCGAGAGAACGGAATACGGCGGGCGCCGCGCTGGCGTCGGGTACTGATCCGTCGTGATCGGCGCAACTGTTTCGGCGATCAATTGGCGGCCCTGAGTTGCGGCGGCGAGCCAGGGAAGATCAGGTGGCGCGCGCCGCGCGTCCTTGAGTATTTCTTGCGCGAATTCATACCATGAGGTCGCACCAGCCGCGGTCATGTGATACGTGGCGCTGCTCGCCGCAAATGCCTCAGCGCTATTGCCCCGATGCAGCAGCGTTCGAAGGACGCTTGCGGTGGCGCGCGCGATTTCGCGGCACCAGGTAGGCGCTCCGATTTGGTCGCGCACCACTCTCAGCTCCTTGCGGTCCGAGGCGAGCCGCAGCATCGTGAGCAGGAAATTGCGGCCGCGCGTCGAATAGACCCAGGCGGTGCGAAAGATCAAATGCGCAGGGCCGATTTCGCGGATCGCCTCCTCGCCCTCGAGCTTTGTTCTTCCGTAAACGCTCAATGGGTTCGTCGGATCGGTCTCTTCATAGGGCGAGGTTTTCGTTCCGTCGAAAACGTAATCCGTGGAATAGTGGACCAGCAGCGCACCGAGCTTTTTGGCTTCTTCTGCCATTGCGCGCGGCGCTTCGGCGTTGATCGCCTGAGCGAGTGCTTCCTCCGACTCAGCTTTATCGACTGCGGTATAGGCGGCCGCATTTACGACGATCGAGGGCTGAATCTCCCGAATTACCTGGGCAACATCTTTCGTGGAGGAAAGATCCAAGGTGTGACGATCGAACGAAGCCAAATCGCCGAGCGGCGCCAGAAAATGACGCAGCTCGTATCCCACCTGCCCGTTTTGCCCGATCAACAGAATTTTCGCGCTCATTTTGTACATATCAGTTTCGCACGAACTCCGCGGCTGGCGGCCCTTTTGCCTTCTGGGTTACTATCGCTTGCGCATTTCGCTGCGGATAAGAGCCCCGGGATCACCCGGTGCATTCAGGATGAACAGCAAACCCATTCCACGCGTCGCCGGCATAAAGGACGTCGCGCGATTCAAAGAGCATCTCGCGTCTCTCGGCGTGGCCATACCATGCGACCACGAAATTCTGCACGGCGCGAGCTCGCCGCTCCGTTCGCCGATCACCAGAGGAAGCATCACAATCCCCAATAGAATCGCCGTGCAGCCGATGGAAGGCTGGGATGGCTTGCCCGACGGCAATCCGAGCCCGAACACGATTCGCCGCTGGCAACGATTCGGCTTGACGGGCGCGAAACTCATCTGGGGCGGAGAAGCCGTCGCGGTTTCGCACGAAGGGCGCG
Source organism: Candidatus Aquilonibacter sp. (assembly GCA_035507075.1). Lineage (GTDB taxonomy): Bacteria > Acidobacteriota > Terriglobia > Acidiferrales > UBA7541 > Palsa-295. The sequence continues at coordinate 114,963 of DATJOL010000144.1, read as the reverse complement.
CGAATCCGAATCAGCTCGTAGCCGCGCCTCACACGGAAGCCGGGCTGGCGCAATTGCGCGAGTCCCTGATCGAGCAGCATCGCGCCGCAACCGGCTCCGACGCAGGACTTGTGATCGGCATGCAGTTGACCCACTCGGGCCGCTATTGCCGTCCGAACGAGCATCACCGCCCCGAGCCGAGAATTCTTTATCATCATCCGTTTCTTGACCAGCGCCTCCGCTTGCCCCTCGATTATCCGGTCCTCACCGACTCAGAAATCGAGTGCATTATAGGGAGTTTTCATCGCGCGGCTGCAATGGCCGCCAGACTCGGCTTCGACTTCGTCGATATCAAACATTGCCACGGATATCTCGGTCACGAATTTCTCAGCGCGCGTTCACGGCCGGGGCGTTACGGCGGAAGCTTCGAAAACCGCACGCGTTTTCTTCGTGAAGTGGTGCAGGGGATTCGTACGGTTGCCCCCAGTTTGCAGATCGGCGTGCGTCTTTCGGCGTTCGACACGATTCCGTTCCGCCCCGATCCAGACCAGGGCTCGAATGGGAAGTTGGGTCCCGGAATTCCGGAGGCTTGGGACAGCGGAGTCTCGTACAATTTTGCTTTCGGCGCAAACCCGTCAAACCCTCTCGAAATGGACCTCGATGAGCCTGCCAAATTCCTCGCACTTCTTGAACAACTGGATATCCGCCTGGTGAATTTGACGGCGGGCAGCCCCTATTACTGCCCGCACATTATCCGCCCCGCCCTTTTTCCTCCCTCAGACGGCTACCAGACTCCTGAGGACCCCCTTATCGGCGTAGCGCGGCAGATGAACGCTGTGCGCACGCTCAAGCAAGAGTTTCCAAATCTGATCATCATGGGTTCGGCTTACACCTATTTGCAGGAGTTTCTGCCCAACGTGGCGCAGGCCGCTGTTGGCGAAGGCTGGGTGGATTGCGTCGGGCTCGGGCGCATGGTCCTGACGTATCCGGAGTTGCTGTGGGACGCAATGGAAGGCCGGGACGTTGCGCGCAAACGGGTTTGCCGGACGTTCAGCGACTGCACGACGGCGCCTCGCAACGGAATGCCTTCGGGCTGCTATCCGCTGGACGATTATTACAAGGATTCGGAATTTGCCGCCCGAGTGGCGGCAGCAAAGAAGCACTAGCCCAGGCGATTGCGCTTTGTGACGGAAGCGAAAATGGAAACTCGAGCGATCACAATCAAATCCCTGCTCTCGCGGCAAAAAGTCCGGCGCAAGATCCAAGGCATGGCCGCTGCGTTATTGCCGTTTGAAGCCGATAGGCGCGTCGCAGTCGAAAGCTTCCAACGAAACTTGCAGGCTACTCATCGCGCCGGCCTGATGAACGCCGTCAACATGGACACTGGGTACGTGAACTATCTGAGCGAGCCGGAAAAGCTCGAAGTGCTCGCCTGGGCGCGCGAAGCCCTCGGCGGCGGTGTTCCCTTCGTGGCCGGCGCGTATATCGAAGGCCACGACGGCGACATCATCGATCTCTATCGCAAGCAGATCGATCCCATTGTTCGCGCCGGCGGAATTCCCATCCTGTTCCAAACGGCGCGCCTCCATGGAAAAGATGCGGCGGGGAAAGCCCGGATTTACAAGGATATCTGCAAAGGGTACCCGCATATTCTGGCGTTCGAGCTCGGAACAATGTTCGCGCCCAACGGCGAAATCTTTGACGAGGAAACGGTCCGCCGGTTGATGGATATACCCGAAATCAAAGGGATGAAGCACTCCTCGCTCGACCGGCTCATCGAGCTCGATCGTCTCGCCCTGCGTGACAAGTATCGCCCCGACTTTCGCATTTACACCGGGAACGATCTGGGCATCAATATGATCGAGTATGGATCGGATTATCTGCTGGGACTGGCGGCCTTCGCGCCCGAAAAATTTGCCGAACGCGACCACCTCTGGGAAGCCGGCGACCCGAACTACTACGCGCTATCGGACGCTCTGCAATACCTGGGCAACGTCGGCTTCCGCGCGCCCGTGCCCGCTTATAAGCATTCAGCTGCTACATTCCTTCATCTGATTGGGAGAATTCCCACGAATTGCGCGCATCCGCGAAACCCGCAGCGGCCGCCATGGGAAGCGGAAATGCTTCGCGACTGCGCCCATCGCCTTGGCTACGACGTGTGAATTCCGCAGCCCCCAAAAGGGCCGAATCAGCCGTACGCCACGCCTATTCGGCGACGCGAATCACGATTTTGCCGAAATGCCGGCCGCTTTCCATGTAGCGTAGCGCCTCGCGTGTTTCCTCAAAACGGAAGACGCGGTCGATCACGGGCTTCATTTTATGCGCCGCGATCGCTCGATTCATTTCTTCAAACATTTCCACCGATCCCACGTAAATTCCCTGCACGCGAACGCTGTTGTGAAGGATCGGCCCGATATTCAGCGGCTCGGCGATCCCGGCCAGGACCCCGATGAGGCTCACTTGTCCGCCGGTCCGCACGGAACGCAAGGAGCGCGGCAAAGTCCCCGTGCCGCCAACTTCAAGAACCACGTCCACGCCCTTGCCGCCCGTGAGGCGAAGCACATCCTTGTTCCACTCCGGATTTTTCGAGTAATTGATCGTTTCCCATGCACCCATTCCTTTGGCGCGCGCGAGCTTCTCATCGCTGCTTGAGGTAATGATCGTGCGAGCGCCGTGCAGCAAAGCAAACTGCAGGCCGAAAATGGAAACGCCGCCCGTGCCTAGCAGCAACACCGTATCGCCGCCTTTGACGTGAGCCTTATCGACTAGCGAATTCCAGGCCGTCACGCCCGCGCAAGGAAGCGTCGCGCCCTCCTCGTAACCGAGGGGCGACGGCAGATGTACAAGCCCGCGCTCCTCGAAGACGCGCGCTGTCGCGAGCACCCCGTCGATCGCACCGCCCAAGGCCGACGGCGCGGCATCGCGATCGATTTCGCCCCGCCGCCAATTCTGGAAAAACGAACCGATCACCCGGTCTCCAGCTTTGAAATCCCGCACGCCTTCGCCGACCGCAATCACTTCGCCCGCAGCATCGGATGCGATCACCAGCGGCTTCGGCAGGTTTGGGCTATACCTCCCGGTAACGACGAGCAAGTCCCGGTAATTCAGCGAGACCGACTTAATCGCAACAAGAACCTGGCCATAGCCGGGCGCCGCAATGCTGACTTCGTCGAACGTCAATGCCTCGATCGAGAATTCTTTTGTGATCCGGCACGCAGTAACGGTTCTCATGGCTGCCTCATTCCGGGAAGACCCATTCCGGCGTCTCGATATTGCCTGTTTTTCGCTCCGCCGATGCCTGAAATGCGGTCCGGGGGGCGCAATTTGCGGGCGCTTGACTTTGGGTACCCACGGGAGAATAATCCGCTCACCTGGATAGACCTGGGCCTGCTTGAGCGGCCAACCCTCGATTTGAGGACCTGACCACGACTCCGGCGGGCGAGGAGGTTATCGTGGGTTCCATGCAAAATCTACTGTACGGCTTGCTAGTCCTCTGGGGTGTAGTCACGGCTGTGCTCATTTGTGTCATGATTTACAAGAGCACACTCGAGACGCGGGAAGAGGACCAGCTCTTTCTGGACGCGGCCGAGAACCATATGGCGGCCGAGCAGCGTTCGATCGTCGACCGCATCGAAAAGCTGCGCCGGCCGGTAACGGCCCTGATGGTGGTATCCGGAGCATTGTTGGCGGTGATTGCCGCCATCTGGGTCTACCAGGGCTTCCAAAACTTCTAACCCTTGCGAAAGGCCCTTGCTTCGCAGTTTCGCGTTACGGGTGTACGCGCAGAAGATCTTCCCTTCCCGCGGCCAACCCCAAAGCTCGGGTCTTGCGCCCGTGAATTGAAGTTTAATGTCCGGCCCCCGTGCGGGGTGTTTGACTGATTAGGTTGACGAACAGCCGGTACGCGCCCGGAACGCCGGCCGGCAATTCGCGGAAGAAAACCAGCCCCGCGTAGATGTAGACGCCCTTGCCGTAACGGGCATACATCAGTGCTCCCTTAACAGGCGGCTCATCCGGGTCCTGCAGCGCCAGGATCGGCGTGTAGCGCGAATCCCACGTGTCCCAATAATACGTTCCCCGCTCTTGCACCCATCCCTCGAAGTCCTGCTGCGTGATCTTGTTCGGCGTATTCAGCAGCGGATTTTGCGGCGCGAGAAATTGCACCGGCGACGCGGGGTTAGTCGTGCGAGCGAGCGTGTTGGACTTCGCCGCGTCCATGGTGGCCGGATAAGGCGCGGGTTTCAACCGGCCCCAGAAGGGCTCGCGCTCGTACTGGACAACCAGAGTGCCTCCGTTTTTCACGTATTCGAGGAGTCGGGGATTTTCGCGGGCCACGTCAGGACGCAACTCGTAAGCGCGAATTCCCACCACAATCGCGTCATAACGGCTCAAATCGCCAAACGAGAGCGCCACCTCATCCAGCAGGTCCACTTGAATCCCAAGCTGCCGCAACACTTCCGGCAAAGGATCGTTATCGGCAGCAACATAACCAATTCGCAGCCCGGACGGCACATTGAGATTCAGCACATGGACCGTCGCGTCGTTCGGCTCGCTCCAATCCCGCGTGGGCAGCGTCGGAATCGGCTCCAGCGAAGTGCGAAACGTCTGGTCCCCCACTTTGGCATACGGATGCAGCGGATAAGCGCCGGCGCCAAGCGTCGCGGGCGGATCGATTACGTAACGAACCATTTGATCGCCAGGGCCGGGAAAATCCAGCGGCACCACCGGCTGAACGGTCCAGCCCTTGGGCGCGTCGAGGCCGACAGATACCTTCGCGGCCACCGAGCCGTGATAGCGCACGCGCGCGAAGAGCTGGATTGGCGCGGAGGCGTGTTTCGCAGGAACCATGATCTCCGGCGGATCAACCGTGAGCGTCACCGCCGGGACGATTTCGAGCGGATAGGTTTGGACGCCCGTAGTATCCGTCTCGGAAAATTCCACCGTGCGAACCACTTTGAACGTGTAATTGTCGAGCGTGATGGGTAAGACAAAGCGCACCAGCGGCGTCGGAAAAGGAAGAATTGCTTGTGCTGGAGTCACCGGAGGCGCCACGGCATCTGCGGGGACGATCACGTCAAACTTGTAGGGGCCATTTTGCCGCGGGGCAGGCGCAACACTCCACCCCGCTGGCACTTCAAGACTCGAAGATTCAATCGGCGACTGCACGTCAACCGCAGGCTTATCGGGAAAGCTCGCGCTCACCGAGAAGTTTTCGCCTGCCACAAGTTCGTGGCGATCCGCATTAAGAGCGATTGAGGGCGAAACATCTTCCGTGAGCGCGTGATCGATTTTTTCGTGCAGATGCTCGAGATCGAAAAGCGCCTGCGATTTTTCGTCGCCGGTCTGCTGCGAGACCTCGTCGGTAAGAGCCGTAATCTTCTTGCCGGCTTCGGCGAGTGACTGCGCAGCCGCCGTGCGATCCAGCGCAAGCTCCTGCGTCCGGGCCGTGGCAAGGTCCTGATCGATCGAATCCATAGCCGGAGCCATTATCGACTTCAAATCGGGAAAGCGGTCTGGCAGCGAAGTGATCGGCTCATCGAGCAGCTTCGGATCGAATACGCCGCCCGGTTCACCCTGCGGCGTCTCAACGATCAAACTCGTCTGCCGGCGTCCGAATCCGCCGCCGAAAAGCTGCGGCGTCCCTTGCGACCGATGCTCGCCGTGGCCCTCGGCGCCCATTTCGACGTAGCTGACGCCCCACAGCGGCGAAATTTCATCTGTCGGAATATGAACACTGGGCTGCGGCGCAACGGGCGCAGCTTGGCCCCGGCCTTCCCCTTGCGGGCCACCACGCCCGCCGCGGGCTCCTCGTCCTCCGGCTCCCGGGGGCGGCCCAAAATTAAAATTCGCGGGCCGCAGCTCCAGCGAAGCCTTCCACGCGGGCAGGCCTTCGCGCAACTGATCCGGAAACTTCGAAGGATCTGCGGCATCGGCAACCGCAACCGGCGTCAAAAGTCCGGTGGCCTGATGCTGCCCATGACCGTTTTTCACTCCGCCCCAGCCGTTGATCACCACATCAGGGCGATAAGTTCGAATCACGCGAACCATATCTTCGAGGGGAATTTGGTCGCCCCAAATCGCCATGGTCCACTTCGGGCTTTTTGAAAAGCCGGTATCGATCGCGCGCGTGAAATATTGATGCACACCGTAATGGCTACCCGCCGCGAGCAACTCGGTGGTGCGAATCACGCCGAGTTGGCCGTCTTGCTCGGGCCCAACGGCATTCTGGCCGCCTTGCCCGCGCGTGAGCGTCAAAAGCGCAACGTCCGCGTCAATCCCCCGCGCCAGATACGCCAGCAGCCCGGCATCTTCATCGTCAGGATGCGCCGTGATGTAAAGAATTCGCGTGGCCACGCGGGCCTGGTTCGTCGCTTCGATGGCGTCCGCTATTGGAAATCCGGGACGCGATTGCGCGAAGAGCGCGGCCGCCAGGGCGATCAGCCCTCCGACCGCGACGATTCCCCCAAATGCCGCCAGACCACGCTTTTTCATCGAACCCCCTCAAACGGCCACTCATGTCGCCAGTTTGCGCGCACCAAATATACAAGAATTCCCACCGAAGCCGCAGCCGTAGCAGCCAGCATCGGACCCGACCCGGTAGAAATAAAAATAGCCGTCCAACCGACGATTGCGATTGCCACAGGAAGCGGATACAGCCACATCCGAAAAGGCAGGCGACCGGTTCCCCATTTCCGTCGCAGCAGAATCAACCCGGCTGCCTGCGCCACGAATTGGATGATGCAGCGCATCGCCAGGATGGACCGAATTGCATCGCGCAGCGTAAGAGAAAGGCTGAAGACGATGGCGGCCGCTCCCAAAGCAAGCAGCGAAACATACGGGAAATGGCCCTTTTTGTGGACGCGTCCGAAGATCGCAAAGAAATTCCCGTCTTGCGCGGCCGCGTAAGGCACGCGCGAATAACCCAGCGTTGCCGAAAAAACCGATCCAAACGCCGTGATCAGAATCAGCACCGTGGCGAGATTTGCCCACCCCGAACCGAACACGCGCTCCACAAACAGGCTCACCACGGCTTTCGTTTTCGCCGCTTCCTGCCAGGGAATCACGCCCAGAATGCTGGTCTGCATCGCGAAATAGAGGATCGAGATGCCGATGATCGAAAGGAAAATCGCGCGCGGAATGTTGCGTTCGGGATTTTTCATTTCGCCGCCGAGATTGCACACATTGTAGTAGCCGAGATACGAATAAACCGTCTGCACCGTCGCGTGTCCCAGCCCGGCGAAAAAAATCCATGAGAGATTCCACGCGCCTTTTGGGAACGTGAGCACCAGTCCCGGATGGAAATGCGTGGCCCCGCCATAAATCAGCCAGAGAATTGTGCCGATCACGATCACACACAAAACGATTGAAATGCGGCCAATTGCGCGGATTCGCCGATAGAGCAGGACGACCGCTATAAGCACGATCGTGGCCGCCATCACGCTTTCCGCATGCCTGCCGAACATGCCGAGGATGCGTCCCGCCTCGTCCGACTTTCCCGTGAGGTACGTCGAATAATCCGCAAAGCCCAACGCACCGGACGCGATGCTCAGCGGCCCCTGAAAAAGCGTTTGCCAGATGTAAAGGAACGACATCAAGTGGCCCCAGCGCTTCGGCCCATATGCTTCGCGCAAGAAGACGTAACTTCCGCCCGCCTGCGGCATCGCCGCGCCCAACTCTGCCCAAACGCATCCGTCGAAAAGCGCCAGAATCGCGCCAAGCACCCATGCGATCAGTGACTGCGGCCCTCCCATCGCCTGCACCACAAGAGGAATCACCACGAAGGGCCCAATGCCCACCATGAAAGTGATGTTCAGCGCGGTCGCTTCGGCGAGACCCAGCCCGCGTTCGAGTTGTTCGGTTGCGGCCAAAACTGTCCCTTGATGAAACGGATGATGAAACCGACGAAACGCCGAGGATATCAGCAAACATCAGGAAAATGACAACTGCCCGCGCGAAACTGGTCCCGCATGGGCTACCATGTTGCTTCGTCCAGAATGGTGTTGATTTGTCGCTGACCGTGGAAGACGGCCTTGAGAAGAAGACTGTCCGCGCAAAGCGCAGCGTCATCGCGCGCGTTCTTTCGCCTTTCGCCGTGCTGTTGATCGCGCTCGTCGCCGCGCCGCAATTGCGAGCCGGAGAAATCAATCTCCCGCCAGACGCCCGTCGCGCCATGGCCGATATTTACGGCGGTAATCCCGCAGCCGCCATACCGCTGGCGCGCTCAATCCAGCAGAGCGAACCCGATCAGCCGCTCGGCTATCTGCTCGAGGCCGAAGCGGATTGGTGGAACATCTATTGCGCAGCCTGCCAGATCAAATGGGGGATGATCGACGACTTCAATCATGGCAAGCGCGCCACGCACGACGCGTACCTCAACCTCGCCGATCAGGTGATCGCGCTTGCAAAAGCGCAGCTCGCGAAATCCGATACGCCCGAAATGCACGTTTATGCCGGCCTCGGCTACGCCTTGAAAGCCCGCGTCTATGACGAGCGCGACGAGCATCGCAACGTCGCGCGCGCCGGCGTCGCAGCCCGCACGGAATTTCTCGCGGCCCTGAAACTCGATCCCGATATGGCTGACGCAACCGCCGGCCTCGGTTTTTATAACTATTACGTGGATACGCTTTCGCCCATCGTGAAGGTCCTTCGATTCTTCATGGGCATTCCGGGCGGAAATAAGCAGCAAGGCATCGCCCAAATGCAGCAGGGCGCTGCCCACGGCGTGCTCTTTGCCGTCGATACGCGCTATTACCTCGCGAAGAACCTCCGCACTTTCGACCTAAAGTACGCGGATGCGCTCGACGTGGCGCAGCCTCTCGTTCAGCAATACCCGCACAACGCAATCTTCTTGTTGCTCGTCGGCAATCTCAACGCCGAACTCGGCCGCAGCGCCACCGCGACATCCTATTTCCGCGCCGCCCTCGACGCGCAAGTCCCCAATCCCGATTGCGCCCAGCGCGTAAAAGCCATCGCCACCGAATTCCTCGCCTCCCTCTAGCGATTGCCGCGGCCGCACTCGACGTAAGCGAGCAAAGCGCCGACGATGCCGCCGGCTCGGCAGCCGATGACTTCTATCACTCAAAACGAAAGGCCCGGAGGCGAAACCTCTGGGCCTTTTCGCTTGCGCGGAACTGGAACGCCAATCGTCTTTTCCGCCAAAGAACGAACGCTACCGCTCAGTCGTGCCTATGCTGAATGTGACCCCGGTAACCATCTCGAAGCCGCTCGTGCTCCCTTGGAAATGATATTGCCCATATTCGTTGCTGGTCTCCGTGAGAGGCATCTCGCCGTGAACGTAGTTGAGTTCCAGAAGCCGAATCCCCCACGCTCCGTGGTTCCAGTTGACGCCGCCCCCGGTTTTGAAAGCGAAACCGCTTCCGTAGAACTTACCGGTTTCCGTTGAGTAACAATCCGGCGACGACCCGGTCGCGGGGATGCAGGTGTTACTGTAATTGTCGCTCATGTGCAACCCGCCCGCGAGCAAGTGGGTGAAAAGAGTAAAATTCCTCGCAGGCAATGTCAGTCGGGGGCCGAACGTGTAGACATACATGGTTTCGCTTTCATTGTCGCTGTACCCGTTGTTACTGGAGGTCGCAACTTCCGACTCTAAGGCGCCACTGCCCCTGTGACCCGTGAACGCCCCCTCAAGGCCAATGTAGGGGCTCAGATTGTACGTAAAATCGGCGGCGTACCCCTGAAGGCCATTGCCGCATCCGTAGCCGCAATAGAAACTGAGGCCGTCCGATCCATAAGAGTAGCCACCTAATAGATCCATCCTGCTCTGCGCACTAGCCGTCTTGCCCGATAAGCAAACCGCCACTGCTGCGACGGTCAAACCAAACACCATCTGCCTGCCCCACCTGCCCAATGCTTTTGCGCCCATCTCCCAGCCCTCCTAGAGTTTGAAATACAATAATCACCCTATCGGTAGGCGCGGAACCGGACAACAAAATCGCGCAGCCAATGTGTCGTTAAATGTCAGAAACTTAAGTATTTATGCGCATTTTAGACTTCGACAATTGGCTCTGATTTTCGGGGATTTTCGCTGGACAATGTCCTCCCGCGGTGCTTGGCGTCTCATGTTTGCATAGAGCAGCCGGCGCTGGTTCGGATTAGGCGCTGCCCGTCCCTTTTTCCAGCCCTTCGCCTCAAATTTCCGAATAGCCCCCATTCAAATCTTTCATTGGAATTCCCCTCGCATGCCCCGTAAATTGTTTGTCTCTCGCGCGTGACGGCCGAGGTCAATTGAAAGGAGCATTCGCAACCTAACCCATGAAAAAATACAAACTGGAATACGTATGGCTTGACGGCAAGAAGCCCATTCCCGAGCTTCGCGGCAAGACCACTATTAAAGCCTTTGAACATACCCCGACTCTTGGCGATCTGCCTCTGTGGGGCTTTGACGGCAGCTCGACCATGCAGGCCGAAGGGCATAGCTCCGACTGTATCCTGAAGCCGATCGCTCTTTATCCTGACGCCGGACGCAAGGATGGTTTCATCGTCCTGGCCGAAGTGATGCACCCGGACGGCACGCCTCACACCACGAACATCCGCGCCACCATCGAAGACGACCCGGATTTTTGGATCGGTTTCGAGCAGGAATATTTCCTCTATAAAGACGGTCGTCCCCTCGGCTTCCCCGAGAGCGGCTACCCCGGTCCCCAGGGTCCCTATTACTGCGGCGTCGGTTACAAATACATGGGTTCGCTCGCGCGGACCATCGTCGACGAGCATTTGGACCTTTGCCTCGCGGCCGGCATCAATCACGAAGGCATCAACGCCGAAGTCGCCAAGGGCCAGTGGGAATTCCAGATCTTTGCGAAGGGCTCCAAGAAGGCCGCGGACGACACCTGGATCGCGCGCTACCTGATGGCCCGCCTGTGCGAAAAGTACGAGGTCGACCTCGAGCTATACTGCAAACCGATCAAGGGCGATTGGAACGGTTCCGGCATGCACACCAACTTCTCGACCAAGTACATGCGCGAAGTGGGCGGCAAGGACTATTTCGAATCCCTCATGAAGGCCTTCGAAGCGAACATTTCCGAGCACATCGCCGTCTACGGCCCGGACAACCACCTGCGTTTGACCGGTCTCCACGAAACGCAGGCGATCGATAAGTTCACGTATGGCCTGTCCGATCGAGGTGCTTCGATCCGCATGCCCGTGAACTTCATCAAGAATGGTTACAGGGGCTACCTCGAAGACCGGCGGCCGAATTCGCAGGGCGATCCCTACCAGATCGTTTCTCGCATCCTGAAGACGATCAACAGCGTCCCCAAGCCGGCGATGGCTGTCGCGTAGACCACCGCCCAAACCGATTCGCGTGAGAAGCCGAAGGCCCGCAGCGAAAGCTTCGGGCCTTTTGCTTTGCCGGGGAACTTGCGTACAGCGGTTTTCTATGAGTCTGCGGCGATCAGTTGCCCTGTTTCGCCGAGGTCAATTGCTGGACGACTTCGAGCGACTTTTCCACGTGCTGCTCGGGCGTGACCTTATCTTCCTTCGAAGAAAACGCCGCGACGATCGTCCCATCCTTGCCGATCACAAACGTCTCGCGCTCGATGAACCCGTGATCGATGTCCACGCCGCGCACATCCTTCATGCCCGGCCGGCCGGCGCTCGTCGTCAAGTCATACATCGCCGCGATCTTGCCGTCCGCGTCTGACGCCACCGGGAATTTCCCGGCGCAATAGTTCGGGTCGGCCGAGAATTGGTTCAGCCGCTCCAAGCTGTCTTCGGAAACGCCGATGATTGTCGCGCCGGCGGCGTCAAATTTATCTTTGTTTTCCGCAAAGGTGTGCGCTTCGATGTCACAGCCCTGCGTATAGGCAGACGGGTAGAAGTAGACCACCACCGGTCCCTTTCTCAGTGCCCTCTTCAGCGAGAATGTAAATTCCTTCCCCGCCAACGAACCCTTCGCCGTGAAATCGGGTGCTTGGTCGCCCACCTTCAGCGCCGCCCAAGCCGGCAGACCGATCATCGCCACAGCCGCAATCGCTAAAACGAGTTTCTTCATCGGACTCCCTCCATGCTACTCGTGCAGTAGGAACATACCATACCCCGGTCGCTGCCCGAGACACCGTACATAGACGCGCGCCCGCCGCGAACGTCTCTCATCCTTTCCCCCGGCGCCTCGCCCCAAGCAACCTCAGCCCTTCTCGTCTCGTCCAATCCCTCGTTTCACTCAAAATTAAAGCAGCGTTACGGCTGCAGCGGATACGCGCGCCGGGCGTCATTTCCAAGGGGGACATCTTTTGATCGCTCGCATCTTCTCCACATTTTCCGGCCCGTTTCCACTACAATTCCAGGGCCGAAACGCGAACCGAGGAAACCAGGACTGATGAAGATCATAGCCGCCGTTGCTCTCGTCGCGCTCCTTGCGGGCTGCCGGGGAGTCGCCGTCGATACGGGAGTGGTGGTAAAGCCGCCTGCCCCAAAGACGGCGCCTTCATTCGTCCAGGCCGTTTCTTCCAGTTGCAATTCCGGCGTCAATGCCTCCGCCTGCACCACCACTCTTTCGATCGCCATCACGCCCCAGGCCAAAAACGCTCTCCTCGTTCCCGTCTGGTTCAGCGGCCCGACCAACATCTCCGTCTCTGTCCTCGACTCGAAAAATGACTCGTTTCAGCCATGGGCGTCCATCGGCCAAAATACCCTCGCCGACGAGCCCGGCTTCCTCTTCGCCTCCACCAGCGTCGCCGGAGGCTCGACAACGATCACGGTTTCCTTCAATTGCCTCGGACCTCAGTGTGCCGGGCAAAATATCGCTCCAAACATTGCGCTCGCGGGCGCTCTCGAATATCAGGGGCTGGGATTCGACGGGACGGACGCTTCCGTCACCAACAGCGGTTCGCTCTCAGAGCAAACGCAGGGTCAGGTGATCGACTCGGGCCCCTTCGTCACCAGCGTGAAAAACGAGTTGGCATTCGGCATGGCCGTAGCCCAGTTTGGCATTCAGCCCGGCAGCGGATGGACTGCTCGCCTCGGCTGCACTCCGTCCTCCACTGATCCGGCTTCGGGATATTTCTGCTTTGAAGAGGAATCTGCCGCAACGCCCGGCGCTTTTGACGCGACCTTCGTCACCGATTTCGCCGCATCCGGCGGCCTCGGCAATCCACCCACGCCCGCTGCGCCCAACGCTTTCGGCGTCGCCGCCATCTCATCCTACTGAACGACGAATCGCGCCGGCGCCCCAATAGCCTTTCCCACGGCACAATCGCTGGCTTTTGAGTTGCGGCAAACCCCGGAATCGCGTACAGCTTTAGGGAATCTCCGCGCTCGCACTTTGTCCGCGCGCCCGGAGACTCTTACACACGAATGCCCTATCGCCCACGAGAATTGGTCATCCGCGCGCGCGAAGCCGCTATGCTCCTGCTGCGCACCATTGATCGCAACGAGACCATCCAGCGCTTTCTCGATCTTTACGCCGCGCAATACCGCCGTCCCGGCCGCGCGGACCAGCCCTGGCACTATCGCGAGCAGCTTGAAACCATTCGCCGCGAAGCGATCCTCGCCATGGTTCTGCGCATCGAAGCCGCTTTGCCGAAGCGCCTCAACGTCCACGTCACCGTCCGCGGCGCACGCCCGGTGCAAAAAGCGGCGAAAGGCAAAAAGGGCGCAAAGGGTAAGAGAGCGAAATCGTCCAGGCCTCAAAAGCTCAATCGCGCAGGCCTCGATCTCGCCATCCCGCTTCTCGATCTTTTCCGCGAGGAATTTTTCGTCGCCCTCGGCCAGGCCCTCGAATGGAACGACGAAGACGCCCACGAATTCTGGCGCGATCTCGAACTTTACGAAACGCTCTCCGCCGCCGCACAGCGCTCCGCTTCGCGCAAACCCGCCATCCGCGGCCAGGCGCCCGCCGCTTCAGGTCCCTTCGTCGACCGCGTCGGCTTCCTCCTCGATCCATCCCTCATGGAACAAGCTCGCCGCGAAGCCGCCAGATTCCAGCTTGAGCTCAATGTCATCGCCGACCAGGTCCTCCGCAAATCCTTCGCCCCCCGGTTTGATTAGATTTGGATTAAATCACGTGTCGCGGTTTCCAGCACCCGCACACGCCGTCTCCGTCTTTGCTAGACAGATCCTCGGCTTGGAGAACCAGGCAAGTTTTTTCCACAAACAGGCAACACCTCGCTCCTCGTGCAGGAGTAAACTACCGTTCAAGTCACCGCCAGCCAAAAGGAGGGCCAAATGGTCGCGATTACCGTCAACGGAGTTCGCCGCGAGGTCCAGTCGTCTGACGACACTCCTCTTCTCTACGTCCTGCGCAACGAGCTTGATCTGATCGGCCCGCAATTCGGCTGCGGTCTTTCGCAGTGCGGCGCGTGCTCGGTGCTCGTTGAGGGCAAGGAAGTGCGCTCCTGCACCATGCCGGTCGCCGTCGTGGCCGATCAAGAGATCACCACCCTCGAAGGCCTCGGCGCGCGCTGGGCGAAACAAAAAAGCCTCCCCAGCGAACAGGCGAACACAACGCTCCATCCCGTGCAGCAAGCCTGGATTGAAGAGCAAACCCCTCTTTGCGGTTTTTGCCAGAACGGCATGATGATCAAAGCCACCGAATTGCTCGAGTCGAATCGGTCTCCCACGCGCGAAGAGATCAAAGACGCGTTCACCAACTCAGGCCCTTCCGCGCACCTTTGCCGCTGCGGAAGCTACACGGCGATCATCGACGCCGTGCAACACGCCGCTACGATCATGGCGAAGGGAGGCAAGTAATGGACGCCACCACCGAAAAAACCGCGAATGTCTTTGGAGCCACTCTTTCCCGCTGCGACTTTGTCAAAGCCGGCGGCGCCCTTTTTGTGGGATTCAGCCTCGTGGGCGGCGAACTGCTGACGAGCCCGCTGCGAGCGGCCGTTGCAAAGAATTCCCTCGATCCCAGCCTGCCCGGTTCTTGGATTGAAATTCACCCCGACAATACGATCCTGATCCGCACGGGCAAGAGCGACTTCGGCCAGAGCACCACCTTCACGGCCTATCGCCAGATTGTCGCCGAAGAATTGAACGCCCGCCTCGAAGACGTGACCACCGTCATCATGGGCGATACTGACCGCACGCCGGACGGAAGCGGCGCCTTCGACTTTCTCGGTGGCGGCATGCCAAATGTCCGAAAAGCCGCGGCCTACACCTACCAAGCCCTGCTCGACCTCGCCTCGCAGCGTCTCGGCGTGAGCAAAGACAAAATCTCCGCCAAAGATGGTGCCGTCTCCGCCGGAGGAAAAAGCATCACGTATGGCGACCTCGTCAAGGGCCAGCAACTGAAGCTGACCATCCCTGTCAGCGGCGACTTAAGCACAATCATGGGCCTGCGCGTCGAGGGGGATCCCCCCACGAAGCCCGTAAGCGAATACACGATCATCGGCAAATCGTTCCGCAATTCCGTCATTCCATCCAAGGTGACGGCAAAAGAAAAGTGGGCCACGGATGTTCGCCTCCCGGGAATGCTTCACGCCCGCATGGTTCACCCGAAGACGCTCGGTTCCACGCTCGTTTCCGTGGGAGAACTCGATAAGACCAAATTTCCCAATTCGCAGGTCGTCGTGAAAGGCAATCTCGTCGGCGTGGTCGCGCCCACTGAATGGGAGGCAATCCAGGCCTCGCAGCAAGTTGCCGGCGTCACCAAATGGACCGACTGGAAAGGTCTGCCCGGCAGCGACAAAGTTTTCGAATTCCTGCGCGAGGAAGCCGATTGGACCACAACCCCCGTCACGAAAAGCGAAGCTTCAAAGGGCAACGTTGGCCCCGCTCTGGACGCCGCTCCCAAAAAGTTTTCCGCCACCTATCGCCTGTCTTACATGAAGCACGCCCCGATCGGTCCCACCATGGCCGTCGCGGACGTGCAAAAAGACGGCGTCGTCCACATTTACACGCACAATCAGAATCCGCAGGAGCTGCGCGGTGAAATCGCGATGATGCTCGGCGCCACGATCGACAATGTGATCGTGCACGTCTATCCCGGCCCTGGACATTATGGCCGCTCCAACGGCGGCAACGCGGGCGGCGAGGACGAAGCCGTCATCTTGTCGCAGGCTGTCGGCAAGCCCGTGCGCGTGCAATGGATGCGCGCCGAAGACCTGCAATGGTCCACCCAAGCGCCCGCCGCATATTCGGACGTAAGACTTGGGATCGGAACGGACGGCAAAATCGCCGCTTATGAAATCGATCATTACATGCCTCCCATGCAGGATGACCGTCCCATCGGCGCCGTGCTCGCCGGATTGCCCACGATGTCCGCGCCCACTCCGCAGCCTGACGCTATCGTCAACACCACCGTCAACGGCAACGCCGACCCCTGGCTCTATAACCATGTCCCCAACCTCATCGAAAACGGCCATGGGACATTCCAGGTCGGCCAGAAGGCTTCTCCGCTGGCCATTGGTATCCGCGATCACAGCATGCGGACGCCTTCGCAGTTCCAGCAAAATTATCCGCGCGAATTGGCGATCAGCGAAGCGGCAGCGCTTGCCGGCGCGGATGCGATCCAGTTCCGCATCGATCACACCACCGATGAACGCGCCATTGGCGTCCTCAAAGCGGTCCGCGAAGCCTCAGGTTGGGATACGCGGCCTTCTCCGCGCCCGAATGCAGTTTCGAGTGGTTCGTCGCCGGTGCGCGGCCGCGGCGTTTCGCTGATGCTGCGCTCAGGCAGCTACTGGGCGTGTGTCTGCCAGATCGCCGTCACGCCCAGCACCGGCGAAATCAAAGTCGAAAAATATACCATCGCCGTCGATCCGGGAATCGTCGTGAACCCGCTGCAATTGAAGCGTCAAGTCGAGGGTGGCGCCATGATGGGCATCAGCCAGGCTCTTTTGGAAGAAGTCACTTTTGACGAGAGCAGCGTCACCATCGTCGATTGGCAGACCTATCCCATCCTGAAAATGGCGGACATTCCCGAAGTTAAAGTAGTGATGCTGAATAAGCCGGAGGTGGGCAAATATGGTGGCGGCTCCGAAGCGGCAAACGCCCTTGCAGCTCCGGCCATCGCGGCCGCGCTTCTCGATGCAACAGGGAAAGCCAATCGCCGCCTGCCCATGAAGCCCGAATACGTGAAAGCTCTTTTGAGCGTGTAGCCGCCGCGCCGATGAACTCGGTAAATCGCTACGCGCCGCGCTCGGGCGCCGGGGTCCAGGAGCCCGTCTCGCCTCGCAGCTTGGCGATGTCTTTCGTCGGCGCACAGCCGAAAAACCGGCTGTATTCCCGGCTGAACTGCGACGCGCTCAAATAACCCACCCGTCGGCTTGCTGCGCTCGCATCCGCCATCGCCGAAAGCATGAGCCGCCTGGCCTCCTGCAGCCGCAGCACCTTTTGATAATGCAGTGGGCTCATCGAAGTCACGGACTTGAAGTGATCGTGGAAAGAGGAAACGCTCATGTGCACCAGCCCGGCCAGCTCTTCCACTCTCATCGGCTGGGAAAAATTGGCGCGCAGCCATGAAATCGCTTTCGCCACCCGCTGCACGCTCGATTCTGCAAATCCTATTTGCGCCACGCGCGCTCCAATCGGGCTCCGCAGCAGCCGCACCAGAATCTCATCCGTGATCAGAGGCGCAATGAGCTCGGCATCCCCCGGCTGCGCAAGGCATTCGACCAATCTCGCTGCCGCGCTCACGATTCCCATGTCTGTCGCGGAGACGTAGACGGCGCTCTTCTCCTTCACCGGAGGCACGCCCTGCGGATACACCTTCAGCACCAGCTCGGCAATCTTCTGCGGATCAAGGTCCATCCGGAAAGCAAGATAAGGCTCCGATTGGCTGGCTTTCGTCACCTGCGCGGCAACCGGCAAAGCCACCGAAAAGACGAGCATCCGCGTCGCGTCGTACTCGTACAAATCCTGTCCCACGATGATGGTCTTTGCTCCCTGCGCAATGAAGCACACTGACGGCACCTGCACTCCATGCACGCATCCTTCGTTCAGTCGCGAAAACCGGCTCACATGCAACCCCGGGATGCGCAGATCGAATGTGCCGTCGTGCGGCGCGTACGCCGCGATCAGCCGCGCCAGCTTGCTCGCGTGCGGCTCACCCTCGCTCCCCGCGTCGTGCGGGCGTAATTGCCGCGAAATGCTGCTGGCCGTGATCGTCTTCATCTTGGTAGGTACTGCTCGTCGCTCACTTTTTCCAGCCAATCCACCACTTTGCCGTCGAGGCGTTCCTGGATCGCGATGTGCGTCATTGCCGTTGTCGGGCTCGCGCCATGCCAGTGCTTCTCGCCCGGCGAAAACCACACCACGTCGCCCGGACTGATTTCCTCGATCGGCCCGCCCCAGCGCTGCGCCCGGCCGCAGCCCGCCGTTACGATCAGCGTTTGTCCCAGCGGATGAGTGTGCCACGCGGTTCGTGCGCCCGGCTCGAATGTGACGCTTGCCTCTTGCACAAATGCTGGATCGGGCGCCTGGAAAAGCGGATCGATGCGCACGGTACCCGTGAACCACTCCTCAGGTCCTTTGCCAGAAGCCTGCGAACCAATTCTCTTGATCTCCATTTTTTCAATCCTTTACGACGAGCAGCCTTTGCGCCATACGCCGAAACGCGCAATACACTGGAGCAAAGGACACGCAGGAGCAGAAGAGCGGAGGACGAAGCCAACTGTCGCGCCGGTTACCTGGCTCCTGATCTCTATCGGTCGATCATCCTCTGAAAACTCTCCGGGTAGCGCGCGCCTTGCACCGCAATGGCCGAACTGGCTGCGTCAAGTTCGCTCAGGTCGGCGGTAGAGAGTTCAACGTTCACGGCTTCGAGATTTTCTTCGAGCCGCTGCAGCTTGGTGGTGCCTGGGATGGGAACCATCCAGGGTTTTTGCGCCAGCACCCATGCGAGGGCGACCTGGGCCGGCGTGACTTTCTTCTTTTGTGCGAAGCTGGCGACCATATCGACCACACCCTGGTTCGCTTTTCGGTTGTCTGCGTTGAAGCGGGGAACGATATTGCGGAAATCGCCGTCGCCGAACTTCGTATCGGCGCTGATGGCGCCGGTCAAAAAGCCCTTTCCGAGAGGACTGAAAGGGACGAACCCGATGCCAAGCTCTTCGAGCGCCGGCAGAATCTCGGCTTCCGGTTCTCGCCACCAGAGCGAGTATTCGCTTTGCAACGCGGTGACGGGCTGCACCGCATGCGCGCGGCGAATCGTCTTCACTCCCGCCTCGGAAAGTCCGAAGTATTTGACCTTCCCTTGCTGGATCAGATCCTTTACGGCCCCCGCCGTATCTTCGATGGGAACGTTGGGATCCACGCGATGCTGGTAGAAAAGATCGATCACATCCGTTTTCAACCGCCGAAGCGAGGCCTCCGCGACCTCCTTCACGTGCTCGGGCCGGCTGTCCAGCCCGGCCATCTTCCCGTCTTCGAACCTGAAAGCAAATTTCGTCGCGATAGCCACATCCTTGCGGAACGGCGCAAGGGCTTCGCCGACTAACTCTTCATTTTTGTATGGGCCATATGCTTCGGCCGTATCGAAAAAAGTGACACCGCGTTCCACGGCAACGCGAATAACCTTGATTCCCGTTTCCCTATCGACTGGCGGGCCATAGCCCGAGCTCAGTCCCATGCACCCAAAGCCCATCTCCGAAACTTCCAAACCGCTCTTTCCGAGCTTGCGTTTCCGCATCCCGTCTCCTCTTGTGCGCCAAAGATGAAGCCGCGCACGAATGCGATTCCTAACCGAATTACTATAGTCCGGGCGGCCCTCGCGCGCTTGCCTATTCCCCTAAACTTCTTGTCCGATCCTCCAGTTCACCGCCCCGCGCAAACATGGAAATGAGCCCGTTCAAGCCTCTTTTAAGCGCCAAAACCCTGCAATTTAGCGTATTTTAAGCGCCCGTTTCGCCGGCGTCCCGCCACTCATCGGCTGCCGCTCGCCGCCCAAAGCAGTTCTAGTAGTTCCATACCCCTTAGTTCCCACAATAGAAATCGCCGGGTGCCCATGCTACCCTTAGCCGTTTTTTGAAGCTGAAATCCGCGCGGTCGCGGAAAAATTCCGCAAAAAAGGCGCGGAAACAAGAAAGGAAAGGTGTGCGCTGATCGGGGCGGACGGCAAAACACTGATTTTCTAATCGATAGTAATTACGATTAGAAAATCGCGTAACCGCCGCAAATTCAGCAACTTGAAAATTTATAATCGATAGAAAAACAGCACCCTCGGAATCGCTAAAAGCGCATGAAAAGCGAAAGCCAAGCCTGCGAGGATTCCGCGTCCCGACTCACGAATCCACGCGTCACGGCTTCAGGAATAGACCGCGCGACGCATCCCGCGCAAATAGATGACGAGGCCGACGAGCCCTAGCATGGCTCGCCAGATTCGCCAGCAAAGCAGGGCTTCGGCGCCGCCCGCGAGTCCGGCGACCCTGAACAGCGCGCTGAAGGCCGTCTCGCCCACGCCGAGCCCTCCCGGAGTGAGCGGCAGGCTATTGGCGACGTCTCCCATCGGGATCACGAGGCACATTTTGAGCGAAAGGCTGGCAGGGCTGATCAGCAGAATGGCCAGGCCAGTAGCTGCGATCAGCGTCAGGTTCGAGACGAGCGACGCGCCCAGGGCGAGGAGCAATATTCGCCATTGGCCCCGGTAAGCGCCGATTGACGCCACCACTCTCTCGGGCAATTGCTGGCCGGGCAGAAAGCGCGAGAGCCATCGCGCCACGCGAATCATGCGGGGCTGGCTGTAAAGGCAAAGGAGAAATGCGCCGAGCATTGCAAGGGCCAGCGCGGCGCTGATCGTCAGCAGAATTTGCAGCGTTCTCACGCCGCGGATCAACGGAATAAAAAGAGGCGCGAAAAGCACCGGAAGCAGGAGGATGGAAAAGAGCCCGACGGCCCGGTCGAAAGTGATCGTCGTTACAATCTCCGCGCGCCGGCCTTTATTTTCTTTCGCCGCGTAAAAGAGCTTGGCGAGATCGCCTCCGGCTGCTCCGGGGAGAAAGGTGGCAAAAAACGAGCTGACGAGGTTCAAATCGAGCGCACGAATGAGCGAGAGGTGCAGCCCTTGCGGCCGGAAAAGCCAGCAGAGGCGCAGGGACATGAAAAAGATGTCGAGAAAAATGAGCGCCAACGCGGTCAGAGTGATCGGCCAAGCCGTGAAGAGTTTCGTCAGTTCTCCGAAATCGATCAGGTGCGATTTCGCGAGATAGACGAGCAGCGCGATGCCGACGGCGAGGCGGATCAGCGTCCATGTAGCCTTGTGCGAGCGCCTTTCCGAGCCGCCCGGTGCGCCCGCTAGTGACTCGCTTTCGTCGGATTGAGGTGCTGAGACCATTCGGGGCTCGATAGATTTTTACAGTCCGGCGCTGCGGCAAAGCAAGCGCAGAGATTGCTGCCGCGCCGCAGTGGCGCGCAGCGAGGGCTCCGGCGGGACGGAACCTGCGCTATACTGTGAAAATCGTATGGCATCCGAAGCAATCGTCGTGCAAGAGGAAGGTCGCGAAGTAACATATTGTTACCTCGCCTCGATGGCCGAATTGAAGAAGACCGGGCAGCTTACGCGCTGGGTTAAGGGGCATGACATCCTGCTCTACGAGTACGAAGGCGAAATCAAGGCGCTGAGCAATGTATGCCGGCATTTCGGCGGGCCTGTGGGCTATCACAAGCATGAGAACGGCGTTTTTACGTGCCTCTGGCACAACTGGCGTTTCTCATGCAAAGATGGCTCCTGCCTCACGCACCCCGGCCTGCCCCTGCGCCCTTACGTGCTGAAGATTGTGAACGACCAGATATACGTCGACATATGCGGGTGAACTTGTGATGAAAAAGCGCTTCACTTTGCAGGCTCAATTTTCGGCGGAAATGGATTGCCCGAAAGAAGTCGTGATGTGGAATTACTACGATCACGAGCATCTGGTGGGCACGCACTATAAACTTTACGACCGCGCGCGGGTGCTCGCCGAGCGCGACAACTGGTCGCTCGTTTTTCGCAGCAAGCGCATGCCGATGCTCCCCTTCTATACCGGAGGGATCGGCTTCCAGTACATGGACGGCAACACCATGAAGAGCTTCCACAAGGACTCGATCGGGTTCTTGCTCGAGATGGAGGCGCTCTTCACGGATTTGCCGAATGACCGTTGCCGAGTGACGGTAACCTATCGGATCAACACGCATCCGTTTTTCAAGATGTTTCAGGGATTTTTCACGAAGCTTTTCGAACGCTGGTTCTGGGCCACCTGGGAAGAGGACGCGCCGATGCGGTTGCGGCGCTGGAAAGTCCACAAGCTCGGATTCAAGGACTTCAGCGGAATCGATTACATCAATAAGCGACAGAATCGCCCTGAGAAAATCGAATATGGGCCGTACAAGTTCGATCCGCCGGTGCGCAGCTCCTCGCCTATTAAAACTGTTGCCGGGATCGTGCGGCCTTTCGACCACAGCACCGAGTTGGGCTATGCCGATCAGGATTTCGTCTTTGAGCTGCCGATCGAAGAACAGAGCGCGCCGGAACCGCAGCCCGAGCAGCCGGTCGCGCCGCACTAACACATGCGATTGGCTGATCGCGTCGATTCCCTACGTTGCACGCGTGTTGAGCCTGGTACGGTCACCTGATGGACCTGCGCTTCCCGTTTGATCATCCGGAGATCGCGGCTGTTTTAACCCGCCTTCACAAAGCGGCAGACGCTGATAACCGGAAACTGCCTGGTCGGGCGCCGGCCTATTTTTGGGCGAAAATCACCGGCCGGCTGAATGAGCCGACCACACGCCGGCGTCTTTTCGCCGACCTATATAGCGCCGTAACGCCTGCGCGTGGCGCCCTGCTCTACGTTCTAGCTCGTGCGGTCCAAGCGAAACGCGTGGTCGAGTTCGGCTCGTCTTTTGGGATCTCCACGATTTATCTCGCCGCGGCCGTACGCGACAATGTCTCGGCCGCGGCGACCGACGATGTAAGCGTCGTGGGCTCCGAAATGGAGCCCGCAAAGGCAGAACAAGCGAGGAAGAATATTGATGCCGCCGGATTGGGCGATCTGGTGACCATTTTGCAAGGAGACGCGATGGAAACTTTGCGCGAAGTGGCGGGTCCGATCGATTTCGCCTTCCTTGATGGCCGGAAAGAGCTTTACCTGCCGGTTTTGAAGCTGCTCGAATCAAAGCTCCGGGCCGGGGCAATGATCGTTGCGGACAACATCGATTCATTCCGGAGCGAAGTGGCACCATTCCTTGAATACGTGCAGACGCCAAGGAACAGATATGCGTCGATGACGGCTGGCGTAAACGACGGGATGGAAATTTCGATATTCGAGCGCGGAGAGAGATGCTGAAAGCCTAGCGGTTTGCAGCGCCGCGACTGCGGGTTGCGCGCGTGGGCGCGACGCCGTGGGCGACAATTTCGCGCACGGTGTAAACGGGCTTGTCCTGGCTTTCATAATACGTGCGTGCGAGAAGCTCACCGATCAGGCCGATGGAAATGAACTGAATGCCGGCCATCACCAAGGCCATGCCGAGCAGGATCAGTGGCCCGTGATTAGCCAGCAGGCCCTCGTTGAGGAAGGCCTTGCGAGCGAATATCCAGCCGCCAATGGCACCGCCTCCGGTGAGGCAAGCCAAACCCATCAAGCCGAAAAACTGCAGAGGCTTGGTGGAATAGTCGAGTAGGAACTTCACGCTCATCAGGTCAAGCAGTACGCGCACGGTGCGCGAAATGCCGTAATTCGACTTGCCGCTCTTGCGCGGAATATTCGTGATCGGGACTTCGGCCACGGACGCGCCAGCCCAACTCGCCAGAGCAGGGATAAACCGGTGCAGCTCGCCATAGAGATGGATCTCGGAAAGAATTTCGCGACGATACGCCTTGAACGTGGTGCCGAAATCATGCAGGTCAACACGCGAAAGCTTGGACATCATCCAGTTCGCAATGCGGCTGGGAAGCTGGCGGGCGAGCCAGTGGTCGGTGCGCGAAACCCGCCAGCCGCTGACGATGTCGTAGCCTTCTTTAATTTTCTCGATAAAGACGGGAATCTCGGCGGGATCGTGCTGCAGATCGCCGTCCATGGAAATGATGATTTCGCCCTGGGAGTGATCAAAACCGGCCTTTAGTGCGGCGGTCTGCCCGAAGTTGCGGCGTAATTTGACCACGGTAACGCGGCGATCAGCACTGGCGATTTCCGAGAGCATGCGGAATGTACCGTCTTTGCTAGCGTCATCGACGAAGACCATTTCATAAGCCTCGCCGATCGTGTCCATTACCTCGGTAATCTTGACGTAGAGCTGCGCCACGCTCTCCTGTTCGTTGAACAGGGGAACAACGATGGAATAGGCCGGGCTATGATCAACCTTCATTACGAGTGTGTGACAGTATAACAGGTAAAGTCAAATTCCAACTCGCTCACTTTTTTCATTTCGGATGCTCCCGGGCCCCGAAAAGGATGCTACGTGACAGGCAATGCCGATTTGGGAACGCTAAGGAAGCAGCCCACGGAGAAGCCTTCCAAAACTGATATTCTCGCGTCATGTACTCCGTATTCTATGTCCTGGTGCTGCTGCAGATTGCGGGCGGGCTCTACTCGCTTTGGGAAGGGTTCCAATGGTACCGCATGGTGCAGCGGCGTTTGGGGTCGCACGCTGGGTTCTATTCGCCCGTAACTGCACTCATCTGCCCCTGCAAGGGCAACGAGCTGGGGCTCGAAGATAACCTCACCGCGCTGACGAAATTCGATTATCCGAATTACGAAATTTACTTCGTCTTGGCCACGAGCCTTGATCCAGCGCTGAAGGTGATTGAGCGAGTGAAGGCGGCCAGTTCGCGCCCAGTGCACATCGTGATCGCGGGTCCGGGCGAGGACTGCGGGGAAAAGGTCTACAACCTTCGGCGTGCCGTGGAGGCCCTGCCGCCACAGTTCGAGGTGATGGTGTTCACGGATTCGGACGTCCGGCTGCCGCGAGGCTGGCTGACGAAACTGATCGCACCTTTGCAGGATGGGCGGATCGGAGCTACGACTTCTTATCGTTGGATTATCCCGAGCCGGCGCATTGGCGAAGGCGGTTTTGCGAGCGCGATGGCTTCCGCGTGGAACGCGGCCGTCGCAACGATGCTTGGCCGGCCACGCGAGAATTTCTGCTGGGGCGGGGCTACAGCGATTCGCAAGTCCATGTTCGACGATGTGAAAGCGCTGGAAGCTTGGGAAGGCGCCGTAAGCGACGATTTCGCGCTGACAGCCGCATTGGAGCAGCACGGAAAGGCGATCGTCTTCTGCCCGGAGTGCATCGCGCCCACGCTGCATCCGTGGACCGGCAAGGACCTCTTGGAATTCACGAACCGGCAGATCTCAATCACTCGTGTTTACTCGCCGAAGCGGTGGGGGCTCGGAGTCGCGGCGCATCTTGGATATTCACTGACGCTGATCTACGCAGTTGTGACGGTCGTGGCCGCGATTGTTAGTGGTGATCCGTGGATTCAGATGGCTATGCTCGCACTCGTGATCCCGCTCCTCGCCGCGATGAAGGGCGCGCTTCGCACGATGGTGTTGAGTGATCTGCTGCCGGAGTGGAAGGGCAAGTTAAGCGAATGGACGTGGGTATGGACGGCGCTGGCCCCGGTTGTTCCCTTCCTGTTTGCGTGGAATTTTCTCTCCTCGCTGCTTTCAAAGACGATCCGCTGGCGCGGCATCCGCTATCAGATGGTCTCCCCAAGCATGACAAGAGTCCTCAAGCATTAGCTTGACGGAATCTACCGCCTATTTGTCGTATTTAATGAGCGAAAAAGCGTCAACGCCCGGCAGTTTCGCGCGGCCGTTGAGGAAATTCAGCTCGACGGCAAATGCAGCCCCTGCAACTTCGCCCCCGAGATTTCTGACGAGTTCTACCGCGGCCGCCGCAGTGCCGCCTGTGGCAAGCAGATCGTCGCAGATGAGGACGCGTTCGCCCGGCCTGACCGCATCCTGGTGAATCTCGAGCGAGTCGGTGCCGTACTCGAGCTGATAGCTCACGGAGGCCGTCTTCCAAGGGAGTTTTTTAGGTTTGCGGACCGGAACGAAGCCCGCGCCCAAGCGATACGCAAGCGCCGGCGCGAAGATAAAGCCGCGCGCCTCAATCCCGGCGACGACGTCGATTCTCTGCTTGCCGTTGTAATGCGAGCAGAGCTGATCGACCAGCGAGTGGAAGCCCTGTCTATCGGACAGCAGAGTGGTCAAATCGTAGAAGAGGATACCCGGCTTCGGGTAATCCGGGATTTCGCGGATCAGCTTTTTCAAATCTTCCATCAGTTTCCCTTTTGACTAGCGGTCGAACTCAATCGAAAAGTCTTGCGCGAATTTTCCATCGACGGCCGCATCTGCTTCATCGACAGACGAGACAGACGCCGTTTGCGGGCCGCGCTCCAATTCGCGGCGAAGATGCGACAGCGCCTCTGGGGCGCCGATCGCATAGATTTCTACGCGCCCGTCCCGAAGATTTTTGGCGTAGCCCGCCAGACCGAGCCCCACTGCTACGCGCTGCACGAAATAACGGTAGCCCACCCCTTGCACCATACCGCTAACGTGGTATCGCCGAGCAAAGCGCTTATCGTTCACCGGTTCAAGTGGCCCCTTTTCGATGGGAGCCTGATTCTAGCAGACCGCCAGCCTGCAAGCACTGGAGCCAGTGACGCCTTTTCCATGCTTAGGCAGCTCTTCGGTAGATGTGTTATCTTGCACCAGGTCGTCGAAACTCATTCAACGCTTGCGGGGCCAGCGGCATCCAAGTAGTTTGGCGATTTCTATTTTCATGCGAACCCGTTTGACGATCTTTGCACTCCTCTTGGCAATGCTGCCGATGGCGGCGCAAACACAGGATGAGGAAGGTCCGATGGAGGTGCCGCCCACCATCAATATCAAGCGGCTGCCATCGGTGCCGCATCCCGGTCCGCCGCCGATTCCGGAGCAGGAAATCATTCAGCGATTCGCAGCGAACGAAGACGTGATGAGGAAAGCGTATGACCTCTACACGTATACGCAAGCCGTGCGATTCGAGGAAGAGACGAACCCCGGCGGGATGCTGACGGCCACCGGCGCTACGTATTTCAAGGATGGCGAGCGGTATTGGAACGTCACAAAAGAACCGGCGCCTACCCTGACGGCCTTGCGCTATACGACGCTGCAAGATGTGATGGGGATGACGCAGGTCCCGTATTTTTTCCTCACGACGGAAGACATTCCGAACTACAACTTTCTATATGCGGGGGAGCAGCAGATCGATCAGATCAATACGTATGTGTTCCAGGTGAAGCCGAAGCAACTGAGCCGGCGGCAGCGTTTTTTCGAGGGCGTGATTTGGGTGGACGATCACGATCTGGCGATTGTGCGCACCTGGGGGAAATTCGAACTACTCGTGGAACCCTCGGGTGAAAACATGCCTTTCACGATGTACGAGACCTATCGCCAGAATTTCGAGGATAAGTATTGGCTGCCGACGTATACGACATCAGAAGGAGAAGCAGTAGCGCCAGACGGTGCGAAAGTGCCTGTAAAACTGATAATTCGTGCCACCGATTTCAAGCGCCGGACCGACCCCGACGCGCCCATTCCGCCCGTGCCCGTCCAGGCCGCGGTTTCTGCGCCGAAGTAGAGCGCGCATGAGAGAGCTTCTTTTGAAGCGGCCTCAGGCGGTCCCCCAATTCCTCCACTGATTTCAGGAGCAATAACGGGCGCGCCGAGCGCAGGCCATGTTCGGTCGGGAAAGGGCCGAGGACGCCTATGGCGCGGACGCGGGCGCGTTTGGCCATTTCAATGTCTTGAGGCGAATCGCCCACGTACACGCATTCCTCCGGTGACAATTCCAAAATGGAGAGAGCACGCCGCAGCGGGGCCGGATGAGGCTTTCTTCGTGCAGCGTCCTCGGAGCAAACGCACGCTTGAAACATTTCCCCCAAGCCGAGAGTTTTTAGCTGAAGACGCACGCGAGACCCGTCGCCGCTCGTTACAAGTCCCAACGTGAAGCGTTTCGCAAGGCTGCGAAGAATGGAGCGCGCGCCTGGCAAAAGCGCCGGGCTTTCGCGCGCATAGGCTTCGCGCCACAGGCGATCCGCCTCGTCCCAGCGCGAGCGCTCGATCCGCGCGGCGCGATAGACGCGGTACCAATCGGGGTGATAATGGCGAGCGAGATCTTCGTCCGTCCAGTCGACGCCGAGAGCAGAGAACATGGCGTGATAGGCTCGGTTGTCGGCGCGGAAGGAATCCAGAAGCGTGCCATCCCAATCAAAGAGTACTGCCCGCGCGGTCAGCAAAGTTCTTTGCGTCACAGCACACAGATGCTAACAGAGAGGGCGGCCGAAACGCTAAGCTGCTCTCAGGCTGGGACGATGTCGTCGCGCTGCAGCGCAAAATCATCGAAGCTTGCGGCGTATCCGCGCCACCCGGGCATGTCGCACTCTTCAGTACGGACGATGTGCGCGGCGGTGTACATTTGCACGCTGCCCAGGCCCGAAGGCCTCTCGACGAGCGCTACCTGGAGTTCGATACCCGTGCCGATGGCGATTTCGCGAGGCGCCAGGAAGAAGATGCCGCTTGAACTGATGTTGCGTGTGACCAAAAGAACCGCTGCAAAATCGGGCCGCCCCTCAACCCGCACCAGGCGCAACGGGAGAGATAAAGCGGCACGCGGATAACGCCGGCGTTCGCTGGCCACCCCGATTGCGTGTGTAGGGATACGCGCGAAGTAGCGGCGCGGCCCGGGCTTCGGCGTTTTTGCCGGAACGATTTCGGTGATATCGGTGTACGGCTTCGGATTGCGCAGCGGCGGGACTACGGCCGGCTGTCCGTCCCAAATCGGAGCAGCTCCCATGACAAATCTCCCAAGACGTCCTGGCCCTGGTCTGACCCCCGTCAGGTCCACCGACTATGCCAATGGCGACAAAAAGCGTCAACCGCACATACAGGAAAACGTGTAGAAAGTGTCGTATGTCTAACCCCTAGACGACAGCTCGTCCGTGGTTTGTAGGATCCAGGTTTGCCGCGAAAAGCGGATAGAACCGGTTGGCTGGCGGGCGTAAATTTAGCCCCGTGAGGCTGTTCGGAACGAAAGGTCGAGAATGAAGGTAAGCTTATTAAAGCCAGCCACATACGGCGACGCTCCTGCAAGACTTTGGGATGCGATTCAGAGGCGTGACCCACGGTCGGACGGCAATTTTTTATTTGGCGTTCGGTCCACAGGCGTTTATTGCCGACCTTCCTGCCCGTCGCGCCGGCCCTCTCGGGACAAGGTTGTGTTTTTCGCGGAACCTGAAATGGCTGAGCTACAGGGATTCAGGCCTTGCAAAAGATGCTCGCCGCGCGACGTGAGCAGCAGCGATTCCCGGGTCAGAGCCGTTTCCGAGATTTGTCGGAAGATCGAGAAAGCGGTAGCCAGTAATGATGGAAACGAAGGCGCGTCGCGTCTGACGCTGGCGAAGCTGGCCAAGAGCATTCACGTGAGCGCCGATCATCTCGAGCGCGCCTTTCGGAAATCCATTGGTGTGACACCACGGCAGTATGCGGAGGCGGTGCGAATGGGCCTATTGAAAAAGCAATTAAGAAAAGGAGGCAACGTGACAACTGCACTTTACGATGCGGGCTTCGGCTCGTCGAGCAGGCTCTATGAAAAGGCTGCCGGTCAACTGGGCATGACGCCGCGGACGTATCGACGAGGAGGAGCAGGAATGCAAATACATTTCACGATCGCCGATTCGCCGCTCGGGAGATTGCTGGTTGCGGCGACGGAGAAAGGCATCAGCGCGGTCTATCTGGGCGACTCAGATGCGCTGCTCGAAGATGAGCTGCACAAGGAATATCCGAATGCGGAAGTTTCTCGCGACGCAAGATCGGCCGCGCCGCTCCGCGAATGGGTACGACAAATCGTCGCACATTTAAACGGAAAAGAGCCGCAGCTCGAATTGCCGACCGATGTGCAGGCGACCGCGTTCCAGCGGCGCGTTTGGGAAGAGCTGCAGAAAATTCCTTATGGCAAGACGGCGACGTACACGGACGTGGCGCGTCGGCTTGGCAAGCCGTCGGGAGTTAGGGCCGTCGCGCGTGCGTGCGCCACGAATCCTGTGTCAGTGGTGGTGCCGTGCCACCGCGTGGTTCGCCAAGGCGGCGATCTGGCGGGATACCGCTGGGGCCTCGAACGTAAACAGGCGTTGCTGGAAAACGAGTGCCGACAGCCAAAAGACCGCTGATGCGGAGCTAAGACTCACTTGGGGTAGGGATGTCCCGCAAGAATCGCGAATGCGCGGTAGATTTGCTCGGCAAGTACGACGCGGGCGAATTCGTGGGGCATGGTGAGCGTGGACAGCGAGATTTTCTGCGTGGCCGCTCTGCGGAGTTCTTCGGGGAATCCATCGGCCCTTCCGCATAGAAACGCCATTTCTCGAATGCCGCGGTCGCGCAGATCGCCGAGCCAGCGGGCAAACTGATGCGATGTGAATTGTTTGCCAGCAGCGTCGAGCAGAACGATTTGCGCCGACGGATCCAGTTTCGTTTTGCGAAGCACAGACGGTGTGGTGTCGCGCAGTTCGGTGATTTCAACTTCGACGTAGCGGCGGATGCGAGCGACGTAGTCTTCAATGAGACTGCGGCATTCTTGGCGGCGCGTTTTGCCCAGCACAAGCAACCGAATTTTCATGGTTTTTCTCGAGAATCCCCTTCGGCGCGAACGAGGAGCCAGGCGAAGCGTTGGTTTCAGACCAAGCCGTATTTTTTGCGTTTGTCGAGCAGCGTCTTGCGGCTAATGCCGAGTATCTCTGCGGCGCGCGCAATCTTGTAGTGCGTCTCTTCGAGCGTATTCCGGATCGCTTCTCGTTCCAATTCGTCCAGTGAAGGAAGTCCGTCGTTGACGATTGCGGAACTGCCCGTGGCTTTGGTGACGTCTCGGAAATCTCTCGCAAGAAGCGGCGACTGTTTGTCTTCAGAGAAGATCAGGGCGTGCTCGATTGCATTCTTCAGTTCACGAGCGTTTCCCGGCCATTTGTGGGCTTCAAGCAGACTCAGCGCAGGCTCCTCGATGGCAGCGAGGTGGCCATGAACCGGACCGAGACGACCAAGAAAATGCCGCGCGAGCGGCGCGATGTCCTCGCGGCGATCGCGAAGCGCCGGAATTGCTATCGAAAGCACGTTGAGGCGAAAGAACAGGTCCTCGCGAAACCAGCCTGCACTGACAGCTGCCGCGAGGTCGGCATTGGTCAGCGCTACGATACGAGCATCGATCCGGTGCGTCTCGCTGCCGCCGAGGCGCTCGAACGTACGGTCCTCAAGAACCCGCAGAAGTTTTGCCTGGATACCCGGAGCCAGAGCAGCAACCTCGTCGAGAACGATAGTGCCGGACTGTGCGAGTTCAAATCGCCCCGGCTTGCGGACGACAGCACCGGTGAACGCGCCGCGTTCATGGCCGAAAAGCTCGGATTCGACGAGCTCGCCCGGAAGGCTGGCACAATCGATTTTCAGAATTGGAGCATCACGCCGCGAACTCCGTTCGTGAATCAGGCGGGCAAGCTGATCTTTCCCGGTGCCGCTTTCGCCGGTAATGAGCAGCGTTGTATCGGTCTCCGCGGTTTTTTCGGCAAGCTCGAGAATGCGTTGCGAGGCGGGGCTGGCGCCGACCCAAATTATTGGCGATGAAGCCACAACGGGCGTCCCGCTCATCCGCGCGCCGCGCCGGCTTCGGATTCGTCCACCGAAACGCGCGGGCCGCCGGAATCGGTGATATCGAGGCGCTCGGCATTGCGCCAAAGACGCTCGAGATCGTAGTACTCGCGCGCGCGTTCGCTGAAGATATGCACGATGAAATCACCGTAATCGAGCAACAGCCATTCTGCTGCGCCCGGTTTGCCTTCCCGATGTGAGAGGCGCCGGCCATGCTGTTCGAGCCGCTCCTCAATTGCCTCGCCGATCGCACGCAACTGCGGCTGGCTCTGTCCCGAACACAGCAGAAAGTATTCGGCGAAGGCGCCAGTCCCCTGAAGCCGCAGCACAGTAACGTTGCCAGCGTGCTTTTCCTGCGCCGCTTCCACAGCGAGACGGATTTCAGGGCGAAGAGAAGAAAAGTTCAACGGCACATTCACCGGTATAGGGCCTGCCTGAGAATGTATTCCTCCACGCGCGCCGGCACAAGTCCCCTGATTCCCTGAGACCGTTGGACGCGCTCGCGAATCTCCGTCGAGGAAACGTGGCTGGCAACCGTCGGCAGGAGGTGCACCGAGGACTTGCGCAGAATAATCTGGTGCGCATCGGCGGAAGGAGTCCGGCCCAGCTTCTCGGGCGGAATCACCAGCCGCAGCGCATCCAGGCGAAACCCCGGGCGGCTGGCGATAATGAAATCGCAGGCGTCGAGAAGCGATTCGTAACTTTTCCACGTCGGAATCTCGAGAAACTGATCGGCGCCCACGATGAAATAGAGATGGTCCTCGGGATGCTCGCGCCGAAAACGGCGAACGGTGTCGATCGTGTAAAAAACATGCCCCGGGCCCTCCAGCGGCGCCTCCGCCACGGACGGAACGAAGTGACCATGATCCGCGCATGCCAGCGCGACCATGGCATACCGATGGAGAAAAGGCGCCAAGTCCCGCTTAGCTTTGTGCGGTGGACGCGACGACGTGATGAAGTAGATCGTATCCAAATGAAAGCGGCGAAGAGCGGCTTCGGCCACGGCGATGTGGCCGGCGTGAATCGGGTCGAAGGTACCGCCAAACATTGCGACCGCGCGGCGATGGGCGTGGGGTTTCTGAGACGTCAACGATCCTCCCGATGCGTCTGGGATTCGTCCGAATCCGTAAGCGGCGGCTGTATCGTGGATAGCGACTCTGCAGACGCCTCAGGCTTGGGTATACGGTCGAGTGCATTGGCGATGGCGCGAACCAGTTCCGTTATGCCTTCGCCGGATGCGGACGAGATCGCGTGAAATTCAAGGCCTCGCTCGGCGGTGAAGTCGCGCAATTCCTCCAGGTGTTCGCGGTCGCTGGTAGCGTCCAATTTTGTAGCCACAACGATCATCGGCTTTTGAGCGAGTTCCGGGCTGAAGGCCGCCAACTCCCGTTCAATGATTTCGAAGTCCTGGACGGGATCGCGAGGATTCGCGTCGCTCGTGTCGACCAGATGAACGATCAACCGCGTCCGTTCGAGATGCTTTAGAAAGCGAGTTCCGAGCCCCGCGCCTTCATGCGCGCCTTCGATCAAGCCAGGAACGTCCGCTACCACGAACGTTCGCCCGGCCCCGGGGGCCGCGTCTGGATCTGCCGAAACCACACCGAGATGCGGTTCGAGAGTCGTGAATGGATACGCGGCAATCTTCGGCCGTGCAGCCGAGATGCGCGAAATCAGCGTTGATTTGCCCGCGTTCGGGAACCCCACTAGTCCGACATCGGCTAAAAGTTTCAGCTCCATGCGTAGATGGCGCTCTTCACCGGGGCGTCCCGGTTCGTGCTCGCGCGGCGCCTGATGCCACGGCTTCACAAAGGCGGGATTTCCATTACCGCGGCCGCCTCGCCCGCCGCGAGCGGCAAGAAAGCGCTGGCCCGGCTGTGTGAAGTCGAAAAGTTGTTCGCCAGAATCAGCGTCGTAGACGACCGTACCCACGGGGACGGTCAAAACCTTTTCGACACCGGACCGCCCGTGACAGTCTGAACCTTCGCCGTGGCGCCCGCGATCGGCGTGAAATTCGCGATTGTAGCGATAGCGCAGCAGCGTATTGTCGTGAGGATTCGATTCGAGGTAAACGTCGCCGCCATTGCCGCCGTCTCCGCCGGAAGGGCCGCCACGCGGCACGTACTTCTCCCGCCGGAACGCCATGCAGCCGTTCCCGCCGTCGCCGCCTTTTACAAGTATTTTGGCTTCGTCAGCAAACATATGGGGGTGCCTCAACTGCTTCGAAGGGTCAGAAATGGCAAAAAGGCGCGCCGGCAACGAAAAGAAGCGGCGTGCCACGAGAAAAGTGGCAACATTTTGGGCAGCTTAGTTCGCCGCGGCGGTTTCTTCGGCGAGCGGAAGGACATTGATAACGCGGCCGTGCTTGCCGCGATCGGCGAACTGCACGATGCCATCGATGCGGGCAAATAGGGAGTCGTCCTTAGCGCGGCCGACGTTCTTGCCCGGCTTATAGCGAGTGCCGCGCTGCCGGATCAAAATACTGCCGCAAGAGACTACCTGGCCGCCAAACCGCTTGATGCCGAGCCTCTGGCCGTGCGAGTCGCGCCCGTTGACGGATGACCCGCCGCCTTTCTTATGTGCCATGACTAAACTCCAGATCTTTGAGAATTATGGGAAATCGCGCCACGGTTTTCGCGACGCACCTAGGACAGCTGAATCGGACCGATCTCGACCCTTGTATAGTTCTGGCGATGGCCGCGCTGAATCTTATATTGCCGGGTCTTTTTGAACTTGAGCACCTTGAGCTTCGGTCCGCGGCTGTGCGCGACAATCTTGCCGGTTACCTTTGCCTTCACCGCGTCAGAGCCGGAAAGAAACTTCTTTTCATCCGTGCGCACCGCGATGATGTCGTCAAATGCAACCTCGCCGCCGACATCTCCCTTCAGGCGCTCCACACGAATCGTCTCGCCGGGCACGGCGCGGTACTGCTTCCCTCCACTGCGAATTACGGCGTACATGCTGCCTCCAGCAAAGTTGAGAAACCCCAATTCTAACGGCTAATCAGCCCAACCGTCAACGGACAGTTCAGACAGGGTGCTGCCGTGATCTGCAAACACAACATTAGAGCAGCGTCTCCGGGCAGGCGATTCGGTTTTACTGCCGCTCGGGGACCGCAAGACGGGGAGAGGTCGGGCGTCTCGGCCCGATCGGGTCCTGAATAGGCAGGCTTTGCGGCGGAGGCGCTGGCATCCTGAAGGTACAAGTCACATACGTAGAACTCGAGCACACCCCTGTGGGAGTTCCGTCACCAACCGCGTACCAGCCAACACCGTAGCCGTCCGTTGCGCCTGTGAGGACCTGGGCCGGGCTGACAGCTTCGTTCTCGATCATCACGCCCCCTGAAACGCTGCTATACAAGCCCATAATCGTCAGATTTCGCACCCCCGGCGCAATCAGCACGCACGTGCTTACATTTGGTCCGCACTCGATGTTGACAAGGGTCACGTTATTCGCGTCCACGTAGAAGCAGGTGAACGCGCCTTCGCAGTGCATATCCGTATAGGAGCCCATGCTGCGAATTTGCATCGCAATGTTGGGATATGGCTCTGACCACGTGTTAACCGTTAGGCCGTGAACGCCCCGGAGCGGTCCTCTTGTGTTCACTACCACAGGCCGAGCGGAATTGCTCGAGCCGGCCGAGAGAACCTCAATATCATCGTAGCTGCTGTTTTGCGAGCCGTCTTCGATGTCCAGCCCGATTTTTGTGCAGCCTACGATCAGAACATGGCGAAGTCCGCTTTCTTCCTGCGCAACATTATTGAGCACTCCGGTTGCGGCCTGGTTGGCGTTGCAGTCAATGGTTAAATCCTTTGCACGGACCCCCTCGAAGGCACTGTTGTTCGAAGCGAGTTGTAGCACTGGGCCCGAAAGATTTGGCGCAGCTTGAATCACAGTGTTCGTCGATCCTGAATCACCTCGGCCGATTCCCTGAACGATCGATTTGTCTCCTAGCACCCAGGTGGCCGAAGTCTGGAAAGTGGCGCCGCCGAGCAGCGTCTCTCCAGTTTTCGCTACCTCCTCGAATGGATCGGAGGCGCACGGCTGGGTGGCCGTGATCCACCGAGCGTCAACAACACCACCGGTCGCTGGCAGAGCAGACCAACTGGCGTTTACCCGAGCGCAGCCATCTGCGCCGGGTTGCTGGTCCGCAGCGATCACCCCAACTCCATTTGCGCTATGGCAAGACGTCGAGTCAGCGCATTGTTGGGCGCAAAGCGGTGCGGCGCCAAAAAGTGCGACGAGAATCGGGACCGAAAAGGCGGTCGTCAACGAGCTAATTCTCGGGCTATTCGTTCGTTTGGAAACGCAACATGAATGGAGCCACACCATCGTCCCTCCCTGCGGACAAGCGTGGCCGGCAAGAAAACTTCAGCAGAACCAGTCCGAACTCGCGCGTATGCCCTCCGGATTGAACGTGTGCAAACCGACCGCTTGAGGGCGAAGCGGACGTTCCGCAGGGATGCCCAAAATAGACGTCACGATCGTCTATCAACCAGCCTTGAAGCAATCTTTCGGGATTGCAATGGCAGACCTATAGATCGGCACCGATCGACTGTCAAGAAACTTTTCGTTGCAAGGGGTCTGATCACCGGTGAACATGATCTCGCCTGTCTTGGTCCGAAACTCTATCTGCCGACTGGCCGAACCGTTGGTGCGGACGTTCTGACGGGGGACCTGTTGAAAGCGGGTTAGCTGGTTGAAGAAAAAGGATGAAGCCGTTGTGGGCTCGGCTCCTTCAAAACTCGACGGATTAAATAAGGAAATCATTGCCTGCCGCAAGTGCCCCCGACTCGTTGCCTATCGCGAGCAGGTCGCGAGGGAAAAGCGCCGCGCCTTCATGGATTGGGACTACTGGGGCAAGCCTGTCCCGGGTTTTGGCGACCCTCATGCCGAGCTATTGATCGTCGGTCTCGCGCCGGCCGCTCACGGCGCCAACCGCACCGGTCGCATGTTCACCGGCGACCGTTCCGGCGATTTTCTCTATCATGCCCTGTATCGTACTGGTTTCGCGAATCAGCCGAACTCCGAGCGTCGCGGAGATGGCCTCACCCTGAAAAACGCCTACATCAGCGCAACACTTCGCTGCGCGCCGCCCGCTAACAAGCCTCTGCCGAGCGAGTTGGTCAACTGTCGCCCGTACTTCCAGCCGGACCTCGAAATCATCCGCCCTCGTGCAATTCTTGCTCTGGGAGCGATCGCGATGCGAGCTTATCTCGGCATTCTGAAAGCTCGCGGCGAAATCTCCAGCCATGCTCAATATCCGTTCCGCCACGGCGCCAGTTACGCGCTTTCGGGCGGCCTGCCGCACCTCTTCGCTTCCTATCACCCGAGCCAGCAAAATACCTTCACAGGTAAATTGACCGAAGAAATGTTCGAAGGTGTCCTGAAGGAAATAAAGAAATTTCTGGCAAAAACCCGGAAATAAGGCGTTCTACTCCTGCAGCGTCTTGACGTGAGCTTCGAGCGACCGGCAATACTCGTGTTCCGCTTCCAGCTCAGCCTGCAGCTTTTTCACGAGCAATTCCAGTCGTCGAATCTCGTTTCGTAGCTTTTGAACCTCTGCCGCCGAGGTTCCTGGCACAGCGTTCGCGGGTCGTTGCACCATCGGATTAGGCGCGGGTGCAAAGGAAACGGGTGCCCCAGTTCGGACGCCTCCGCTTGCCGCCGGCACGACAGGCCGCCCCTCGGCCGCCGGAGGCGCTCCGAAAAAATTGGTCAGCGCGTGAGCCGAAGCAGCCGGAGCCGCAACTGGCGCACTCTTCGATGGATTCACCGCTAGGATTGCTGCTGCGGGAAACTTTGCCGCAAGCAGGCCCTTCACACGGCCGATCAGGTCCTGCGGATGAAAAGGTTTCCGAATCAGCTCGTCGGCTTTCACCGACATCGCCTTTTCCGCCACGGTCTTGTTCACCACGCCGGACATCAGGATCACCGGAGTCTTCCCGAACTGCTCGTGGTTCTTGATGAAGTCGCAAACTTCGTACCCGTCCTTGTCCGGCATGATCACGTCTGTGATGACGGCATCGGGCGCCGCTTCCGAGAACTGTGCTAACGCTGTTGCGGCGTCAGGGCATGTGATCACCTGCACGTTTTCCTTGCGGAAGGCGATTTTCATCACTTCGCGCATGGTGGCGCTATCATCGATGAAGTAAACCGTGGGAACGCGCGCCGCTGTTAACGTTGCGGAGTCGCTCATGCGTGCTCCTTTTCTGTCTCGTCGCGCTGGTCTTCGTCGAACTCCCGCATAGCGTCGAGCAAAAGGTCGGTCGCCGAACGCAGCACCGTTCGTTGGGCCGCCGTGGCGCCGTAAACAAATTTGTAGACTCCCTTAACGGTCCCGTGGCACGCCTTCACGATCTGTGTCACCGCTTCATCGCCAAAAAGCATGCCGCACTCGGCGTGCACCAGCTCGCCGCCCTCGAAAAAGATGATCCCGTCCGTATCTTCCGCATTGATGTGCAACGCGCCCGTTTGGTGCGCTTGCCCGAGCATCTGAATCACACCCGGCAGATCAAGGTGCGAGAGGCTGCCGCTTAGGTCCGTTTCGGCGCTGGAAAGCATCTGCGTCGGTTGAAACCCCTCATGGCGGCTCACCAGGAAGCTGCGGACGTGAGTAGCGATGTCGGCGGGCGGTCTCCGGCGGTCCACATAGTCGTCGCACCCGGACCGGTAAGCTTCCAGGAGCGCCTGGTCGCCCCCCGACCCGATGGCAATCAGCGGAATGCTCGCAGTCTTCGGATCGGCGCGCAAAATCGGCGCCATTTCGTGCGCGCCCATTTCCCGCAAATTCGTGGCGCATAGGATAGCCGTCGGCGCATTCCACTCGAGCATGGTCAGCGCGTAGGAAGCCTGCGCGCTCGTGACGACATCGAACCCCTCGTGCTTGAGAGCATCGCAGAGGCGCTTTGAGAAATAGACATTGCTATCGATCAGGAGCACTCGCGGCAAGCTCGTCGGAAGGTTCATGGCCGAACCTCCGGCTCGCCAGCAGCATCGCTTTCCGGCAGCGAATCAATCAGAGCCTCGAGGTCCAGCACGCCCACAGTCTCATCTCCGGCGACAATTTCTCCACGGATGTATGGTGGCGCGCCCGCATCCGCCGGATTCATTTCGCCGGTGACCAACTCACATTCCCCATCAACCGGGATCGCGCTCATCTCGGACGCTCTACCGAACTGCCGCCGTGCAACCAGATAAAACCGATGGTTGAGCGAACTCTTGCCGTAAAGTGCCCGCGCCGCGTCGTATACAGGCAAAATCTTCCCGCGCCGCACGATCACGCCCGCCAGCAAAGGTGACGTATGCGGAAAAGAATGCAGCCGCACTGGAGGTGCCAGCTCAGCCACAAGATCGGCCGGCAGTGCATACCGCTGTTCGGCCAGTTGCAGCAGAACGAATGAATCTCCCTGCCTGCTCTCGTCCATCCTCATTTCGACGCAACCCCTTGCAATTCTCCGCGCATCGCGCCCGCCGCATCGTTGTCGAGTAGCCGGAACTCTTCAGCCGTCAAAAACCCGCGCGGGTCGCAGACCGGAATCACGTGGTCGTCCAAATACGCAAGACCCCGGTACCAGCGCCTTTCCTCGCCGCAAAATGCTCGCGGCAAATCGCAAATGCCTGAAAGCTCGGTCATGCGCTCGATCCGGTCAACCAAAACCGCAGCCCGTAATTGCCGCAGGATTAAGACCAGCGTCGGACGCGAAACCCGCAGCCCGAAATGCGTGCAAGCGTTGACCACGTAATATTGCCGATGGCCTCGCTCAAAGGTGTGCCGGACCTTCGGCACCTCCGCTGAATGAAATTCAGCCGCCGCGCCTGCAATGCTGTCCGTGCTTCGAATCTCCTGCACCGCATCAGCCGCGATAGCAAAGGGCTGCCGCGACACCGCAAA
The DNA here is from genome assembly GCA_035507075.1 of Candidatus Aquilonibacter sp. GTDB lineage: Bacteria > Acidobacteriota > Terriglobia > Acidiferrales > UBA7541 > Palsa-295. Next base: position 75,543 of record DATJOL010000144.1, on the reverse strand, counting down.
CAAAATCACAGGCTCAACGGCGCGGAATTGCCGCGGTCGCGGAGCGTCTAGAGACGCAATTTTCATCGCGCACCAACCAGTGACAGCCGGGAAAGCTTCGAGACGCGCTTCTCGATCGCCGCGCCGATATCGCCCAGCGGCAAAACCTCGTCCACGGCGCCCGCTTTGATCGCCTCCGCTGGCATCCCAAAAATCATCGAAGTAGCTTCGTCCTGCGCGAACACATACCCGCCCTTGGATTTCAGATCGACGGCCCCTTTGGCCGCATCATTTCCCATGCCCGTCAACACTACGCCAACGGCGAGACCCCGCGCGTACGACGCAATGCTTTCAAACGCCACGTCGGCGCATGGCCGGTAGCCTTCGATCCGCGGCCCCTCATCGAGAAGGATTTTTCCCTGCGCCGACATTCGCAGGTGCGACGAGCCAGGACATACATAGATTACTCCGGGCTGCGCAGTCTCATTTCCCGCCGCTTCTTTCACAGGCAGCAGGGAGACCTCGGCTAGCTGCGCCGTGAATTGAGTTGTGAACGCAGCGGGCATGTGCAAAACCAGAATGACGACCGCCGGTAGGTCCTTGGGGAGCCCTCCCACGAGTTGAGTCACGGCAGCGGGTCCGCCCGTCGAGGCCGCGATCACCACGATCGGTGCTTTGCCGCCGCCTTGCGAAGCGCCTATTTGCGCGCTGCTGCTTCTGACCGGCAAAGCCGTTGCCGAGCCAATCTTTGAACGCGTCGCCGTCCTCACCACACGCACCTTCGCCGCGAGCTTCAGCTTTCGCGTTAGCTCGTCCCGGACTGAACGCATGTCGAGGTCGATGCCGCTCGAAGGCTTCGGCACGAAATCTATCGCGCCGAGTTCCAGCGCACGAAGTGTGCTCGCCGCTCCGTCACGCGATTCGGAGCTGACAATCACAATCGGCCGCGGGTGCTGCGACATAATCAGTTCGGTTGCCTGCAATCCGTCCACGTGCGGCATGTTGATGTCCATCGTGATGACGTCAGGCTTCAGCGATTCGGCCATGGCCACGGCATCGCGTCCGTCGCGGCCTTGCCCGGCAACCTCGAGCACAGGATCGGCGCTGATAATATCGCGCAGGATGCGGCACATGAATGCCGAATCATCCACAATCAGCACCCGGATCTTTTTTTCCTGCGCTGAAGTCGTCGCCATATCAGTTCTGCCGCAAAAGCACTGCCCCTGTTCGGTCTGCCGCGTGGCCACTCTCGCGATCGGGGCCGAGCAACTCTTCGACTGCCGAAAGCAATTGATCTTCCTGTACGGGTTTCGTCAGGAACCCCGACGCGCCTTCCTTTATTGCGCGGTCTCGATGTTTCGCCCCGGCGCGTGACGTCACGACGAGGACCGGAATCTTCCGCGTCGCTGGATCTTGGCGGAGATGCGCCATCAGTTCGTAGCCGTTCATGCGCGGCATTTCGAGGTCGGTTATCAGCAGGTGGCAACCTGTCTGGGCTACAACTTCGGAAGCTTCGAGCCCGTCAGACGCGAGTTTCACACGATATCCGGCCTTGGCCAGCATCCGGCCCACAAATTTGCGAACGCTGATCGAATCGTCGGCGACAACGATCACACGATCGTTGCTGATTGGATCGACAGCCTCGCTCGGAATGCTTCCCGCAGCAACCGCTTCCGCCCCCGGCGCGAAAACGCGCGCCGCAGCGGCCGTGACTTGCGCATGCTGTTCCACTTCGCCCAGCGACGCGAGCCGATTGAGATCGATCAGAAGAATCAGGCTTCCGTCTGGTGCAATCGTGGTTCCGGGGAAAAGCTTAACGCGACGCAGATAATCGCCCAGATTCTTGATGACGATTTCATCCTTCCCGAGAACTTCTTCGACGACTACGCCAATCTGCTTGCCGCCCACGCGGGCGATCACCATGTGAAAATACCCGTTGAGTGGCTCGAGCGCCGGCAACGCCAAGTGGCGATCAAGCCGTATCACTTCCGTGATCACGTCGCGCACGCGCGTCAGAAGCTTTCCGCCCACCTCTTCGATCTCTGAGGGGCGCAGCCTGCGGATTTCTTCGACGACCGCGAGTGGAAACGCAAAAGTCGAGGAACCGCAGCGAACGAAGAGCGCCTGCGAAATGATCAGTGTCAGTGGTACCTTTACGGTGAAGCACGCGCCGCGCCCCGCTTCGGAATGAACTTCGATCTCTCCATTCAGCGCATGGACATTCGACCGCACCACATCCAGGCCCACGCCCCGCCCAGCGAGCTCGGAAGTTGCGGACGCCGTCGAAAATCCCGGGCGGAAAAGAAACTCACGCAGTTCGCGTTCCGATAGTTCCGCCGCGGTAACCGAGGAAAGGAGCCCTGAATCGACCACCGCCTCGCGGACGCGCGCGTTGTCGATTCCGCGGCCGTCGTCTTCTACCTCAATGAAAATATGATTGCCGCGATGGTAGGCGCGTATTGTAATGTGTCCTTTTTCCGGCTTACCGGCGAGAAGGCGGCTTTCGCTGTCCTCCAACCCATGCGCGACGGCGTTTCGAGCCAGGTGAATCAGCGGGTCTGAAATGTGCTGGATGATGTTGTTGTCGAGCTCAGTCTCAGCGCCCTCCAGAACCAGCTCCACCGGCTTGCCGCTTTCTTTTGCCGCGTCGCGAACGGTGCGCGAAAGCCGCGTGTAGAGGTTGCCGACCGGAATCATGCGCGCCGCTGTGATTTCATCCTGTAAATGGTGAGTCAGTTTCGTGAAATCATCGATGTCGCTCTCGACCCGGCTCATGAAGCTCTCGAGCTGCGTCAAGACTTCCGTGACGTCCGCCGAGATTTCGGTAAGCGACCGCGAAAGGATGTTCACGTCGTCGTAGCGATCCATTTCAAGTTCGCTGAATTCCATCAGTTCGTTCGAAGTGACCGGAGCGAGCGATCCGAAATGTTCGCGGAACGTGTCTCTCTGTGGCGCCTGGCTGCCCGGAAAAAGCGTGCCGCTCAACCTGCTGAACTCGTGTTTCTCCTGGAAATCAGAAATTTTTCCGGATAGTCGCGCCTTCGAGAAATTCAGGACTTCCACGAGCTTCGAAAGCTCGGTCAGCCGGCCGAGCATCCGCGTGCGGTTGATTACGAGTTCGCCCACCGCATTCATCATGCGATCGAGCCGTTCGAGCGAAATGCGGACGGATTTCGACGGCGGCAATGCCGTATTCGTCGCGCGAGTTGTTGTGGCGTGACGCTCGGTTTCTTGCGACGCCTCGCCATCCGTCGCCACCGGCTCCGAAATACTCTCTTCAAATTCCTCCGGCGCCATCGCGGCGATTCGTGCGAGCAGCGGATCGACGGCCGCGGCCATCTGCGCCTCGGTCGGCCATTGCCGATGCAGGAATTTCTTGAGCAGATCCACCGACTGCAAGCAGATATCGACGAAATCTCCGCCCGGTTTCAACACGCCGTCGCGGAGCCGCCCGATCAGGTCCTCGATCCGGTGCGCCACGGCAGACATGCGGTGCAAACCTACCTGCGCGGCCGATCCCTTAATCGTGTGCATCGACCGGAACAGCCGGTTGATGTCCTCCTCGTTAGGATTGCCTTCCAGGGCCAGCAGGCACTCCGTCACAATCTGCAAGTGCTCTTCGGCTTCGGGGATGAAAAATTCGAGCACCTCGTCCGGCACTTCGCCGTCTTCCGGCAGGCGGTCCGCAAATGACTCGGGAGCGAAGACGGCGGGAATGGGCTCCGCGCGCGGTTCCGTTTCCGCGGCAGGTTCGGCGCTCGCCGCCGCGGGAAATGCGAACGCATAGCGCTGCTTAAACGCGGCAAGATCCTCAACCGTCTCCGTTCCTATCGAGCTGATCTGCAGCAGGTCGAATTCGAGCACAGAGATCGCGTCGGAGACGAACTCGGTCAGAGGCCCATACATTTCCGGCGTGAGAGCGGCGTTCACCGCGTATTGAAAAATGTGCGCCATTTTGCCGGCGATTTCCGAAAAATGAAGAAATCCATAGCTGGCGGACGTACCGGTGAGAGTGTGGGCAGCGATGTAAAGCCGTTGCAGATCCTCGGTTTTGGCCTGCGGCTCCTGCAAAAGCCCGGAATACTCCCTCAGATATTGCAGATGGTCCGAAGCCTCCTGCAGGAATATTTCCAGGCTTTCTTTGTCTGGGGCGCTCACAGACGGCCCTCCGCCACGGCGACTGCGCGGCCGCTTTCCGTACTGGCGGGTCTGCGGTACAACCGGCAATCGCCAAAAGTGACCGCTTCAAAATTGATCGCAGTATGCGTCAGCGTCTCCGAGTGCCCGAGCATCAGGTAACCGCCCGGCTCGAGCGCTTCATAAAAACCTTGCAGGATCGCGCGCCGCCGCTGTTCCGTGAAATACATCAGCACGTTCATGCAAAAGATGCAGTCCATCTTGCCCACGTACATCGGCTCCGCCAGATTCATCTGCGCAAACGAAATCATTCGCCGGATCCGCGGTCTCACGTGGAACCCGTGCTTGGCAGGCGTAAAATGCGTCTCCAGCTGCCGCAGCGAAAGCTCCTGCAGGCTGCGCTTCGAATACGCTCCCTTTTCGGCGTGCCGAAGCGCTCGCCGGCTGATGTCCGTGGCGAGAATCTCGATCTCCCATGCCTCTGCGAACTTCAGCGAATCGCACAGCGTGATCGCAATCGAATACGGTTCTTCTCCCGTCGAACAACCGGCGCTCCAAATTCGCAGCGTCCGCGGGCTCTGCCAGAATTTCCGTTCCTGGATTCCCGGCAAAATCGTCTTTCCCATCGCTTCGTAAACGGCTGGATATCGGAAGAAGGACGTCTCTTGAGTCAAGACACGCTCCAGAAGCGCCTCGTATTCCGCCGCCGAGGCTCGAATGTGGTGCAACAGCTCGGCCCCGGTTCGAAGTGATTTCTCGGCGGCATGCTCGCGAACGCGCGCCGACAAAAATCGTTCGCGCGATTCATCCAGATGGACAGCGGACCGCTGCTCGATCAGCGTGCGGATTTCGCAAAGATCGGCATCGCTGATCCGGGCGTCCGTGGCTGGTTGACTCTTCATGGTCGGCACGTCACGCGCAGGCGCTTCGAGCGGCTACGCTAACGGCGGGCCCCTAGGGGAACCGCGCTCGGCAGATCCTCGTTAACGTTGGGCACGCCGGCCGGTTCCGCCGATCGCGCCCCCTGGGAACGGAACTGTGCAAGCGCTTCGTTTAACTGCTCGGAGAGCTTCACCATGTTGCCCACCGTCGACGCCGTTTGCCGCGCGCCCGTTGTCGTTTGCCGCGTGATGCCCGAAATGATCTGCATCGCGTTCGCAACGCCTTCCGTGCCGCGCACCTGCTGCTTCGACGCGAGCGAAATCTCCTGAACGAGTTCGGCGGATTGACGCACCACGCTCGAAATCGCTTCCAGCGCCTTGCCAGCCTGATCGGCCAGCCCTGCACCCACTTCCACTTCACGCGTGCCGTCTTCCATCACCACCACCGCCTCGTTCGTTTCGGCCTGGATCGCCTTGATTAAGGCCGCGATGTCTTTCGTCGCGCTGCGGGAGTGTTCGGCCAGCTTGCGAACCTCATCCGCAACCACCGCGAATCCGCGTCCGGCATCGCCCGCGCGCGCCGCTTCGATGGCCGCGTTCAGCGCGAGCAGGTTCGTCTGCTCGGTGATGTCGTTAATCACGTTGATGATTTCCGAAATTTCCAATGAACGGTCGCCCAGCGATTTGATTTTTTTCGCGGTCGCTTGCACGGATGCTCGGATTCGCTGCATCCCTTCGAGTGTGTCCCGCACGGCGCGGTTTCCCTGCTCGGCGGCATCAAGCGCACGGCGCGCTGCTTCGGCGCTGGCCTCTGCGTTGTTGGAAACCTGTTTCATCGAAACCGTTAGCTCTTCCACGGCTGACGATGTATTGGTGATTTCCTGGTCCTGTTGCGTGGCCCCTGCCGTCATGTCATCTGCGGCTTCAAGAATCTGGTTGGCGCTCGTGCTGACGTCGATGGCAGCTTTTCGGACGCGCTCCAGCACCTTCGTGAAGTTGTCCAGCATGAAGTTCACGGAATCGACCACGTTTCCAAGCGCGTCGTTCGTCACCTTGCCTCGAATCGTCAGGTCGCCTCGCGCCACTTGGCTGATCGTATTCAGCAAGTCTGCGATGCTGCGTTGCAGGGAATCCTGCGCCTGCTGGTTCGAAACGGCGTGCGCCACCTTGGCCACGCTGCGATTGAAGTTTTCGGCGATTGCGGCGAATTCGTCATTGCCGGCGATTTCGGCGCGCGCGCGAACATCTCCCGCCACTACGCGCTCGGAAAATTTTGCCAACTCGTCAATCGGCTTAAGCACGCGCCGACTCAATGCCCAGATCACGGAAAGCGCAGCGGCGATCGCGAGCACGGCGGCGCCAAGTAAAGGAGCGCTCGCATCGGGAGGCAACGACGCGGCGTCGCTTAATCCTGCTCCTCCGGAGACTTTCCCGGCGTGGTAGGCGAGACCAAGAACTCCCAAAGTTGCGGCGCCGATCCACAGCGCCAGCATCCAAACCGTCGAACTCAAACGAGACTTCATAACTTCCTCCCAAGACTTTCTGGCCGCTCGCGCCTGCCATGGGCGCCGCCTGCGGCTTGCTTGCCTGGCCTAAAGTCAATTTCTCAGAACACTTTCAAATCATGGGTGCCGGAAATACGTCCGTCAGCCGCCGAAGGTCGACGACCAAGGCGAGCCGATCCTCGTGGCGCAGCATGCCGCGGCAGTGCGGCACGTCATTTGGCGCCTGGTCAAGCAAGGTGTCCTCCGACGCCGAGAATGTCCCTATCACTTCATCTGCCGCGATGCCCACGCGAAGATCCTCGTGCTGCGCATCGCCTTTCAACGCCGCTACGACCACATGCTTCGGCAAAAGCCCGGGACGCCGCCCTTCTGTGAATGCGATGTCCATCAACGGAACAATCGTCCCGCGCAGATTGAAGACGCCCATCAAAAACGCCGGTGCCAGCGGAATCTTCGTCACCATCGGCCAGTCCACCACCTCTTCCACTTCCAACACGGAAAGGCAGAATCGTTCGCGTCCGGCGCGAAATACGCAGTACTGCCGCTCCGGTTTCGATTCTTCAAAGGGCGACTCGCTCTCGAGGAATTCGCCGGCCTCGAGGCCGTACATCGGCCCAGGCAAAAGCGCTCGGCTCTGCAGCGAATCCGCCATCACGCAAACCTCTTCACGGCGCTCAGCAATTCATCGGGCGTAAAAGGTTTCGCAACAAAACCATTTGCGCCTTGCTGCTCTCCCCAATAGCGGTCGCTGGGCGCCGATTTGGAGGTCACAAGGATCACGGGGATATCCGCGTATGATTCCTGGCTCTTCAGGTCGCGGCAAACTTGGAATCCGTTGCGCTGGGGCATCACCACGTCCAGTAAAATCACGCTGGGCCGCTCGGCTTCGATCGCCTCTTCCGTTTTCGTCGGATCCGAAATCGCCACAGAATGAAAACCGGCTTCTTGCAGCATCGACTGCAGGAGCCGTATTTCTGCCTGTGAGTCGTCTATGACCAGCACCTTCTTCAGCACAACCGCACCTCCGCCTGCTTGTCCAACGAAACAAATGCAAATCCGCAGCCACGCCAGTGAGAGATTCGCGTTTTGCGACGTATTCGTAAGCTGCTGAAGCCACTAGGCTTGCATCGGTCGCATCCTTCTCACGCCCGTACCGCAACGCGCTGTGGTGCCCCCTTCGTCTCATCCTGAGACTCGTTCTCACCGGCTCGCATCTCCGCGGCGAGCGATGAGAATCGCTGCATCGCCTGGTGAAGCCGCAGCGCCATCGTGTGAATGGCGCGAATCTGTTCCCGGCTTTCCGGTACCCAGCGGTCGGCATCGAGCATCAGCAGATCTGCATTTCCCAGCACTGATGTGAGCGCGTTGTTGATCCCTGGCCGCATCTCGAGCATGTAGCGCCCCAGCGTCGCGTCTTGCTGATTTTCGAGCGCCAGCTTTTCCGCACGCTGCGATCTCGCCACCGCTTCCACTCGCCTCAGCGCTTCGTTCGAAACCAGAATCAACGTGTTGATCCAGCCGTCTTGCCGCGGAACGATTAGCAATTGGGGATACTTGGCCTGCAGAAAGGGGGCGTCGCTCTCAAGCTCGGTTGAGTGGACGACTGCTATGGTTGCTGAGCCGTGCAACTGAGAGAGAATGCTCTCCGATTTTCCGTCTCGAACCGGTCCGGAGATCACTAGGTTATACCCAAAAACGATCGAAGGCTGCCAGACGTCGCTTGTCGCTACGGTAATGCCTGGCGCGTGCGGTTCCGTCTGCCACCGCGCCGTTATTGCTCGTGTGAACTCCGAATCGTCGGAGACAATGAGCACGCTCGCGCAATGCAATGGCTCGAGAGTCATCGTTTGCCGTTCACGACTGCAACTTTTCCGCTTCTTCGATGAACGAGAGCAGCCGTTTCGTGCTGATGCCCAGGTTCACTGCGGCTTCCGTGTTCTTGCTGCGTTTAGCTTGTTCTACGCGGCCTTGGAAGTAGGAAAATTCACCTCGCGCCAGCTCGATAGCAGCCGATAACGCTGCTTGGTCGCCGGATCTCTTCCTCTCTTCCGTCCCCAGCGAAAGCAGCGCGCGCGCCACCACGGCGCGCCGCAGGTCTTCAGCCTCCTGTCCTTTTTCTGTGACGAACGCGGCGACTTCCCAGGAGGAAAGCAGAACCTTTGTATCTTTCAAAACCACGGTCGACATTGACCGGCCGCGCGAAGGTGGCGCAGCAATAAGCTGTTCCCAAATCGACTCCAGGCACTTATCCGCGTCCATCGCCGCTTCCGCCGGCGCAGCGGCGGGAGGAGCGGTCGCTTTGGCCGAGGTCATCTGGGGCGCTGGCGTTGCTTTTTTGACAGGCTCGGCGTGCTCGTCTTCGCTTTTCGTCCGGACAGGTTCATCCTGCACAGATGCGGCGCTCGCCTGCATCATCTGTTCCCAAGCCTCGGGGTCGACCTTCTTTTGAGTCTTGGCGGGCCCTCCTGCCGGAGTTGTGGCCTTCACGGGAGATGCGCGCCGTGCCAATACCTCTTCGAGATCGGCGCGCAACGCCAGCAACTGCTCGAACGCGTGCGTCACCGAGCTCTCGGTATAGTCTTTTTGGAACGGCTGCCGCCAGTTTTCGCAGAACTGCCGCAAATGCGACATGGTTTCGGCCGCTGAGAATCCGGCGCGGCGGCAGTCGGCGGTCTTGATGCCTCGCGCCTCGAGCGCGCCCACTGCCTCCTTCACCGCGGCCAAATCCGCGTGCAGCAGGTAGATAAAGGTCCGCCGCAATACGAAGTTAAATCGGCAAAACGCGACCAGTGCCGCCGGATCATAGAACATGCAACCTGCGGAATCCTTCAGAAGGCGTCCTTGCTCCAGCAATCCGTGTTCGAGCAGGTCGCGCAGGCTGCGGCAATGAGAAAGCTTCTCCAATATTTCATCGAGCGGACCGCACCATTCCAATGGAGTTGGATCGGCCTCGGGCAGCACCGGCGAGAGCACCCGCGCCACATCCACCAGAGTAATCGGGTTGCGATAGAGCTCTTCGGGCGCGCATAGCGCGAAGTACTGCACGAGGAGCAAATCAACCTTGTCCCGATCGGCCGTGCTTTTATCCGGTTTGCGCAGTTCGCGCAGAATAAACGCCCGCAGAGCCTGCTCGCTTGCGTTCAGCGTTTCCGGTGGCAGTTGCCGAATCTGATAGGCAAGCACCTTCGAGTCGATTGCGTTCATCCACTCGACGTGCCGGTCGAACACCTGCCGTGTCGGCCTTGCCGGCGGTAGTTCACCCCCCGAATACGGCGAGGGCACGAGATCAAACTGCGCCGCTAGCGCAGCATAAAGTGGATAGACAAGCAAAGCCTCCTTCCACAGCGAAGGAGGATCGAGCGCTACGCCCGGTTTTGGCGCGTTGCTCTTCACTTCTGTAGGTGTCAGTGTGGCTGTGTTGGGTGTTCTTGAGTTCATGGCTTGATGATCCAGTTTCCGACCTCTCCCGCAAATCGCGCGGCTACCGCCTTCTGTCCTGCGTCGTACCGGACAGCAATCACGGTCGCATAGGCGTCGAGCGAGCCATCCGAGTTGGCCACGCGCAAACGATCTTCGAACTCAAGCGGCAGCGTCGAGGAAAAAAGCACCTCGTGGGCCGTCCCGAATTCAATCGTCGTTTGCTCCTGCAATCGTCGCCGATGGGCGCCAAGCGCGGTCACCCGGACTGGTATCCGCACCGGGGAAGCGCTTGGAAAGAGCAACGCTAGTTTCTCGACGCACGTGGCTTCGTCCGCGTACGTTTCCCTTGAAGCCTTCCGACTCACGATGGCCTTAACCCTCTCATCGTCCGAAACAGCCGTTTCTACGACGCTGGAATGAGAAACTGCGAATCCCCAACGGACAAACGGGTGCCCCTTTCGAAGATTGCAAGAAGATGACCAAAAGCGGGACGAAACGATGGCCGGCTAAGTCTTTTAAATCTGCGCGATTAGTACCGTCGCGCTCGGTGCGCGAGGGAAGGTGTCTCAGGCTGAAACATATAAATCTCAAACCCAAGCCGAGTCCTCAAGGCTTTGGATCAGATCGTCGTCTCATTTTGCGGCGGCTGCAGTTTCGAGCAGCTCCTCAGTCGAATGCCGGATGCCGATTTTATACAGCTTGAGTTTCCGGTAAAGAGTCGCGCGGCTGATACCAAGCATCTTGCCCGCGAGTCTTTTGTCTCCTCCGGCCTGTTCGAAGACGCGCAGGATCGTCATCCTCTCGAGTTCGGCGAGTGCCGTAGTCGAGCTTGGCTCCGCGGGCCGGCTCTCATCATTCGCCTCTGCGTCTTGAAGCGAAGGCGGCAAGTCCGCGGCATCGATCGTCCGCCGGTCGCCCAGCGCGACCGCGCGCGCGATGCAATTCTCGAGTTCCCGCACATTTCCCGGCCAGTCGTAGTTCAGCAGCGACTTCATGGCTGAGGCAGTCACTTGTATGTTCTCGCCAGGCGCGTATCGCTCCAGAAAGCAGTGAACCAGTTGCGGAATGTCCGATCGCCGTTCCCGCAAGCTCGGCAAGTGGATCGTTACGACGTTCAGCCGGAAATAAAGGTCCTTGCGGAAAGTGCCTGCGCGATAAGCGGCTTCTAAATCTCGGTTCGTCGCCGCTATCACCCTCACCGCAACCGAAGTCTTCGAATTGCTTCCGACCGGCCGTACTTCCTTTTCCTGCAGCACGCGCAGCAGCTTGGCTTGCATCTCCAGCGGCAGCTCGCCGATTTCATCCAGAAAAATCGAGCCCCCATTCGCGGACTGGAAAAGACCAGGCTTGGCCTTCAATGCGCCCGTGAACGCCCCCTTTTCATGGCCGAAAAGCTCGCTTTCCATCAACGTCGGAACCAAAGCACCGCAATCCACAGCCACAAAAGGCATCTCGGCCAGCGGCCCGCGAAAATGGATAGCGCGCGCCACCAGCTCTTTGCCCGTGCCGCTCTCGCCCGTGATTAGCACCGGCGTGCGCCCATCCTTCAGTCGCGAGACCATCCGCAACACATCTTGTATCTTCGTCGACGTTCCAATAATCCCGTCGAGACGCGCTTCCGTTTCTACGCGCTCGCGCAAAAAGTGATTTTCCGCCACCAGCCGCACCTTCTCCGCCATCCGCTGCATCAGCTGTCGCAATTTCTCGACGCGAAACGGCTTTTCGATGTAATCGTAAGCTCCGTGCCGCATCGCTTCCACCGCCGACTCGATCGAACCGTGCCCGGTCATGATCGCGATTTCAGACCGCGGCAGCAGCTCTTTCGCTTTTCGCAGCAGATCGGTGCCGCAAAGGTTCGGAAGTTTGAGATCGGTGAGAACAATATCCGCGGGCAACGTCTCGATCTGCTCGAGAGCCGCCTCCGCCGATTCCGCTTCTGAGCAGGCAAATCCCATGCTCTGCCCGACCGTGACGCAAAGCCGGCGAATGCTCTCTTCGTCGTCGACGACCAGCAGATGCAGCTTCCTCTCGTCGCTCATCGCCAAAATTTCCTGATTGCGACGGCTCGCACGGCCACCGGCTCCCGCATTTCCCCAGTGAAATATGTAAGGATTGCCCCAAACGCTCGTTTGAGGCGCGGCAAGATCGTCCACAGCTGTCTCAATGCACGCATAGAGGTTGGGGTAGCGCGCGCTCGCCTAGCTCCACCACGCTACTTTGAAATCTCATTTTGAGTCAACGCATCAGCAGCCCGCAGTTGCCGAATCTGACACGCGCCGCGCCCGTCTCACCATGAGACACGAACGCCGCCCGCCTGCTTGCCGTGAGACTGAGGCCAGCGAGGGAAATCGCTCCTAGGTATTTTTGCTGACAACGGCAAGTCGCCGATTATCAGCAACTTACCGCTCTTATTACTTCTTCGCTCCCCGCGACGCGCGCTGCAATCCCTTGGCATCCCCATTGCACTTTCCGAGCTGTATTTCCATGCAGAAAGGGCCCTTTCAATGAAGCGACAACTGAAGTTGACCGCCTGGCTCCTTGCGCTCTTCGTGGGTGGAGCGTGCGCAGCGCCTTATGTGGCGCGAGCTCAAAACGTTTCAGCTGATTCCAACGGCCGCAAGGTGCGCTCCAAAGTTGTTCCCGCGTATCCCGATATAGCCCGGTCAGCTCACATCACAGGCAAAGTAAAGATCGAAGCCACCATCGCGGCGGACGGTCATGTCTCGGGCACGAAAGTCGTCGGTGGCAGTCCGGTTCTCGTCAACGCCGCAGTCGAAGCGCTCCAGAAATGGCGTTTCGAAGCCGGTCCGGCGGACACGACCGAAATCATCGAATTCGAATTTGACGGTGACAACTGACGTAGCGGTTCAGCGCCCGTCGCAAAAATCGGCGCTTGCTGGGCGGGGGAATTTCACACCTCAAAACATTCGGGCACAAGCAGAGGAGTTTCATCATGACGATCGGCAGGAGGCTCTATCAGGGGTTCGGCGCCATTCTGGTCATTATGTTGATCTTGCTCGTCGTCAACGTAATCACCGTGGTCCGCCAATACAGCACGCACTCCGCTGCGGATAAGGCGACGCAAGAAGTTAAGGCCATCGATGCCGTTCGCTATCAGGTCATGCAAAACCGGCTCTCGCTCGGCAGCTTTCTGCTCAGCGGAGATTCCCGCGACGAAGACAAGACAAATAAAGGCATCAATGATGTTCAGCAATTGCTCAAAGACGCGGAAACAAAGGCAACCAGCGGCGGCCTGCGCAGCACTTTGAGCGATGTCGACGATAACGAGGACAACTGGGCTGAAAATTTCGCCAAGCCCATGATCGCAAAGCGCCACCAGGTCGATGCCGGCAACACCACCGTCTCCGATCTGCAGGTCTATTACCTCCAGCACGATCCTTATTCCTGGACGAACAAATCCGCGAACTTGCTCGACAATGCCAGCCAGGACGTCGAGCAAGACGAAATTCAGACCAGCGACTCATCCAGCTCCGCCACCACGTGGAACGCAGCTCTCACCATTTGCGGCACGCTTCTCGCCGCTCTCATCGGAGGCTTCATCGCCTTCCGCACGGCTAAATCGATCACCGACCCGCTCAACCACTTGATCGACGTCGCTCATCGCATCGGTGAAAGCGGCGACCTCGATCAATCCATCGATATTCGCCGCGATGACGAAGTAGGCGTCTTAGCCGAAAACTTCAACAAAATGATCATACATTTGCGCGAGATGGCCTCTGTTTCCTCCGCCATCGCCAGCGGCCAACTCGCCGTCGCCGTGAAGCCCCGCTCCCAGCGCGACACTATGGCCCGCGCTTTCGCTCAAATGACGCAGGGCCTCCGTGACCTCGTGCGCCAGGTCCGCGATAGCGCATCGCAGGTGGCCAGCGGCGCCAGCCAGATGGCCGGCGCATCGGACGAATCGGCAAAAGTCAGCGTCCAGGCCGCTTCCGCCATCGACGAAGTCACCTCCACCATGCACGAAATGAGCGTCAACGTGCAGAACGTCGTAAAAAATACTCAGGTCCAGGCCTCCAGCGTTTCCGAAACCTCCGCTTCGATCGATCAGATGGTCACGTCAATTCAGCGTGTTGCGGACACCGCCAAGATGCTCGTCGAAATCTCCCATCGCTCCCGCGAAGAGGCGCAAACGGGCCGGCTCACGATGGATAAAGCTACGCAAGGCCTCAACCGCACCAGCCAGGCGATTCAATCTTCCGCGAATATCATTGACGTCCTCGGCCGCCGCGCCAACGACATCGGCAAAATCATCGAGGTTATCGACGATCTCGCCGAACAAACCAATCTCCTCGCTCTAAACGCTGCCATCGAAGCCGCACGCGCTGGCGAGCATGGCTTGGGCTTCGCCGTTGTCGCCGAAGAGGTCCGCAAACTGGCCGAGAAGTCCACGCAATCGACCAAGGAAATCTCGGAGCTCATTCAGGGCATTCAAACCGAAGCTCGCGAGGCCGTCGAAAACATGGAAAAGAGCACCTCGATGGTCGAGGAGGGTCTCCTGCTCAACAAGGAATTGGGCGTGGCCCTCGAAAAGATCGCCGACGTTGTTTCCGAAGTCTACAAATTCTCGCAAGAGATCGGCGCCGCCACCATGGAACAATCCACGGGCTCGGCGCAAATCGCTAAGGCCACCAGCCGCCTCACCGAAATCACGCAGGAGATAAATTCCTCCGTCGAAGAGCAGGCTTCCGGCGCGCAAGCCGTGGTTCGCGCCATGGAACGCATGCGCGAGCTCGTTCAGCAATCCACTTCCAGCTCCACCGAACTTGCCGCCGCCGCCGACCAGATGTCCAAGCTCTCTCACGCGCTTCTCACCTCAATGGATCGTTTCGCCATTGACGTTGCGCGGCCGGAGGCTCGCCGCGCGCCCGCACGCGCCTCCGGCTTCGCCGCCGAGCAAGGCGAATCATTCGATTATGCAGAAAGCAGTGTCTCCTGATCGGCGAGCGGCCATGGACAAAGACCTCCAGCTTGTCGGCTTCCGAATCGGGCGCGAAACCTTTGGCCTTCCGATTTCAATGGTGCGCGAGATAATCCGCGTCCCGGAAATCACGGCCGTCCCCGATGCGCCCGATTACGTCGAAGGCGTCATCAATCTCCGGGGCCGGATTATTCCCGTCGTGGACCTTAGAAAACGATTCGGCGAAAAGCAGATTCAGTCCGACAAAAAAAACCGCGTCGTCGTCGTCGAATTGGAAAGGCGCGCCGTCGGCCTGATCGTCAACTCGGCTTCCGAGGTTTTGCGCATTCCTCCTTCGGAAATCGAACATCCGAGTAACGTCTTTCCCGAGGGCGAACTGAATTTCATCACCGGCGTCGGCAAGCTCGGTGGCCGTCTCGTCCTCTTGCTTGACCTGAACCGGATGTTGCAGCGTAGCGAGTTGAGCCGGTTGGAAGAAGCTGTCGATTCAGTTGTCAGTGCAGCGCAGCCGCAGTTGGCTCGCCGCTAGACAACCGGTCGCCGCAAATAGTTGAGGGCAAATGTCCACAATCGCAACGCAAATCTCGCTCACTGACCCCGAGCTGAAGCTTCTGCAGACGCTCGTCTATCAGGAATGCGGAATGTACTTCGATGAGCGGCGCACGCACTTTCTCAGGGATCGCCTCCAGCGGCGGCTCAAGGCTTGCAACGTCGATTCGTTCTACAACTATTACCGCTTGCTCACCAGCCGCGAGGGCAAGCAAGAGCTCTCGGCGCTTCTCGAAAATCTCACCGTCAACGAAACCAGCTTTTTCCGCATCAAGCCGCAGCTCGAGCTATTTCAGAAAAGTATTCTCGAGGATCTTTTGCGGCGCAAGCAGGAGCGCCGCGATTGGTCGCTCCGTGTGTGGAGTGCCGGTTGTTCCACCGGGCAGGAGCCTTATTCTCTCGCAATCCTCGTTTGCGACGCGCTTGCCTATTATTACCTTCGCAATCCTCTGCCTTTCGAGATGCCCACGCCGAAGCCGATGATCCCGCCGCCCTGGAAAGTCGAAATTCTTGCGTCAGACATTAATTATTCCGCCTTGCTTGCTGCCCAGCAGGGGCTTTACACCGAAACGCAGATGGACGGCGTCGACTATACCTGCCGCCTCCGCTATTTCGAAAAACTCGGCGACAAATACGCCGTGAAGCCCGCTCTGAAGAGCCTCGTCCAGTTCGATTTCCACAATCTCAAGGCAGAATTCCTGCCGCAGCGCAATGACGTGATCTTCTGCCGCAACGTGATGATCTATTTCGACGAAGCGGAGCAAAAGCGGCTCGTCGAGAAATTCTATCGCTGTCTCAATCCGGATGGTTATCTCTTCGTCGGCCACGCGGAAAGTCTTTTCGGTTTGAGCAGCAAGTTTCACATGGTCCATCAGAACAATGCGACCGTTTACCAGCGAATCGAGGGGGCGCGGTGAGCTTTTTCTCTGACGAACACGCCGCCGAGCTTCGCGAACTCTTCTTCGAGAGCGCCGAGGAACTCCTTCAGGGCATGAACGACGCCGGCCTCGCCCTCGAAAATCGCCCCGCGGATACGGAAGAGCTTCGTCGCGTCCGCCGCGCAGTCCATACGCTGAAGGGCGACTCGGCTGCCTGCGGCTTCCGCGAGCTCAGCGAACTCGCCCACGGCCTCGAGGAAGTTCTCACTCCCGAAGTCGCTCGCGAGAGCGGGCCTGCCATTGCCGAAGCCGTTTTGATGGCTGCGGACACCTTTCACGAGATGCTCTCCGCGTACCGCAATGCGTTGAAGCCTCCGTCGGGCAGTGCGCTGCGCGAGCATATTGGTCAGCTCCTTTTCAAGCCGGAGCCGGATTCGGCGGACGCAGCGGACACAGCCCGCCACGCAACTTTTGCATGGACCGAGTACGAGCGCCTCTTGATCGCCGACGCGATTGCCGGCGGCAAGGCCGTGTTTAATCTTGCGCTGCGCCTGGAGGAGCAAGCTGCGCCCGCGGCCGCGATCGAGCTCGCTCGCAAGGCGCTTGGCAGCGCAGGAAAGATTCTGGCCTTCCGCCCGGAAAACTCCACCGCCAGAAGCGTGCCCCTTATTGAAGCCGCACTGGAAACGTCGGAAAGGGAAGATCGAGTCCGCCAGCGGTGTTTTGTCCCCACGATTGTCGCCTCCATCGAAATCCACCGCGCTGAGGCCACTGATTCGGTCCCGGCCCGCGACGCTCTGGATGTTCTTCTCGAATCCGAAGCCGCGGCCGTCGCAGCGGGCATTGACGGCGACCCCAACTCGGCGCAGTCGGCGGCAACGCACTCGCGTCCTGCGGAAACCACGCTTCGCGTCGAAGCCGGTCGTATCGACACAGTCCTGAACCTCGTCGGCGAACTCATCATCGGCAAATCTATGCTGCAGCGCGCCATCATTGAGTTCCACAAAGCGCACGCGAAAGATCCGCTCCACTCCAAATTCTCAGACGCGCTGTCGTTCCAGTCTCGCGTGCTCGGCGAATTGCAGAAATCCGTGATGAAAATTCGCATGGTTCCCGTCGACCAGCTCTTTCGCCGCTTCCCCCGTGTCGTCCGTGACGTGGCTCGCATGCGGAATAAAGACATCGCGCTCGAAATTGCCGGCCAGAATACCGATTTGGACAAAAGTATTCTCGATTCGCTCGCGGACCCCATTTCTCATCTCGTCCGCAATGCGGCCGATCACGGCATTGAAACTCCCGCCGAGCGCAAAGCTGCCGGAAAATCCCCCCAGGGTGTTATTCGCCTTGATGCCTATCACGATGGCGATCAGGTCGTAATCGAAATTTTCGACGATGGCCGCGGTCTCGACCACGACAAGATTCGCCGCCGCGCCGTCGAACGCTCGCTCCTGAATGAGGACGAGTCCTTTCGCCTCAACGAAGCCGAAATTCTGCAGCTGATCTTCGCGCCGGGCCTCAGTACAGCCGAAGAGGTCACGGAAATATCGGGTAGGGGCGTCGGCATGGATGTGGTGAAAGCCACGATCGATGGTCTCAAAGGCAGCATTCAGATTAAGACCGAGGCTGGCAAAGGCACCACCTTTCGGCTGCTTGTGCCGCTCACTCTCGCCAGCATCCAGGCTCTTTTGTTCCGTGTTCACGATCGTTTGTATGCGGTTCCGCTTGCCGCGGTCGTCGAAATCACACGCATCGTCCAAGACGAGATTCATCGCGTCGATGGCCACGAAGTCTTTCGCCTCCGTGAACAGGTGCTTACGCTCGCCAGGCTCGATGAGCTTGATTCCGGCTCGGCAGGCGAGCGCGCTCGACGCGTTTTCATCGTGGTGATCGATGCAGGCACGAGGCGGTTCGGCTTGGCAGTCGATAGTCTCGTCGGCGAAGAGGAGCTCGTGATCAAGGCTCTTGAGGACGAATTGCTCACCTCTCCTCTGGTCAGCGGCGCCTCGATTCTCGGTGATGGTAGGGTTGTCCTCATCCTCAACGTTCCCGTGGTTGTCTCGCGCCTCGCGCGCATTCCGGCTGTGGGAGCTATCGCATGAAGCCCAATATCCGCGTCCTCGTCGTCGATGATTCCGCGCTCATGCGCAAGCTCATTCCCGAAGCCCTGCTTCAGGATTCCTCAATCGAAGTCGTCGGCACCGCGATGGACGGTGCCATGGGCTTGAAAAAAATCGAGGAGCTCAAGCCCGACGTTGTCACCCTCGACCTCGATATGCCGCGCATGGACGGCATGGAAATGCTTCGCCAAATCACGCGCAAGCACCACGTCCCGGTCATCGTCGTCAGCGCCCACACCGAGGAAGGAGCTTCTCTCACGCTGAAGGCTCTCGGTCTCGGCGCGTTCGATTTCGTCACCAAACCGCAAGACGCCGCCCGCGGCCACATCCGCCAAATCGCAACCGAACTCTCGCTGAAGATCAAAGCGGCGGCCAAAGCAGGCGCGCCGAAGATGATTTTCACGGTGCCCACCGTAAAACAAAAACAACCTCCCAAATTCTCCACGCAGCCGCGCTGGCCGTCTCGCATCGTCGCCATCGGCGTTTCCACAGGTGGCCCGCAGGCGCTGCAATACCTCTTTTCGCAGATTCCTCCCGATTTCCCCGGCTGCATCGTCGTCGTCCAACACATGCCGGAGGGCTTCACGCAAATGTTTGCCCAGCGCCTCGACGAATCCTGTGGCCTCGAAGTAAAAGAGGCCCAGTCGGGCGATCTCCTGCTCGCCGGCCGCGCCCTCGTTTGCCCCGGCGACCGGCACATGAAAGTGCGGCGCATGGACCACGGTGATGTCGCGATCCTCGTTGACCAGCCGCGCGTCAACGGTCACCGCCCCTCGGTCGATGTTCTGTTCCACTCGGTCGCGCAGGAATTCGGCCCAAAGGCAATCGGCATTCTAATGACGGGCATGGGTGAAGACGGAGCCGTGGGTTTGGGCGCAATCCGCACCGCCGGCGGTTACACCATCGCCCAGAACCCCGAAACCTGCGTCGTAGACAGCATGCCCCGCGCCGCAATCCAGCAGGGTTTTGCGCATCGCGTCGTTTCGCTTTCCGCTCTCGCCGAAGCCTTGATTTCGAAATGTATGCCGGAAGTATCTGCCGAAACGCTCACCAATTCCCACGGTGCAAACTTCGAAGAAAGTGTTTCGCGAAGGAGATCGTCATGAAACAGTTTGAGCCTTTGACTCGAAAAGGCGATGCTCAGCCCGTCCGTTACTTGATCGTCGATGACTCGGTATTCGCTCGCAAGAGCTTGGCTCGGTTAATCGAATCGTTTGGCGGTCAGCTGGTCGGTGAGGCCGCGGACGGTCTCTCCGCCATCGCCGAATATGCGCGGACTATGCCTGATCTTGTTCTCATGGACATCACCATGCCGCAGATGGAAGGCATCGAGGCGGTCGAACGTATCGTTCACGACCACCCCGATGCGCGCATCGTAATGGTCTCCTCCGTCGGCTATCAGGACAATATCCTCGCCGCTCTTCAAAAAGGCGCGCGCCATTTCGTTCAGAAGCCGGTCAAGCCGGACGCGCTCTACGAAATCATCCGTTACGTTCTGAATGACGACGCCGTCCCGGCGTCCGTCGCCACCGGGGAGAACTCGCAATGAGAATGGACCTGATTCAGCCTTTCATCGGATCGCTTGACGCCGTTCTCGCCGAAATGATGAAAGCCCCCGCAAATATCGTGGACCTCACGATGGAGGAAGAGGGCTATCGCCGCAAAGGCGCAGCCGCTGTGGTCTCCTTCAAAGGGCAAATCGAAGGCCGCATCATCCTGGACATGGATCCCGCTGCCGCCGCCCACATTGCCGGCCTCCTCGCCGGCGGCGATGTTGCTCCCGAAGAATCGCTCGTCTCCGAAGCCGTTTGCGAACTCGCAAACATGGTCATCGGAAACGCCGTGACCCAACTGAACGACCGCGGCTTCGAATTCAGGGTGCTGCCGCCATCCATCCTCGCCGAGGCTCAATGCGATAAAGCCGGCCACGATTCCGAAGCGACGATCCTCCGCTTCGACACCGCTCAGGGCAGCGTGCACCTCAATATCGCGATGCACTACCTCGCGCGTCGCACGCATGAGAAGGTGCAGGTCGGCTGAACGAGCTGCTGTCTCAGGCCGTTTTGACCTTCCGGTATTCCGTCCCGTGCCTGAAAAGTCCGGCCTTCGCGATCTCTTCCGAGTAGACGACTCGCGCCGGCAAGAATATATTCCCCGAGTCCGGCGAGTAGGGCACGGCTATTTCCACCTCCGCGTCGCGGTCGTATCGCCGCTTGCTTCGAAAGCACACGCCCACCGGCGAAATGTCTTCGCACACCGCAAGCTCATCGTCCGTGCCGCTTTGCCGCACGCAAGCCGTCAGTCGCGTTTTCAGCCGCACTCTCTGTCTTTGCCTTTTTTCGTGCCCATCCGCAGGCTCGCCTTGTGCGTCCCCATCCCGTCGGCTCTTCGACGCACGGCCCGCTTTTTTCGCATCCTCGTGCGGCGCCTGCACCCAGATGCTCGGCACTCCGCAACCCTTGCAGTGTCTCGCGATCCCGCGATTCGATTCGAATGCCCGCAGTTCCATCTCGTTCAGATACACCACCTCGCGCCGCCGGCAGTGGCTGCATTCCAGCAACATTCGCGCCACCGCCTCGTTTGATTCCGCAATCGGCGGAAACTCCACTCCCCAAAGGTCGATCCCATAATCGAGCACTTCGATTCCGTAAAGGAAATCGTCCTTCTGGCTCCCGAACTGTCCCACCACGCGCGCATACGCCTGCCGGTGACTCTCCCCCGCAACTCGCCGCTGCACCAAAACCCGCTGCTCATCCGCCAGCTCGCGCCCGAAAAGGATCACGGCGCCGTGCTGGTTGATCAGCAGCGTGCTGGCTGGCTCGGAGAATTCCTTCCCTTCGCGGTCCTTGCCGGAAATCGTCAGCAACAGCGTCATCGAAACCCGGTCGCTGCGGCGCGGCTCTTCAGCCTGCATGTATACCTCCAGCAATAGTGGCGGTCCCGCCACGATAACACAGACCGGCCTCCTCACAGCATTCGTCGGAAACCAATTAGCCGCCTCCCGCGTCTCGCAACTAGGCTATGATGTTTGCCTCTCAGCTGCCATAAGGCGAGGAAAAGAAAAGGGATGAAATCGCACAACGCGCGCACCACACTTCACAATCGCCTCAGATTTTCGCCCACACCGCTCCTTCTTTGTGCCCTCCTCGCGCTCCTCTTTTTCCTCGCGCCGAGATCCGCGACCGCTCAAGTCACCGCCGAAATCTCCGGCCGCGTGGAAGATGTCTCCGGAGCCGGCATCAGCGGTGCCACCGTCACCGTCAAGAGCCTTGAGACTGGCGCGACCAAGTCCGTGACCACTGACTCCGCTGGCGATTTCGAGGTCCTGGCTCTGCCTCTTGGCCTCCAGCAAGTCAGCGCCAGCAAAGACGGTTTCAAAGCCGCCGTCCGCAACGGAATCGATCTCGAGGTCGGTCAGGACGCCAAGCTTGTCTTCCAGCTGCAGATCGGCGAAGTTGTCCAGCAAGTCGTCGTCACCGCCGATACGCCCGTCGTCAACACCACCACCACATCCGTTTCGGGAATGGTCGGCGAAGAGGAAGTTAAGGATCTGCCCCTCGACGGCCGCAGCTTCGACAATCTGATCACCCTTAATCCTGGTACGATCAATTACGGCGCCTTCAAAAGTGCTAACACCAGCACGAGCAACGGAAACATTTTCTCCGTTGACGGCCGCCGGACCGCCGAAAATCTTTTCCTTTTGAATGGCATTGAGTACACCGGCTCCAGCCAGTTGGCAAACACGCCTGGCGGCCTCAGCGGCCAGCTTCTCGGCATCGACGCGATTCGCGAATTCAACGTCCTCACGAATAACTACTCGGCTGAATATGGCAAGCGCGCCGGCGCGCAAGTGAGCATCGTCACCCAATCCGGCACAAACAATCTTCACGGCTCGGTCTACGAATTTCTCCGCAATAGCTCGCTCGACGCTCGCAACTATTTCACCCAGGCTCCCGTCAGTCCGGGCTACGCGCAGAACCAGTTCGGTGCCGCTCTCGGCGGTCCTCTCGAAAAGAATCGCTGGTTCCTTTTCGGGAATTACGAAGGTTTCCGGCAGTCTCTCACGCAAAGCGGCGTCAGCGTCGTTCCCGACGCAGAGGCGCGCACGGGGTCGTTGCCCAATCCGACCACCGGCGTCTACACGCCCGTTGCAGGCCTCGACCCGACGATGCTGCAGTACATGTCCTACTGGCCCGCGCCTAATGGCGGTGAGCTGTACGTTCCCGGAACCAATCCTGCCATCCCCAGCGGAACGGCGTTCTCTTACGACTACCCAAAGCAGCATATCCGCGAAGATTTCGGCACGCTTCGTTCGGATTACTACCTTGGCTCCAACGACACGCTCACCGGTGCATATACCGTTGATGACAGCGACAGCCTCGTTCCCTTGGCCGATCCGTTCTTCGCTTCCTATTCCACCTTGCGCATGCAGGTGGCCAGCTTGCAGGAGACGCACACATTTTCTCCGGACATGGTCAATACAGCCCGCCTCGGCTTTTCCCGCGCCGGCTTCAACCTCGATTCCTCTCTGCTGGCTTCCTTCCCGGCAAATCTGGACTTCGTCACCGGCGCAGGTCCCGGAGGAATCACCGTTGGCGGCGGCGTATCAACCACCAGCGGCAATGGCACCATCACCGCCGCGGGCCCAAACAACGCCGCCGGCGTCTGGAACCGTCGAAATCTCTTTACTTACGCCGACGATGTGAACCTCACCAAAGGCATCCATCAACTTGCTTTCGGCGTCTGGTTTCAGAATCTTGAAGACAACGAAGACAGCGCTTCCCGGCAAGCCGGCGTCGCTGCCTTCTCCAGCCTCACCACCTTTCTCCAGGGCACCATCAGCGGAGCAGGCGCTAGCTTTCAGGTCGTTCCCACCGCCCACGAAATCGGCTGGCGCAGCTTCTTTGGCGCTTGGTACGTCGACGACACGATCAAAGTGACCCAAAGGCTCACCCTGGAGGCTGGCCTCCGCCACGAATTCACCACCGGTTGGAACGCCGTCCAGGATCGCGCAGCCAATTACGTCACCGATCCCTCAGGCGTGTTGATCACCAGCCCGGTCGTCGGCAGTTCGGTGTTCACCACCAATAACGCAAAAAAACTCTTCAGCCCGCGCGTCAGCCTCGCCTACGATCCTTTCGGTGATGGAAAGACGGTGATCCGCGCCGGTTTCGGCACTTATTACTCTCTAGTCGACGATCTTGCTTTTCTGCTCAACTCATTGCCTCCTTATAATGGCTCCTTCACCTTCACCGGCCCGCTTTCATCCATCGTCCCCATTCAACGTGGCTTCACCGAGCAAACGTGCGGCCCTGGAGTTACCGGCGCCTGCGCCAAATATGCGCCGCAAGGAGTCCAGCCCAACGCTAAAACTCCCACAGTTGAGGAGTGGACTTTCGGCATTGAGCGGCAGCTAACCACCAATACCGTCTTGCGCGTCACCTATAACGGCTCGGAGGGCTATCACGGATTCGTTGCAGTCGACCCCAACAGCATCCCCGCGCAAATCTGCTCCAATGCGGCCGGATGCACGGCTGGTGGCACCACGTCGGCAGGCACTCCTGCGACCACCACCTCTCAGGTCAACGAGGGTCAGCTCTACATTCCCGTCGGCACGCGCCCCAACCCCTATCTCAGCGCCGGCTTCTTCTGGTACAACGAAGGCACCAGCAGCTACAACGCGCTCGAAACCGACGTCAGCCACCGCTTCGGTGGTGCGTTTCAATTCCGCGGCAACTACACTTGGTCGAAAAATCTCGACGAGAATTCAGGCCTCACCATCGCCCAGTCCAACAACGAACCTCAGATGATCCTCAACCGCAATAATCTGAAGGGCGACTGGGGGCCCTCCGCGCTAAACGCGGCCAGTCAAGCCAGTATCTCGGGAACGTACGAATTGCCGTTTGGTCCTGGTAAGCGCTGGGCCACGTCCTCGAACGGCCTCACCGCCAAGCTCGTGGATGGCTGGGAATTCAACGGCATCAGCACGTTCCTCAGCGGCTTCCCATTTACACCCCTCATCGGCTCGAATCGTTCAGGAGACGGTGATATTCGCAATCCGGACAGGCCGGACCTCAATCCGAGCTTCACGGGCCCAATTGTCACCGGCAATCCGGCAAAATGGTTTAACCCGACGGCGTTCTCCCTGCCTCCGGTCGGTACTTACGGCACTCTCGGTCGCGGCTCGTTCACAGGCCCCGGCCTTGCCGACGTGGACTTTTCCGTTCTCAAGACCACTCGCGTCTCTGAAGGCGTAAGTCTTCAGTTCAGGGCTGAGACGTTTAACATTCTGAACCATCCCAACTTCGGTCCGCCAAACACGACTGTTTTTTCAGGTACAAGTCCGAATGCCTCAGCCGGCTACATCGGTTCGCTCGCCACCAACATGCGCCAGATCCAGTTCGGCCTCAAAGTCCTGTTCTAACGAACCCGCCTTAGGGGGCACGACTTCCGAGACGCATGGCAGCATCGGTTTTGAGGCGCTGCCCCGGCTTTTTTCTTCAGCCCCTTTCGCCAGACGAAACTCGTCTACGCTTTTCCACGGATTCCTCATACGTCACCCGCCGCCTCTTTAATTCTCACCCCCGAAACGAACACGCGTACCCTTTACCTATATCCTCTCGGGGCAGGAGGTCCTGTGAACCGCCTTCGGTTTCTCGTCTCTTTGGTCACGGAGGACAATGACTATCAGCGCGAGCAGGCCGCGGCGGCTCAGCAAACCGCGCATCGCCTGGGCGTCGATGTCTCCATCACTTACGCAGACGCGGATCCGATCAACCAAAGCCAGCAATTGCTCAATGTGATCCAGGGACCCGCGGAAGCGCGTCCCGACGGCATTTTGCTCGATCCCGCAAGCGGCACCGCCCTGCCTCACGTCGCGCGAGCGGCCGTCTCGGCCGGCGTCGCTTGGGTCGTTATGAACCGTGAAGCAGCCTACCTCCAGGAGCTTCGTACTCGCGCCGGCGTTCCCGTCTTTTGCGTCACGTCGGATCATCTCGAGGCTGGCCGCATTCAGGCGCAGCAGATGGCTGCCCTTCTGCCGAAGGGTGGCAACGTCATCTACCTGCAAGGCCCTTCGGACTATCCTGCCGCCAGCCAGCGCTCGCTCGGCGTCCAGCAGCGCAAGCCCGCAAACGTCAATCTCATTTTGCTCAGGGGAAAGTGGACCGAAGAAAGCGGCTACAAAGCAGTCTCATCCTGGGCGCGCCTGTCGACTTCGCAGAAGCTCTCTGTCGATATGTTCTGCTGCCAGAATGACGCGATGGCCATGGGCGCGCGCAAAGCCATTCAGGAGATCTCCGATCCTGTGCTCCGTGATAAATGGCTCGGCGCGCCATTCACTGGTGTTGACGGCCTGCCGAAGACGGGCCAGGCCTTCGTTCGCACTGGCTTGCTCGCTGCCACTATCCTCAATACGCCTAACACGCACCTTGCGCTCGAGCTTCTCGCCGAAGCGCTGCGCAAAAAGACCAGTCCTCCCGCACTTTCTCTCACCACGCCCGTATCGATTCCGAAAATCGAAGACTTAGCCGCGGGAAAAATAAACAAAGAAAAAGTCCTGGCGCATTAGGCTCCCGAAAGTCGGGGTCTGACGTAAATTCAAACGTCGCACCGCAGCCGGATTTTGCTTGTGGCTAGATTTAAACGCACCGCGGTCTTCGGCTTGCCCGCCGCAGGACGCGGCAGGTTTCTGTTTTTTCGTGATTGCGAGAAAACGCGCTGGAGAAAAACTTGGACGCCGCTATCGGCGCCTACTGAGTGGTTACGGTGAGGTTGCTCGGAGCCGAAGGGCTCTCGCACAGAAAGTGCCACGCGAGATACCCGAGCCCGCCCGCGCCGCCTGCGATCGCCAGATCGAAAATCCATTGATGCTTGTGCCCGCCCGCCCCGGCCCCCTGGCCGCTTTGCGGATCCGGCGCCGGTGCCGGTGCGTTCGCCGAATCTGCCGCTAGCGTCACGCGATAGGATTTGCCCGCCTCGATCAGTCTCTCTTCGCCGTTCCGCGTCAGCAGCAGCGTTCCTTCATACGAAGTGATCAGGATCTGCCTCGGTCCGATCAGTGTCACCTGTCCGTAGGCATGCTTGTCGTTCGCGGGCCGCACCGTGCCCACCGGCGTGTCGATTTCCAGCGGATCGGTATCCGTCGCGGAAAACCCCGCAGTGCCGCTCCTCATCAGCAGGTCGATGCGGCTGTGGTCTTGCGTCATGCTCGCATCGCTTGATGCCAAAAGGAAAAGTTGTCCCGATCCCACCCGCAGCCGCAGCGTCCCGCCGGAATTTGTCGAGAGCGCGTCGCCCGCGTAGACGTTTGCGCCCAGCGCCGCGTTCGTCCCATCCACATTCGCGAGCACCGAGTCAGACACCACGCCCGTCGGTATATCCGCAGCCATCGCCACGCCCAGGCTCAGCACCGCCAGGCTTCCCGCAATCGCCGCTTTATGCAACATTGATCTCATGGGCGCACTCCTCCGCATCCTGCAAGCTACTTGCAAATCTAGAACTTGCCCGCTCCCATTGTCAATACCCGAAAACGCGCCACGCCCACCTGGACAGATCTTCCCGCGACCTTCGTTCCCGGGGCTCCGCCCGTCAGCGCCAATCCCCCGATTGGCGTAAAGCCGCCCGGCCATAACCACAACCATTCCACGATCCTCGGGTACTAGGAGTACTGTTATTTACAAGAGCCGTCCACCTGTGGTAAACTTGTGTTCGGTTTTTGGAGGTTACACAAATGGACGAACAAAGGGTCTATGGCTTCGCCACAAGACCCACTTTCATAGTCTACAAGCCGCAACCGGAACCAGCACCGCTGCCCGAGCCGCCGCCTCAGGTTGCCGAACCTCAGCAACAGCCACCGGAAACAAAAGACTTATCCGCAGAGCCCCAGCCCGAAACCCCACCCCCACCCCCACCCCCACCCCCGGAAGAACCAACTCACCGCCCCAACCGCTCCCTGACTGCCGACGCACCCGACCCCGCCACCCTCCCGCCTCTTGAACGCCACCGTCGCAAATGCCAGGTCTGCAACCACCCCGACCGGGAATCGATCGACAGCGAATACCTCGAATGGTTTGCTCCCTGGGCCATCTCCCAGGAATATAAAGTTCCCGTTCGAGCCCTCCAGCGCCACTTCCGAGCCATGGGATACATCGCCCGTCGCCGCGAGCGCCTCGAAAACGTTCTCGATCACATCATGGAAAAGGCCTCCACCGCCAAATGTACGGGCGACACGGTCCTGAGAGCCGTCCGGGTCGCCACCTGCCTCCGAGACGGTAACCGATGGGTTGAACCATCCTCAAATGTCGTCTTCTCCACCCAACGAAGGCCGACAGATATGGCGCCCGAAATCCCGGCGCCGAAAATACCGGCCTTGGGAGGAGGCGCAAGCGAATAAAAACCAAAGGCGAAATAGGGCCAAATTTCTAATCGACACTGGTCGATTAGAAATCGCTCTAAGTCGCTGAAAATAAAGAGGAGGAGTCAATTCTAATCGACGCGTAAAGGGGTAGTTGAAAATCGCAAAAGCGCACGAAAAGCGAATGCCATGAACCGCCGGCGGAACTGAAGTTGGTCCGAAGGTTCATCGAAAGCTCAGAAAAAAAGGCCCGGAGGCGTTAGCCTCCGGGCCTCGATTTCGTAACGCTTCAGTTCGCTGGACTCAGTGGACCGGGCCGGCGATGGGCCGATCCTCGCCGCCGCTCGGCCCGCGCTTCACGGATTGCACCGGCTTTTCGAACTTGCCCAGTGCGATTTCCAGCGCCTCTTCGGCCGTGCGGACGAAGTGGACCTTCACGCCGTCGAGCAACTCGTCCGGCAGATCCTCTTTCACGTTAGGTTCGTTGTCCGCCGGCAAAATCACCTCGCGGATTCCGGCCCGTTTCGCTCCAAGGACCTTTTCCTTGATCCCGCCCACCGGCAAGACGATGCCGGAGAGCGAAATCTCGCCCGTCATCGCCACCCGCGGCCTCACCGGTCTGCCGCTGAGCAGACTCACCAGCGCCGTCACCATCGCGACTCCTGCTGACGGTCCGTCTTTCGGGATCGCCCCCGAAGGAACGTGCACGTGCAGGTCGAACTTGCGATAGAAGTCCGGATCGATCCCATAGCGATCGGAATTCGCGCGGACCCAGCTAAGCGCGGCTTGCATGGACTCCTGCATCACCTCGCCAAGATGGCCCGTTCGCGTGAACTGGCGCCCGCCCCGGGCTTTGCTCGCTTCGATGAAGACGATGTCGCCGCCCACCGGCGTCCACACCAAGCCGACGGAAACGCCCGGCTTCTGCACGCGCTCTTCGACTTCCTTCTCCAGCCGGAACTTTTGGATGCCGAGAGCCTCGTGTACCACGTCAACCGTGACCACATGCTTATCCGCTTTCCCTTCGGCGATGCGCCGCGCCTGCTTCCTCACGAGCGTCGCAATTTCACGCTCGAGGTTGCGGACGCCTGCTTCCCGCGTGTAGTGGCGGATCAGTTCGTGCAGCGCTTCGTCGGTAAACTCCACCTGCTCGTCGGTCAAGCCGTGCTCCTTGAGCTGCCGTGGAACGAGGAACCGCTTCGCGATGTGTACCTTTTCTTCTTCGGTGTAGCCAGGCAACTCGATGATCTCCATCCGGTCGCGCAGAGGATCCGGAATCGGGTCCAGCCAGTTAGCCGTAGCCACGAAAAGCACCTTCGATAGATCGAACGGTACGTCGAGATAATGATCGCGGAACGTCGAGTTTTGCTCCGGGTCAAGCACCTCCATCAGAGCCGAGGAAGGATCGCCGCGGAAATCGCGCCCGAGCTTATCGACCTCGTCGAGCATCAGCACGGGGTCCAGCGTCTCGGCCCGGCGAATGCCCTGGATGATCTGCCCGGGCAGAGCGCCGATGTACGTCCGGCGATGGCCGCGAATCTCAGCCTCATCGTGCATGCCGCCCAGCGAGATGCGGACGAATTTCCGTCCCATGGCACGCGCAATCGACTTGCCAAGCGAGGTCTTGCCCACGCCCGGAGGGCCGACGAAGCAAAGAATCGGCCCCTTCATGCCCGGCTGCAATTTCTTCACAGCCAGATAATCGAGCAGCCGCTGCTTCACTTTTTCCAGGTCGTAGTGATCCTCGTTGAGAATCTCTTCGGCCTTGCCGATGTCGATCTGATCCTCGCCCGTGCCGGAGGTTTTATTCCATGGCAGCGACGTCATCCACTCGAGGTATGTCCGTGACACCATGTATTCAGCTGAAGCGGGAGTCATCTTCGCAAGCCTCTTCAGCTCGCGGTCGCACTCCTTCCTTGCCTCGGCGGACATGCCCGATTCTTCGACCTTCTTCCTCAGCTCGTCGATTTCGGCCACGCCGTCCTCAGACTCGCCCAGTTCCTTTTGAATTGCCTTCATCTGCTCGCGCAGCAGGAATTCACGCTGGCTCTGGTTCACCTGCTCCTGAACCTGGTCGTGAATCTTGCTCCGCAGCTCGAGTACTTCCTTTTCTTTGGAGAGTTCGGTGATCAGCATCTCCAGCCGCTTCCGAACGTCAAACGTCTCCAGCAGCTCTTGCCGGACCATCGTGTTGAGCGAAGGCAGCGTCGCCGCCGCAAAGTCCGCAAGCCGATTCGGCGAATCTATATTCATCACCTCGGTTTGCAGATCGTCCGAAAGCTGCGGCGAACGAGCCACAACCTCACGGAATAGGTCCTTGACGTTGCGCTCCAGAGCCATCAGCTCCGGGTCGCGTTCGTCATCTAGATCCGGCTGAATTTCGGCTTTGGCGCGCAAAAACGGCTTAAGCCCCAGAATTTCGAGCACGCGAATGCGGTCTAGACCCTCCAGGAACGCAACCACGTTCCCATTAGGCATGCGAACCATTTTGTGTACCTTGGCCAGCGTGCCGACGCTGTGCAGGTCAGCACCCGTAGGCGACTCGATTCGAGGATCCAGCTGCGCCACGACGCCCAAATACTTCTCGGATCCGGTACCGAGCGAGTCTAATAGTGCAAGCGAGCTCTCCCGGCCCACCGGCAAAGGCATTACCGCGCCGGGAAACAACACCGTGTCACGAACCGGCAGGATCGGCAGCTCGTCTGGAATTATTCTTTTCGGTTTATTCACGTTGTCCCCCTTGGACAACTAACTCAACGACCGACA
Source organism: Candidatus Aquilonibacter sp. (assembly GCA_035507075.1). GTDB lineage: Bacteria > Acidobacteriota > Terriglobia > Acidiferrales > UBA7541 > Palsa-295. Next base: position 45,017 of record DATJOL010000144.1, on the reverse strand, counting down.
CCGACAACGGGTAGATCGACCGTCTACAGCGTTAGATGCAGGAAAAAGGGAAAAGACTTTCCATTCGCATATACACGTAAACAAATATGAGCGTACAAGACTAAATATGTGAAATCAACCCCCATCCTATGCTGAGTTGTAGCGCTTCTTTGCCGTAAGTAAATGCAATAAGGCGTGTTAGTTATTTTTTAGACCTGCGAATTCTTCTTCGACCAGCCGCACTGCTGATTCATGATCGGCTATTCTTCCATCTAGCTGAGCATTTTCAATGGCTTCCAGAATTTCCCGAAACGCCGGACCCGGAGCGAAGCCCATAGCCTTCAAGTCGTCGCCGGTCAGGAGTCGAGCCGGACGGACCTGCTCCGCAGGCGTCTCTTCAATAAAACGACGAGTGTAGTCATAATTATCCAGGCTCCCATGGCTCGAAAGGCAGTCTAACCTGTGTAATTCCAGATGCTCGTCGAACCGTTCCAACCGGATGAACCTCTTCAGGGTGGCGGGCTTCATATTGATTACGTCTTTGAACTTCATGTGATTAGCCACGAGCGCCGCGATCTGCTCTGTCTCTTCGTTTGAGAAGCGGAGGCGATGGCAGATGTCTTCGGCGATCCGCATCCCGATTTCGGCGTGCTCATTAAAACGAATACGATCGCCAGTAATCTCGGGCGGAGCGAACGTGGTGGGCTTGCCCACGTCGTGAAGCAGAACTCCCCATGCCTGCGTCTCCGGGCATCCCGGCGGCAGTTTCTCCAACATCAGGAGTGTGTGAATCCACACGTCGCCTTCAGGATGATACTGCGGTGGTTGCGGGACACCCTTCATGCGCGACACCTCCGGCAGCAGATGAATCAGCAGGCCGGCCTCGTCGAGGAGCTCGAACCCGCGGCGTGCCGCGCCTTCAATCAGAATCTTGGTAAGTTCGTCGCGGATGCGTTCGGCAGACACCTTCGTGACTTGAGCGGCCAAGGAACCATAGGCTTGGCGCGTTTGGGGGTCTAATTTATAGTCGAAGCGGGCCGCGAAACGGACTCCGCGAAGCATGCGGAGTTTGTCTTCCGTGAAGCGGCGAACGGGGTCGCCGATGGCCCGGATGATGCCCACCTCGATATCCTTGCGACCACCCACAAAATCGACGACCTGGTTAGTTTCGGGATCCAGCAAAAGGCCGTTGATCGTGAAGTCGCGGCGGCGCACATCTTCTTCGGGCGATTTCGTATAGGCGACGCGATCGGGATGCCGGCCGTCGGCAGAGCCGATGTCCGAGCGGAAGGTCGCGACGTCGACCTGAACCGGGTTTTCCTCGGCTGAGACATCGAGAACGACGATCACGCCGAACTGGACCCCCACGGCCAGGCTCCGTGGAAAGATCTGCTGCACGATATCGGGCGTCGCGTCCGTAGCCACGTCGTAATCAGCGGGTTCGCGGCAGAGAATGATGTCCCGCACGCATCCCCCAACCAGATAGGCTTGGTAGCCTTTGGCCTTAAGGGTGGCGCAGATTTGATAGGAAAGTGTTTTTCCGTCCATTTGCGCTTTACGTCCGAGTCGCGGCCACTGATAGCAAAAGGCAAGTGATATCGTCCTGTTGCCGTGCTTCTCCGACGAAGCTGTTCAGCTCTTTCATGATGCAGTCGCGCATATCGGCCGCGGTCCCTTGCGGAAGATCGCGCAGCAGGCCGAGCAGCCGCGTTTCGCCAAACTCGTCGCCATCTTCATTTACAGCATCGATCACGCCGTCGGTGAAAACGAAGAGCAAATCACCCTGCCCTAATTGGATGCTTCCGCAGTCATACTGAGGTTCAGCGCCGCGGAAGAGAGGCAGGCCCAGCGGCGGGCCGCCGGATTCAAGCCGTTCGGCTGCGTGCGACGCGCGCATGAGGATAGGCGCATTATGCCCGGCATTGACGTAACGCATTGCGACACTGTGAGGATCAATTTCGGCAATGAACGCCGTTGTGAAGCGCCGGCCTTCGAGATTGTGCGCGCGGGCGTAACGATCGAGGCCAGAGACATTTTCTTCGAGGGTAGCCGAGGTGCCGGCCAGGGCCCGCAAGCTGGCCTGGAACGTTGCCATGAGCAGGGCGGCGGGAACACTCTTGCCGGCTACATCGGCGACGGCAATGACGAGAGGCTCGCGACCAGCGGCATTGAGCGGCCGGAGAAACGCGTCGTAGCAGTCTCCTGCCACGGTGTTCTGCGGACGTGTGGCGAAGGCGATATCGATTCCCGGAACGTCGGGCGGTTTTGCGGGGACAAGCCACTGCTGGATTTCGCGCGCGATTTCGAGGTCGCGCTTCATCGTGACGCGGTCGGCGAGTTCAAGTGTCAAGATCAGGAACAGAAGGACTGCGCCGAACCACGACACACTCACCCTGGTTAGGCCGCCTCCAATGTGGACATCCGCAGGAATCAGAACCACGACGATTGCGAGGAGCAATAGAATGCGCCGTGCCGGCGTCAGCTTCATCAGCATCGCCTGAAAGAGGGCCCAGCTTATGCGGAAGGGCCTCTTCCAGCGGCTGGGCTCGCGATCGATCTCGTCCCAATCGACGTCGTGGGAAAAAAGCCCATAGCTTGCGCGCGCCTCGGAGAGAAATTGCTCCCAGAGCTGCTCGAGCTCAAAGCCCCCGGTGATCCGTTGCCAAAAGCCGCGCACACGGCGACCGCGGTCGCGGATTGCAGACAAAGCGGCTGTTTCGCGCACGGCCATGAGGCGATTATATGAGGATTGCGGCGCTGGCGCTTGGAGTTGCTTCGCAAATCTGCGAGACGTTGTCTATTACAAACACGGGAGGGCGTCAGCCGTTCGGCGTCAATCCGGACGGAGCTTATGCGCGAGCGAGCCGCCGAGTTGGAGCTTGGAGAAACCGAAACGGTCGCGGAGGTCGTCTGTAGTGCGTGCGAGGGTTTCCAGCTTCTCGCGGTGGCCGGGATCGAGCAGGTCAAGCTGGCTGGAAGCCGGTGAAAACGAGCTCAGCGCCGCGCCGAGCAAGCGCACCGGGCGCTTGCCGTCCCAGGCGCTGGCGAAAAGAGTGCGCAGGCTCTTGAGGATCATCGCGTCGAGATCGGACGGCTCGGCGAGCGTGTGATTGCGCGTCATCGTCTTGAAACCGGAGAAGCGTACCGTGAGCGTTACCGTTCGTGCATGCAAAGCCGCATCTCGCAAGCGCTTTGTGGCTTTTTGGCAGAGATAACTCAGAGTGGAATCGAGCTGGGCTCGATCGTTCGTATCTTCGCCGAACGTTTGGTTGTGCGAAATCGACTTCGGCTCGGCATCGAAGAAAAATTCGAACGAGTCGATGCCGCGCGCTTTCCGATACAAGGCCGTTCCCCAGCGGCCGAATTCGGATTCGAGCCGCCCAAGAGAGTGCGCTTGCAATTGCGCGATGGTTGCAATTCCCAGCTTATTGAGCGCAGCTTCCGTCACCTTGCCGATTCCAGGGAGCCTTCGCACCGAAAGGGGTGCGAGAAATATTTCTTCACTGCTTACGGGAACCCAGACTAAGCCGTGGGGCTTGGCCTGATCGCTCGCCACCTTTGCGACAAGACGCGTGGACCCAAGACCTCCAGAGCAGGGCAAGCTCGTTGTAGCCGTAATGTCCTGGAGCAACTTGTGCGAAGCAGCGAGCGGCGGACCGTGAAGCCGTTCGATTCCGCGCAGGTTCACGTAGGCTTCGTCGATGGAAGCCATCTCGACCACGGGCGAATATTTTCCGAGAATCGTGGCGACGCGATCGCTCCATTGCGCGTACAAATCGTGGCGATTATCGAGAAAAACGGCTTGCGGGCAGAGCCTTGCGGCCGTGCGCAGAGCCATTGCGGAATGGACTCCGAAACGGCGCGCTTCGTAGCTCGCCGAGGTTACGACGCCTCGCTGATCTCTCCGGCCGCCGACAATCACGGGGAGGCCACGGAGTTCTGGGCGCGTGAGCAGTTCGACGGAGACAAAGAAAGCGTCCATATCGACATGAAGGACAGCGCAATCCGAGGGCAGACCGTCGGCCGCATCGTGCTTGGCACGAAATTGAGCCAGCTTGGGCATTGGCGCTACGGGCTAAATTATAGCGTCGCCGGCGAGTATCCAAGCGCTCGGGTGTTGCTTGAAGCCGACGCGCGGGTAGTAATTCGTGGCGGCGGGCGCGGAAAGCAGGATGATGCGTGCCTGTGGGCCCCCGGCTTTTTGGGTTTGGCGAATCAGTCCCTTGCCGATCCCGGTGCGTTGATGCGAAACGCGAACAGCCAGATCGGATAGGTATGTAGCGTAACTAAAATCCGAAAGCGAGCGCGAGATGCCGACCAGGAGGTTTCCGTCCCACGCGCTGACGACGAGATTCGCATTTTTCAGCATGGAGGCCATGCGGTCGCGTTCGGCAATGGGGCGGCGCTCACCCAAGGTAGACGCAGCGTAGAGATCGATGACTTCGTCGAGATTCAAATCATTGCCGAGACGATATTCGATCATCGAGCTTATTCCCTTCTGGGCCCGCCCGTGAAAGAGGCGGCGAGGACACGTGGGATTCCCGCGAGATCGTTCGTGACGGTGATGTCTTGCCACACGGAACGCGCTTCGATCATTTCACGGATGCGTTCGGCTGCGCCATAACCTGACTCCACGACGAGCACACCATTCTGCGCGAGCCGCGATTCGGCTTGCTCGATCAGGTGCGCATATATTTCGAGGCCAGTTGGACCGCCGAAGAGAGCGATTTCTGGCTCGTGCTCGCGGATTTCGCGCTGCAGTGTATCTCTATCCGAATTCGCGACGTAAGGAGGATTGCTCACAATAAGATCGAAAAGTTGTGATGGGTGTGTTGGCGAGCGATGACAGGTAAGCTCCAAAAGATCGGCCTCAGCGAACTGAATCTGATTCGCGACATTGTGGCGTGCTGCATTGCGTTGGGCGACGTCGAGCGCAGCCGCCGAAATGTCTGTCGCGAGGATCTGAGCGTTCGGAAGCTCCTTTGCCAGCGTGACGGCAATGCATCCGGAGCCCGTGCCAACGTCTGCGATGCGCACGCTCTCGCTGCGGTTTTCGGCGCCGATCCGCGCCAGTGCGACTTCGACCAAGTACTCGGTTTCCGGGCGCGGGATCAGCACGGCCGACGTCACTTCGAAATCGAGGCCCCAGAATTCCTGCTTGCCCGTGATGTATTGCGCTGGTTCGCCTGCAACGCGACGCGAGATTAGGCGAAAGTATTCTTCTTCGCGGTCATGTGGGATCACATCTTCGGGATGCGTGTAAAGCCAGGTGCGGTCACGGCCGAGCACATGAATCAGCAGAAGTTCGGCCGAAAGTGCGCCCGAAGGCACAGAAGCCTCGTCGAGGCGGGCGATGCCTCGTCTGAGGGCGTCGCGAATTTGCATTACTGGCATTGGGCGCATGGCGGAATAGTCGAGTCGCGTGAAACAGCGGCTACGCGAAGGAGCCTCAGTCTGCAGCTTGATCTGCATCGCCCTGCTGCTTATTTTCGGCGCCCAGTTCCAGTTTCAGGCGCTCTGATTCGAAATGGGTGACGAGCGCATCCACCAGCGCGCCTAGCTTTCCCTCCATCACCTGATCGAGCTGATGGAGCGTGAAATTGATGCGGTGATCGGTCACGCGGTTCTGCGGAAAATTATAGGTGCGGATTTTTTCCGAGCGGTCGCCGGTCTTGATCTGGCCACGGCGTTCGGCGGCGATAGCTTCGTGCTGCTTTGACTGCTCCATTTCGTAAAGGCGCGAGCGAAGCACGCGCATCGCCTTCGCCCGGTTTTTGATCTGGGACTTTTCATCCTGCTGAGAAACCACCAGGCCGCTGGGAATGTGCGTGATACGCACGGCGGAATACGTGGTATTCACCGATTGGCCTCCGGGGCCGGAAGAGCAAAACGTGTCAATGCGGAGATCTTTGGGTTCAATTTTTATGTCAATTTCGTCCGCTTCGGGAAGGACGGCGACGGTGGCAGCAGACGTGTGGATGCGGCCCTGCTGCTCCGTGGCGGGAACGCGCTGTACACGGTGAACGCCGCTTTCGTATTTGAGCTTCGAATAGACTTTGCTCCCCTGAATAGCAGCGACGATTTCTTTCACGCCGCCGATGGTCGCCGGAGAGCTTTCGAGAACTTCGACGCGCCAGCCCTGCGACTCGGCATAACGCGAGTACATGCGGAATAACTCGCCGGCAAAGAGAGCGGCTTCGTCGCCGCCGGTACCCGCGCGAATCTCGATCATCACGTTCTTTTCGTCATTTGGATCCTTGGGAATGAGTAAAAGCTTCAGCTCTCGCTCGACTGCCTCGCGCCGCGCGCCCAGTTCGCGCTCCTCGTCGTGTGCCATTTGCTTCATTTCGGCATCATCTGCTTCTGCAAAAAGCTGACGCGCACCCTGCAGCCCCTTATCGATATTCTTCCATTCACGATATTTGGCGACGATTTCGGCGAGATCGGAGTGTGTCTTGGCGAGCTTCTGGTAACGAGCCGAGTCGGCAAGAACCTCCGCGGAAGATAGTTCGCGCGTCATTTCGTCGTAGCGACGCTCGATCTGGTCCAGTTTTTCGAACAGCGTGAGATTCGCCATGTTTCGTACCTGAGCGCAAAAAGATTCGCTTTTGAAATGATGACGCGGAAATCAGGAACGCGATCGGCTGCGAGCGGTCGGAACAGTAAGGCGCTAATGGAAGAGTGCAGGCATCTCTTTACCTGTACGAATAATACGGCGGCGGCGATTCGCAGTCAAATTTCCGCGGGTACGCTGTTTCGCGAAAGGGGTAATCATGCCGACAAGCGCGATCGCGGCGGTTTTGCTCCGCATTGACGCAAAATGTTGAGTCTGCTATGTTTCCGTGTTGACAGAATCGGAGTGAACCAGTGAAGAGCCGCGCCTCGCAAGCTTCTTCAGCTTCCACGGCAGGGCAAAAGGGCCATAAACCATTGAAACAGCATGCCTTACACCAGCATTCGAAGGCCAATGCAGCGCCGCCTGACCCTGACGCGCCGGCCAAACAACAACAGCTGAAGCTCTACGAAGAGGCCCTTACCCTTTTCCAGCAGCAGAAATTTCAGCGCGCCAAGCAGAGTCTGGAGAAGGTGATCGAGGGACCCAGTAAGGAGCTATGCGAGCGGGCCCGGGTGCACCTACGGATCTGCGAACAGCGCATTTCGCGTCCACCCGCCCCAGTCCTGAAATCGGCTGAGGACCATTACACGCACGGCGTGGCGCTGATGAACTTGGGGCGGTGGGACGACGCCCGCGAGCATCTGGATCGCGCGCGGAAGGCGGCTCCCAAGGCCGATCACATTGTCTACGCAATGGCCGTACTGGACTGCCTGACGGGCGAAGCGGACTCCGCCATGGACAATCTGAAGATCGCGATTCAACTGCGGCCCGAAAATCGCTACCACGCCCGCAACGACGAAGATTTCGCCTTTCTGCAGGAAGATCCTCGCTTCACCGAGCTTCTTTACCCTGAGCGTGACGGCTCGGGCGGCTGACCCAGTTTCGATCACGTGAAAGAACGCACGAAGAATCGCGCCCGACCCGCACATGCGGTTCGCGTAGTGGCGCTCGGAGGGGGAACGGGTCTTTCAACTGTCCTCCGTGGCCTCAAGCAGCACGTCGCACAAACGACTCGGGATGGCGCGCCGAAAGATAGGAAGCAGCGCGAGCGCTGCCCGATTTCGGATTTGGCAGCAGTCGTGGCCGTCAGCGACGACGGCGGTAGTTCCGGACGGCTGCGGCGCGAGTACCGGGTCTTGCCTCCCGGCGACATCCGCAACTGCATGGTGGCGCTCTCTTCGGATGAGCCATTGCTCGCCCACCTCTTTCAATACCGGTTTCCCACAGGACGAGGGCTGGCGGGCCACAGCTTCGGCAATCTTTTCCTGACCGCGCTCACCAACGTGACAGGCGATTTCCTTCGGGCGGTCGAGGTTTCGTCGCAGGTGCTTGCGATTCGAGGGCGGATCTTTCCCGCGACCGAGCAAAACGTGACTCTGGAAGCCGAACTCGAAGACGGTTCGATCGTTGCCGGCGAAACGAAAATATCGCGGTCACGCAAGCGCATCAGCCGGGTGCGGCTCTTGCCCCGCCGCGTGCGCCCGTCACCGCAAGCCCTCGATGCGTTGCGCCGGGCCGACTTGATACTCGCGGGGCCTGGTTCGCTCTATACGAGCATCATTCCGAATTTGCTCGTCGAGGGCGTGGTGGACGCGATTGCACGTTCTTCGGCGACGCGGGTCTATATCGCAAATTTGATGACGCAGCCGGGCGAAACTTCGCACTATTCGGTGTCTGACCACGTACATGCAATTTACGAGCACGCGGGGCGTCCGCTCTTTGATTACGTGATTGTGAATTCTGCGGCTATTTCGCCTCGGTTGCTGCGACGGTACAAGGCGGAGGGCGCGGAGCCGGTGGCTCCTTCGCTCCCTGAGCTCGCACAGATGGGGCTAAAGTGCATCGAAGCAGACGTCTTACAGCAGGATGAAGTGGTGAGGCACGATCAGACCGCGCTCGCCGAACTTTTGCTCGAGCGGTTCGTAAAGTCTGGCCCGAGCCTTCAAACCGTGTTCGGACGATAGATGCGGATGATGTCGTCTTTCACTTCCACAACCGAGCCGGGGAATTCCACGGCGGCATGGTCGCGCAGATCCTGAATGGAATAATAGTCGCCCTCGCCATCGAACCAGCGCGCGTCATCGATGAGCAATACGTGATGGCGGACTGGATGGCGGTAAATACACTCCATCTCCTCTTTGATCGGGGCTGAGACTTTGCCCCAGTGAGCGTCAACCCAAAAAAGGCATGGTTCGTGAAGGAGCGGCATGATCGTGGGCAGGATTTTGCCGCTGTCGCCTTCGTACGTATGGATATGCGGGTATTTCGCAAAAATTCGCTTGGCGCGCTCCGCATACCAGGGATTGTTTTCGATAGAGTAGATTTCGCGGAAATAATTCTTCTGCACGTTAATCATGTTGCCCACGTTGGTGCCGGTCTCGACCATCACCTTCAGCCCGAACCGTTCGCGGAATTCGGCAATGGTTCGCTGCTTGATCAGGTGCGGCACGCGTGGGCCCGGCGAACCTTTCAATCGCCACCAGGCGTATTCGCCGAGGTAAGCGAGGCGCTTATATGGGTAGAAAAAAGGGCTATTGCGGAATGCCTTGTGCGGAATTACGCGCGAATGCGGATCTTTCTTTCTAAAAAGTGGCGACATTCGATGTCCGATGATAAAGAACGCCGCACAATTTGTAAAATTGCATCATTTTGCGAGCTTGTCGACCTTCGCGGCGAGAATGAAATCGCTTTCCGTTAGACCGTCGATTTTGTGCGTCCAGATGGTAATTTCGGCCTTGCCCCAAGCCAGCAGGATATCGGGATGGTGGCCCTGTTCTTCGGCGACCTGACCAACCTTGTTTACAAATGCCAAGGCGCTCTTGAAATCAGAAAATTTGAATGCCCGCACGATGTGGTGCCCATTGACCACTTTCCACTCGGGCACTTCGTTGGCCAAAGTGTTGAGTTGTACCCCCGCGAGCGGCGGTACCCCTCCTTTGCATGGAACGCAGGTCTTGCTCGCCAGATCGGCCATTACTCTCACCTCCGCAATTTGATTGTACCGGATCAGCCTTTCGAAACCATACGGCGGAGTCCCAATCGGCGGAGGTCTACGAAACGGAGGCCGAGTTTTGTTATGCTCTTGGCATTCTTCACGCCGAAACCGCTTTTGATGAGGTCGAGTCATGTCTGACGAGCTGATGGAGCTGCAGGAAAACGCTGAGCACGGCGCGCACGAAAAGACATTGGCACCTGTGACCATTACGATGGCAGTGCTGGCGGTCTTCGTGGCGGCCATTTCTTTGCTTGGGCATCGTGCGCACACCGAGGAACTGCTGAACCAGACCCGTTCCACGGATCAGTGGGCTTACTATCAGGCAAAAGATATTCGGCTGCGCGCGTATGAGGTTTTTCTGGATCAGCTTTCGGTTACGCCGGTGCAAGACGCCGCTAAAGCCGGCCAGTTGAAAGACAAGTACGAAAAGGCGGTTCAGACCTACGCTCAGCAAGAGAAGCAGATCGAAGAGCAAGCGAAGGATGCTGAGATCGATGTGACCACGTATGGGCGCCGCGCCGATCGCTTTGATTTTGGTGAGGTAATGCTGGAAGCTGCGCTCGTCATCTGTTCGATCACGTTGCTCACCAAAAAGAGAGTGTTCTGGGGATTCGGGCTCCTGCTCGGGGTCATCGGAATCGGCCTCGGCGTTGCCGGATTGCTGGTGCGGTGATCAGCGTCCGTCGACCGGGGCGGATTGAGCGGATACATACTCGCGCATATATTGATTGAAGATTTTTTCGAGCTTGCGGGCCACGGGGTCGCGCGGGATGGGAATTTTTCTCCCGTCGATTTCGCTCACATTGAGCATGCTGCGGTTCGTAGACGAAATGAAGACCTCATCCACGGCGTAGAGATCCTCGGGATAAAGCGTGCGCTCTTCGATTGCGATGCCGGCACCGGGCCCAATTTCCATCACGACCTCGCGCGTGATCCCCGCCAAGCAACCGGAAGAAAGCGGAGGCGTAAAGACGCGGCCACCTCGGGTGCAGAAGACGTTTGCCGCCGTGCACTCAGCCACCTCACCGCGCTCGTTCAATAAAACGACTTCGTCATAACCTTCGCGCTGTGCTTCGCTCAAGCTCCAAACATTCGGCAGCCAGGAAGTCACTTTTACGCCCGCCAGCGGAGACGCGGCGTGGCGGCCTTGTTCGCGCAGCGCAAGGCGCAAAGGATCGCGATAAGACGGGAGGCCCGACGAAGTGATTACGAGGTCCGCTGCGGGAAACGGTTCGTCGCTGCGCCAGAAGCCAATCTGATTCGAAATCACGTAAATGCGGGCGCAGCCTTCGCGAACTTGGTTCGCCCGCAGAATCTGCGCCAGATAGCCGCGAACGATCTCCTGGTCAAAAGGGAACGGGCAGCGAGTGCGTTCGGCATCGCGTGCAAGGCGTTTCCAATGGCGCTCGAACGCAAACGCTACTCCTTCGACGATCCGCATCGTGGTGAAAAGGCCCCAGCCGCTGAGCAGACCCGACTGCCCGGGCGAAAGGCGAACCTCTTCGACCGGCAGAACGCGATCGTTGTGAAACACAAAGCGGTGGATCATCTTCAGAACCGTTTCCTATGAATTTCGATCTTTTATTCTATCGCAGATTTTTAGGGCTTTGCCGCGAGCAGTTCCTCGGCATACAGAGCGCCGTCAGGCGTATCTTCGTGTTTGAAGTAAACGAACACATCTCCCATTGGCTCTCGTTTGGCAACGCGCGCGGCAATCTGCTTTCGCACCTTCGGGGAATATTCCGGTTTGCGCAGGCGAAGGTAGCTGAAATCGGCCGTCTGAACTTCCGGAGTTACGAGATCTTCGCTTTCGGCCTCGCAAAGCGCGACGTTCGCCCGGCGCATGAGCGCGAAGATTTCCTCGCAGAACCATGACTCGTGCCGAAACTCGAAAGCAGCGCGCGGATTTTCCGGCAACGTTGAAAGGAAGCTTTCCAGCCGCGCGGCATTGCATTTGAGGAAGGGTGGCAACTGGAAAAGAATCGGGCCGAGCCGACCGGCGCTGCGCAAAGGTTCGAGCGCTTTCACGAATCGTTGCACGGTTTCGTCGGCGTCTTGCAAGCGTTTGATGTGAGTGATCGATTGATGGGCTTTCACGGCGAAGCGGAAATTTTCGGGGCTCATTGCAACCCAAGCGGCAAGCAGCTTTTCACTGGGGAACGCACGGAAAGTATAGTTGACTTCGACCGTGTTGAGCCGTGCCGCGTAGTAGCTGAGAAATTTGGCGGAAGGAAGCTTCGCCGGATAAAACGACGGCTTCCATGTCGCGTACGACCAGCCCGATGTTCCGGCATAGACCACGTTCAACTCTCCTGCGCAGAATGGTATCGACGGACCTCACCTCGGTCGGGTGTTGAAGCGAGCAATTCGGAGATCGTCGCCTTGAGGATTGGATGACGGACGTCCGGGGCGATCTCGTTTAGAGGAACGAGCACAAAGCGCCGCTCGGCCATCCGCGGATGGGGAATTTCGAGGTCGGGAGCGTGCACCGTGCTTTCCCCGAAGAGCAAAATGTCGATGTCGATCACACGCGGATCCTTTAGCTCGTTGGGATAGGGCGACGCCGGGCGGCGCTTCCGCCCGAGGGTGCGCTCGATTTGCAGCAAGGTTCGCATCAACTGAAGCGGCATCATGTTTGTTTCAGCCTGCACGGTGCAATTGAGGAACCACGCATGGCCGCGCACCCCGACGGGCGCCGTCTGATAAAGGTTCGATTCACGCACAACGCGGATGCCGCGCGCATCGAGGGCTTTGACAGCCTGCGCAATATTCTCGGCGCGGTCGCCCATATTTGACCCAAGCGATAGGTAAACCGTTTTCATGCGACCACTAATACGGTACCTTGCTCGGCTGCCGTTCCCACGCCCGAAACGCCTCCAGGGCTTCCTCTCGCATCAACTGCATCATCGGGATTTTACGCTCCGATGGCGAGAGAGGAATCTCGCGATAAATGAACGAGTCATCAAAGCCCACTTTCGAAGCGTCCGCGGCGGAGCCTGCAAAATAGACGTGTGCGGGCCGCGCCCAATAGATTGCGCCGAGGCACATCGGGCACGGCTCGCAAGACGTGTAGAGGTCAAAGCCGTCGAGCTGAAAAACGCCGAGTTTGGCGCAGGCGCGGCGAATCGCCAGAATCTCCGCATGCGCGGTTGGATCGTTCGCAGCAGTAACGCTGTTAGTGCCCTCGGCGATGATCGCGCCGTCTTTTACGACGACGGCCCCGAACGGACCGCCGCGCCCGGAGCGGGCATTCTCAATCGCGAGTTCGATCGCACGAGCCATGAAGGAGTTCTGCATTGGGCGAGTATAGCTGTGGGAAGGGCGAAATTGGAAATGTGTGCCGGGCGGCAAAGCAGCAGCAAGCCACGGCGAGCAAAGCGCCATTTACACCAACATTCGATAGGCGCCTTGCTCGCGGTTCTGTGTTTTTAGCTTGCCGCCACGGCTTTGCGGCCGGGGAAGCGGGCAGAGGACCCGAGCTCTTCCTCGATGCGCAGAAGCTGGTTGTACTTGGCGATACGATCCGTGCGCGAAGCCGAGCCGGTCTTGATCTGGCCCGTCCCCATGGCGACGGCAAAATCGGCGATAAACGGATCCTCGGTCTCACCGGAACGGTGAGAAACGATTGCGGCATATTTTGCTTTGCGAGCCATTTCAACCGCTTCAATCGTTTCGGTGACGCTGCCGATCTGATTGAGCTTTATCAGAATCGCATTGGCGATGCCCTCGGAAATACCGCGAGCAAATATTTTCGGGTTCGTCACGAAGATGTCGTCGCCTACGAGCTGAATCTTGCTTCCCAGCGCTTTCGTTACGAGCTTCCAGCCATCCCAGTCCTCTTCGGAAAGCCCGTCTTCGATGGAGACGATGGGATATTGCCGCACCCAGTTTTCCCAGAATGCGACCATCTGCTCGGAATCGCGCTCGGATTTATCGGATTTTTTGAAAACGTATTTTTTCTTATTGCGGTCATAGAATTCGCTCGCCGCGGGATCGAGAGCGATGAAAATCTGCTCTCCGGGTTTATAGCCGGCGGCAGTAATCGCTTCCATCACGCGATCGAGCGCTTCTTCGTTGGACTTGAGATTGGGAGCGAAGCCGCCCTCATCGCCGACTGCGGTGGAGTAACCGTTCTTCTTGAGCACGGATTTCAGGTTGTGAAAGACCTCCACGCCCCAGCGCAATGCTTCGTGAAAACTGGGCGCGCCGAGAGGCATCACCATGAACTCTTGCACGTCGACGGAGTTATCGGCGTGAGCCCCACCATTCAGAATATTCATCATTGGGACGGGGAGCAGGTTGGCGGCCGAATCGCTCGAGTATTTCGACAAATATTTATAGAGTGGTTTTCCCGCTGCGGAGGCTGCGGCCCGCGCGGCGGCCATTGAGACGGCGAGAATCGCATTCGCGCCGAATTTCGACTTGTTCGCCGTGCCATCCGCTTCGATCATGCGCTGATCGAGAGCCTTCTGGTCGGAGGCGTCCAATCCGACCACTACCTTGGCAATTTCGGAGTTGATGTGACCGGCGGCTTTCAGGACGCCCTTGCCCAGGAAATGAGATTTGTCGCCGTCGCGAAGCTCGATCGCTTCGTGCTCACCTGTGGACGCTCCGGAGGGAACGGCGCCCCGGCCCAGAATCCCGCCTTCAAGGCGGACATCCGCTTCGACTGTTGGATTGCCGCGCGAGTCTATGATTTCCCGGCCATGAACTGAAATGATCTTCGTCGACATCTAGCCCCCCGATCGAAAATTTTTCGTTTCGTCTCTACTTTCAAAAACAGCTGTTTTTCTCGATTAGACATTTTGTATGTCTTGTGATTTCAGCAACTTATCCGCATTTCTAATCGCCCTCTCTCGATTAGAAATTCGCCTTCTTTGTCTCTCATTCCCCCGATCGCCTTCCAGCCAGATTGCTATGGAGTTGCCGGGAAAATGGTATCACGAAACCTGCGCAGGACCGCGTTTGGACGACGGATTCTTACTATACGAAGCAAAGACAGCGCCCCGGTGGACCCACGGCGAGTGGCGAACTGCAAGAGCCCGTTAGGCCAACGGACTCTTGCACGCACAGCGGTCAGGACTGAACGTTATTCCGGCTCTTCGATCATGGATTCGGGCCGGGCGACGACTACGACCCCGCCCTCCGAAACATGATAACGCGCCCTATCGGACTCTCGATCGTAACCAATCTTCGTCCCTTCCGGGAGGGTTACGTGCCGGTCGATGATGGCGCGGCGGATGCGGCAGCGCCGGCCGATATTCACGTGGTTGAAAATCACGGATTCTTCAACCTCGCAGTAGCTGTTTACGCGGACGTCGTATCCGACGACCGACCGAAGGACGCGTCCGCCTGAAATGATCGATCCTCCCGCCACAATGGAGTCGAGCGCCACACCGCTCCGCTGCGGATCGGCAAAGACAAATTTCGCCGGGGGATACTGTTGCTGCCAGCTGTGAAGCGGCCAGCTTTCGTCATAGAGGTTGAATACAGGCGACACGGACACAAGGTCCATATTGGCTTCGTGATACGCGTCGATTGTTCCCACGTCCCGCCAGTACGACGTCTCTTTCTTGTTCTCGTCGACGAAGTTATACGCGAAGACGCGATGCTTTTCGATAATACGCGGAAGAATGTCGCGGCCGAAATCGTGCGAAGAATTGGGATCTTCGGCGTCCGCGATGAGGATGGGCACCAGAAGCTGCGTGTTGAACACATAAATTCCCATGGACGCGTTCGTCTTATCAGGATGGATACGCGACCGCTTGGGATCGGCGGGTTTTTCCTGGAAGCCGATGATCCGCCAATTCTCGTCCGTTTCGATAATTCCGAATTGCCGCGCGGCAGTTGCAGGGTCCTCTTCGATGGTCGCGACGGTAACATCCGCGCCTGCCTGCACGTGCTGATCGAGCATCTTCTGGTAATCCATCTTGTAAATATGGTCGCCGGAAAGAATAAAGACGTAGCTCGATTGCTCGCTGCCGATGGAATAGATATTCTGATAGACGGCGTCTGCCGTGCCCTGATACCAGTGTTGCGAAACGCGCATCTGCGGCGGAAGAACCTCGATGAACTCGCCATATCCGAGCAGCGAGGACCATCCCCGGCGCACGTGACGGTTGAGGCTGAGCGCCTTGTACTGCGTGAGAACGAAAACGCGCCGCAGATCGCTATTGAGACAATTCGAGAGAGTGATGTCTATGATGCGATAGACGCCGCCGAAGGGAACGGCCGGCTTGGCGCGGTCGCGCGTGAGAGGCCACAATCGCTCGCCCTGACCACCGGCGAGCAATACTCCAATCGCGTTGCGCATCACGGGCATGGCGGACCTCCTGAAATTCGTGCCACCCGGCGGGGCACATTCTAACAGCAAGGGAATGGAAACAGCCCAGCCAAAATCGGAAAAGCCCGGGGACGGAGGGGCTTATCTTCAGATCCGTTATGGCCCGAGCCGGGACGGCCGGCGAAAATTTATTTTCTTGACTTGGAGGGGTGCCTCCGATAGAACCAGTGGGCAATAGCCGGGCCTTTGCGCCTTTGGCTACAGTAGACAGTGAAATAACCTTTCAATTCAATCTCACAAGACAAGGAACGGGGGTGAATACGCGTGGCAGAAGTAGTTATTCAGGAGGGCGAATCTTTGGAGAACGCTCTTCGCCGGTTCAAGAGGAAAGTGCAGTCGGAAGACATCATCAAGGAGATCAAAAAGCACAGTTACTACATGAAACCGGGCGAAAAGCGCCGTGCAAAGGAAGCCCTCTCGCGTAAACGTCTCCGGAAAAAACAGCGGCGTGAGCAGGACTAAGCAGCCATATCACTTGGGCCCTTCCAGGCAATGAAATGACCGTTAGCCGAGCGGCATCAGCACAACCGCCCGAGCGGTAGCGTTGCCTGGAAGCCATGCTGCTTGTCCTCTCCCGGTTCGGGTTCGGAGCAGCGTATGGAATACCATGATAGGGTTCTGAAGTGCGCCGATTGCGGCGCGGAGTTTATCTTCACGGCCGGCGAACAGATGTTTTTCGCCGACAAAGGTTTTAAAAACGAGCCGAAACGATGCAAAGCCTGCAAGTCTAATCGTGCGCAGGGAAACGGCGGCTCGCCAAGTATTCAACGAGTGGAAACCAAGACAGTTTGCTCGCAGTGTGGTAAAGAGACGACTGTCCCGTTTAAGCCGACTCAAGGCCGTCCGGTCTATTGCCGCGAGTGTTTCCAGCAGCGGCGCACGATGGGCTTGCCGGTGGCTACGGCGTAGAGCACTCGCTCTGACCTAAACAATCCTCGATCGGCCGGCCGAGCGGCTGAATGCGAAGCTCCGCCGGCCCGATCGTGGCCTGCCTGAATCCTCAAAGGCCCGCTCGGATGAAACCGCAAACAATCTCCTGCTAAGGTTTCGGCAACTTTCTTTAACGGTTAAAAGCAACTTCCGCAGACTTTTGCCCGGAGCTTCAATCCAAACCGCAGTTATAATAGTAGTGTCGCGAGGGCCTTCATGAGTGAGCAACAAACCGCAATAGCTGCAGTTCCGTCCACGGATGCGCAGGAGCGCATCTGGGACGCTTTTCGCCGCTGGGGTTACCTGCAGGCGAACCTTGACCCGCTGGGAGATTTCGAACCGACGCCCATGCCCGAGCTGGATGTTTCGGGCCCTGACGCTGACGCTGCAAGGCGTTGCTATTGCGGAAGCATAGGCGCCGAGTTCATGCACATTCCCAATCGGGAGCGCCGGCAATGGGTGCAGGAACGCATGGAATCGGAGGCGCCCGAACAGGACCGCGCGCGTATCCTCAGGCTGCTGGTTCGCGCCGAGATTTTCGAGCAAGTGCTGCAAACGCGGTATCTCGGCACCAAGCGTTTTTCTCTTGAGGGCGAAACGGCCCTGCTGCCGCTCCTGGACGCCATTTTGAATGCTGCCGCCGAGCAGGGCGCGGAAAAAGCCATGCTTGCGATGAGCCACCGCGGCCGTTTGAACGTGATGGTTCATACCGTCGGCCGTGACGTTGCTGAAGTTTTCGCCCACTTTGAAGATGTCGACCCGCGCAGCGTGTTGGGCAGCGGCGACGTGAAATATCACATGGGCGCGACCGGCGATTTTCATGCCGCGAACGGAAAGAAGATTGGAATGCACTTGGTTTCCAATCCCAGCCATCTCGAAGCTGTCGATCCAGTGGTGATGGGGAGAACGAGAGCCAAGCAAATGCGGCGGGGCGAAGAGGGCACTCGGCTGGTGGTACCGATTACGATGCATGGCGATGCTGCGTTCGCCGGGCAGGGTGTGTGGGCCGAGACGCTCACTCTATCGAACCTCGATGGGTACACGGTGGGAGGTTCGATAAGCATCATCGTGAACAATCTCATCGGCTTCACCACGGCGCCCCGCGACTCGAATTCGACGAAATTCTCGTCCGATTTGGCCAAGCGCCTGGCTATTCCAATATTCCACGTGAACGCGGAGGACCCTGACGCTGTGGTGCGGGTGGGGCGAATGGCTCTGGACTATCGCTACGCTTTTGCCAGTCCCGTCGTGATCGATCTGATCGGATATCGCCGCCACGGCCACAGCGAAGTAGACGATCCCACAATCACGCAGCCGCTCCGCTATCGAAAAATTGAGGCGCACCCGCCGCTTTACCAGATTTATGCCGAAAGCATCGGCGTGGATCCGAAACCTGAGGTCGAACTGGTTCGGGCCGAAATCGAATCTGGCAGGCAGCGAGCGCAGGAGCTGGAACAGAGTCCTTTGATGCGCCGTTTGCCGCGCTATTGGAACGAGTTTCGCGGCGGACGCTACGATGAGTCATTGGATGTAGAGACGAGCGTGCCGCAAGATCAGCTCACGTCTATCGGACGGAGACTGGTGAGTTATCCCGAAGGCTTCCATATCCATCCGAAAGTCAAAAGGCTGCTGGAACAGCGGCTCGAAATGGCGGAAGGAAAGCGCGCTCTCGACTACGGCATGGCCGAAGCATTGGCTTTCGGTTCGCTTCTTTCCGAGGACGTTCCGGTGCGGTTGACCGGTCAGGACAGCCGGCGCGGAACCTTCAACCAGCGGCATGCTGCGCTGACCGATATCGAAACCGAAGAAGAATATGTGCCGCTGGAGCATATATCCGATGACGGTACGTGGTGCGAAATTTACAATTCGCCCTTGTCGGAAGCGGCCGTTCTCGGCTTCGAGTATGGTTTCAGCCGCGATTACCCTGAAGCGCTCGTTCTTTGGGAAGCTCAGTTCGGAGATTTTGCGAATGGCGCGCAGATCATCATCGACCAGTTCATCGCCGCGAGCGAAGACAAGTGGAATTTGCTTTCGGGGCTGGTGATGTTGCTCCCGCACGGATATGAAGGTCAGGGCCCGGAGCATTCGAGCGCGCGAATCGAAAGATACCTTCAGCTGGCTGCGCGCGACAATATGCAGATTTGCTATCCGTCGACGGCCGCGCAGTACTTCCATTTGCTCAGGCGCCAGGCGCTCCGCTCATGGCGCAAGCCGCTGATCGTCTTCACTCCGAAGAGCATGCTGCGCAGTCCTGCTGCTGCTTCGCCGCTTTCCGATTTGGCGCAAGGCAAGTTTCAAACTGTGATCCCCGATCCCGGCGACGGCTCGGCCCGGCGGGTGCTGATCTGCACCGGAAAGATCGGGCACGAGTTGAACGCGGCAAGAAAGAACAAAGCCGACGACGGAATTGCGGTAGTTTTCGTCGAGCAGCTTTATCCCTTCCCGCACGCGGAACTTTCCGCGGAGCTGGCGCGCTATTCGGACGCTGACTTCGTGTGGGTGCAGGAAGAGCCCGCGAACATGGGCGCGTTGGGCTACATCATGCCGCAGCTTGAACTCGTAACCGGGGGTCGCCCGGTTCTCTCCGTGAAAAGATCTGCCGCTGCAAGCCCTGCGACGGGCTCTCACAAGGCTCACGAATTGGAACAGAAGACGCTGATTACGCTCGCGATCGGACATACGGACGTCGAGGGCGCCGACGAAGGAAACTGAGTCGTTTAGTGCGGCGGCATTGATCTGAGTAAGTGCGTCGAGGCGAGAAACCCAACCAATAGGAACGAGTTGTAACCGACGTGCATGCAATAACTCGCCACCACCGTGCGCGCGCTGGCGCGCACCCACGTAAAAATAATCCCTACCATTACTAGAAGTGCGATCTGCCACATGGCGCCGCCTAATTGAAATCCATGCAAGAGACCGAAGAGCGCGCCCGTGACGAATATGCTCACCACGACTCCCCAAGCCTTCGCGATCGCCGGATAGATATACCCCCGGAAGACGGTCTCCTCCACGAGTGGTGCAAGCAGTACGGCCATCAGAAGAAACAGGAGCGTGCTTAGGCGGTCCTGGTAAACCGCATCGATCGGAAGATTCCCCTTTGGCGGGTGCACATTCGACGCGGTATTGACCAGAATCGCGACCACCGCTCCCGCGAACACCAAGCCGCAATACGCGACCCAGCGCGGGATTATGCCGGGATCGAGCTTGCGCCAGCCGATCGTTTGCCAGAAAGGCTCGCGGAATCTCACGCCAATCTGCAGAGCCAAGTATCCCAAAATCGCCAGATCGATGAGCGCTTGCGCAACGATGCTCACGAGCGCCTGATCGCGGCCGGACTGCTCAATCGCCGCCATCCTGACGCCGGAGACCACGAAGATGCCGACTACGACCAAGCCGATAAAAAACGTGGCGACCAAAACGACCAGCACCAACAAAACGATATCCCACAAATCCCATGGCACGCGGATGTCCTCCGGAATCCGCGGATGCGAAAAATGCGGAGGCTCGGACAGAAATTCCGGGCTGCCTTCGTCCAATTGACGCGGCGGCACAGGCGAAAAATCGGAGCTCATTTCGCGCCGCCGTTCCGCTGCCCCAGAAGTCGTGCGAGGCTTTGTCCTGTGTAGGATTTTTTAGAGCGCGCCACAAGTTCGGGAGGTCCCTGTGCGACGATGCGGCCGCCAGCTGAGCCACCCTCCGGACCAAGGTCGATGATCCAATCCGCCTGCTTGATAACGTCCAGGTTGTGCTCCACGATCAGCACGGTATTCCCCAGCGAAACCAGACGGTTCAAGACATCCATCAGTTTCTTTACGTCGTCGAAGTGCAGGCCTGTAGTCGGCTCGTCTAAAATATAGAGCGTGCGTCCGGTTTGCCGGCGCGAAAGCTCGCGCGCCAGCTTCGTGCGCTGCGCTTCCCCGCCGGAAAGCGTTGTCGCTGATTGCCCCAGCTGAATATAACCGAGGCCCACGTCCACCAAGGTCTGCAGCTTTTGCTGGATGGCCGGAATATTCTCAAGCACCTTCAGAGCCTCTTCGATTGGCAGGTCCAGCATATCTGAAATCGAGAGGCCCTTGTAACGCACCGCCAGCGTCTCGGCGTTGTAGCGTTTGCCTCGGCAGACTTCGCACGTAACGTACACATCCGGGAGAAAATTCATTTCGATCCGGCGCTGACCGTCGCCCTGGCACGCTTCGCAACGGCCGCCCTTCACATTGAAGCTGAAGCGTCCCGGTTTATATCCGCGCTCGCGCGATTCAGGCAGCATCGCATAAAGCTCGCGGATCGACGCAAAAACGCTGGTATAAGTCGCCGGGTTGGACCGCGGCGTGCGCCCGATCGGCGCCTGATCGATTTGAATTACTTTGTCGATGTGCTCGATGCCCATCACAGCGCGGTGCGCGGCCGGTTTTTCCATGGAGCGATACAGCCTCGCCGCGAGCGCAACGTACAGAATATCGTTCACCAGCGTCGACTTGCCCGAGCCCGAGACTCCCGTCACAACGTTCAGCAACCCGAGCGGGATAGCGACATCAATGTTCTTCAAATTGTTGCCGCTGGCTCCCAAGATGGAGATCACTTTATCGCTGGGGCTTCGCCGCGTTGCAGGCACGGGGATCTCCGCTTGGCCGGAAAGGTATTGGCCCGTGAGCGATGCTGGATTCGCGGCAATTTCCTCGGGAGACCCCGCCGCGACCAGATGGCCTCCTGCGGTGCCCGCGCCGGGACCTAGATCCAGCACATAATCCGCGCGGCGAATCGTCTCTTCGTCGTGTTCCACCACAAGCACGGTGTTTCCCAAATCGCGGAGCGTTTCCAGCGTAGTGATCAGGCGGCCGTTGTCGCGCGCATGCAATCCGATCGAGGGCTCGTCCAGCACATAAAGTACCCCGCGGAGACGCGAGCCGATCTGCGTCGCGAGACGGATGCGCTGCGCCTCGCCTCCGGAGAGGGTTGCGGCAGAACGATCCAACGTGAGATAGCTCAGCCCGACCGCGAGAAGAAAATCGAGGCGCTCCGCAACTTCGGCAAGGGGCCTGCCTGCAATCTTTCGTTGGCGCAAGGTCAGCTGATCGCGAATTTTATCCACCGCCGGCCGCGCTTCGTCGAGCGCGAGCGCAGTGAAATCAGCGATCGAAAGGCCGGCGATTTTCACAGCGAGGCTTTCCGGCCGTAGACGCAGGCCGTGGCAGGCGGTGCAGACGGACGGCGACATATATTGCGTCAGCCATTCGCGATATTCGTCAGATCTCGACTCCTCGAGCCCGCTCTCCAAATGAGCCAGAAGCCCCTGAAAATTGAGGCTTTTCGAAGAGCCACCGTTCTCAGGATTCCCATGAAGAATCAGGTTTTGCACTTTTCGCGGGAACTTTTCAAACGGAGTGTCCAAATCAAACCCATACGCCACTGACGCGAGCTGCAGCGTGCGCTGCAAGTAAGCCGAACCCGCGCCGGGCCCCAAGCCGCCTTCGAAAAGCGGCTTGCTCCAATCGACGATCACTTTGGCTGGATCGAATTCGTAATTCGAGCCAAGGCCGTGGCATTCGGGGCACGCGCCGTATGGTGAGTTGAAGCTGAACGAGCGCGGTTCGAGCTGCGGCACTGAGATGCCGCAATCGGGGCATGCCAACTTTTCCGAATAGACGTGCTCTTCGCCCCCGACGACCACGATGGTAACCAGGCCGCCCGTCAGCTTGAGCGCGGTCTCGATCGATTGCTCAAGGCGTTGCGTGACGTTACCCTTCAGCAGAACGCGGTCGATCACGATCTCGATTGTATGATTCTTGCGCCGGTCCAACGCTGGAGGCTCATCCAGATTTACGAGCTCGCCGTCGATTCGCGCGCGGACGTAACCGTCCCTGGCGTATTTATCCAGCTCCTTTTTGTATTCGCCCTTTCTGCCGCGAACTACCGGCGCGAGCACCATGATCCGTTCATCGGGTTTCAACGCCAGAATCGACTGCACGATTTGCTCGGTCGATTGGCGGGTTATGGGCTTGCCGCATTTCGGGCAATGAGGCGTTCCAATCGCGCTATAGACCACGCGGAGATAATCGTAAATCTCCGTGATCGTGCCCACGGTCGAGCGCGGCGAACGCGTCGTCGTCTTTTGCTCGATAGCGATCGAAGGCGAGAGCCCCTCGACCGAATCCACCTCCGGCCGTTCCATTTGATCGAGGAACTGCCGCGCATAGGCAGAAAGCGATTCCACGTAGCGGCGCTGGCCCTCCGCGTAAAGGGTGTCGAAGGCGAGCGAGGACTTCCCAGAGCCGGAAAGACCGGTCACGACCGTCAGTGTGTTCCGAGGAATCTCCAGATGGAGGTTCTTCAAATTATGCTGACGCGCGCCACGAACGATGATTTTCTTGAGGCTCATATCCGGAGGAAGCTTCCAGACGGCAGGCTCACCTCACACTGGGCAAAATTGCCCCAGTGTAAATTCTCAACATAGCAAGTGTAGGATTGCGGGGTCAAGCGGCCTTATTGGCCGATCGAAGGAAGGTCTTGCGGGCAAAAAAATTGGGGGTCCCCCACGGACCCCCGCTTTTCGCTTGCTCTACCCCTAGATTCCGGTTCCGGCGCGGCGGAAACCGGCCCACCCCGGGATACGAGACAGCCGGGTCTACTTACTGCACGCGGATTGCCACCGTATCCGTATTTTACCTGATATAGATAAATGCATTGTTTGCAATGGAATAGGCGATGTCAAGGCCCGTGAGCACCAGATCGCCAGCTATCGATTATCCACTTTATGAAAGTGCGGGGCTATTGGGGCTACATTCTTTGGAAGGCAGAGCGCGGACTCGCTAAACGCCGATCGCTGTGCGAAGCGCACCCGCGAGGGCATCCGTCCAGCGCAGCACATCCGCTTCCCGCTCAGCTTCGACCATCACACGCGCAAGAGGTTCAGTGCCCGAATAGCGCAATACCACTCGCCCGCTGGCGCCCAACGCGTTCTCCGCGGATTTCAACGCCTGCGACACTTCCGGCAGGCTTTCGAGAGTCGGTTTCGACTTCACGCGCACGTTCACGATCTTTTGCGGGAAGATCTTCAGATCGCTTACCAAGGAATCGAGCGGCCCGGCAATTGAGATGATCGACGCGATCTTTACCGCGGTAAGCATGCCGTCGCCGGTCGTTGCGTCGTCAAGGAAAAGAATGTGCCCGGACTGTTCTCCGCCGAGATTGGCGCCGATTCTTTGCATTTCCTCAAGGACATACCGGTCGCCAACAGCTGTCCTCGCCAAGTGCAGGCCCGATTTTTCCAGCGCGCGCTCCAGGCCTAGGTTAGCCATCGTGGTCCCGACAATCGTAGTGCCTTTTAACTGCCCGGTTGAGTTCAAGTAGCGGCCGGCGACTAACAGCACCCCATCGCCATCCACTAACTTCCCGGAAGCGCTCACGAAAAGCGAGCGGTCCGCATCGCCGTCGAACGCGACGCCGAGATCCGCTTTGGAGCCGACAACCTTTTCCTGCAATCCCTCTGTGTGCAGCGAACCGCAATTGGCATTGATATTCTTCCCATCGGGACGGTCATTGATAGCGATCACTTCGGCGCCCAGCGAGCGAAACAGTTGCGGCGCCAATTCGCTGGCCGCGCCATTGCCGCAATCGAGCACCAGCTTCATCCCCGAAATTTTCGCGCCAGGCAGGACTGCCACCCGCAATCCGCTCAGGTAATCGTGGTGCAACGCCTCTTCGGCTTGGGAGGGAGAACCCCTTCTCGCGGATTTCGCTCCATTCCGCGCAAGGATCGCCTCTTCCAATTGCGCTTCCGTCGCGTCAGGAAATTTCATTCCGGCGGACGAGATCAGCTTCACGCCATTGTCGTGGTAAGGGTTATGCGAAGCCGAAATCACCACGCCTGCGGCGAAGCCTTCGCGGTTCACAAGCCAGGCGACGCCCGGTGTAGTCAGGATTCCGGCCGATACCGCCTCTGTGCCTCCCGCGATCAATCCTGTCGCAATTTCGTCCGCCATGTGTGGCCCGGACTCGCGCGTATCCCGCCCGATCAGCACGCGCGGTGATTTTCCGGCTATTTTTTGAGAAGAAAGATACTCTCCAAGGGCGAAGCCCACGTTCTCAAGAGTGGCATCATCAAGCGGGTACGTCCCGGGAACTCCGCGAATGCCGTCTGTTCCAAATAGATGTTTTGCCATAATTCAGTCTTCTATAGTTTGCGGGGAAAAGGCCGGTTCGGAAGGACGCAACTTCGAGCCCCGCCGCAACCCCGCGTGTTCCGCAGGGCTCTTGCCCTGAAGCCACGCACTCCGATTCTGCGCAATCCATGGGCGCCGGGAGGATTATTTTAGCATCGCTGTCACAGTCCTAGCGTGCAACCTGAATGTTTCAAGGCCGTAAAGATCAACGCCGGAGCGCCGGCTGCACCTGCCCGCAGGAGCAGTTAACGCCTAACACCAGCGCAGCCGGTTGGGAATGCGAAAAGGCCCGGCTATGCTATCGTTACGGCAATGCCTGTAGAAGAAGCCAAAATCGTGACGGCCGCTTCGGCGAGCGCACGGATCATCGCCGCGGGAATGGTGATCGCGTTCTGTTACTTCGCGTCCACGGTTTTGATGACGCTCGTCGTCGCCGTGCTGGCCGCTTACTTTCTCGACCCCCTGGTCACATGGATGGAATCGTGGCACGTGCCGCGTGCGCTCGGTTCGCTGATTGTTGTGCTTGTCACTCTCGCGCTGATCGCGGTGCTTGGCTGGACGCTCGTCGACCGCGCCGATCAGTTTGGGCGGGACTGGCCGCAATATCGCCAGCCGCTGCGCGCCGCATCGTTGGATGTTGAAGAAAAGCTTTCCAGCTTCGAGGCTCACGTTTCTGAAATCACGCCCGTCGAACAGCCCGGCCAGCAAATCGTGGAAGTCGCCGAGTCTCATCCCGTTCGTAACGCCGTGCTGGCGAGGCTCGGATCGCTCGAAGTATTCTTGCTTTCCGCGACCTTCGTGCCTTTTCTGCTTTTCTTCATGCTGGCCGCGAAACGCCAGGTCTGGCACGCGACCATGCAATTATTCCCGCCCGATCAGCGCACCCAGGTAAAAGAAGCCTTATCTGATGTCACACAGGTCTTGCGAAGTTATCTCGTGGGTACCGCGCTCGTCGGACTCGTTCTGGTGTTTGCGAGCTGGCTTTTCTTTTGGATTATGGGCCTCGATTTCCCGTTTCTCACCGGCTTGGTCTCCGGTATGTGCAATCTCGTCCCATACCTGGGAGTGGTTCTCTCCTGGATTCCTCCCTTGCTGATCGGATTGAAGCAATATCACACGGTGGGGCCGTTTCTCGGCATGTTCGCCGTTCTAACTTTATTCCATCTCGTCACGGCAAACCTGCTCATTCCAGCTCTCGTCGGATGGCGCGTGCGCCTCAATGCGCTTGCGCTCACAGTGGCGCTGCTGTTCTGGGGCTGGCTCTGGGGACCATTGGGGCTGCTGCTGGCGATCCCGATCACTGCAGTCTTGAAAGTAATCTGCGATCACGTCGAAAAATTGCAACCGGTGGGCCGTTGGTTGGGGGCTTAATGCCCTAGGCTGTGCGGTTCGACTTTCTCGTGACGGGATAAATAACGAGTTGCCGGCGGTCTCCGGAGCCCTCGCTCACGGTTCTCACATCGTTCGCGTTCGCCAGTTCAAGATGAATCAGCCTGCGTTCACGCGAAGACATCGGGTTGAAGCGAAACGGTTCGCCCGTCTCCCGCACTCGCTGTGCAGCAACCTTTGCGGATAGCTTCAACTCATCCAGCCGTTCGGCGCGGTAGCCGCCACAATCAAATCGCACATGGTCATGCAGCCGCGGATCGAGTCGGAGCCAACGATGCGCAATATACTCCAGGGCCAACAGCAATTCCGCATTGCGTTCGAGCAGTAATGGCTCGTCTTCGCCTCGAAACGCAACCACGATGCCGCCCTGTCCGTCTTCCGCGACCGGCTCGAGGGAAATCTCCCATTCCAGCGCGAATCCGCCCTCGCGCATCGCCAGCTCGAGAAAGCTC
The DNA here is from genome assembly GCA_035507075.1 of Candidatus Aquilonibacter sp. Classification (GTDB taxonomy): domain Bacteria; phylum Acidobacteriota; class Terriglobia; order Acidiferrales; family UBA7541; genus Palsa-295. Next base: position 18,154 of record DATJOL010000144.1, on the reverse strand, counting down.
TTCAGTTCGCGCGTAGCGCGTTCCGAATCGAGCCGCGGCAAAGGGGAATGCGGCGCGCCACGCTGCTGACCGGGTTTTCGCGGCTGCACGCGTCGCTCACTCATTGCGGCTCTTCTTGAACTTGCTCCGCGAAGGGAGCGGCTGTGTTCGATTCAAATACCACTGTTGTCCCGTGCCCACAAGGTTAGACAAGAAATAGTAGAGATTCAATCCGGCCGCATAGCGAAATAGAAACAGCACAAAAGCCAGCGGCATCAGCATCATCATGCGCCGTTGAGCGGGGTCCGTTGTCACCGGCATCGGCGTCATTTTCTGCATGGTGAAGCTGGTCACCGCCATCGCCGCCGGAATAATGTAATACGGGTCGCGCGCCGAAAGATCGTGTATCCACCAGATCCACGGCTCGTGCCGCAATACGATCGAATATTCCAGCACTCGATAAAACGCCCACAGGATGATGATCTGCGGCAGCATCGGCAGGCAACCGCTGGCCGGGTTGATTCCCTCGCGCGAATAGACCGCCATCACTTCTTCATTCATCTTCTGCTTGCGCGGATCGCGCATCGCATATTTCTTATACCGATCCTGAATCGCCTTGATTTCCGGCGCTACCAGCTGCATCTTCCGCGCGGACTTGAACGAATACATCTTGACGGGGAAAAGCAGCGTGTTGAGCAAAATCGTGAAGACGACGATCACCCATCCATAATTCGGAATGTACTTGTGCATCCACTCCAGAATCAGAAGCAGCGGCTTTGCGATAAAGGCCGTCCAGCCAAATTGAACCAGTCCTTCCAGCGAAGGAGTCTGCTGCGCCAGAACCTGCAAATCCTTGGGGCCGACGAAAAGCCGCGCAGATAAAGGACCCGGTGTAACCGGTCCCGCGGCCATTTGCGGCAAAGGCTCGCTTTGATTCTGGTTGTTCTCAACATAATGATGCCATTGCGTCCAGTCCCAAAGCGCCAGCCCCGTCGTATTGCCTCGAGGAATAAACGCCGCCGCAAAGAATTGATCTTGAATGCCGGCGTAATCCATCGGGCCGGCGCGCTCAGCCGGTTCGATGCGATTGCTTGGATTGCCCAGGTTCTTGTAGGCCTCGAGATTTAACTTGCCGTTCTCGTCGTAGAAGACGTTCAGCAGCACGGACTGATACACGTCCTTGTCGCCAAACTCGCCCCGCCAGGCTACTGCGAAAGGAATCGGTTTCCCGTCGAGCGTCACCGAGACGTCGAGGTCCGTATCGTAGGTTTTCGTGAAGTCCAGCTTTTTCGTCACGCTCAGATGGCCGTTGCTCCACTGCATGGTTACCTGCGCCGGCGCCTTGAGAGGGCCGGCTGACGGCGTAATTTGATAGAGTCCCGAATTTGCCTCACTCTCGAGATTCGGATCCGAGAGATAAAGCGAAAGCGGCCAGCCGAGTTCCTGCGACGAGTCCGCATTCACCAAATCGAGCGGCTGCGGCGGTTTTTGATCGTTCAGGTACTTTTCCAACCGCCAGCTCCGCACCACCCCGCCCCGGTTTGAGAGCTCGACGTCGTACAGCGAACTTCCCACCGTGACCGTGTTTTCGGCCTTGGCCTGAACGGCCTGAATCGTCGCCGGCACAGAAGGCACCGCCGGGACGGCCTGAGCTGTCGCCTGAGTTGTCGATGTCGAAACCGCTTGTGAGGTCTGCGCCTTCTGTGCGGACTGCGAAGGGGTTGGTGAAGCCGGCATGAAGAAATGCGACCAAAGTATAAAAATCCCGACCGCGATGACGAAGAAGACCGCGGCGCGGGTCTGATCTGACATTTCCTTCACAGTCTGCGCTCCACGCCTAACGTCCCGGCAGCGGACCACGTCTCGGTAATCACGGGTTGGGTCGGCCGGTGAGTTATGCTTTGTGGCGTAAGCCCCGCTCCATTCGCAGCCGCCGAACTCGGTTCCTGCAAAGCGTCTTCCTCATACAAAACTTCCGGCACAGGATCGAAGCCGCCCTGTGTAAACGGCCTGCATCGCAACAATCGCTTCGCCGCAAGCCACGCTCCCTTGCGCGCTCCGTGCCGGGCCACTGCCTCGTAAGCATAGTTCGAGCAGGAGGGATAAAACTTGCAGGCGCCTCCCAGAATAGGCGAGAGAAAAAGCACGTAAAGCCGCACGAATACGAGAAGGATCCACGCGCCCACCGAATGGCTCGCTCGGCCCTTTACTCGCGCGGCAGCAGCTTCAGCAGTTCCGCGGCCACCGCTGCAAACTCCGCCGTCGCCGCCGTGCTGCGCGGATGAATCACCACATCCCATCCCGTTAAAATCTCCTCGCGGTGCAACCTGACGATTTCACGCAGTCTCCGCCGGATGCGGTTGCGCCGCACAGCGCTCCCCAGCGCTTTTTTAACGCTCCAGCCAAAACGGCTACGTTCCAGACCATTGGGGCGGAGAAAAACGGTGAACTCGCGGCTGCTGCGGCGACGCCCCTCGCGATACACCGCATCATATTCGGCGCGGCGTAAAAGACGGCAGTCGCGCGGAAGCCCGCGCATCATTCGTTTAGACGCGTGTGAGGCTGTGACGTCCCTTTCTTCGGCGTGCTGCAAGAACCTTTACTCCGCCCTTGGTTTTCATCCGGGCGCGAAAGCCGTGCTTCTTGTGCCGGCGGCGCTTATGTGGTTGATACGTTCTCTTCGGCAACGAAATTTCTCCTCTTCAGAATAAAAGCTCCCGCGGAGCTTCGCGCAGTGCCGGCCAATCGGCGCGCTTCACAGCTGCTGGTGAATCTCCTAGTCTATGCGAGCGCTCCGGTACGGTCAAGAAATCGCCCGCGCCGAAGAACACGGAGGGCCAACAATTCCAGCTTCCGCCTTCGCTTTTGACTCACGCGAGAAACAACAGCTCACTCGCCAATTCGCAGCGGCGCAGCCGCAGCCCGGCCGGGCGCCTGAAAGAAACGCTTCGGGGGACGCCAAAGCGGCCGCTACGCCACGTCTGCCGCGACTCGCGGCACCACGGCGCGCAATAGCGACACGAACTGCGCTCGCACGCGATTCCCCGTTTCCATCACTTCGTTGTGATCGATTTCCTGGTCCAGGATGCCGGCGGCCATGTTCGTCACGCAGGAGATAGCCAGCACCCGCATGCCCATGTGCCGCGCCGCAATCACGCTCGGCACCGTCGACATTCCCACGAGGTCGGCCCCGATCATCTTCAGGAAACGAATTTCCGCCGGCGTTTCGTAGCTCGGCCCTGTGAGCGCCGCGTAGACTCCCTCATGGAGCGGAATCTCCAGCCGCCGGGCCTCCGCGTTGGCCATTTCACGATATTCATTCGCGTAGGGCTGTGTCATATCCGGGAATCGCGGGCCAAAGCGCGCATCGTTCCGTCCCATCAGCGGATTTGTACCCTGCAGATTGATGTGGTCGCGAATCATCACTAGCGCGCCTTGCGCATACTTCCCGTTGATGGCGCCTGCCGCATTCGTCAAAATCACCGCGCGTATTCCCATCTGGAAAAAAACGCGCATCGGAAACGTGATCTGCCGGGCCGAATATCCCTCATAAAGGTGGACGCGCCCGATCATCACCGCCAGCGGCACATCGCCCTGCTTCCCGATCGCCAGCGTGCCTTCGTGCCCGTCTACTGTCGATTGCGGAAACGACGGAATTTTCGCGTAAGGGATTCTCGCCGCGTCCGCAAGTCCATCCACCAGCCCGCCCAGCCCCGACCCCAGCACCAGTCCCACTTTTGGCCGCAGCTTCGTCTTTGAATACACGAATTTCGCGGCTCGTTTGGCGAGATCGAATTCACTCGGTCCCGCCGCGCGTGCGCCTTTGTCCGATTTCATTTCAGCATGACCCCGACCAGTGAGGCGGACATCAGGTTGGCCATCGTTCCCGCCAGCATCGCGCGCACTCCCAGTTTCGCCAGCTCGGATTTCTTGTTTGGCGCAAGCGCGCCGATGCCGCCGATTTGAATCCCGATCGAACTCAGGTTTGCAAAACCGCACAACGCAAAAGTCGCGATCGTAAAAGACCGCGGATCGAGCGCGTTCTGCATCGGCCCGAGCCGTTGGAAAGCCACAAGTTCATTCGTCACCATGCGCAAGCCGAGCAGGTCGCCGATCGTATGGCAATCGTGCCACGGCACGCCGATCAGCCACGCTATCGGTGAAAAGATCCAGCCAAAAACCTGTTCGATGCTCGAAGGAAACCACCCGATCCAGTGGTGCACGATCCCGAAGCACCCATCCACCAGGTAGATCAGTGCGATGAACGAAATCAGCATTGCTGCCACGTTCAGCGCCAGGTGCAGTCCGTCGATCGTCCCGCGCGAAATCGCTCCCAGCACGTTGGCGTCCCGCTCCATTTCCGCCATTTCTATTTTTCCGGCCGTGAGCGGCTTACCCGTTTCTGGCACCAGGATTTTCGAGATCAGGATCGTTCCCGGCGCCGTCATGATCACGGCCGCCAGCAGATGCTCGGCCTTGATTCCATAAAGAATGTACGCGGCCATCATGCCCCCGGAGACGTGCGCCATCCCGCTGGTCATGATCGTCATCAGTTCGGATTGCGTCACGTCAGGCAGGAAAGGGCGGATGGAAAGCGGCGCTTCCGTTTGCCCCATGAAGATGCTCGCCGCCACGTTCAGCGATTCAGCCCCGCTCGCGCCCATCAGGCTGCTCATCACGCGCGCCGTGCCCTTCACGATCACCTGCATCACGCCGATGTGATAGAGCAGCGCGAAAAATGCCGCGACGAAGATGATTGTGGGCAGCGCCTGGAATGCGAAAAAGAAGCCCATCGGGGAACCCTTTTGTCCCAGGCTCCCGAAGACGAAACTCGATCCGTAAAAAGCGAAATCCAGCAGCCAGTTCGCGGCCGCGCCAAGCCGCTGAAACACATAGCGCCCGTATTCCCACTTGATCACCAGGAACGCAAAGGAGATCTGCAGGCCCAGCCCCCAGGCAACCGTCTTGTAGCGGATCGCGCGCCGGTCCGTCGAAAAAATCCATCCCAGCGTCAGCATCGTCAGGACCCCTAGAAGGCCCACGAACCGGTGCATTCAGCGCTCCTTTAGCTACGCCTCTCCCTGAGCCTGCCGCTTTCCGCAAGCCGCGAATCCTCAACTTGGGTGAAGCAACGCCCTCGGGAAGATTGCCATTATGCATTACCTCCCGCCTTACAGCGAGCCCCGAATTTCACATTCGATGCAATTGGTCCCGATGGTCAATCGCGCCGATGATAAGTGATGCAGCGAGGGTTGCGTACCTCTCGACGAACAGCTCTCTTGGTTTTTGAATTTGCCTTCGTAGGCGCGCGCGTATCGCAGGCGCACGAGGCCGAATGCGGCCCGCCCCAACTTATGTGCCTTTAGTGGAAATCGCCCGCCGCGAATACTTCAAGCCGTAGCGCGATGCGCGAAAAAACCGCCCCAAAACCCGTTTTTAAGCGTACCTTGGCACCGCGCAATTCCGCGGGGGTCCGCTCACCGCTCGCCTCGCAACTCGCGAATGATCTTCACCCCGCTGCTTGTCCCCAGGCGGTCAGCCCCTGCCTCGACCATCGCTCTCGCATCGGCGGCTGTCCGAATGCCTCCCGAGGCCTTCACTCCGATCTTCACCGTCTTCCGCATAAGTGCCACGTCCGCAACCGTTGCTACTCCCCCCAGAAAGCCAGTCGAAGTCTTGACGAAGTCTGCGCCAGCCTCTTCGCTGAGCTTGCAGGCGAGCACCTTCTCCTCGTCCGTAAGCAGGATCGTCTCGATAATCACTTTCAGCTTAGCGCCCTCATCGTGAGCCGCGTCCGCCATGCCTCGAATGTCCGAATACACGAACTCGCGATCGCCCGATTTCAGTGCGCCCACGTTGATCACCATGTCGACTTCCTTAGCCCCAAGTCGAATGGATTCAATCGCTTCGAACGTTTTTACGTTGCCCAGAGTCGCGCCGAGAGGAAACCCAGCCACCACTCCCACGCGCGTATCCGTCCCGTGCAAACAGTCCCTCACCAGCTCCACGTGACACGCATTCACCATCGCCACGCCGAATCCGTATTCGCGAGCTTCCTCGCACAGCTTCGTCACCTGTTCGGGCGTGGCCTCAGGCCGCAGCAGCGTCTGTTCGATAATCTTCGCCACGCTTCGCCAATCCGAAAAATCTATACTCGTCATCGACGCGATATTACTACGCTTAAGAGTCTGTTTGTCATAGGATTGCACGATCATGCGCACGCCAAAAAGCGCGAAGCACGGCAGCAAACCGCTTCTGGACGCCGCTCGTGCCGCCATGAAAAACGCCCATGCGCCCTACTCGAATTTCAAGGTAGGCGCGGCGCTTCGCACCGCAACCGGCGAGATCTTCTCCGGATGCAACGTCGAAAATGCTTCCTACGGCATGACGAATTGTGCTGAGCGCACCGCGATCTTCTCGGCCGTTGCCATGCTCGGACCGTCGATGGAAATAGCTGAAGTCGCGGTCGTCTGCGAGCAGGGTACCTCCTGCGCGCCCTGTGGCGCATGCCGCCAGGTGATTTACGAATTCGGCCCGCGAGCCGTGGTCTATTTCCAAGGCGGCAAAGGCTGGAAATGCATGAAGATCACTGACCTCCTGCCCGAAGGCTTTCGCCTCAAGTGACCAGATGAATATGCCTGCTGCCTTTCGCGTGATTGATGTCATCCGCAAAAAACGTGATGGCGAAGAACTGTCTCCCGACGAAATCGAGGCTCTAGTTCGAGGCTACACGCGAGGCGACATTCCCGACTATCAAGTGTCGGCCTGGTTGATGGCTGCTTTTCTTCGTGGCCTCAATCGCAGCGAAACGGCGGCGCTAACCGAGGCAATGCTCCATTCGGGCGAGGTCCTCGATCTTTCGGATTTCCCCGCGGCCAAAGTGGATAAGCACTCGACCGGTGGCGTCGGAGACAAGACCTCGCTGGTTCTCGCTCCGCTGGTGGCGGCGGGCGGCCTCATCGTGCCCATGATCAGTGGACGCGGTCTCGGGCACACGGGCGGAACGCTCGACAAGCTCGAATCCATACCCGGCTTTAACGTGAACTTGTCGATTGCCCGTTTTCGCGAAGTCCTGAAGGCCTGTGGTTGCTGCATGATCGGCCAGACAGCTGAAATAGCTCCGGCAGACAAGAAACTTTACGCCCTTCGCGACGTCACCGGGACGGTTGAGAGCCCATTCCTGATCTGCGCCTCAATCATGAGCAAAAAACTCGCCGAGGGCATCGACGGTCTGGTCCTCGATGTGAAGACCGGTTCGGGCGCCTTCATGAAAACCGAGGAAGAGGCCACGTTTCTCGCGGAACTGCTGGTGGAGACAGGCGAGAGAATGGGCAAAAAAATGGTCGCCTTGCTTACCGATATGGACCAACCCCTGGGCTTGGCAGTTGGCAACTCATTGGAAGTGAAAGAAATACTGCAAGTCCTCCGAGGCGAAGGCCCGGAAGACCTGCGCGAGCTTTGCAAAGAGCTCGCGGCCTGGATGTTCGTGGTCGGCGGTCGCTCCACAAATCTTGCCGCTGCAAAGGAGCTTGCCCAGGAATTGATCCAGTCGGGCGAAGCTCTCGCTAAGTTTCGTCAAATGGTCGAGTTACAAGGAGGCGACCCGGAAACGATAGACAATCCGTCCTTGCTGCCGAAGGCACAGCATTCGCTCGACGTCCTGAGTCCTCAAGCCGGCTATATCACCGCAATCGACTCCGAGGCGATTGGCAGAGCGTGCGTCATGTTAGGCGGTGGCCGCGAAAAGAAAGAAGACTCCATCGATCCCGCCGTAGGAATCGTGATCCACAAAAAGGTCTCCGACCGCGTAGCTCATCGTGAACCTTTATGCACAATTCACTATGACGACCGTCCCCCCGTCCCCCTCGAACCGAGTTTCGAGTTTGGAGACTCGATGCCGGTGCCCAATAGGCTCATACGTCGCGTTATCTCCAAAATTCCAGTCGGCTGACAGAGGAGCAACCGGGCAACCGCCGTATCGGCCGGCTTCCGTTTTTTGTTAACGTTGCTGATGAGTTGTGGAGCATTCTGTGGCATGCTAGTGAGTCCCTTTATTGATGTGCGGCATAGGCTTTGGCTCCGTCCGGCTCATAGGGCGAAGCCTAAGATCGTAGTTTCCTTGGGAAGGGTCTCTGGCGCCAATACAGATGAGAGACAAAACTGAAAGCAAAGTTGCTTATCCCTACTGCGGGCTGCCCCCGGCGCAGGGACTATACGATCCGCGTCATGAGCACGACGCTTGTGGCGTGGGCTTCCTCGCGAACATAGAAGGCGATAAGTCGCACGAGATCGTTCAGAAGGGCATACAGGTCCTCGTCAATTTGACGCACCGTGGTGCCTGCGGGTGCGACCCGGCAACCGGCGACGGCGCGGGCATCCTGATTCAGATTCCGCATGCTTTCTTCGCGAGAGAGTGTGCCGCGCTCGGCATCAGCCTGCCCAATGTGGGCGAGTATGGCATCGGCATGGTTTTCCTTCCTGTTGACCCACAAGAGCGGATCATCTGCGAAGGCATATTGGAGAAAGCAGCGCGTCAGGAGGGCCTCACCGTCCTTGGTTGGCGCGACACGCCAATTAATGGGAATTCGATCGGGCGCCTGGCGCGCAGTTCGCAACCCTATATCGAACAGATCTTCATCCGCCGCGGCAAGGACATGGATCAGGACGCGCTCGAGCGCAAGCTTTACGTCGTGCGGAAGCGCGCCGAAGCAGCGGTGGAAGAGTCTAGATTAAAGGAAAAGGACTTCTTTTACCTGCCTTCGCTCTCTTCGCGGACGATCGTCTATAAAGGGCTGTTGCTCGCACCGCAGATTTCGCATTTTTACACGGAGCTATCCGACCCGGAGGTGACCAGCGCCATCTGCCTGGTTCATCAGCGCTTTTCGACAAACACTTTTCCCAGCTGGAAGCTGGCGCATCCGTATCGCTACGTGTGCCACAACGGCGAGATCAACACGCTGCGCGGCAACGCAAACTGGATGTATGCACGCCAGTCCGTGCTGGCGTCGCCGCTATTCGGTAAGGATATGAAAAAGCTCCTGCCGATTATTACTCCCGGTGGAAGCGATTCCGCGATGCTCGACAATGCCGTCGAGCTTTTAACGCTTGCAGGTCGCAGCTTGCCGCACGTGATGTCGATGCTGATTCCCGAGGCTTGGGACGGTGAAGCGGCGATGCCGGAAAACGTCAAGGCCTTTTATGAATACCACGCCTCTCTGATGGAACCTTGGGACGGGCCGGCGGCAGTCGTTTTTACTGACGGCCGCGTAGTTGGCGCAAAGCTCGATCGTAATGGTCTGCGGCCGGGGCGGTATCTCGTCACGAACGATGGCTTGGTCGTCATGGCGTCCGAGGCGGGTGTTTTGCCGATCAAGCCGGAAGACGTGCGCATGAAGGGCCGCTTGGCGCCGGGTCGCATGCTTCTCGTCGATACCGAGCAGAAGCGCCTGATTTCGGACGAAGAAGTGAAGATGCAGCTCGCATCTCGCCGTCCGTACGCGAAATGGGTCAGGGAGAATCAGATCACCCTCGACCACTTACCGAGTCCCAGCCACGTGCTGCCGACGAATCACGAAACCATATTGATGCGTCAGCGCGCGTTCGGATACACCGACGAAGACCTGAAGACGATATTGCAGCCTGCGGCGCTCAAAGGCGAAGAGCCGATCGGTTCGATGGGAGTTGACACGCCGTTAGCGTGTTTGTCGGAAAAGCCGCAACTGCTGTTCAGCTATTTCAAGCAGACATTCGCACAGGTAACGAATCCGGCTATCGATCCGATTCGGGAAGACCTGGTGATGTCCCTCAATTCCTATATAGGCTGCGAGGGGAACATTCTCGATGAAACCCCAAAGAATTGCCACACGCTCAAGCTGCGGCACCCGATTATTTCCAATTGGCGTCTGGAGAAATTGCGGAGCGTAAAATGGGGCGATTTCCTGGCAACCACGCTGCCCGCTCACTTTGCCGTATCCGGCGGCGAACCCGAACTCGAAAAGGCGGTTGAGGATCTGTGCCAGCGCGCATCGGCGGCGATCAAATCCGGTTACACGCTGCTGATTATCTCGGACCGGGGAGTGAATCACGAAAAAGCGCCGATACCGAGTTTGCTCGCTCTTTCGGCCGTGCATAACCACTTGATTCGGGAAAAAACTCGCAATCAGGTGGCGCTGATTGTCGAGTCCGGCGAACCGCGCGAAATCATGCACTTCGCGTTACTGCTTGGCTACGGCGCAAGCGCCGTGAACCCCTACCTTGCGATCGAAACGCTTGAGGATCTCTGGAGGGACCGGCATTTTCCCGCTGAGTATACCTGGGACAAAGTCTTCAAGAGCTATATGAAGGCCACCGACAAAGGCCTTCTCAAGACGTTTTCAAAAATGGGGATTTCCACCCTGCAGAGTTATCAGGGCGCGCAAATCTTCGAGGCCATCGGCCTGAATCGCTCGCTCGTGGAGCGCTATTTCACGGGCACCGCGTCCCGTATCGAGGGCGTCGGCATCGACGTGCTGGCCCGCGAAGCCCTAATGAAGCATGCATTCGCGATGCACGCGCCGAGCGAGTCGGAAACCGAACTCCGCATCGGCGGCGAGTATCAATATCGCGTGAACGGCGAGCGGCACCTGCTCAACCCGCTCACCGTGAGCAAATTGCAGCACGCCGTGCGCGAATCGCGATTCGATACCTACGAACAATTCGCCAAGCTCGTGAACGAACAGAATCGCGATTTGCTCATGCTTCGCGGTATGTTCGACTTCAAGCCTGCCGAGTCTCCAGTGCCGTTGGAGGAAGTCGAGCCGGCCTCGGAAATCGTGAAGCGCTTTGCCACCGGCGCAATGTCATTCGGCTCTATCAGCAAGGAAGCGCACGAGACACTGGCAATCGCCATGAACCGCATGGGCGCCAAGTCGAACACCGGCGAGGGCGGTGAGGATGAATCGCGTTTCCGCCCCGACCCCAATGGCGACTTGCGCCGGAGCGCGATCAAGCAGGTGGCGTCGGCGCGTTTCGGCGTCACAATCAATTACCTCGTGAATTCCGACGATCTACAGATCAAAATTTCCCAGGGCGCGAAGCCCGGCGAAGGCGGCCAGCTGCCCGGCCACAAAGTTGATAATGAAATCGCCCGTGTGCGCCATTCGATCCCCGGTGTCGGTTTGGTTTCGCCGCCTCCTCATCACGACATTTATTCAATCGAGGATTTGGCGCAGCTTATCCATGACCTGAAAAACGCGAATCCGCGCGCCCGCATTTCCGTGAAGCTCGTCGCGGAAGCCGGAGTCGGGACAGTGGCGGCCGGCGTCGCCAAGGCTCACGCGGACGTCATACTCATCAGCGGCTACGACGGTGGAACCGGCGCCTCGCCCATCAGTTCGATTCGCCACGCCGGTGTCCCTTGGGAGCTTGGGCTTTCCGAAACGCAGCAGGTCCTGGTGCTCAACGATTTGCGCAGCCGCGTCAAGCTCCAGGTCGACGGCAAATTGCAGACCGGCCGCGATGTAGCCGTCGCGGCGCTGCTCGGCGCCGAGGAGTTTGGGTTTTCCACTTCAGCGCTGATCTCGATGGGCTGCATCATGATGCGCAAGTGCCATCTGAATACGTGCCCTGTGGGAATCGCCACCCAGGATCCTGATTTGCGCAAGAAATTCCAGGGCCAGCCCGAGCACGTGATCAATTTCTTCTTCTACGTGGCCGAAGACCTGCGAAGGATCATGGCTGAGCTCGGTTTCCGGACCATGAACGAGATGGTCGGCCGAGTCGAATGCCTGGTTCAGCGCTCCGATGTGGATCATTGGAAAGCCAAGGGGATCGATCTCTCGGCCGTGGTTTACGATCCGCCGGTTCCCAGCCACGTCGGCAGGCGCAGTTTGATCGCTCAGGATCACGGTCTCGAAAACGCGCTCGACCGCAAGCTAATTGTGATGGCGCAGGAAGCGATTGAGAGCCGCAAACCTATAGAACTGAAGACGCAAATTAAGAATGTCCACAGAACGGTAGGAACGATGCTGAGCGGGGAGATTGCGCGACGTTATGGCTCGGCTGGCCTGCCCGACGATACCATTAAGATCCATTTCACCGGCTGTGCCGGCCAGAGCTTCGGCGCTTTTCTCTCTAAAGGAGTAACCCTCACTCTGGAGGGTGACGCCAATGATTACGTCGGCAAAGGGCTTTCCGGGGGCCGGCTTGTCATTTATCACCCCAAAAATTCCAGCTTCGTGCCCGAAGAGAATATTTTGATCGGCAACGTCTGCTTGTATGGAGCGACCAGCGGCGAAGCCTTTTTTGGCGGCATGGCCGGCGAACGCTTTGCGGTGCGCAACTCCGGCGCAACTGCGGTCGTCGAAGGCGTTGGCGACCATGGTTGCGAATACATGACCAACGGCCTGGTCGTCGTGCTTGGGAACACCGGACGCAATTTCGCTGCGGGTATGACGGGCGGTATCGCCTACGTTCTCGATCACGACGGCGATTTCGCACCCGTTCGTTGCAATCGAACCGAAGTCGATCTCGAAGACGTTTCAAGCGACAAGGACATCATGCTGCTTCATGGATTGATTTCCCGTCACGCCGAATTGACGGGCAGTCCCCAGGCGAAATCCATTCTGCAAAATTGGGAAGCCACGCTGCCTAAGTTCGTGAAAGTGTTTCCTTACGAATACAAGCGAGTCCTTGGATTGCCGCGTACTGCTCCTGCGGCGGCGCATCCCACCGGAATCGGGATGGGGCGGCTAATCCATGGGTAAGGTCACCGGATTTAAGGAGTATGCCCGCGAAACCCCGCCGCGGAGGGCCGTCGCAGAGCGAGTTAAGGACTATTTCGAGGTTTACCAGCCTTTTCCGGAAGACCGCGTGCGCACGCAGGCCGCTCGCTGCATGGACTGCGGCATCCCGTTTTGCCACACAGGCTGCCCTGTCAACAACATCATTCCCGACTGGAATGATCTGGCGTACCGCGACGAATGGAGAGAAGCCATTCGCGTGCTGCATTCGACGAACAATTTTCCCGAGTTCACCGGCCGCATTTGCCCGGCGCCTTGTGAAGCTGCTTGTGTCCTCGGCATCAACGAGCCGCCGGTCGCCATCAAGCTGATCGAGAAGACGATCGTAGAGCACGCTTGGAAACACGGCTGGATCAAGCCCGAGCCGCCTGAGACGCGCAGCGGAAAGCGCGTGGCCGTGGTGGGTTCAGGGCCGGCGGGGCTGGCCGCTGCTCAGCAACTCAACCGCGCCGGTCATCTCGTCACCGTTTTTGAGAAAGCCGATAGGATCGGCGGCTTGCTGCGGTATGGAATCCCCGATTTCAAGATGGAAAAGAATGTTCTTGATCGTCGGCTTGATCAAATGGTTGCTGAAGGCGTCGTGTTTCGCACGGATTCGCATGTAGGGCGCGATGTGCTGCCCGAAGACCTTCGCAAGAATTTTGACGCGATATTGCTGGCCGGCGGTGCGGAACACCCGAGAGATTTAAAAGTGCCCGGGCGCGAACTGAACGGCATTCACTTTGCCATGGATTTTCTGCCGCAGCAGAATAAGCAAATTGCGGGTGACGACGTGCGGGATCAGATCGTTGCCACCGGCAAGCGAGTCGTCATCATTGGCGGAGGCGACACCGGAGCCGATTGTCTCGGCACGTGTCATCGGCAAGGCGCCACGTCAGTCTTGCAATTTGAAATCATGCCTATGCCTCCGGAGCAGCGGCACCACAGCACGCCCTGGCCCTTGTGGCCGCTTCAACTCCGCACCGAAAGCGCTCATGAAGAGGGTGGCACTCGCGATTGGGCTGCCGGCACAACGAAATTTACTGGCGACGAACACGGTAACGTCAAAGAGTTGCATGGCATTCGTGTAGGTCCGCCGCCGAAATTCGAGACGGTGCCGGGAACCGAATTCGCAATCGAAGTGGATCTGGTTCTTCTTGCGCTGGGATTCACTGGTCCGGTGAAACAGGGAATGCTGGAGCAATTCGGCGTTGAGCTCGATTCGCGCGGCAACGTCGCTACGAAGGGAAATTACGTCACTTCGACGCCCGGAGTTTTCTCCGCCGGAGACATGCGACGCGGTCAATCGCTGGTTGTGTGGGCGATCGCAGAGGGCCGCAGCGCCGCGCGAGCAATCGACGAATATCTGCGATCCGCGTAGCAACGCCGCTTGACGTAAGGTGAAAGCCCGCCGGAGTCATACCGTCTTTTCCTTCCCGCAGCCGCTTCGCGAAGTTCTGTCACGTACTAAGTGTTCCGCTGGATTGCACCGAATCGCCTCCACTCGGAAGCTATTCTTCAGCCCATCCTGCTCATATGCGGAGCTTTCTTCGTGCCACAAAAGACCAGGGTGTTCATATATTGCTGCAATCGTTTGCTCGGCCAGTCCGTTGCCCACATTCTTACAAAGAGACCGGAATTTCGAGTCTCATCAGCTCTTCCTTCGCCCGAAGGCCCTGCTGATGAAGCTTGCCGGATGAACAGCGTGATCGTTCTCGATTCTCTCCATCTCATGAGTTTTTACAGGAGGCAGATCGTTCGCGCGCAGGAGGTCGCCGGAACGATTCGCAGTCTACGTCATCCATCTCCACAACACCTTCCCCCTCGTTTCCCCGGCGGTTTACTACGCGTGTGGCGACGCGCAAATACCCGTGGTCCAGACTCTGCACAATTACCGTCTATTGTTGCCCCGCCGCCACATTCTTCCGCAACGGTCAGGTATGCGAGGAGTGCCTCGATCGCAGCCTTTGGCGCGGCATCCGCCACGGCTGCTATCGCGGATCGCGCGCGGCAACCGCCGTCGTCGCCGCAATGCTATGGTTCCACAGGTTCCGCAAAACGTGGATCGCTGAAATCGCCGCGCGCATAAACCGGTCGCGTCCAGACGTCGTGTGGGTCGGTCTCAGCACTCCGAAGCAGGAGCGCTGGATGTTCGAGCACCGCCACCGCCTCACCGCTCCGGTTCTGGTCGGCGTCGGCGCAGCTTTCGATTTTCACGGAGGATTAAGGAAGCAGGCGGCGCCACGTTGGATGCAGGAGCATGGCTTCGAGTGGCTCTTCCGTCTCCTGCAGGAACCGCGGCGTTTGTGGCGCAGGTATCTCGTCTACGGAAGCGAGTTCGTTTATCTCGTCGCTCTTGAGCAGCTGGGCATTCGCAAATGGGATTAGGCCTGCCGCTGTAATTCGTGCCCGGCTTTCTCTCCCGCGGGGCGCATCCAATTTTGCGAGTTTAATTCACCATCCGCCGCAGGCTCTCCACCGCCTGCCGGGCCAGCCCGTATTCCGGCTCGATCTCCAGCGCCTTCTCGAAACATTCCCGCGCACGCCGCAGCATCTGCTTCGCAAAATACGTGCGCCCAAGATTGAAATGCGGATAATGCCGCGGGCCATACCGCGGCGCCGCGATCGCGCGCTCCAGCCACGGAATAGCTTCATCATACTGGCCTAAGGCAATCAAATACGCGCCGATATCGTTGTAAGGATTCCCAAAATCCGGATCGAGTGCTATCGCGCGCTTGCATTCCGCAATGGCATCTTCCGCTTTTCCCAGGTCGTGATAAGTCCAGCCGAGATAAGTGTGCGCTTCCGCCGTCGGATGAATCTCCAGCGAATCCTTATATAATTCCACGGCGCGGCTGAGTTCGCCCTTCATCTGCGCGCGGTATGCCTGCTCGAAAAGGTCGCGCGCCCGGTGCTGTGGTGCCGAACGCATGGCCCCTTCTAAACTAGTGATGAGCCCGTGTCAACCGCGATTCTGAATCTTTCGCGCCTCCTGCCAAAGATTCACCCCGAACGGCTGTGCGAAGGGTGGCCACTTTTGCGCAAGGCGTCCAGCTTTCCGCTTTGCTTTTATGGCGGCTGGCTCGCTATGTCGTAGCGCTGCCTTCCAGCGCGGCGCTTCTGAATTTGCCTTCGTAGCAGACCCGCCTTTCGGTCGGGCAGCCTTTGCTTTGGTTTCTTAGGGTCGCCTTTTGGGCGGGTGCTTTTCGCCCTTGAATTTTGCTCTTGCGGCGCCCGGCCCACCGCCAAAATCCGGTGTGGTACTATGCGCTGCAGCCGCGTCTTTTTGAAATGGGAAGACGGGCGTAATAATATTCTCGTGCCAGGGGTGCTCGTTCTGCCGTGCGTTGGGCGGACCCGAGAGAGATCCAGATGTGCCTCGCCAGTAGAGTGACTGTTGCAGCTGTAGGCATCGCGGCATTCGCTGCTGGTGCCCTCACCGGGATGACAAAACCGCCGGCGGTTTTAGCCCAATCGGTTGCGTCCACACCGAAGTTCGAAGTCGCCTCCGTAAAACCTTGCCAAGCCGATATCCCGCCGGGGGTCAGAGCCGGAGGCGGAAACTCATCTCCGGAAAGACTCAGCATTCAGTGTCAAACAGTGAAAGGACTGATCAATATAGCGTACGTTCTCTTCGCGGACGGTACAGCCAACGTGACCGCACAAATTCCCATCGAAGGAGGACCTTCGTGGATCAATTCCGGCCGCTATACGATCGAGGCGACGACTCAAGCTCCAGAGAAGATAGAGATGATGCAAGGACCCATGCTCCAGGCACTGTTGGAGGATCGGTTTGGACTTAGGATTCACCGAGAAGCCAGAGAGGTTGCGGTGTATGAGTTGACCGTGGCTAAAGGAGGTCCAAAGCTGAAGCCGTTCAAAAAGGGCAGTTGTGTCCCGATGGATTTTCTAAGCCTCTCGAAGCAGGAGATCGCAGCGCTTTCCCCGGATGTAAATTACTGCCGCAACCAAGGCACATTTCAAGATGGAATCATCACCGTTGATTCGCACGCGATGAGCCTCGATGACTTCTGTCAAAGGACGTTGAGGGATGCCGTGGACCGCCCAATCGTCAATAAAACGGAAATTTCTGGGTTGTTCGACTTCCATCTGGAGTATGTTCCCGACGGGAACTCGCCCTTGTTTCGCCACTCCGACAGTGACCCGATTGCAGTCGCGGGTCCATCGATTTTCACGGCCCTACAAGAACAGCTCGGTTTAAAACTGCAATCGGCCCGAGCGGCGGGGGAACTCCTTGTGATCGATCGCGTGAACAAGCCTTCGCCGAACTGACCGCCACGTATCTGCTGTAAGGTCCTGAGAAACTCAGCCCGGGCAAGTAGAATCTCTCGTATGGTGAAGTACTGGGCACATAGCCTAACTCTCTCGTGGCAAATGAGAGCGATACTCGTCAAATTCGAGGTATGACCAGCTTCGGTCTGGAGTTTTGGACATATCTGCGTTGGAGCCTCGAATTTATCTATACGCCCCCTTTCGCATATATCAGCTTGTTGTTGGGACTCAACTTTTTTAGTTCCGTAATCCTTCAACACCCACTCAGGAATCCCGTTGTGAAACGAACCTACCCGATAGCCATCGTCCAATTCTTCGCGTTTCCGGTGACGCTGGCGGTCGCAGTTGTAGGCGCAGTGGATTGGCAGCAGCCGCACTTCCCTGGCCCAAACCACAGAGCGCTGTTGACTGAGGACGCTCTCCTTCTTTTCTCCCTGGCGCTCGGGAGTTATTGGACGTGGAAGATGAAGGGAGTTCGGTGGTTTGCGATAAGCCTTGTGCTGCTGCAACTCTGGCTGCTCGCAGCGGCCAACTTCATAGCTGGGATGTCGCTGACTGGAACTTGGCTCTAGAATCTGGCCAGCCCCTCTGTGAGACGGGCAAACAGACCAAGTTGAGTTCTAGTACGTTTACAACCACAGCAGCGCTAAGAAGCCGGAGCGTCACGGCCGTGCGCACGAAAAGCTAACGTGTAAGTATGCAGATTTAACGTGCAAAAGGCCGCTTTTAAGGCGAAATAAGGCCCTTTTAAGCGGCCAAATTTGCAGCGATGAGAAGCGTCGCACCGTGACCGTCCCCATCCAGGCGTTTTTCTCCTCTGCCTCCTTTGCGTCCTCTGCATCCTCGACCTCCCCGATCCTGGGGCCACTGTGTCAAATCTGACACACATTTAGATATTGACACGGGACGTCAACCTGTGGTAAACTACGCTCTCAAATTTAAGTCATGCCAACCGTGGCCGCAGGTGCTAATCTTCAGGCAAAAGGCACCACCCTGCGCGCCCGAGACCACCCCCAAACGCACCAAAACCGGCCGATTCTAATCGATATCGCTGCGATTAGAAAACGCCGCAACCCCTGTATTTGCAATAGATCCAAATTTCTAATCGATAGTAAACTCGCTGT
>DATJOL010000143.1:0-141037 GCA_035507075.1 Candidatus Aquilonibacter sp. | reverse complement strand
TCGGTCCAACTACAGTCCAATTCAAGGGGTTGATTGCACCGCGCGGTTCCGCGTAAGCGACACCAGATGCGGCACTTAGTGGATTGGCCCTGCTTCTTGCAAAGCAGGTGCTCTCCCAGCTGAGCTACACGCCCACAGCGGGAACTACCTTTAATTCTAAAATATTCGCAGACACTGGAAAACTACAAAAACCCCCTTGTTCTCCTTTGCGTTTCAACCCTTATCGACAGGGAGTGTTGTGTCAAAACCCCCGATTTCTCGTTGGCCCGACAATTGATTCGGTCGCTCGGGGGGGATGAGTTTCCGTTGGGCCATTCCTCGTCGGACTGTCCCCGTCTCCGCTTGGCCAGCTGAACCCGATTGTCGCAATAAGAGTACTCGGCAATGCAACAGTTCGCGTCCAATTCTGCGGGTCCCCTTAACTCGTGTCCAACTCCGACCGGGCTATTCTACAGTTACTCCGCACTGCTCCTAGTCGCAAACCAATAAACTAAAATCGATCCGGGCGATTGAAAACAAAGGGCGACGAGAACCCCAATCGCGGTCGGAAGAGGAAAAAGCTAAGGCCGAACGCCTGCGATTTTCAGCCTGATGCGATAGAGGCTGGTGCTGGCCGTAATGTAAAGCGTGCGGCCATCGGCGCCACCCCAGTTCAGGTTAGACATGCGCTCGGGCATGTCGATGGTTCCGATGTGCTTGCCCGCGGGCGAAAAAATCCAGACGCCGCCGGGCCCGGCGCCGTAGAGATTGCCGCTGCGGTCGACCTTGATGCCGTCGGGCGAGCCGATGCGATTATCGGAAGTGGCGTCGCCGAAGACTTTGGCGTCGGTGACGCTGCCGTCGGGAAGGACGCGATATCGCATCCACAGTTTCTTGGGTTCGGTATTACTGACGTAAAGATACTTTTCGTCGGGCGAAAAGGCGATGCCGTTCGGGCGCGGCAGGTCCTTGATCAGAAGCTGCAATTTCGCGCGCGCAGGCGGCGCTCCGGGCGATTGCTGCATGGCGCCGGGAATGCGATAAACGCCGTTTATTTGCAGCTGCTTCTCGGGATCCGTATCTTTTTGCGTGCGCAGGCCATAGGGGGGATCGGTGAAATAGAGCGAGCCATCGGAGCGATAAACGAGGTCATTGGGGCTATTGAGCTTCTTGCCTTGGTAGGAATCAGCAAGGATGGTGATTTGCGCGTTTGGCGCG
Source organism: Candidatus Aquilonibacter sp. (assembly GCA_035507075.1). Classification (GTDB taxonomy): domain Bacteria; phylum Acidobacteriota; class Terriglobia; order Acidiferrales; family UBA7541; genus Palsa-295. The sequence goes on along the minus strand of DATJOL010000143.1, from coordinate 139,840 downwards.
AGCGATTCAAGGCGCCAAACGTCGCGTTGCGCGTGGCCCGCCACGGTGAGGCGGCCGCGGCTATCCAGCGTCATGCCGTTGGAACCCGGCTCCGGGCCGCCATAGGGCGCAGAGCCCTTGTAGCCGCTGGGCTGCATGAAGATGCTGGGCAGGCCATCCGCGGTCACTTTGCGGATGCTGTTGCTTGTGATGTCCGCAAAGAGCAGATAGCCGGCGTGAATCCAGATCGGCCCTTCGGTCCAGGTATAGCCGGTGGCGACCTGCTGCAGAGTCGCGTTCGCGGGAATGACGGTGTTGATGGCGGGATCGAGGCGCTCGATTTTTACCGGTTGCGGCGGCGCAATGCCGCCCGCGCCAAAGCTAGTGGCGGCCAAAGCCGCAATCACGAGAACGAGCTGAATGATCTTGGTGCGATGCATAGCGTCACCCCGCAAACGGAACTGACGCGGACGCTATCGCCGGGTGATTCGGATGTCAAGAATTCATTTGCGTTCTGACAACATCCGAAGTTCAATCCGACGGAGCAAAACGCCGTGCGCGTATCCTCCAGGCATGCCAGCTGAGTGACGGGCTGGAAGACGAGTTTTGATGAAAACGCTAGGGTTAGGGCGAAAACAGTCCGACACCGAGTGACGGGCTGGCGGCTAGATTCGGCGCACACCACTAATCGCTGGAGGGAGCAAAACTATCGTCAGGAACGGGCAGCTTCAGCAAGCGGGGCATTCCTAAACTACGTAAATAGTAGTGAGGCTACACTATCGAGCAGGCCGCGACAGCGAAACTTGTATCGTGCTTCGGGACGAACGTTCGCGTTGGACGCGAAGCTCGTCCCGAAGGATGTGGCAACAGCAGCCGCGAAGGACGACCGAGCTACCGGGGTAGCTCCACGCGGGTTCAGCGAACCTCGACCCAGCCGTGCTTCTGGTTACTGGCTAGTTCCGCTTCGAGAATTGTCAGCTGACGCAACCCGTCGGCAAATTGCGGATATTCGGGCGTTACCGAAGGATCGAGAATGGACCTATAGAAGCGGCGCAGCATTTGCTTGAAGGTGTCGTCGTATCCCTCACTATGGCCCTGCGGAAGGTCGGCGAAGTTGCGGGCATCGCCTTTGAGTAGGGAGGGATCCTTGATCATCGTCTCATTGGCGGAATCCCGTTTGCCGATCCAGAGTTCGTCCGGACGCTCCTGGTTCCATGCGACGCCGGCCTTGGTGCCGTAGATTTCGATCCTGAGGTGATTCTTGCGGCCGGCGGAAACCTGGCTGGCCGAATAGCAGCCTCGTGCGCCATTGTCCATGCGGAAGATAACCGTGCCCATATCTTCGGTATCGACCGGATAGGAAGTGTAGGCATCGGGCGGAAGCGCCTTGCCTGCAAAAGCTTCGATCTGACCCTTGGGTTTGCGCCGAGTTTTGTAGAAGGTGTAAAGATCGGCGCAGACTTCGGTGATGCGTTTTCCGGTGACGTGCTCGGTCATGTCGCAGAAGTGCGAGCCCACGTCGGCCATGCAGCGGGACGCGCCATTTTCTTTGGACTCGATGCGCCAGTTGTAATCCGTATCCAGAAGCAGCCAATCCTGCGAATAGGTGCCCTGAACGACGATGATCTCGCCGAGATCGCCCGCTTCCACCATGCGGCGCATGTGCTGGACGAGCGGGTAGTAACGCAAATTGTGAGCGGTGCAGTTTCTCAGCTTCTTCTGGGCCGCTATCTGAACTAATTCCGCCGCGGCGCTGGCAGACGTGGCCAGAGGCTTTTCGCACAGCACATGTTTGCCGGCGAGCAGCGCTTCCTTTGACATCGGGGCATGGAACGTGTTGGGCGTACAGATTTCCACGGCGTCGATCGAGGGATCGGCAAGCACGCTTTTCATGTCCGCCTCGCAACGTTCCACGCCGAATTCATCGGCATACTTGCGGGCGGTAGCCAGGTTGGGATCGACGATTGCGGCAACATCAACAAATCCCAGCCGGCGAATCGCTTCCAGGTGAACGCGACCGACGAAGCCGGTTCCGATCACGGCCGTACGAAGTCTCTTAGCCATTTTCCAATCTCCTTTAAAATTTCAGGGCGAGGGTTGCACGTCACGCTCGCCCGCGATGAGATGAGTCTTTAAAACTGAACTCAGCCAGTTCCTAGCTGATTCCTAGGAGCTTGCGGTTGGCCGCGTCGTCGGTGCCGGCGCCCGCGAAATCGTCAAAAGCCCTCGTCGCTGCTTCTATGATGTGCTTTTTGATGAAGGGCGCGCCTTCGCGTGCTCCTTGATCCGAGCTCTTGATGCAGCACTCCCATTCCATGACGGCCCATCCTGGGAAATCGTATTGCGTGAGCTTGGAGAAGATGCCGGCGAAATCGACTTGGCCATCGCCGAGGGAACGGAAGCGGCCGGCGCGATTCACCCAGGATTGGAAGCCACCGTAAACGCCTTGTCGGCCGGTGGGATTAAATTCGGCGTCCTTCACGTGGAACATCTTGATGCGGTCGTGGTAGAGGTCGATATATTCGAGGTAATTGAGCTGTTGCAGCACAAAGTGGCTCGGGTCGAAGAGCAGGTTGCAGCGCTTGTGGCCCTTGAGGCGATCAAGGAACATTTCAAACGTGGCGCCGTCGTGGACGTCTTCGCCAGGGTGAACTTCAAAACAGGCATCGACGCCATTTTCGTCAAAGACGTCCAGGATCGGCTTCCAACGCTTCGCGAGTTCGTCGAACGCAGCCTCGACCAGACCAGCAGGGCGCTGCGGCCAAGGATATAGATAAGGCCAGGCAAGGGCGCCGCAGAAAGTCGCGTGATGCGGCAAGCCCAGGTTCTTTGAGGCTTTCGCGGCCATGATGACCTGTTCGGTGGCCCACTTTTGGCGAGCCTTTGGATTGCCGCGGACGGATTCGGCTGCAAAGCCGTCAAAAAGCGTATCGTAAGCCGGATGAACGGCTACGAGTTGGCCCTGTAAGTGCGTGGAAAGTTCTGTGACCTCGACGCCATTCTTTTGCAGGGTGCCGCGCAGGTCGTCGCAATATGCTTTGCTCTCAGAGGCCTTTTTCAAGTCGAAAAGGCGCGCGTCCCAGGTGGGGATCTGCACACCTTTGTACCCCAATCCGGCGGCCCATTTGGTGATGGAATCCAGATTGTTGAATGGCGCTGCATCTCCTGCAAATTGGGCCAGAAAGATTGCCGGCCCCTTGATCGTCCGCATGCTTATCTCCTGATCTCGCTGATTTGACGGCAGTAAGGAAGTTGCCGACGCCGCGCGCAATTGGCGAACGTCGAAGCTTGCCACCTCGCTCCGTGTGCGGTCGGGGATTGTACCACCTAAGCGGCGGCCTAAGCACGAGCACGGATGAAACGCAGGTTGCCGGGCCTACGTCGAAGTTGCTGCAGGCTTCGCACCCGGTTCCTTCAGCGATCCTGATTTTATGGCCGCGTTCGGAGAACCGTGATAGGCTACGCGGCCGGAGCAAACCCTTGAATACGGCTATTTCGACAATGACGCACGCGGACGCGCGCACATCGACCGATGCGCGTAAGTTTTTGCCTGTGCTGATGCTGCTTTTCGCGGCGAGCGGCTGTTCGGCGCTCATTTATGAGGTCGTGTGGTACCAACTGCTGCAGCTTGCGATCGGCTCGACGTCTGTTTCGCTAGGCATTTTGCTGGCGACGTTCATGGGCGGGCTGTGCATCGGCAGCATCTGGCTGCCGCGGCTTCGCCTGAGCCAGCATCCGCTGAAGGTGTACGCGTTTCTTGAAATGGGGATTGCAGTTTTCGCCGTTTTCGTTCAGCTAAGCTTGCCGTATTTGAACCGCGCATACATATCCGGCGCTGAACACGGCCTGCCCGGAATGCTCCTACGCGGCTTGCTCGCGGCAATTTGCATGCTACCGCCGACAATTCTGATGGGAGGCTCGCTCCCGGCAATCACACGCTGGATTGAAGGTTCACCGGAAGGCGTTTCGTGGTGGGGATATCTCTACGGGGGCAATACGGCCGGCGCTGTCTTCGGCTGCTTGCTCGCCGGCTTCTATCTTCTTCGCGTTTTCAACATGGCGACGGCTACTTACGTGGCTGTCGCGATCAACTTGGCGGTGGCCGGGCTTAGTCTGCTCGTTGCCGGCGCTACTCCGTCCAGTGCGGGTCTGGATGCGACTGCCGAAAAGTCTCCCGCAGCTTCCGGAGAAATCGCGGACCGTCCCTGGCAAGTTTATGTGACGATCGCTCTTTCCGGTGCGACGGCTCTCGGTGCGGAAGTCGTGTGGACTCGCACGCTGGCGATGGAGCTGCTCGCCACCGTTTATGTCTTCTCGATCATCCTGGCGGTATTCCTTACAGGGCTCGCTATCGGAAGCTGGGCGGGCTCCCAAGCGCTACGCAAAATGAATCCGGCGGTCGCGTTAGGCTGGTCGCAAATCCTATTGACAGTGGGCATCGCCTGGACTGCGTACACCATGATTCATTCGCTTCCGTGGTGGAATGATGACGTGATCACGACCCTCGATAGCTGGCGAATGTATTCGCTCGACCTGAAGCGCGTGATCTATGCCGTCTTGCCCCCTACTCTTTTCTGGGGCGCCAGCTTTCCGCTGGCGTGCGCTGCGGTGGCACGGCCGGATGAGGATTCGGGCAAGGTGGCCGGCGGCATTTATGCGGCGAATACACTGGGCGGGATTGTTGGCGCCCTGGCTGTGAGCCTGACGCTGATTCCGTGGATCGGTTCCCAAAACACCGAGCGTTTGCTGATTATCGTGTCTGCGGCGAGCGGGGTGCTCGTGCTTTTTCCGTATTTGCGTCGTTCGATGGGAATGGCAATCGCGGCAGGTTTATCGCTTGCAGCCGTGGCTTTTCTTGCCGTGACCGTGAGCGCAATTCCGACGCAACTGGTTGCGTACGGGCGATTTATGGCCAGCTGGGCGGGCCAATCCACCGATCTGAAGATGATCGAAGGGCGCAATTCGTCCGTCGCTTATACGCGCTGGGATGATGGCGCAATCTACGTCAACGTAAATGGGCACGTGGAGGCTACGACCGAGGAACCAGACATGAAGCTGCAGCGCATGGTCGGCGAACTGCCGGCAGTGCTGCACCCGAATCCGCAGAAGATTCTCGGCATCGGCTTTGGGGCGGGAGTGTCGGCGGGCACGTTCACGCGCTATCCCACTGTGAAGAGCATCACAATCTGCGAAATCGAGCCGGTGATTCCACCGAACTCCACCTATTTCTTCGGCGCGCAGAACTATGACGTAAAAGACGATCCGAGAACGAACATCGTTTATGACGATGCACGTCATTTTCTGCTGACGACCACGGACAAGTACGACATCATCGCGTCGGATCCGCTGGATGTGTTTGTGAAGGGTACTGCGGCGCTCTATTCCGAGGAATATTTCAACGTGGTGAAACAGCACTTGAATCCGGGCGGATTTTTCACGCTTTACGTTCCGCTTTATGAGACATCGGAGCCAACGATCAAGAGCGAACTGGCAACGTTTTTCCGAGCCTTTCCGAACGGCACGATCTGGGCGAATAATCGCGATGGCGAAGGTTATGACATGGTATTCCTCGGCCAAGTCGAACCCTTGAAAATCGACGTCGATGCAGCACAAGACCGGCTCAAGCGCCCTGATTACGACAAGGTGCGCGCTTCGCTGGTGGACATCGACGTGCACTCGCTCCCTGACTTGCTCTCCGCCTACACCGGTAATGCGGCTGACCTTGAGCCGTGGATCCGGGGGGCGCAGATCAACCATGATGGCGATCTTCGCCTAAGCTATCTGGCGGGTTGGGGCATTAATTACCAGATTGCTGACACCCTCTATCGCACAATGGTCCAGTATCGCCATGATCCGACCTCTATGCTGGCGGGGTCGCAGCCACTGGTGGATGCCGTGATCAACGCGATCCACGCCGGCCCGGTGGAATAACGCCCGACGCCCGGATTGCTTGGCTACGCGGCGTGTTGTTTCGCTGCGGCCCCGGCCCAGGCTATTGCCTGATCGAGTTCGTCGTATCCGAAGCGCTTCACTTCGCTGTTGAGGAAATGCTCGGCGATTTTCGGCGCCAGGCTCGCGAACTTAACGTCGGCGGCAAGGGCAATTCGCTTCACGTTGCGATGGTGATCGCGCACGAATTGGATGTGCCGTACGAGGCTGCCGAGATTTTCCCATCCCGGAAATTCGCGCGCATGAATCACGATCCCTTGCAGGCCTCCGTGCGATTCGATCCAGGCATCGGCCGTGAAGGACAGAGCGTCGAAATCTTGGGCGGTCAAAGCATGCTTCACCTCAACGACAATCACACCCGAATCCGGCAAAAGCCGGTGCGAAATCCCTGACTCTTCAGGGATTGAGTTCAGCCAAGCGAGTGCCTTATCGCGGTCCTGGGTCGCGAAGACTTCAACAGGACAGGGCGTAAGGAAGGCGCTCAGGCGCGATAGATCCCGAATCCATGCGCGGTCAGTAACGATGGCGCAGCCGATGAAAAGCCGCATCGAATTAATGCCGATTTTTGCGTCTTCCCAAGCTGCACCGGGGGTGAAGCCCTCAAACTCGGGTCCAATCTCGTACAGAAATCGAACGCGGTGACCGTAACGGCGCGCCTCATCGAGCATCGGCGGGAAGACTTTTTCGTAGTCGCTCTTCGAGACCAGGCCTATCGCTCGTACGCCTTCGATTCCGGGCGGAAGATCTTTGAGTCTTTCAATCATAAAACCTCCTTGCTGCAAGCATCATTTTACGCTTTGTCGTTTGCTGTGATGCCTATCACGGCCGAGCCGCGCGACTCGCACCGTTCGTTTGACCCGGCGAGCGGCCGTTCCGTATAATTGAAGCTTCCGCATTGCGCGGAATGCGCGCCGCTCACGGCTTACCACGGCAGCGAGACTCTGAGGCAAATTCCAGAGGAGAATTCAGAGGCAATGGCATACATCAAGGCGACATTACTGCGTCCCGGCATGATCATTAATCATGAAGGAGATCTTCACGTGGTGTATAGCGTGGACCACCGCACGCCCGGCAACAAGCGCGGCTCGATGCAGACGAAAATGCGCAACCTGCGCAGCGGCTCGATGATGGATTACCGGTTCCGCGCGGAAGAAACCGTCGACAAGGTCGTGGTGGACGAGATCGAGTTCGAATATCTCTACAGCGATGGCGACGGCCATCACTTCATGAATACAGAGAATTATGAGCAACTCGCGCTGCAGGAAGACGTGGTCGGTGATACCAAGGACTACCTGATTCCGAACATGCCCGTAAAGATCGAGTATTACAACGACAAGGCGATCGGAGTTCTTTTGCCCGATACCGTCGATCTCACCGTTGTCGATACGGAACCGAGCATTCAGAAGGCGACCGCGAGCGCCGTGATGAAGCCGGCCAAGCTGGAGACCGGCTTGGTGATCAACGTCCCACCGTTCATCGGCACGGGCGACAAAGTGAAGGTCGATACGTCCGAAGGGCGTTACATCCAGCGCGTTCAGTAACGGCCCGGCAATTTCTTATTTCTTCGCCGAAGCAGCCGCGGTGGTGCGTCCGAACACGCGTGCGAAGATCGCGTCTACTGCGCGCAGTTGGCGCTTCAGATCAAAAGTGTGCGCGATCGCTTTTTCATCGAGGAACTTCCGAATATTTTCGTCTGCCGCAACGCGATCGCGAAAGCTCGTTTCGCTCTCCCACGCTGCCATCGCGTGTCCCTGCACCCATTTGTAGGCGTCTTCGCGAGCCGCCCCATGTTCCACCAGGTCTTGCAAAAGCTGGCCTGAGAAAACCAGCCCCTGCGTTGCGTTCAGGTTACGGAGCATGCGCGCGGGGAAAACCTTCATATTCGCTACGATTTCCGCGGTGCGGTGCAGCATGTAATCGAGCAGAATTGTCGAGTCCGGCAGGATCACGCGCTCGACCGAGCTATGCGAAATATCGCGCTCGTGCCAGAGTGCTATATTTTCCAGCGCAGCCAGTGAGTTCGCGCGGACAACCCGGGCCAGGCCGCAGATTTGCTCGCTGGAAACGGGATTGCGTTTATGGGGCATGGCTGAACTGCCCCGCTGCTCCCCGCCAAACGGTTCTTCGGCCTCGCGGACTTCGGTGCGCTGCAAATGACGGATTTCCTGGGCGATTCGCTCGAGCGATGCGCCCACAATCGCCAGCGTGCTCACGTATTGAGCATGCCGGTCGCGTTCGATCACCTGCGAAGTGATGGGGGCCGTGGCGAGTCCCAGCCGCTCGCAGATTTTCTCCTCGATATCGGGGCCAAGATGCGTGCAGGTGCCCACCGCGCCTGATATCTTGCCGACCGCCACCTGTTGCGCGGCCGCCGCAAAGCGCGCGGCATCGCGTCGATTTTCCGAATACCAGTTTGCGATTTTCAGGCCAAACGTGATCGGCTCGGCATGGACCCCATGGGTACGACCGATTTCGGGCGTGTCTTTGAATTCCCAGGCGCGCGTCTCGAGAATTTCGCCCAGCCGCGCGATGCCTTTCTCGATCAGCTCCGACGCCTCGCGCAAAAGCAGCGCTTGCGCCGTGTCCACGACGTCATTTGACGTCATCCCGTAGTGCAGCCACCGCGCCGCCTCCGGATCGCCGACCGATTCCTGCACGGCAATCGTAAAGGCAATCACGTCGTGGCGGACCTTGGCCTCTATCTCATTGATCCGGGTGACATCGACGCGAGCGCGCTCCCGCAGCTTAGCAGCCGCCTCCCGCGGCACAATTCCAGCCTCGGCGAGCGTCTCGCTAGCGGCCAACTCAACGTCGAGCCACTTCTGGAATTTGTTCTCTTCGCTCCAGACGCGGCCCATTCCCGCGCGCGTATAACGTGCGATCAACTGCGCCTCCTCGTTTATTAAAGACTTTTCAGGTGCTATCTTCAGGAAACTCCATCATACCGGAAAAATCGTTAGCCACAGGCCGCGGTCAGGCTCCATCGGCCGGTGGAGTGATAGATATGATTGTGACCTCCGGCCGGCACAAAAAGCGAATCGGCAAAGTCGACCAGCCGAGGCCGCGATTCACATACATACTCGAGCCATCTTCTTGATACCATCCAGCGAGATATGGCCCGCAATCCTTCGGCAGCCAGAAAGGCTTGACGAACGGAATGCGAACCTGCCCTCCGTGAGTGTGACCAGCCAACACTAGATTCACACGCCCCGCGATATGGCCGAAATAGCCCGGCGCATGAAAAATGGCGATCTTGTAGGCGGATGCAGGCACGCCATCCAGCGCGGCGTCCAGATGAACTGGTCCGCTCGACGGATCGTTGAGTCCGATGAGCCATACGTCAGGTCGCAACTCCGCATTCTCGTTCAGCAGAAAGTGAATGCCGGCATGCTCGTAAAATTCGCGCTCACGACGGACTGGCCGAATAGGATGATCGTTCTCCCAGTTGCCGCGCACAAACCAAACGCCCAAAGGAGCGTGCAACTGCGAATAAACCTTCGCACACTCCTGGTACGTGCCGCCGTAGCCGCCCAGGCTGTCGCCGGTAATCACGATCACGTCCGGCTTCTGGGACGCGAGAATCGCGAACATCTTTCGCTCGCGCGGACCAATGCCATGCGTGTGAAGATCGCTAAGCTGGGCGACCTTCAGGGGCGCGGTAACCGCTCCCTGAATCTGGTAATGAGTGGTCTGGACGCGGTACGGCTCGACGAATATCGCATCAATCGCAAGGATTGCGAGGACCAACGCGAGAAGCCAAACCAAGGGCTGAGCGCGGGAACGACGAACTTTCAGCCCCTTAGGCCTATTCAACACCGCGTTTCCACAACGCTTTGCACAGTTCTTGCCCGTTCGTTTCGTTTGAAGATCAATTAACTACTATACAGTGCGGACGCTCAGCGTTAAAACGCGTACCGATTACGCCCCTAGAACGCGCTCTGAAATTGGTGGGCAGGCATCACACCGCTATAATCGACACGCATGAACAAGCAGCTCACCTCCTCAAATGAAAAGCGCATGGCGGCGCTGGCCTCTGTCGGGTCGGCAATCGTGCTCGTTACGCTGAAGGTGCTCGTGGCCGTCGCCACCGGCAGCTTGGGAATCTTATCCGAAGCGCTGCATTCCATTCTTGACCTGGTGGCGGCTGTGATCACCTATCTTTCGGTTCGCGTCGCCGAGAGACCCGCTGATGCGACGCACCTTTACGGCCACGGGAAGTTTGAGAGTTTCTCGGCGTTTGTGGAAACAGGCTTGTTGATCGTCACGGCCCTTTACATTATCTGGGAAGCATTCCAGCGCCTCCTTTTTCATGCTCCGGTCTTGCGGCCAAGTGTCACGGCAATCTTGGTGCTCGGGCTGTGCTTGTTGATCGATTTGCTTCGTGCGCGCGCCTTGAAGCGCGTTGCGCGGCGCAATCCGAGCGAAGCATTGGAGGCGGACGCGCTGCACTTTTCCACCGACGTGTGGAGCACGCTAGCCGTGATCTTGGGTTTTGGAGGGGCGTGGCTCGGCATTCGCCTGGGTATGCCCTGGCTTACCATGCTTGACGCTGTGGCGGCGCTGGCCGTGTCCGGCGTGATCATTTGGGTCGGCTCGCGGCTTGGCAAGCGCACGATCGACGCTCTACTGGATGTCGCCCCGATGGGGCTGCGCGAGCAGATTGCGGGCGCCATTGACGAAGTGGAAGGGGTGTTGCAGACAGAGCGTGTGCGCGTGCGCCGCTCCGGGCAGCGCTATTTCGTTGATGTCACAATTAGCGTGCCCCGCACGGCCAGTCTTGAGCAGGCGCACACGGCGACCGAGCTTATCGAACGGCGTGTGGCGGAAATTGTTCCGGCGGATGTCTTGGTGCATGTGGAACCACGCGCCCGGAGCGGCGAAAATCTTTTTGAGACGGTTCGCGCAATCGCCCAGCGGCGCGGTCTGGCAGTACACGAAGTTTCCGCGCACCAATATGAGGGCCATTTGTTCATCGACCTTCATCTGGAAGTAGATGAGCGAAAGAGCCTGATCCAGGCACACAGACAGGCCAGCGACCTTGAGGAAGATATTCGCCGCGAAACCGATCCGGAAGCGCGCGTCAATATCCACATTGAGCCACTCGGAGCTAATATCGTCGGCGCCGAGAAGATGAGGGATCTCGAAACGGCCGTGCAAAGCTACCTCAACTCGCTGCAGTCCGAATATAAAGAATTAGCCGACTGCCACGAAGTACGTGCCCGCGCCGTCGAGCACAAGGTTCTCGTCTCCTGTCACTGCTTGATGGATGGCAGTTTGCCGATTACCGAAGTTCACGACCTGACGGCCGCCCTTGAGGATCGCGTGAGGAGCAAATTCCCTGAAATCTCTCGACTCACGATTCATCCTGAACCTATGGACGAGCGCTGATCTCTGTGTTCGAAGGTCAGAGCACCAAGCGCTATGATGGCAGGGAAGCACTCGAGGACGTAACGCGGCTCTGGAGTATCCGCGAAGTAAGCGAAAAAAATCGTCCTGAAAATCACGAATACCAACAAAAATGCGACGCCGGAGCGTCGCCAAGCGCGGGACGCGCCGGCGATCGCCAGGGCCACAAAAGCTACATTTATCGCCGCGAGCAATAACGTCATCACGAAATCGGGGCGATCCTCATCCCACTCCTGCCATACGGGAAACAAATGCCCGGCGAGCGGAAGCAATTCGGTGCGTGGGGTGAACCACAGGGTAAGCGACCGCAACGCCGGAATTTTCAGGTAGGTCCGGAGAGGATGCCGCTCGGTCCTTTCGCGCGCGATTTCCGCAAACTGCGCGTCCATCTCGTTCGTTTCGGTGAGCGTGTCGTTGTATTCGTCGAGCATGGCGGAAACGCGGTCGCGTTCTTCTTGTGAATCGAAAGCGCTGGATGGGATGGTGTCGATTGAAATTTCGGCGTCATTCAAATTCCAGGGGACAAGATAAACGTCGCGCATGCGCCACATCCATGTGTTCGTCCACGCCGTGAAGCCGCGCGGAACAACCTCGCCCGGTAACTGACTGTACCGTGGCGCCAGGAACTGCACATCGTGCAGCTTGCGCCAGTTTCGCGCAGCCCAGGGCACGAGAGTCAACACGAGCCCCGCCGCCATCAGCGCCCCGGCGCGGACAAGCTTGGTCCAATCGCGCGGTCGCCACCACTTCGCGATCAGCACAATCCCGGCCGCCGCCAGAACGAGCGGCGTCTCGGGCCTGACGAGCGCGCCAAATCCAGCGATCACGCCGGTCGAGAGCCAAACCGCCCAGTTAGTAGCTGGATGTTTCGAGCCGGAGGGCCGGCCGACTTCCGTTTCAAGCAGAAGAAGCAGCGCCAGCGCCGTTAGGAAGGTAACAAGCGCTTCCGTGAGGACAACCGCCGTGTAATCGGCGGTGAACGGGCACAAGACGGCCATCCATAAGGCCGCAACTCCCACGCGTTGCCTCGACTCCGGGCGTGCCAGAAGGGTAGCAATCAGTGCGATCAAGAGGCAGGTCGCGAGGTCGATCGCTACTTGCGCCAGCATTACCGCGCGCTGGGATCTTCCCGCGAGTGCGAAAACGGCCGCAAGAAAGGCCGGGTAGCCCGGCACGCGCATGTCCACAGGCGTCAGAACCCCATTTATCGGGATGCCATAAACGCCCTTTTTCAGCCAGTTCCACGCCAACTCGATGTAAAATGGCCCATCTCCGGTATCCGTGGCCGGAAAATTGAGTACAAAGACGAGACGCAACCCCAGCCCCAGACATACAGCGATAGCGGTGTTCGCACGCATCTTATTTAGGATCATTGACAGCTTTCCGATGGACCGTTAGCTTGGAATCTCCGGATGTCTGAACGCAAGCCCATTTTTTACGATGAAGAAAGGCGTCGCTGGCGCCGTACGCGCCTCGCGCTCGAGATCGCTGGCGGTCTGTTCACGCTGGTTCTCATCGTTTTTCTCCTCAACGTTTCCCGCAAGCCGGACTTGCCTGAAATCCTGCGCCCAGACGTTGGGGAGGGGCTGCACGCCGTTCGCACGACGCTGCGAATACGCGCCGTCACACGGCCGCGCCGACGTCAGATTGCTGCGTTGGGAAAGATTCCCCAAGGCTACAGCCCGTTGCGCGCCGCGTTTTACGTGAGTGACGATCCCACAAGTCTGGCCTCCCTTCAGCTGCATTACCGGGACATCGATCTCCTTATCCCCGATCTTTTGCACGCAGTCGCTGCCGATGGTAGTTTGCAGGCCGATCGCGAACCCAAGCTCGAGGATTTCCTTCAAAAGCTGCCTGCCCGGAACGTAGATCTTCCCGTAATGACGATGGTGAACAATTACGACGGCGTAAAGGGTTGGTGTCCGCCCGCGTTCCTGCAGATGCTGGCCAGTGCGGGCGCGCGCGCGCGGCTTTCAAGAGAGCTTGAGCAGTATGCGGACGCTGAGCATCAGCCCGGTATCGTGGTCGATTTTGAGTCCTTGCCCGAGGGCAGCCAGAAGGATTTCGAGTCATTTATCCACGATCTTGGCACTGATTTGCACGCTCGCGGCCTCAAATTGATGGTCGCGCTGCCGGCTGCGGACTGGACCTACGACTACAAGTATTTCGCGGCGCAGACCGACGCCATCATCCTGATGAATTACGATTTCCATTGGACCTCATCTCCTCCAGGTCCAATCGCTCCGCAGGATTGGTTTCAGCGCAATATCGATAACATTCTGAAGGTCATTCCGGCGAACAAGATCGTGATGGGCATCGCTGATTATGGCTATGACTGGCCCGTCAAAACGAAGCAGGATCCCGATCCGCTCGCCCAGTCGATATCGTTTCAGCAGGGAGTTGTCACCGCCGTCGAATCCGGCGCGGATATTACCTACGATCCAGACACCTTTAACCTGCACTATTCTTATGAACGGAATAATCGCGTGCACACCGTATGGATGCTTGATGGAGTGACGGCTTATAACCAGCTTCGCGCCTCCGAACGCGCAGGCGTCGCGGGCACGGCGTTGTGGCGACTCGGCATGGAAGACCCGTCAATTTGGACGATCTGGGACGCGATTCATGCCGATACGGCCACGCGCGACAAGCTTGAGGAAGTGCCGGCAGGCTATGACCTGATCATGGAAGGCGCGGGCGACATTTGGAAGATCACGGCCATGCCGCAGAGTGGTCGCCGCATATACGATTACGACTCAGAAAGCGACGTGATCGACGACGAAAGCTTCCAGAGCTATCCCCTCTCGTGGCGTATCCAGCAAATGGGCGCGGCGCCGAAGAAAATCGCACTTTCCTTTGACGACGGTCCGGACCCGGAATGGACGCCCAAGATTCTCGATGTGCTCAAAGAAAAGCACGCAACGGCCACGTTTTTCGTGATCGGTGAATCGGCTGCACAGGAAGCCGATATCGTGAAACGCGAATATGCGGAAGGCAATGAGATCGGCAATCACACGTTTACCCACCCGGATTTTGAGACGGCGTCGGGCGCCCAGATTCAGCTGGAGCTGAATCTTACGGAGCTGTTTCTTGATAGTCGTCTCGGTGTGAAAACCACGCTTTTCCGGCCTCCGTACGGCGTCGATCATGAACCGGAAACCGCAACCGAATTTCGCAACTTGCCCATCGCCCAAGATCTCGGTTACATCATCGTGGGAGCGAAAATCGATCCGCATGATTGGGGCGAGTTAGACGGTGGTGCCCCACCCCCGGCCGAAACGATCGTTCAGCGCGTGATGTCGGACGTTAAGGCAAACCGTGGGAATATCGTGCTGATGCACGACGGCGGAGGCAATCGCAGCCACACGGTGGCCGCGCTGCCGCAAATTATCGACCAGATTCGGGCCGCCGGATACCAGTTGGTCTCCGTGTCAGATTTGCTCGGCCAGACGCGGGCGCAGGTGATGCCACCGCTCACGTCGCACGAATGGCTGCTCGCACGGGTCGACGCTTTCATTTTTGATGTGTTCAGCTGGTTCCGATCGAGCATTGCATTTATTTTCATCGCCGGGATTTTCCTGGTCAGCGCCCGTGCTTTGATCGTCGGGGTGTTGGCGCTCGCCGAGAAGTTACGCCCGGCCGCTCCGGAGCACGCGGGCTACCAGCCTTCGGTTACTGTGCTTATCCCTGCTTACAACGAAGAAGCTGTGATCGTCGATACGATCCGTGCCGCCCTGGCCTCAGGCTATCCCCAATTGCAAGTGCTGGTCGTCGATGATGGTTCAGCCGACCATACCGCGGAACTGGTCCGCAAAAATTTCAGCCGCGACCCACGCGTGCACCTCCTCACGCAGGAAAATCACGGCAAGCCTGCGGCTCTAAACCACGGGCTGGCGGTTGCAACCGGCGAGATCATCGTGTCGATCGATGCGGACACTATCGTTGATTCCGAGGCGATTCCTCGCCTCGTCCGCCATTTTGCCGATCCGAACGTAGGCGCCGTCGCCGGCAACGTGAAAGTTATGAATCGCAATAGTTGGATCACGCGCTGGCAAGCCCTCGAATACATCACGAGCCAGAATCTGGAAAAGCGCGCTTTTGATCTTCTGAATTGCATTCCAGTTGTTCCCGGCGCTGCAGGTGCGTGGCGAGCTGAACTGCTTCGTGAAAGTGGCGGCTTTTCGGGCGATACCGTCGCCGAGGACACCGATCTCACACTCACGATTCGTCGAAACGGTTGGAAGATTCTCTACGATGAGGAAGCGATTGGCCGCACCGAAGTCCCGGATACCGTCGAGGCTCTGATTCGCCAGAGATTTCGCTGGACTTTCGGCACACTTCAGGCGGTGTGGAAGCACCGAGATACAGCAGGCAAGCCTCGTTACGGCACGCTCGGCTGGGTAGCGATTCCAAACATCTTCTTGTTCCAGATCGTCTTGCCGATGGTTTCTCCTCTTATTGATTTTCTTTTCTTATTGTCGCTCGCTTTGTGGGGCTTGGCTCAACTGCGAATTGCGGCTTTGCCACAGCTCTGGACTTCCCAGGACGTGGAGCGTTCGCTTATCTTCTTCGCGCTGTTCATGGTGATCGACCTTTTCACGTGCGTGGTCGCGTTCGCCCTGGAAAAGGGTGAGGACTGGACGCTCCTCGCACCCCTGCTCATCCAGCGTTTCTATTATCGTCAAATGATGTACGTGGTTTTGTTCCGCTCTCTGAAAGAAGCTGTTCGCGGCAGGCCCGTCGGCTGGCGGGGCGTAGTCGAGTCGCAGGTGCCGGAAGGCGTAGCGCACGCCTAGAGTCAGAAGGGTTGCATAAGCGCAAATCGTCGGCCCAACCGCCAGAATTAGTCTTCGCCATGCGTTCGATTGCGGTCTGTTCCACGCTTTTGGTAATGTGGAGTCTTATCGGGCTGTATCCTGCTGCTTGGGAGCGGCACCGGAGGTCAACATGAGCGTTGCACCACGTTCGGGCGATCCGAAAGTCACCGTGCCCGAAATCCTCGCAAGGAAGTTGGGTTCCCAAGGTTCAGTTCTCGCGCACCGCAAAATCACGTGCCTTACCGCCTACGATTATCCGGGCGCACGCCTGCTTGACGAGGCAGGTGTCGATCTCATTCTCGTTGGCGATTCCGTCGGCATGGCGATGCTAGGGTACGACAGCACCTTGCCGGTCACCCTCGAAGACATGCTGCATCATGTGCGAGCCGTGCGCCGTGGCACCACACGAGCCCTCCTCGTCGCCGATATGCCTTACGGGAGTTATCACGTATCGCTCGAAGAGTCGGTGCGCAACGCCGTCCGCTTGGTGAAGGAAGGAGGAGCGGAAGCTGTGAAAGTAGAGGGCGGCGAACGGCGAATCGAGTTGATTGCGCGGCTGGCGGACGCCGAGATCCCCGTCATGGGTCACGTCGGGCTCACGCCTCAATCGATCAACGCGATGGGCGGTTTTCACGTGCAAGGCAAGTCGACCGAGGCCTCGCGGCAAATAGAGCGCGATGCGCGGGCGGCGGAGTCGGCAGGCGCATTCGCCGTTGTGCTGGAGTCGATCCCACGCGAACTGGCGGCGCGTGTCACAGAGCGCCTGCGCATTCCCACGATCGGAATTGGCGCAGGACCAGATTGCGACGGCCAGATTCTTGTCTACAATGACCTTCTGGGTCTTTCCTTCGGTCACGTGCCGAAATTTGCGCGGCGCTATGCGAATCTTTCCGAGATAATTTCCAAGGCTGTGACGGCGTACTGCGAAGACGTGCGTGGCGGCTTGTTTCCATCAGACGCCGAGTCTTATCATGCGCCCAGCGCGATTCCGCTTGAGTCGCTGGTGAGAAACCCGCGCTGAATTCAAACGAGCGAGGGCTCTTATGGACGTTGCCGATTTCCGTGCGCTTTATGACTACAATGCCTGGGCGAATCGGCGCACGCTGGATGCCTGCGCTGTGCTCACGCGCGACCAGTTCCTGCAGGACATGAAATCCAGCTTTGCCTCCGTTCGCGATACCCTCGCGCATATTTACGGAGCCGAATTCGTTTGGCTCGAGCGCTGGAATCTCCGAGTTCCCGCAAAGCTCCCCTCGGCGGCCGACTTCCCTGATTTCGAATCCATCCGCGAGAGGCTGATAGAAATGGATCGTTCCCTCGTTGATTTCGTCGCCAGCCTGAATTCGGAAGCCCTGTCACGCAATCTGAATTACGCGCTTCTAAGCGGCAAGGCGCAGTCGGGGCCGCTCGCACCGATGCTCCTGCACCTGGCGAACCACAGCACCTATCATCGCGGCCAGGTAACGACGCTGCTTCGTCAACTCGGCGCAAAGGCCGCTTCCACTGATCTGATTGCGTACCATCGCGAGCTTGCAGCGGGCGCCTCTGCCTGATTCCTGACCCGTGGAAACGATTCACACAGTTGAATGGATGGGCGAAATTGCGCGTTCGGCCCGAGCCGGTAACCGCGTTTTGGGATTCGTTCCGACAATGGGGGCGATCCACGAAGGTCATCTCTCGTTGGTTCGTGAAGCGAAGAATCGATGTTCGCCCGTAGTCGCTTCGGTTTTCGTGAATCCCGCGCAGTTCGGCCCCGCCGAGGATTTGTCGAAATATCCTCGCCCGTTTGAAGCCGACCGCGCCGCTTTGGAAGCCGCTGGCGTCGACTACCTCTTCGTCCCTTCAGTCGCGGAAATGTATCCAAAGGGTTTTTCGACCAGTGTATCGGTCGAAGGGTTAGGCGATCGCCTGGAAGGCCGCTCGCGTCCCAACCATTTTCGCGGTGTCGCTACGGTGGTTCTGAAGCTTTTCGAAATCGTGCAGCCGAGCTTTGCTTTCTTCGGCCGCAAAGATGCGCAACAGCAAGCGGTGATTCGCCGCATGGCGAGGGATTTGAATCTGACCGTCGAGATCGTCACCTGCCCGATTATTCGCGGACCCGACGGGCTCGCTTTGTCGTCGCGCAATGCATACCTGAATCGTGACGCCCGCCGCGCCGCAACCGTCCTGCATCGAGCGTTGCAGGCATTGCGCGAGCAAATCCAGGGCGGTGAGCGTGATATCGCGCGGTTACTGGTTGCATTGCGGGCGTCTATCGTCGCGGAAGCCGCAGCCATCCTCGACTATGCGGAAATCGTTGACGCCGATAGCTTCGAACCCGTGGTGAACTTGCGAGGAGCCTGCTACGCGGTACTTGCTGCAAAAATCGACGGCACGCGTCTGATTGACAACGCCTTGATTGAAGAAGGCGCTGCAAACACTTTCACCGTGACGCTGTAGACATGAATCATTCCTGCCCAACGGCCGCCAGCACTTCGGCGGCATGGCCCTTGGCAGTCACTTTTTCCCACACGCGCTGAATTACGCCGTCGGGCCCGATCCAATATGTGATCCGGGCGATTCCCAAAAAGCTCTTTCCGAGAAAGCTTTTCATCCGTGCCGCATCATAGGCATCGATCACCTTGTGTTCCGTATCTGCGAGCAATGGGAAATTCAAGTTGTACTTTGTTTTGAATTTCGCTTGTGCCTCGGTCGAGTCGCCGCTGCAACCGATAATCGCGGTATTCACCGATTCAAACTTCGGGATGCGATCGCGAAACTCCGTAGCTTCGTTCGTACAGCCCGGCGTATTTGCCTTGGGATAAAAATAGAGAATCACGTTTTTACCGGCATAGTCGCTCAACGAGATCGTCTTTCCGTCGTCCGCAATCGCGCTGAAATCCGGCGCCCGTTCGCCCGCTTTTGGCATATCGTTCATTCCTCACTGATCTTTACGCAAGAAGCCGCCTCAAAATTTCATTCACAGCTTGCGGATTTGCTTGGCCCCGTGTTTCTCGCATCACCTGGCCGACAAAGAATTTGAAGACGCCCTCATTTCCGGCGCGATATTTCGCAACGTTATCGGGGTTCTTCTCAATCACCTCTTTCGCAGCTCTTTCGATCGCGGACGTATCGGTGATCTGTGACAGGCCCTCCGCCGCAACGATTTCCGCGGCGCTCCTGCCTGTTTCGAACATCTGCGCAAATACTTTCTTGCCGCTGGCGGCGGTGATGTCGCCTTTTTCGACCTTCGCCAATAGTTCCGACAACGCCGAAGGTTTCACGGGACAGTCCTCGATCCCCTTGCCTGCATCCTTTAGGCGGCGCAACAATTCCACCGAAATCCAGTTTGCCGCGGTCTTTGCGGGGGCCGCGGCCTTCAGGCACGCTTCGAAATAGTCTGCGAGTGAGCGGGTTGCGGTCAGCACGCCGGCGTCGTACGCGCTGATGCCGTAATTCTCAGTGAACCGCGCCATTTTCGCGGCCGGCAGTTCCGGCATAGCTGACCGTACCTCGTCGATTGCAGCCTCGCTCAGTACAACCGGCATTAAGTCCGGATCGGGGAAATAGCGATAGTCGTGTGCGAACTCCTTGGACCGCATCGGCTCCGTGCGTCCAGCCGTCACGTTCCACAGTCGCGTCTCTTGCGATACGACGCGGCCCGATTCGAGCACCCCTATCTGCCGCTCGATTTCGTATTCTAGCGCGTGCGTCAGGTAACGAAACGAATTCAGGTTTTTCACTTCGGCCTTCGTGCCGAACTTTTCCGCGCCTCGCAGACGGACGCTCACGTTCGCGTCGCACCGCAGCGAGCCTTCTTCCATGTTGCAGTCGCTCACTTCGGTGTATTCCAGAATCTGCTTGAGCGTGTTCAGGTAGGCGTACGCCTCTGCCGGGGAGCGCAGGTCAGGCTCCGAAACGATTTCGATCAGGGGCACGCCGCAACGGTTGAAATCGATGTAACTCCAGGTCTCCGAATCGGCGAACCCCTCATGGAGGCTTTTGCCCGCGTCATCTTCCATGTGCAGGCGCGTGATGCCGATACGTTTCGTCTTTCCATCGACTACGGTTTCCAGCACACCCGCCGTTGCGAGCGGCAGTTCATACATCGAGATTTGATAGCCCTTCGGCAGGTCCGGATAGAAGTAGTTCTTTCGGGCGAAGATCGACCTTTTTTGCAGCGTGCAGCCCAAGGCAAGCGAAGCGCGGCAGCCGAGCGCCAGCGCTTTCTTATTGAGCACAGGCAGCGCGCCGGGCAAACCCAGGCACACGGGGCACGTATTCGAATTCGGAGCTGATCCGAACTTGGTCGAGCACGCGCAAAAGGCCTTCGTCAGCGTGCTGAGTTGCGCATGAACCTCAAGCCCAATCACGGCCTCGTACCGGGCCATCACTTCGGGCGCAACGCGCGTCGTTTCTTCAACGGTTCGAGCCATAAGAGCAAAAATTATAGCATTTGGCGAAGCGTGGTGGGTCGAGGCGCAAATTCGAAAAGCTTGCGGCCGGATTCGTCAGATGGGCGAACCGGCTGCAGAGCACAAAATGCGTTCTCTCAGAATGATCCGCTCAGCGACCGCCGCCCCACACGTACCGAACCCCCACCCGATAGTTGTATCCGAGTGCCGGATAGCCGACTGCATCCTGATAATGCTTATCAAATAAGTTTTGGAAATGCGCCGTCAACGAGACACCGTAACGCAACGGCACCATTGCCGAGGTGTCCCATCGAACGTATCCCGCATCGCTGGTAATGCACGGGCCATAGCAAACTCCATCTTCCTCGTAACTCAGGAAGTCGCTATCGGTCCGCCGCCCAACAAAGTAACCGGTGACGTTCCAATCCGCGCCGCGATAGCGCACATTCACGAAGAGATTCGCGGAGTTGAGCGGCCGCTTGAGCAGCCGGTTTCCCGGAATGAGGGCTGGATCTGTAGCATACGGCGACTCAATCACGCGCGAATCATCATACGAATATGTGCCGCCAAGATTGAGCCACCGCGCCACACTCAATTCAAACGACGAATCTGAGCCGAACGCGCGAGCCTTGTCAGTATTGAAATAGCTCCCGCCAAATGCCTCGCAGTTTGGTGGCATTCCGTTCGGCATCGTGCCCGACGCGAAGCTGACGATGTTGCGGAATTCGTTGCGGAAGAAAGTGGCCGAAACTTTGGCGCGATTCGAATCGAAATACTGGTCGATTCCTGCATCGAAAGTGGCTGCCTGTTCAGGCTTCAGAGTTGGCGAGCAATCGGCGGGATACAATGGCGGCTCCTTGATTCCCTGGCCGTACGAAGTGCGGAGGCGCGTGTCGCCCCAAAAGCCCCTTCCATACCGAGCAGCATAAGCAGCGCCGACACGCGGCATGAATCGAGTTCCAAACGAATCATTCGCTTCGAGTCGTCCGCCTGCCACGCCCGTGAGCCGCCGCGTGATTTGGTAGCGTGCCTCGAGGTAACCTGCATTGTCGTGCCGGCCCAGCGCTCCTCCTGTTTCATTCTCGAAATAATATCCCGCCGTCACCCCACCATGCGCGAATAGATAAGTGGAACGGGCATCGAGCCCCGCGCGGTTGAATTTATCGACCGCGGAATATTCGTACTCTGGAACGTCAATGGTGTCTTGGTATCGCGAGTCGAATCCTTCGATGTGAGTTTGCCAATGTTCAGTCGTGGCGAAATCCCAACTGAGTCCGGAGGAAAAATTATGCAACCCGCTGTGCTCTCCCGGGCTTACCGCGTACGGACTTTCGGCTGCAAGCAGCGTTTGTCCCTGCTGGCCCGCGTCGCTGGTCCCGTTCCGCAGGGTCAGGCGAAGCGTGTCCGTGTCCGAAAATTTCCATCCGAAGTTTCCAAAAAGAGTCGTGTCCCGAAAGTAGGGGTAAGTTTCCGGTCCGTAGCTTTCCAAGACGTACTCACCAGGCGATTGACCCCGCGTCGTGAAGTAAGAGGCTCCGGCAGAATAGTCGAACGGGCCGGCTGCACCACTGAGCTGCCCGTTGCCCGTTCCGGTTCCGAACGTGCCGCCTTGGCCCTGCAACACCAGTTCAGGTGTCGTGGTCGACCCGCGGTGCGTCAGGATGTCGACCGCGCCCGTCATCGCATCTGAGCCATAGAGCGCGCTTGAGGCGCCGTGAATCACCTCGATTTTGTCGATCCCATCCGTCGTGTAGTCCGAGAGATCGATGGAAATCCCTGAGAGGCTCACGTCCTCAGGAACGCCGTCGATCATCACGCGCGTGTAGTTCGAGTTGCCCCCGTCTAGAAAGAGCGAAGTTACCCCTCCCTCCGGCCCGAGCTGCGAAAACGCCACTCCGGGAGCAGTCGCCAGTAGGGATGTAAGCCAAATCTGTTGCTCGCGGTCGATATCCTGCCGTGTGAGCACGTCAACGGGCGATATAACATCAGCCGCGGGTTCAGGTTCGGCTTCTGCCCCAACGATCACATTCGACGACATGCTTGCCAGTTCGAGCCGAACATCGAACTTCTCGGTCGAGCCGGCATCCAACGTGAAATCCTTTTCAACATCAGCAAAGTTTTGCGCCGAAACGGAAACTCGATATCTACCAGGCGTAAGCACGAGCGAGAATCCTCCGTCTGCAGCACTTTTTGTGGACGGGCCCGCGCCTCTCGCATGAATTGGTTGCGCCGTGATAATTGCTCCGGTCACAGCTCCTCCGCTTGGATCGGTAACTATGCCGCTTAAACTTGCATTACCTTGCCCGAAGGAAACACCCACAAAAGCCAAAACCGCAATAAATAGAAAGCTAGTGGGAAAAAACAATCGGCGTGAGCTCATCGTTATCCTCCTCTCCCTCTCGCGCGGGAGTTGAAGGTTGTCCCGAAAGATGAACGCAGAACGCGTATTCTTTCGGGCTGAGACTCCGTCGGTCTCCTGGCTTGGCGAAGTGCTGCTTTGGCGGGCCTTCCCAACGCGCCAGTGAATCGGAGAGATTCACCGCCGCTTCAGTGGCGGGCGCCGAATACTTTTCGCCTTACAGTCGCGCGGCGGCGACGGATTTGCACCGTCTTCCCGGGCGCGGAGTCTCGGGTGATTGTTTCCGACTCCTCGCATAAGAGGTGCCGGTTGCGGGGACGCATGATTCACGTCCCGTGCTTGTCTGACAAAAAAATCGGCTGATCAATAGTTTGAGCGCAACGCTACTCGTGGGCGCCCATTGGGTCGCAGATCGATCTCGAGTGGCACGTCGAACACCTCCTCAAGAAGCGCGCGGTCGTACACCTCCGCGGGCGTTCCTGACCGGAGGCACTTCCCCTTGTACAATAGGACCACGCGATCCGCGAACTCCGCCGCCAAATCCAGTTCATGCGTAACGACGAGTACGGTATGCCGGTTCTCGTCCGCCAATCGGCGCAATCGTCGCAGCAACTCCAGCTTCCCGCCGATGTCAAGGTGCTGCGTTGGCTCGTCCAGCAGCAACAGGGAAGGTTGCTGAGCCATCGCGCGCGCCAGGATCACGCGCTGTTTTTGTCCGCCCGAGAGCTCTTCCATCCGATAATCACGAAGCGAATCAGCGCCGACTTGCGCCAACGCATTTGTCGCAAGAACGCAATCTTCCGTCGATTCGAATCGCAGCCGCTTCCCGTAGGGATATCTTCCTTGCAGCACGTATTCCCACACGCGCAAGGGAAAAAGCAGTTGGCTTTCCTGCTGCACCAGCGCCACTTTCTGCGCGCGGGCTTTCAAATCGAGGGAGCCGATCTCCGCCCCATCCACCTCCACGCGCCCTGAAAGAGGCTTCGTGATCCCGGCCAGCAATCGCAGCAGCGTGGATTTTCCGCTCGCGTTGGGCCCAAGAACAGCCAAAAGATCCCGCCGTCCCGCTTCGAAACTGATCGGCCCCAGAGTGAACTCGGGCGCAGAACGGTCCGTCGCCGAGTAAGCGAAGCTTGCCTGCTCCACTTTCAACCGCAAACGCTCCTCCGTAGGCGCCGAGACTCCCATCGCTGCACCGGTTGGCGACGTAGCGCTCATCGCACTCTCCGCCGCATCAGGTAAATGAACACGGGCGCGCCCGCGAGCGCCGTCATCGCTCCTACGGGTACCTCGGTCGTGCCAAGAACTGTTCGCGCGAGCATATCGGCCACGACGATCAAAATCGCGCCGCCAATCGCAGACGTGGGCACAAGCAGCCGGTAATCGTTTCCGAAGAGCATCCGCATCACATGTGGCACTAGCAATCCAACGTATCCGATCGAGCCGCTCACTGAAACGGCCAGTCCAGTCAGCACCGACGATGCGACGTATACCACCAGCTTCACACGCCGCACGTTTACTCCAAGGTGCCGGGCCTCCTGCTCGCCGGTCATAATCAGGTTGAGGTCTGATGTCGTCGTGTATATGCAGCCCGCCGCAATGATGAGCACGAAGAAAAGCCATTTGAGGTCGATAACAGGCGGAGTAGCCAAATCGCCCATTACCCAGAACGCAATTCCGCGCAGATCGCGCCCGCTGAGCGTCGTCATTAGGAACATAATCACAGCTGATAGAAACGAGGTGGTGATGATGCCGGCCAAAAGCAACGTCGCCGCATCAAGCTGTCCACCGCGCCGCCCCAACAAATACACAACTCCAATAGTTATCCCGGCGCCTAGGAACGCCGCCAGTTGAATGGCCCCCGCCACGTGCGGCGTAAATATCAGGCTCATGATGGCGCCGAGCGCCGCGCCGCTCGAAACGCCCAGCACGTAGGGGTCCGCCAGCGGGTTCCGCAATAGCGCCTGAAAACCCGCCCCTGCCGTCGAAAGCGCCGCACCGACGATGATTCCAAGAGCGATGCGCGGCAGGCGCAGGCCAAATATCACAAGCAGAAAAGCGGATGGGATCTGGTCGGTTCGCCCTGCCACTCGGTCAAAAAGTGTCGTTACGATCTGGGGGATCGAAATCGGATACGCTCCCATCCGCAGCGAGATCACTACCGCCGCAAACAGGACTGCCAGCAGCGCGAAGCAGATCGCCAGCACGCGTTTGGGAGTTAGCGGCTTCATTGACCCGCTCCCCAACCAAAAACCTCAGGGTGAAGCCGGCGGGCAAGCTGCTCGATCGCGTCAATCAGGCCCGGAGAAGGGCGCTCGAACGCAGCGCTCACCGTGACGATGCGGCCCAATTTCACGGCCATCAGGTTCTTCCAATCCGCATTCGCTTGCAAATCGGCCAAATCAGTCTTGGCGTCGCCCTGATCCGCGGCCATTACGATGTAATCGGGCTGAATGCTGAACACCTCTTCGAAGCTGGGCTGCGGCCAATTCTGATCGGTGATCAAGATCGACTCGGCGCCAGCCCAGCGCAGTGCATCTGCAATAAACGTATTGGAACCGATGGACATCGGCGGGGAGAGCCACACGAGGAAAAGGACATGCACCATGGGCCGGTCGGCCAGCCGCGTTTGCAACGCGTCCAGGCGCGCGCGGAGGCTGGTTCTGAGCGCCTCTCCTTGCGCGTCAGCGCCGATTAAGTTCGCTATTTCGGTGATGGAATCGAGCATTTGGAGCACTGTGTGCGGGTACGTGGTGTAGACGGGGATACCGAGCCTTAGCAGCGTGTCCGCGGTTTCGGGAAAATTGATCGAGCCGGTGGCTAGCACGAGATCGGGATGCAGCGCCACGATGGCTTCAAGGCTGGGATGCTCCGGGTTGCCGATGTGAGGCTTCTGCTTGGCCTGGGGTGGCGTGTCGCAATAAGTCGTGTCGCCGACGAGACGGTCACCGGCGCCGAGGGCATAGACAATTTCCGTCAGGTTCGGGGCGAGCGAGACGATTCGCTGCACGTTTGTGGGAATCGTCATGCTGCGGCCTGTCTCGTCCGTGACGAAGCGCCCGGCGAGGGCCGGCTCTTTGGCCTGCGCGAGCGAGCGGGCATGACCCGGCCGTGGGAGCGCGCCCGAAATCACCAGCATCCCCAATAGAATCAACCGCTTCCGCATGGATCGCGCATCTCCCCTATTTGACAAACAAAAAAGCCTCGCGGAATAGAACGAGGCTCAACGCCATCACTCTCTCTCGCGAAGAGTCCTGGCTCACTCCGGCTCGGCAGTTATCCTGACTTTCGGCCGCTCGCAAGCGTCAGCGAGACTTAGAGCGCCGCGTCTCGAAATCCTTCCCGGCATCAGCCGGCGGATCCGACGCAGCGCTGGCCGATCACAGTGGCGGGACCGTGGCCGATTTACACGGCCTTCCTTGCCTCAGGCGCCAGCGACGCGCGCCGAAGAGGTCTCTGCCAATAGCCAGCTTGATTGTCAGGCAAAGTGTATGCCGCGCTTGGCGGAGTGTCAAACCTCGGTTGAGAGCGGCGCGGCAAATTGTCGAAATCGGTCCGGGAAAAGTGTTCGCTTTTTGTGTGCTTTCGCCGCGCGAGAGGGGTACCGTTTTTCTATCGATTAGAAATTTTTACGTAATTGAAAAACCAGGACTTGTTGCGATTTCTAATCGAAAATACTATCGATTAGAATTGCGCAACCTTTCGCCATTTTCAGGCTACCCGTTCTCGCGTCTTTCTTCTCCTTTCTTTGTCATATCTCTCTCACGCACACACTTGTTGCATCCGCGCCGCAACGGTGTTTCCTGTTGCTGAGCGCCACAGCGGCGGAGGTGCGCTCAACAAAAACACGACACGGTAGCATGCTGGGAAGAAAGGCGGCAATGTTACTGTGGTAACAGTACTCGTCCTGCAAGGGTGTATGGAACGGGTCCTGTTTTAGAAGACCCTAAATGGCACTGTTTTTGCGCGTTAAATGCGCTTAAATCGGCCTAATTAACGGGTTTTGCGCGTTCTCGAACACGTCGAGGCTTGTGCCGTCTTTTCGCGATGAGGTGCGGCTCGGCGCGGTTCTCTCCCGGTCCGTTCGATTCTATCGGTCGCGGCCGTGCTGGCACCTCGGCTCGCGGGGAGTGACTCGACGATTGGGAAAGGGAGCTGCGGTACGTAGGTGTGGGCCCGGTCCGAACGGGAAGATGGCAACGGGACCGTGAAGCACCGCTTCTGTCCTGATGCCGAGAGACGCCGCTTGGGCTCGGGCCGACGGCGTCAGGTCGAAATTCCGGCGACATACTCGGCTGCGGCGGAGGGGTTGGGGCTTGACGGGCTTGGGGCGATTGCTTTTCGTAAGGAAAAATCCCGAGTCAAAATTGACTGCGGGGAGTCGTACAATTGGTGCGCACCTCATCGCTTAGCGGACGCTGGACGTCTGCCGCGGCGACGGGCAACGGAGGAATTATGGCGCAGCCGCAAAGAGCTCCCATCCCGGCGAGGCCACCTGAAGCAAGCTCTGCAACCGACCCCCCGAAAATTTCCGTAGAAGCCCTGGCGGCGCAGCTTGGCGTTTCCCTGGACGGCATCATGAGCGCCGAAGCAAAAGCCCGCATAGCCAAATATGGTTACAACGAACTGCCGCAAGAGAAGGCGAACCCCCTGCTGAAGTTTCTCTCGTACTTCTGGGGGCCGATTCCGTGGATGATCGAAGCGGCCGCGATCCTTTCGGGACTGGTACACCATTGGGAGGACTTCGGAATTATCCTGACGCTGCTTCTGATGAACGCAGGAGTGGGTTTTTGGGAGGAGTTTCAGGCGGGGAACGCGATCGCCGCGCTGAAGGCCAAGCTGGCGCTGCACGCACGGGTGAAGCGCGACGGGAACTGGACGGAAATCGCGGCGCGGGAACTGGTGCCGGGCGATTTGATGCGAGTGCGCATCGGGGAGATCGTTCCCGCAGACGCGCGGCTGCTTGCGGGCGATCCGATCGAAGTGGACCAGTCGGCGTTGACGGGCGAATCACTGCCGGTGGAGGCCAAGCCGGGGGACGCGGTTTACTCGGGGTCAATTGTGAAACAAGGCGAGACCGAGGGGCTCGTCTACGGCACGGGGCAGAACACCTATTTCGGGAAGACGGCGCATCTGGTGGAAACGGCGCGGACGGTGAGCCATTTCCAACGGGCCGTACTGAAAATCGGCGACTTCCTGATCGTGATCGCGCTGGCGCTGGTGATCCTGATCCTGGGGGTCGCGCTGTTTCGCGGCGACAATATGCTGACGACGCTGGAGTTCACGCTGGTGCTGACAGTGGCGGCGGTTCCCGTGGCGATGCCCGCGGTGCTTTCGGTGACGATGGCCGTGGGAGCGCGCAAGTTGGCCGAGAAACGCGCCATCGTGACCCATCTGGCGGCGATGGAAGAACTCGCGGGAATCGACGTGCTGTGTTCGGACAAGACCGGAACGCTGACACAAAACAAGCTGACGCTGGGCGAGCCGTTTTGCCTTAGCGGGGTGACACCTGCGGAGACGATTCTGGCCGGGGCCCTGGCATCGCAGGCCGACAGCCAGGATTCGATCGATCTTGCGGTGATTCACGGCTTAAAGGACGCGCACGAAGCCGACAAGTACCAGACGCTCCATTTCCAGCCGTTTGATCCGGTACACAAGCGCACGGAGGCGCTGGTGAGCGGGCCGGACAAAAGGCAATTCCGGGTAACGAAAGGCGCGGTGCAAGTGATCCTGGCGATCGTGCCGGACGCGAGCGGAATCAAGGAGGCCGTCGAGAAGGCCGTGGACGGATTTGCGGCGCGCGGATTTCGTTCGCTTGCGGTGGCACGGACCGCGAGCAACGGCCAGTGGCAGTTCCTGGGAGTGCTGCCGCTTTTCGATCCGCCGCGCGAAGATTCCAAGCAGACGATCGCGACGGCCGAGGAAATGGGCGTGAAGGTGAAGATGGTGACCGGCGACCAGATCGCCATCGCCAAGGAAATGGCGCGCCAACTGGGACTGGGGCAAAACATCCTGGACGCGGAGGTGCTCTCAGACCCGCACATGCCTGCGGCACAGTTGGCGAAGGACATTGAACGAGCCGACGGCTTTGCGCAGGTGTTTCCCGAGCACAAATTCCGCATCGTGAAGGCCTTGCAAAATCAAAAGCACATTGTGGGCATGACGGGCGACGGAGTGAATGACGCGCCGGCGCTGAAGCAGGCCGATGCGGGAATCGCCGTTTCCGGCGCTACCGATGCGGCGCGTGCCGCCGCGGACATCGCACTGCTGAACCCCGGGCTTTCCGTGATCATCGATGCGATCAAGGAAAGCCGGAAGATGTTTCAAAGGATGAACAGCTACGCGATCTACCGCATCGCGGAGACGATCCGGCTTTTGCTCTTCATGACGCTTTCGATCCTGATCTTTAATTTCTATCCGGTGACGGCGGCGATGATCGTGCTGCTGGCGCTGCTTAACGACGGCCCCATCCTGGCGATCGCGTATGACCGGGTGCGCTACAGAAATCAGCCGGAAGAGTGGAATATGCCGATGGTGCTGACGATATCGAGCATTCTAGGCATCACGGGACTGATCGCTTCGTTCGGGCTTTTCTATATCGCGGAACGCATATTTCACCTGAATCGTGAAGTGATCCAGACGGTGATGTTTCTGAAGCTTGCAGTCGCGGGCCACCTGACGATTTTCGCGACGAGGACGCGCGGGCCATTCTGGTCGATCCGGCCGGCACCGATTCTGTTTTGGACTGCGGTGGGATCAAAGGGGTTGGCGACGCTGGCGGCCGTGTATGGAGTGCTTATGTCGCCGATCAGCTGGCAATGGGCGGGGGTGATTTGGGCTTACGCGCTGGTTTGGTTTGTGATCAGCGACCGGGTGAAGCTGGCGGCGTACGACATCCTCGATTCGAAAAAAGGCGGGTGGATGAGCCAGTTCTGGCGCAAGCACACGGCGCATGCGACGGCGGGGTAAGCGCGGCGAGCAAAGGGGAACTCGCGGGGCGGTCTTGACACTCTGCGGAGCGAACCCGTAGCATCAATTGTTTGCTCGGTGGCTTCGTTCCGTGCCGGCGTAGCTCAGTGGTAGAGCGAGGGTCTCATAATCCCTAGGCCGTGGGTTCGATTCCCCCCGCCGGCACCATCGCTGTTTCTCCCCTCCTGGTTGGAAGATTAAAAATAAACAAGACGTTAGAGTTGCGGCAAGACTGTACGTCCGGCCAGTCGCCGGAAGCGCTGCCGCAGGCTAAACTGCATCCCGCGCTTCGATGATCCGACTCGACTACATTTCTTGCTTGTTAACCATTGCTTCTACACTACTGGTGGGCAGAAAGATCTGGTACGGGTGGCTGGTTGCGGCGGCCAACAGCGTGGTCGTTTGCATGATCGGATTTCGGACCGCCGAGTTCGGTCTCGTTCCCGCGAACGTCGTCTGCATCCTCCTGTATGCGAATAATCTTGCAAGCTGGCGGCTGAAGGGTCCGGGAGAAGAACCGCCAGAAACACGCGCAGTCACTGCGCGGCCGTTCTAAAATTCCCGTTGCGTTCGTCCGGCGATTGCTTGGATCGATGCGCAGGTTCGATTCGCTGGCTCTGAGTGCAAGGTCAGGCGTATCGCGGCCGATCTCAAACCGCTGCTAAAGTAAGGCCAACATGGATACCGTGCGCGCAGCGTATGACGAGGTGTACGCCTACACTATCGGCCGCCCGGGATTTCTCTTGCAGCACGTCGTGGACGCCTTTGCGGTGCAAACCGCCAATGAGAACAGCAAACCGATCGGAGTCGTGTTCGGAATGGTCGGACTTTGTCTCCACGTCGAAAGACAGTTTTCGGGCCGCCAAGTTCAGAAAGTGCACAGGGAGCTTGCGCGCAGAAAACGAGAATGGCCGCGTGTAGTTGTACCCGGGAATCGCGGCTCGATCACCGTTGCCGATGTGCTGCTGGCGGCTGCTGGAGCTGAGCGCGACGTGGCAATCGACCGCTGGTGCCGGTCTGTGTGGAGCGCGTTTGGCGCCAACCGTCAAACGATCATCGCACTCTTACACGAATACCAGATCACGTAGTTGCGCTGCATCGGTTGAAGAAATGGCGGGTACTTTTAGATCCCTTGGCTCAGGGTGTGAGGATCGAGCACCGTAATGCCGGCATATGGGGCAAAATCTTGCGCATTAAACGTGAGAATGTTCCTTATTCCGTGCGCCGCCATTGCGGCGACGAGCCGGACATCGTGAGTTTTCTTGCCGGAAACGCGGTAGGCGGCCACCAGGCGCTCCCACTCATCTTGCAATGGGACCTCTGGCAACAGCAGAAAAAGACGCTTCAAGGCCCCAAGCTCCGCGACGGCCTCCTCAATGGTGAAGCCGAGGCCGTTCTCCGCCAAGGGACGGGTGACCACAGCCCAGAATTCCACGACATTCTGAGACACAATCGTCAGCGGTTCGTTTCTGCGGCGACACAGGCCGAGCGCTCTTTCAGCCACGGGAGCGTGCGGATGGTGCGGCTGCAACATACGAAGCAAGATATTAGTGTCCAGAAGAACGGCGATTTACCGGCCGCGCCCGCCGTAGATGGATTCCCGACTGATCGCATCATCCGATAGTAAAGGGGTGGACGTGGAGTGGCTACGCATCCAGTTATGGAGTTGTCTGGACCATTCGTCAGCGCCCATTGCGTTCCCGGAGACGAGGCGCGCTTCCAGTTGCTGCCGAATGGCTTCAACACCAAGTTCGACGACGTCGCCGGCCGCGCGTATCAGGCCAGCTTGTATGGCCTTCTCGATTATCCGTTGCTGCTCCTGGTTTAGTTCGACCGTCATCGCTCGCCTCCACAGCTACAGGTATCTTCCCGATAGCCCAAACGATAATGCGGCTTCCTGCCTCAGTCAACCCGCGAGTACAGCTTCAATTTCGGTCCGTTTCGTACGCATCGTGAATCATTGGGACTGGATGTGAATTGCAAGACGACGAGGCCCCCTGCGGAAGCACCTATGCGGCTTGGGGCTGTGCGACGGGCTTCCAGATGTACGAGCGGTAGAGCGTATCGCGCTGGGCGGGGATATAGCCGGCGTCAGAAATAATGCGGCGAAGCTCGTTTTCATTGGTGCGATTGCGCACCCCGGCCGCGTAGACCACATTCTCTTCGATCAAAATGCTGCCGACGTCGTCGGCGCCGAATTGCAAGCCAACCTGGCAGATTTTGATTCCGGGCGTAAGCCAGCTCGACTGGATATGGTCGATGTTGTCGAGATAAAGACGGCTGATCGCCAGCGTTTTCAGATAATCGAAGGCCGTGGTTTCCTGCACTTTTTTGCCCAGAGGCGTATTTTCCGGCGCAAAAATCCATGGAATGAAAGCCGTGAAGCCGCCTGTATCCTCTTGAATACGGCGGAGGCGTTCGAGGTGATTCACGCGGTGGCGATATTCCTCGCCGCAGCCGAACATCATCGTGGCGGTGGTGCGCATGCCCAGCGCATGAGCCGTGCGGTGAGTGGCTTCCCATTCGTCAGAGGCGCACTTCAGCCGGGAGATGCGCGAGCGCACTTCGTCATCGAGAATTTCCGCGCCGCCCCCGGGAATCGATTGCAAGCCCGCGTCGCGCAGGCGCGCAATCGTATCGCGAAGCGAAAGCCCGGAAACCTCGGCGATGCAGGTGATTTCCGGAGCCGAGAAACAGTGCAAATGGACTTGCGGGAAGCGCTCTTTGAGCGAGCGCAGCATGTTTTCGTAGAATTCTATCCGCAGGTCGGGATGCAATCCGCCCTGCAGCAGCACGCCGGTGCCGCCCAGCTCAAGCATCTCTTCGATTTTCTTGTAAATGGATTCCAGCGGGAGGATGTAACCGTCTTTTGAGCCGAGCGGACGATAGAAGGCGCAGAAAGAGCAATATTCCGTGCAGAAATTCGTGTAGTTGATGTTGCGGTCGATTTGATACGTCGCGACGCGGGGATCGGTCTTCTTGCGACGCACTTCGTTGGCGGCCATGCCGATACCGATCAGGTCATCGCTGTTGAAAAGGTCGAGCGCTTCTTGAGGCGTGAGTCCCATTTGGGCGCCAATAGTTTACATGAAACTCGCGGTCTTGCTACCGGCAGAATTGCCGGCGGCTGGAGGCGCACTGAGGGCCGCCGCTTCGGCAAATTCGATGGGGCGGGCGGCGGGAATCAGGCCTTCCTCGGCGGCCATTTGGTAAAAGAGGCGCAGACCTTCGAGCTTGTCTTCGTCGAGATCGAACTGGATATTCTGGCGGAG
The DNA here is from genome assembly GCA_035507075.1 of Candidatus Aquilonibacter sp. Classification (GTDB taxonomy): domain Bacteria; phylum Acidobacteriota; class Terriglobia; order Acidiferrales; family UBA7541; genus Palsa-295. Next base: position 106,695 of record DATJOL010000143.1, on the reverse strand, counting down.
GTATTTTGCGAGCGGGCACGGCGGAAGGTCGAGCTTGAGCGCAGCTCCTTCGGCGATGTCGTGGATGCGCTCGATTCCATAGGCCTTCGAAGCCTGGAAATCGGCAACGACCTCGGGCGTGATTGCGTCGCGCCGGCCGGCCCAAATCGCGAGTACGGCAGGTTTGCCGGTCAATTCGCGCCACTGGTGGACGACGTCGTAGACAAAAAGCGTATCGACGCCGGGCACGGGCATATCTTCCGGGTCGCCATTGCAGCAATTGTCCTTGCCGGGTGATTTCGCGGCGAGCGCGGACATTTTCAGCGCAACGCGCAACGCGGGGTCGCCGATCACCAGAGCGGCGTCGGCACTTTCCAGCATGGCTGTGGGATCGGGCGCAGCGTCGACGAATTGCGGCGTAATCCTCCACAAGCGCTTTGAAAGAATTTTTACGAGCGCCGCGGTGCTGCGCGAACTTGCGTCGAGTGCGAAACTGCGCGCGAGTTCGATGGGTCTTTTCGCCACGACAAGCAGGCTGCGCGCCTCTTGCGTGCAAGCGACGGCCATATCCGGGAGGACAACGAGACCGTCAATACGCTGATATTCAATCGAAGGAATGATCGCGATGTCCACGTCGCGGCGGCGCAGCGCCTCAGCGCATTGCGACGGAACGGTGAAGGAAAGATCGTATTTCCCGGCGAGCGGCCCGTCCGTAAATCCCCAGACGAGCGGCGCCGTATTCAGATATTCGACGATGGAGATACGAAGCTTGCCCAATTCCTTTTGCCCCTTGAAAAAACTATAACATAAAAGGAATACGAGCCGGCCGCATAAGCGCCCTCAGCACCGCGCGGGCAACTACGCTTCCCAAGTAACTTGATGCCGCGGGCGATGGCCGGATGCAATCTATTTGTTGGCGGGCGTCGTGGTGCCCTGAACGATGCGCGAAGTGACGCGGAAACGCTTGTAATTCGTGTACCGGATCGTCATGCGGATGTGAACGTCACCCGTCTTGAAATGCAGGAAATCGTCCGAATGCGTATATGTGGGGAACCAGTAATGTCCCTCGATATTTTCGCGGTACGTTTCGAAGCGCGGAAATAAATTCTGATTATTGCCCTTGATGATGTCCGGAACGGCCTTTCCATCGGTCTTGACGATTTCCAGATATTTGTCTTCCACCCAGATGCGCCCCTGGAAATAGCGCTGATTCTTTTCGATCTGTTTCGGAGCAACGTCGAAGACATACGTGCCGAGCTGGTCGATCCGCTGCCGTCCCACGTAGGTAATGTTGTATTTCGGGATATCCTGCGTGGTGAGCACGAAGGGCTGGATGTTCTTGACGTCGTCGAGGTCCTGCTCGGTGAGAATGATTCGCTCGAGCGTGGGAGGCGGCGCGTAGGTCACTTCTTCGTAGCGCTTGCCGTCCGGCGTGAACGTGATATCGCTCGTCATGCGATAGTCGCCGTCGGGGTTCCCATCGTCGTCGATGGTTTGAATATCAAAGTCTTGCGTGTACGTGAAATTATCGCGCTCGATTTTGAATTCGGCTTCGTGAGCCGCAAAAGTCTGGATGATCTGGTCGATCGGAACCGAGGGCGCAGTATTCGTGATGGGGTATTGCCTGGCCGGCCCGCTATTCGCCGGCATTTGCACGGGTGCGGGTTGCGGAGCAGCGGGCGGTGCGGTCTGCGGCATGCCGGCGGGGCCGTCATATTGCGGCGTCTCGGGGGCCATGGGGCCGGGGCCGGCGTCTTGCGCGATAGCCGGGGAGACGCAAAACGCCGCCGCGAACATCAAAGTGGCCAGGAATCGAAATCTTTTGCCTAGGAAGAGGTTGCAAAGTCCGGGCACTTACGTCTCCAATGCAATTAGCCGCCGCGCATACGACGTGTATAGGAACGCTGGACGCAACGAAAGGGTTGCTCCTCCCATCGCGATCGAAGCGCCCGCGAAAAGGATATAACGGCGCGGGAATCTTAGTAAACCGCTTCCTGGGCAGATCGCCTGAGCAAAACGCCCTTCGTTGCAAGTGCCAGTGGGTTCGATTACGATGAATCGCTCTGCACTTTTAGCGTGATCACGCACCAGCCCGGTGACGGCCTGACGAGGGAATGAGGGAAATGCAATGAACATGAAGCTGAAGTTCGCTTTGGCGGCCGTTGCGATGCTGGTCGCGCTGCCGGTGATGGCGCAAGCTCCGGCCGCCGGATCCCCCGCAACCGGCGCAAATACGCAAGTTCCCGCGGCTTCCGCGCCCGCGCAGACGCCGGGTTCGGCGCCATCGGCTGCCGCCGTTGACCCCGCAAAAGCCGCCGCGGTAAAGCAGTTGATGCAGCTCACCGGCGCAGGGAAGCTCGGCGAAGAGTACATGGACCTGATCACGACGCGCGTCCGGCAGGTGATGGCCAGCGCGATCCCGCAGCCCGATCGCCTGCAACAGTTCATGGACGCATTCACAAAAAATCTGACCACGCGCGTGACGGCTGCGCAAGTGGACGACGCCGAGATTCCGATTTACGCCGAGCATCTTTCACTCGAAGACATCCAGGCGCTGGTCGCGTTTTATCAGACGCCCGCGGGACAGCACGTGATCAAGGCGCTGCCGCTGATCGTTCAGGAAGCCCAGAGCACGGGCGCAAACATGGTCCAGCCCGCCGCAGTCGAGACGCTAAAGTCGATGAGCAGCGAGTATCCCGAAGTGGAAGACGTGCTGCCGAAGGAAGGCGCAGGCTCCAGCGCTGCACCGGCGCAGCCGCAAAATGCGCAGCCGCAGCTACGGCAGATTCCGACGCAGTAAAAAGCAAACGCGGGCACGCGCGAGCCACACCTGAATTGGGGCGTTAATCGAGACGCGGAGCTTATGGACTGGTCTCCACTGCGGATATCGCTTGCCACGAGCTTCTCGGCGACCTTCATCACGCTAATCGCCGGCCTCGCCGCGGCGGCGTGGCGCGAACGCCGGAAAGCTCCGGCGATGGCCGTCGTGGACGGCATTTTTCTGCTGCCGTTAGTGCTGCCTCCAACCGTAGTCGGATTTTTCCTGCTGTTGCTCTTTGGCCGAAACGGTCCGCTGGGAAAGCTGCTGGCTGCGATGGGCGCCACGGTAGTTTTCTCGTGGCCCGCGACGGTTATTTCCGCCTCGGTCGTCGCGTTCCCGCTGATGTATCTGACGGCGCGGGCCGCGCTGGAGCAAGTGGAACCAAAACTGTTGCAGGCAGCGCGAACGCTCGGTGCGAGCGAATGGCGCGTCTTTCGCGAGGTGGCGCTTCCGCTGGCGTGGCCGGGGGTTCTTGCGGGAACAATTCTCGCCTTCGCACGCGCGCTGGGCGAATTCGGCGCCACGCTGATGATTGCGGGGAACATTCCGGGGCGCACAGCGACGATCCCCATCGCAATTTATTTCGCCGTAGAAGACAACGACGTCTCCCGGGCGCTTTTCTGGTGCGCCATCGACGCGGGAATTTCGCTTGTCTTGCTCGGCGCGCTCTATTACTGGACGCACGCGCAGCGCACGGCGCGCTTCCGCTGGGCGCGGCGCTGACATGGCCCTTACGGTCGAAATTTCGAAGCGTCTGCCCGAATTCGAGCTGAACGTTTCGCTCACGGCAGACAGCGATCCAGTCAGCATTCTGGGGCCTTCGGGCGCCGGCAAGTCGATGCTCCTGCGTTGCATCGCCGGCATCGAGCGTCCTGACCGCGGCCATATTTCGCTTGGCAAGCGGACGCTGTTCGATTCGGAAAAGCGCATTTCCGTGCCGGCGCGTGCGCGTCACATCGGCATGCTTTTCCAAAGCGACTCGCTCTTCCCGCATCGCACGGTCGCGGAAAACATCGAGTTCGGCTTGAACGGCCTGGCGGCTGAAGAACGCGCTCGCCGAATCGCGCTCTGGGCGCAGCGGACGCATGTCCAAGGCCTCGAGCATCGCTATCCGCGCGAATTATCCGGAGGCGAGCAGCAACGGGCCGCGCTGGCTCGCGCTCTCGCGACCGAACCCGAGGCGCTCCTGCTCGATGAGCCGCTCACGGCGCTGGACACGCACCTGCGCAGCCAAGTCGAGGCACAACTGCAGGAGACGTTCGTCGAATTTCGACGCCCTGTGCTTCTCGTGACGCACAATATCGAAGAGGCTTACCGCCTGGGCGAAAAGCTGATGCTGCTGGCGCGCGGGTGCATCGTCGCGTTTGGCAGCAAGGAGGAAATCTTTCGCAGGCCTCCTACGCGAATGGCCGCGCAACTGACGGGCTGCAAGAATTTTTCGCAGGCGCGGCGCATCGGCGAGCAAGAGATCGAAGCGTTGGATTGGCAATGCCGGCTGCGAACCGCGCCAGGTGAAAATTCACAGAGGCCAGTAGCCTTTGCGGGCATTCGGGCGCATCATATCGAGTTCGGCGGCGTGGATTTCGATTCCGGCAATGAGGCAGCGGAATCTTCGAACGTTTTTCCGTGCTGGCCGGTGCGCGTGTCCGAGACGCCCTTTCGCGTCACGCTTTATCTCAGGCTGCACCAGCCGCCGGGCGAATCGGCAGGGCACCATTTGCAAGCTGAAGTGTACAAGGAAAAATGGCGCAAGTTCAGCGCGCGGCCGCTGCCTTGGCGCGTCCGGCTGGCTTCCGAATCAATCATCGTGTTACCTGAATGATTAACATGATACGTCAGGATGGCTCAGAGCTGCAGCGGATGCGCAAGCTCGCCTGGCTCCCAGCCTGTCCTTAGGACGGATTTACCGTTTGGGAGCAGCGCAACTTCCCGGCCCGCTCCGTGTTCCATAAGCGGGGTACTGTTCTCATAGGCACCATAAAAATAGAAAGAGAAGCACCTTACGAAAGGACATCGTATGCGCAAAAGCTGCGTTATCGCGTTCCTGGTTGCAGCACTGCTGGTTTTTGCCCTGCCGTCTGCGTCGACCGCACAGGTTTCGGTCGGCATTTCCGTTCACATCGGTCCGCCAGCGCTGCCGGTGCTTGCGGTACAACCAATCGCGCCAGGGCCGGGATACATCTGGACGCCCGGCTACTGGGCTTACGGCCCTGACGGCTATTACTGGGTGCCGGGCACGTGGGTGCTCGCGCCGGTCGGAATGCTCTGGACCCCTGGATACTGGGGCTGGGGCGGCGGCGTTTACGTTTGGCACGCCGGATATTGGGGACCGCACGTGGGTTTTTACGGCGGCATCAACTATGGCTTCGGCTACGGTGGCGTGGGCTACGTGGGCGGCCGCTGGGACCACGGCGTCTTTGCGTATAACACCGCCGTCAGCCACGTGAACGTGACCGTGATTCACAACACCTACGTGGACCGCACTGTGGTGGTGAACGAAAGGAACGTCACTCGCGTGAGCTACAACGGCGGTGAAGGCGGCGTGAGGGCAATGCCCACCGCCGAAGAGCGCGTGGCGATGAACGAGCACCACATGGCGCCAATCGCCGCGCAGACGCAGCATGAGCACGCCGCCGGCATGAATCATGCGAACTTCTATTCGGAAAATCACGGGCGCCCGGCGACCGTTGCCACGTCAAGGCCGCAAGGGAATGGGTTCCATCCTCCGCAGCATAATGAGAACGCCCGCCAGCCGGAAACTATGAATCACGAGCGCCCGGCAAATGAAAACCGGGGGCCATCGAACGAAAACCGCGGAGAAGCCCACAACAACGCTCCGCACAATAACAACGCTCCGCATAATAACAACGCGCATCCCGAACACGAGAATCACAACCAGGGCCACGGCGATAACCACGACGACCACCGCTAGAGCTGGTTCATTGAACTAAAACAAAGGCGCTCCGTCCCTTATTGGGATGCAGCGCCTTTGTTCTTCTGCCGGCGCAAGACTTTCTTCAGAACTTAACGTTTGACCGAAGAGTGGACCTCGGCGATATAGCCGCCGGGAAATTCCACCATCGCGGACTCTCGCCCGTCGGACTGATAAGGAACAACAAGAATTGTCACTCCGGCATTTTTCGCCTTTGCGAGCGTGTCGCCAAGGTTCGCGACCTGATACCCAGTAATCTCCCGACCAAACGGATACGGCAGATGGCCATCCGTGACAAGGACCGTCATCTTTCCAAAGGCCGACTCGATGCTAATTCGCCGGTACGTGTCCTTCGGCAGGCCGATTTCAAGAGCGGGAGCATGGGCGTCGTCAGAAATCAGCCGTCCATGTGAAAAGGCAAGAAAACTGCGAATGAAGGAATCCGCGCTGTGGATGGATACGTATACGCGGTTTTCGGGAACCATATCGAGAGCCTTATACGAAGGCGGTATCGTGTGAACGTACAGCTGCGTTTCGACGCCGCCCGGAAATTCGATGATGGCGTCCCTTCCGATAGGATCGGCAAAGGGAGTCACGATCACGCTGGCCCCGACTGTTCGAGCCACCTGGACCGCTGCGTCCATGTCCGTAACCAGATATCCGGTTCGTTCCGAGCCGAAGGGGTAAGGAATTGGCGTCTTGTACCCGAAGACTGAGAATATGCCCGAAGGTGTCAATATGATCTGCGAAATCGTGCTGCTCGCAGTTGGCGTCACGGTCGTGACGACCTGCTTGGACGTGGTGCCTCCGAAGGTTGCCACAACGCTCGAAACGAACCGGCCGAAATCATCGGGGTTTATGTAGACGTGCGTTGAGTCGTACTGTGGCCCAACGCCCAGATTAAGTGTCCCTTTCCTGGACGCTTGTTGACAAATGGCAACAGGAGCACCTGCAAGAAGCAGAGCTACAAAAACAATCGCCAACGGGAACGTCCGTCTCAATGATCATCCTCCAATACGTCAGTTTTCAGAAAAGCTCACCCAAGTTGCGGAATAGTTGCTTCAAACGCGCTTGATGATGAAGACGGTTTTGTCGTCGATGAGATATTCCTGGCCGAGCTGACGGAGGCGGTCGTCGCGCTTTACGGCGTATTGGAGCAGCGCATAGCACATCTCTTTGGGCGAAAGAGAAGCGTGCTCACTCAACACGCTTTCCAATTGGCGGCGTTCGTCCTTGTCGCTGCCGTCGTAAACGCCGTCGGTATAGAGAAACAAAATATCGCCGGGGCTCATCAACTTCAGCTCGCCCACATCCGACGATGCGGGCCTGTCTCGAAACTCGAGAGACAAATAGCGATTGCGATCGGGATGATCGTCCGGTATTTGCAAGCCGAGAGGCAGAAATTGAACCATGCGACTTCTATCAATTTCGACGAACCTCCGATATTCGGCCGAAAAAACCAGCGGCGGCGGATGCCCGAAATTGACGAAGCGGAAGTAGCCGTAGGGGCGCACTTCGCCGTAAAGCATCGTCGCAATTTCTTGCGCGTTCTCTTTTTCGCTCCTGCCGAGAGCGTTTCGCGCGGTGACGGAGTGAGCCAGCCTCAAATTAATTCTCTCGAACAACTCCGGCGTGGTTTTTCCGTGGCGATCGAGTTCAGAAAGCATAAGCGCGTGAAAGGTGTCGTGGACTGTGGACGCAATTTTGGCGGAAATGATTCCGTGCCCCTGTGCGTCCACCAGCAGCACGCCGGCTGTGCTGAAAAGTTCGCCCAGATCCTCGGCTACACGGACTTGCTCGGAACTGCGCGCACGCCTGTATTCCTTTTCCATCTGCGGCTTGAAACCCGGCCGCGACTTCAGCCAATTCACGTGATCGTCGACGGAATTACGAGGCGGCGCGCCGGGCGGCAGCGGCTCCAAATACTCCTCTGAGAGCTTGAGGGCGCGCTGAATGCGGGCGTCGATGTCGTAACGCTGCTGGAAATTGATGTATTCAAAGAGATCGCCCCCGACGGTACCGTTGGGGATCGAGTCGCCATACATTTCGATTCCCTGTACGTGCGGAATCGCGCCTTCGACCGGCATAAGACGTTTGCGCAGATATTCGTCGATCGCCGGCCCGGTATTGGTTGTTGTCATAAGTAAATTCTAGGACCAATCGCGCTGCGTTGCCCGATCTTTATTGCCAGCACATGCACTATCGTGCTCTGCCGCACAAGGCTAAGCGGAGGTCGCTCGGCCGGGAAATGCTAAAGGAATTGCTTCTTGCCGCGGTTCGCGCCGGAGCGTTGCCGCGCCGGCCCGCGCTCGGTGTGGAGATTGATAATCGTATTGACGAGCGCCACATGCGAAAGGGCCTGGGGAAAATTCCCCAGGAGGTGCCCGTTGTGAACGTCATATTCTTCCGACAGCAGGCCGACGTCATTCTGCACTTTGAGCAGGCGCTTGAGAATCTTCAGCGCGGCGTCTTGCCGGCCGGTCAGTTCGTAATAATCGGCCAGCCAGAAGCTGCAGGGCAAAAAGGCGCCCTCGTGGCCCGACGAATGAACCCCTGAGTCATTCGCGCGGTAACGCATAACGAAGCCCTTGCGGATGAGCTTCTTTTCGATCGCGCGGACGGTGCCCACAATACGGGGATCATTTGGCGGCAAAAAACCGACCAGAGGAAGCAGCAGCAGGCTCGCATCAATTTCCTTTGAGCCATAGGACTGCACAAAGCTACCCTGGCGCGGATTGAATCCGCGGCGGCAAATATCGTCGTGAATGTCCCGGCGAATTTGACGCCATTCGTCGATTGGCGCTTTCAGTTTGAATTTTTCCGCGCTGCGAATCGTGCGGTCGAAGGCGACCCAAGTCATTACCTTCGAATGCGTGAAGTGGCGCTTCTTGCCGCGCACTTCCCAGATTCCGTGATCGGGTTCGCGCCAAACTCTTCGCAAATGTTCGAGCAAGGCGAACTCGACGTCGAAGTTCGCGCCGTCCTTTTTGGAGGCGGCACGCGCCTGGTAAAAAACGTCGGCAAGCTCGCCGTACAAGTCAAGCTGCAATTGCTCGCTCGCTGCATTCCCGATGCGCACGGGCGATGCTTTTCTGTGTCCCTCCAGCCAGGAAATTTCCCATTCGCTCAGCAGGCGTTCGCCAGTGGGACCGTAAAGAACCTGGACCTGTTCCGGACTGCCCGCCACCGAGCGCAGCAACCACTGGCGCCAGGCATCAGCTTCGCGACGGTAGCCGGCGTGCAGAAAGCCCAAGATGGTGAACGTCGCGTCGCGAAGCCAACAGTAACGGTAGTCCCAGTTCAAGGAGCCTTTAGGCACCTCGGGCAGCGACGTGGTGGGCGCAGCGATGATTCCACCAGTCGGTCCATAAATAAGCGCTTTCAAAACGATGAGGGACCGCTCCACGTCGTCGGAGAAAGGGCCGGTATAGCAACAGTACGAAACCCAGTCGTGCCACCATTTTTTCGTTGACCGCAATGCGGACCCGGGATTCCCCTCGGCAGCAGGGCGGTCAAGCGAATTTCCGTATGTCAGCTCGAATGAAACGGTCTGACCTTTGCGCATCGTGAAGTCAGCGACGCTATGAAGGCCCTCGCCCCGCACGGGAACGTTCGTATTCAGCACGATACGGTTGGGTCCGGCGATTGCCAGCAATCCGTGACTGCGCTGCGTAACCCACGGCACCGTAAGCCCATAGTCGAAGCGGATAACCAAATCCATGCTCATTTGCACCGAACCTCGATCGCCCTTCACAATGCGGAAGATCTTTGGGTGGCGGGCTCGGGGCGGCATAAAATCGATTACGCGGACGGCGCCACCGGATGTGCGAAACGTTGTTTCAAGGATCAGCGAGTGCGGCAAATACCGCCGTGTGACATGCGCCTTGGCAACCGGCGCCAATTGCCAGCGGCCGTTTTCGACCGAGCCTAAGAGCGCCGCAAAGCAGGCCGGCGAATCAAAGCGCGGCACGCACAGCCAATCGATCGAACCGTCTTTGGCGACCAGCGCGGCTGTTTCGCAATCGCCAATCAATGCGTAGTCTTCAATTGCACTCGGCATAAGGCTCGTCTCAATCGACTCCCTTGTACTGTGCCCCCAAAACGCGCGGCAACACACATTTTTCTCACGTTTCGGCAGCGCCGTGAAGGTTTGTACATGCATTTTGCCCGGACTATACAGCCTTTGTTTGATGCCCATTGCGATTGATCAAATCGCATACTTGAAGTGTCGCGATTGCACCGGTTCACGGTGCCCACTCGCCCGAAGGTGATTTGTGTCTCAAACCGCTGCGGATATCCTAATCGGCCGTTTAATCGACTGGGGCGTTAAGGAAATTTTCGGACTGCCGGGCGACGGCATCAACGGGATCATGGAGGCGCTTCGAAAGCGCCGCGACGACGTACGATTCGTTCACGTGCGCCACGAAGAAGCAGCGGCATTCATGGCGTGCGCTTATGCGAAATATACGGGGAAACTGGGCGTTTGCCTTGCCACCTCCGGCCCCGGCGGCATTCATCTGCTGAACGGACTTTATGACGCAAAACTCGACGGCCAGCCAGTGCTTGCCATCACCGGGCATGCGTTTCATGACCTGATCGACACACACACGCAACAGGACGTCGATCTGGACAGGCTCTTCGCGGATGTGACGGTCTACAACGCGCGCGTGATGGGCTGTGCGCACGTGCGCAATGTGACGGACCTGGCCTGCCGCACTGCTCTGAATTATCGCGGAGTGGCACACCTGAACATTCCCAGCGACACGCAGGACGAGGTTGCCGACGAGCGGTCGATGCGGAATGTCCCCAATCACACCGACAGCGTTCCCGCTCGCAACGCGCGGCTTGCCTCCGGGCAGGATCTTCTGCGCGCTGCGGAAGTGCTCAACGCAGGGAAGAAAATCGCGATTCTTGTCGGCCAGGGCGCCCTGGATGCTCGAAACGAGGTGATTGCCGTCGCCGAGCGCCTCAATGCGCCGATCGTCAAGGCGTTGCTCGGAAAAGCAGTGGTTCCCGATGATTCCCCTTACACGACGGGCGGGATCGGACTACTTGGAACGAAGGGTTCGCAGGAAGCGCTGGAAGAATGCGATACGCTGCTGATCGCCGGGTCTTCATTCCCGTACATCGAGTTCTATCCGAAGCCCGACCAAGCGCGCGCGGTTCAGATCGATATCGATCCCACGCGCATCGGGCTCAGGTATCCCGTTGAAGTCGGTATCGTGGCTGATTGCAGCAAAGCGCTCGAAGGTCTGCTCCCGAAATTAAAGCAGAACAAGTCACAAGACTTTCTCAAAAAAGCTCGCAAGGAAATGGATAAGTGGAACGAGATGATGAAGAAGCAAGGCACTGCTTCGGCCAAGCCCATGAAACCGCAGGTGGTGGCCTGGGAATTGGGGAAGCGGCTGGACGACGACGCCATCATTTCCTGCGATTCCGGCACAATTGCGACCTGGTTTGCCCGGCATATCCCAGCGAAGCGGCGACAGAAGCATTCTCTCTCAGGAACGCTCGCAACGATGGCGAATGGCCTGCCGTATACCATCGCGGCGCAGATTGCGTATCCGGACCGCCAGTGCGTCGGGTTCGTGGGCGACGGCGGCTTCACCATGCTGATGGGCGAATTCGCCACGGCGGTGAAGTACAATCTGCCGATCAAGATCGTGGTGGTGAAAAATAATACGCTCGGCCAGATCAAGTGGGAGCAAATGGTTTTTCTCGGCAACCCGGAATACGGGTGCGAACTGAATCCGATTGATTTTACGAATTTCGCGCGCGCTTGCGGGGGTTCCGCGTTTCGCATTGAAGATCCGAAGGAGTGCGGTCGCACGCTCGACATCGCACTGCGCACTAAAGGTCCGGTGCTGATCGAAGCCGTGGTGGATCCCTTCGAGCCTCCGATGCCGCCCAAAGTCACTCTCGATCAAGCGGAGAAGCTGGGCAAAGCTCTTGCCAAAGGTACGCCGAATACAAAGGAAATCGTCCTGACGATCGCTTCAGATAAGGTTCGTGAGATGGTTTAGATTTTTACGCGCTGGCCGCGCTCCGTGTCCGCCCGGTTGCCGCATCGAGTTCAAACATGTCCGTTCAAGGTCGCGCAGGAGTCGAGCAGCAAGTCCTTCCCGAAGGCCGGTCCAGATCGACCTCAGAAACGGTCGACATAGCCGCACTGGAATCCGAACTTTCCAAACGTATCGAAGGCGAGGTTCGCTTTGACGCCGCAACGAAAGCCATCTATGCGGCGGACGCCTCGAATTATCGCCAGGTTCCGATTGGCGTGGTCATTCCCAAAACGCGGGAGGATGCGATCGAAACGATCGCCGCCTGCCGCCAATTCCATGCGCCCCTGCTTTCGCGCGCTGGCGGCACGAGCCTGGCGGGCCAGTGCTGCAACACGGCAGTCGTGATCGATTGGTCGAAATATCTGAACCACGTTTTGGAGCTAAATGTGGCGGAGCACTTCGCGCGCGTCGAACCGGGGACGATTTGCGACGACGTCGTTACCGCGGGCCAGCCGTACGATCTCACGTATGCGCCCGATCCAGCCACGCACGACCACTGCTGCTTCGGCGGAATGCTCGGGAATAATTCCTGCGGCGCTCATGCGCAGATGAACGGCCCCGCCGTGAACAACGTCGAGTCCATGGAGGTGCTGCTCTACGACGGCACGCGTATGAGCGTTGGCTGGCTGACGGAATTGGAATGGCGGCGCAAACTGCAAAGCGGCGGCCGCGAAGCGGAGATCTACGCCAAGCTGAAATCGCTCAGCCAGCGGTACAAATCACTGATTGAAGCGCGTTACCCGAAAATCGCGAGGAGAATTTCCGGCTATAACCTCGATCAGCTGATTCCGAACAAGGGTGGTGTGGTGAATATCGCGCGGTCGCTCGTGGGCAGTGAAGGCACGTGCGTGACGATTCTCGAAGCGAAAGTGACGCTGATTTACAACCAGCCGGAGCGTGTCTTGCTGGTGCTTGGGTACAAAGACGTCTATCACGCCGCCGATCACCTGATGGAGATACTGGAATTCAAGCCGATCGCGCTCGAGGGGATGGACGACCACCTCTATCGCAATATCGAGAAGAAAGGCGGGCTTCACGCCGAACACCTGCGTCTGCTTCCCGAAGGCAAGGGGTGGCTCATCGCCGAATTTGGCGCGGCCAGCCAGCGAGAGGCAAAGGAAGCAGCGGAGCGCCTTTGCCGCAAACTAAGCGAGCAGAGGCAAGCTCCCAGCATGAGATTGCTCGTCGATAAAAAGCAGCAGCAGGGTCTTTGGGACGTTCGCGAATCGGGTCTCGGCGCCACGGCTTTCGTCCCCGGCGAAAAGGACACGTGGCCAGGCTGGGAAGACTCGGCCGTCGCTCCGGAAAAAGTGGGCGGATACCTGCGCGATCTGCGGAAGCTCTACGAAAAATACGACTACGATCCGGCGCTCTACGGCCACTTCGGCCAGGGCTGTATTCATTGCCGCGTCGCTTTTGACCTTTACACGCACTCGGGCATCGCGAAATACCGTTCCTTCATGGAAGATGCGACCGACCTGATCGTCCGCTACAACGGCTCCTTCTCCGGCGAACATGGCGATGGGCAGTCGCGCGCCGAATTTCTGCCTAAAATGTTTGGGCGTGAATTGGTCGAGGCGTTTCGCGAGTTCAAATCCATTTGGGATCCCGAGTGGAAGATGAATCCGGGAAAGATCGTCGATCCCTACGACATCGACGAAAATCTGCGCCTCGGAGCGAGTTACGAGCCGCGGGAGCCGGAGACGCATTTCAAGTTCCCGGAAGATCACGGCAGTTTTGCGCACGCGGCGCTTCGCTGCGTTGGCGTTGGCAAGTGCCGCCGCATGGCCGGCGAAGGCGAGCAACAGACCATGTGCCCCAGCTTTATGGTGACACGGGAAGAGAAAGACGCGACGCGCGGGCGCGCCCATGCTCTTTTCGAAATGCTGCAGGGCAGAGTGATTCAAGACGGCTGGCACGACGAGGGTGTAAAGGACGCGCTCGATTTGTGCCTCGCCTGCAAAGGTTGCAAGGGCGATTGTCCCGTCAATGTGGATATGGCCACGTACAAGGCCGAGTTCCTTTCTCACTACTGGGAAGGGAAAATCCGCCCCCGTCACGCGTATGCGTTCGGCTTCGTTGATAAATGGGCGGAACTTGCGTCCAGGGCGCCGGGTTACGTCAATCTGGTGACTCAGCTGCCGATGCTCCGCGATTTAGCAAAAGCTGCCGCGGGAATCCCGCTTCAACGGTCGATCCCGGCATTCGCCGCGCAGACCTTCAAAGCCTGGTTCAAGCAGCACGCGGCTCCATCGCACGCCGGCAAGAAAGTGATTTTGTGGCCGGACACGTTCAACAACTATTTCTTTCCCGAAACCGCGATTGCCGCAACGGAAGTATTGGAAGCAGCGGGCCGCAAAGTGGTCGTCCCATCGCGTCATCTCTGCTGTGGGCGCCCGCTTTACGATTACGGATTTCTTGAGGACGCGAAATCCTATCTTCAGCAAATCATGGATGCACTTGGCGATGAAATCGATCGGGGCACGCCCATCGTGGTGCTCGAGCCGAGCTGTTGTTCGGTGTTTCGAGACGAGCTGACAAATTTGTTTCCGTCTCTGCCTCGCGCACGAAAGCTGAAGGAAAACACTTTCACGCTCTCCGAATTTCTCGAAAAGCAGAAGAATTTCACGCCGCCCTCGCTGAAGAGAAAAGCAATCGTTCACGGCCATTGCCACCACAAGGCGGTGCTGCGCATGAAAGATGAAGAGTCGCTCTATAAAAAAATGGGCCTCCAATATGAGTTTCTCGACTCGGGATGCTGCGGAATGGCGGGGTCGTTTGGATTTGAAAGCGATAAATATGACGTTTCCGTGAAAGTAGGCGAGCGGGCTCTTCTTCCCGCCGTTCGCCGCGCCGATCCGGCCACGCTTGTCATCGCAGACGGCTTCAGCTGCAAGGAGCAGATCTCGCAGCTGACCGATCGCCGGGCGTTGCATACGGCAGAGGTTCTTGCGCTCGCGCTGCGGAATCCGGACGTTGCGCGCAAGGACTTTCCGGAACGGCAAATCATTGCATCGAGAAAAAGCGCACAACAAAAATCCATGGCAGGAGCGGCGCTTGTCACGGCAGGCGTAGCGGCCGCGGGCATATTGCTCGCTCTCGGGCAGAAAAACACCAGGTGAAAGTCATGCAAAACGGAAAAGGAAGTAAAGAAACAGTGGTCGTCACGGGCTCGTCGGCAGGTCTGGGACGCGCCATCGCTCGGGAATTCGCCAAACGCGGCGCTCGAATCGCTCTTCTCGCACGCGGCCGTGAAGGGCTCGAAGCGGCGAAGCGCGAAATGGAGGAGGCCGGCGGCAAAGCCGTTATCTTTGCAACGGATGTGGCGGATGCTGAGGCCGTCGAAAAAGCTGCAACGGAAACCGAGCGTGCCTTCGGCACAATCGATATCTGGATCAACAACGCAATGGTGTCGGTCTTCTCGCCGGTAAAGGAAATGAAACCAGAGGAGTACAAGCGGGTCACCGAAGTTACCTATCTGGGCGTGGTGAACGGAACGCTCGCTGCGCTCCGCCGGATGTTGCCGCACGACAGAGGAAAAATCGTGCAGATCGGCTCCGCCCTTGCCTATCGCAGCATTCCTTTGCAATCAGCCTATTGCGCGGCCAAGCATGCCATCCTCGGGTTCACGGACTCCCTGCGCTGCGAGCTAATCCACGATCGAAGCAAAATCAGCATCTCCGTGGTAAACATGCCGGCGCTGAATACTCCTCAATTCGCATGGGTCAAGAGTCGCCTGAAAAATAAAGCGCAACCGTTGCCGCCGATTTTCGAGCCGGAAGTCGGCGCCCGGGCCGTCTATTGGGCAGCTCATCACGATCGCGCGGAGGTATACGTGGGCGGCTCCACTGTCGAGGCAATCGTCGGGAACAAGGTCGCCCCCCGGCTTCTCGATCAATACCTGGGCCGAACCGGATACTCTGCGCAACAGACCTCCGAGCTGGAGGATCCGGATCGCCGCAATAATCTCTGGGAGCCGGTTGACGCGAACGAGGATTTTGGTTCCCACGGAACGTTTGACAATAAGGCGCGGCCATTCAGTTTTCAAGTCTGGGCCGATCTCCGCCGCTCGTGGCTTGCCCTCGGAGTCGGCGCGTCGGCGGCCGCGCTCGGCGCGATCTGGTATGCGGCGCGGAATGGGGGCTGATATGGCAGCCCTGAAAAAGAAAGGTACGGTTCGATGAAGCCGATTGGAAAACGCACTTGGGCGATCGCGGAAGGCTATATCCCGGGCTGGAGCCACGGCCCGGAGCCGCAAATGACCAGCCACGAAACCGCGTGCATCCTGAATGCAAACGATCAGGAGGCTCGCGTCCGTATCACGATCTTTTTTTCAGACAAAGAGCCGGTTGGCCCTTACGAAATCACCGTCCCCGCGCGCAGAACCATGCACATTCGCTTCAATAATCTCATTTCGCCGCAGCCGGTGCCGCATGACACCGACTATTCCAGCGTGATCGAATCAGATGTGCCCATCGTAGTCCAGCACAGCCGGCTCGATTCGCGCCAGGAGTCAAACGCGCTGCTCAGCACGATCGCTTATGCAAATCCCGAATGATTCCGCGATTTTGTTTGCTCTTCCGTCGAGCAAATGACCACTGACCTGAAATCGGCAGCCCCCAAAATCGACAAGATCGCGGTATCCGCGTATACAATTCCTACCGATTTCCCCGAATCCGATGGAACGATTGAATGGAACAAGACGACGATCGTGCTCGTTGAAGTCCGCTCAAATCATGTCTCGGGGCTTGGTTATACCTATGCAAGTTCGAGCGCTGCAAAGCTGATTCATGAAGTTCTTGAAGAGACGGTTCAAGGCCATGACGCAATGGATGTGTCAGGCGCCTGGATGAAAATGGTCCAGGCTGTGCGAAACGTTGGCAGGCCGGGCATTGCGTCCACCGCCATATCGGCCGTGGATATTTCGCTTTGGGACCTGAAGGCCAAGCTCCTTCGCCTTCCGCTGGTGAAGCTACTCGGCGCCGTTCGCGAAGCGATTCCGATTTATGGCAGCGGTGGCTTCACGTCGTATTCTATCGAGCAACTGCGGAACCAGCTCTCCGGCTGGGCCCGCGCCGGCATTGGCATGGTCAAGATGAAAATCGGACGCGCCCCGGATGAGGATCCAGGGCGTGTCCACAGCGCCAGGGGAGCTATCGGCCCGGGTGTCCAGCTCTTCGTGGATGCCAACGGCGCCTATTCGCGCAAACAAGCCTTGTGGTTCGCCCGCCGGTTCGAAGCGGACGATGTACGATGGTTTGAAGAGCCAGTCAGCTCGGACGATCTGGCAGGTTTGCGCCTGATTCGAGATCAAGGCCCGGCCGGCATGAACATCGCGGCTGGAGAATACGGCTATGACGCGAACTATTTCCGCCGGATGCTCGAAAGCGGCGCCGTGGATGTTCTTCAGGCCGATGCAACCCGCTGCCTGGGCATCACGGGGTTTATGCAGGCAGCTGCGCTTTGCGTCGCGCGGTCTATGCCTCTTTCCGCGCACACCGCGCCTACTGTCCACATGCACACCTGCTGCTCGCAGCCTCCGGCCGTGCATCTGGAATACTTCCACGACCACGTTCGTATCGAGAAGATGCTCTTCGACGGAGCGCCGGAGCCCAGGAATGGCAAGCTCGCGCCCGATCTTTCAAGGCCCGGACTCGGCATCGACCTGCGTCGCCGCGACGCGGAAAAATATGAAGTTCGCTGAGGAAGCCCCTCCGGGCGTCCGCGCAGAGACGCGGCCGAGCTTCTGAATGCGGGATGGACTAGCCGTGCAAAAATCCAGGGTGCCTGCCGCGCCATCGCACGGTTTCGAAAAGCACTGGCCGAAAATCCTGGTGGCGCTGGTGCTGACCTTCGCTTCGGGCCTCGTCGATATCATCGGCTATCTGGGTGTCTTTCATTTATTTACGGCGCATTTGACCGGGGCGACGGTCCAATTAGGCCGCAGCCTGATCAGTCATAACTGGATCGATCTGCTTTCGGCGGGAGTGATCGTCGGTTCGTTCGTCTCTGGTTCGATTTTCGGGCGCGCGGTGATTGAGGCTGGCTCGCGAAGGGGCATCCACAGGATCGCTTCGGTCACGCTCGCAATGGAAGCGATTCTGCTCGCCTATTTGGCGGAGACAGCGCTCCATGCCGCTGCGGCGCCCGCAAACGCTGGAACCCAGCCTTACTCGGCGCTTAGCCTTCTGGCCGGTGCAATGGGGATTCAAACGGCCACGCTCACCGGCATCGGGCCGTTGACGGTTCACACCACGTTCGTAACGGGAATGATCAACAAGCTCGCTCAGCTTGTCTCGCACATCGCGTTTCGCGCTTATGACATGTTGCGCAAACGCCCTTTAAGCGGTGCCGTGCTCCGCGAGTGGCACGAGGACATCAAGAGAGCCGCGTTCCTTTCCACGATCTGGGTCTTTTATGTCGGGGGCGCAGCTTTCGGCACCTGGTCTTACGAAAAGTGGCAGCTGCGAGCTCTATTCTTCGCAGTTGGCATGCTCACCCTAGCGATCATTACCGATCAGTTCGTCCCGCTTTCGATTCAGGAAGAAATCGAGCAATCCGAGCGCTAGTGAGAGTGATTCGTCAAGATTTCGAGTCCGCCGAAAGTTGAGCCCGAAAAATCGCCCGAAAAATCGTGTGACGCGCGTCACAGACTGGAGTATCCTACCTCACTAACCTGATCCCCCTTCACGGGTATGAGTCTGTCTGAATCCGATTCTGCCGAAGGCCCGGCTCGATGCCGCAAGTGATGGAAAGCGAGGATTGCAGCGGTTCATGAAGGCCAACCGTTCGTTTCGGCGCGTGTGCTCGCTCGTGCTATTGCAAGTTCTGTTTGCATCGGTTTGCGCTGCCGCTCAGAACAGCGCCCTTAGCCCAACGAACATATTCGCCCCGGCATCCACGCCCGCGCGGTCCGTCTTCCGTATTTCCTCTTTTGTTCTCGAAATCACCGGCGCGATTTTTGTCGTCGTTTTCAGCCTGCTTGCGTATGCCGTAATCAGATTTCGTGAGCGCAAGGGTGACGACGAATTCGAGCCGCCCCAGGTCTATGGCAGCAATCAGATGGAAGTCGCCTGGACAATTCTGCCCGTCCTGATCGTGATCGTTCTTTTCTTAAGCACGGCGCAGGTGATTCACCGTGTCCAGGATGCTCCGCCGCCCCCGGACGCGATCCACGTGACCGTCGTCGGTCACCAGTTCTGGTGGGAGTATCGCTATGTGCAATACGGATTTGTCACGGCGAATGAACTTCACGTGCCCGTAAGCGATCCGCGGCGTCCCACGCCCACATATCTCGCCCTGCTCTCGGACGATGTGGACCACAGCTTCTGGGTTCCTCGCCTCGCGGGAAAGACGGACTTGATCCCGAATCATCCGAACAGCATGTGGATCGATCCCTACGAAACCGGCGTCTACTTGGGTCAGTGTGCCCAATTCTGCGGCGAGCAGCACGCCAAAATGCTAATTCGCGTTTACGTGCAAACGCGCGCGGATTTTGATCGCTGGGTAAAAGAGCAGCAACAGCCTGCGGCGTCCGACCCCTCTGCCGCGGCCGGAAGCGCTCTTTTCGTGACGAAAACCTGTTTCGCCTGCCACACGATTCGCGGCACCGCCGCTATGGGCACGATCGGCCCCGATCTTACACACCTGATGAGCCGCGACACGATCGCCTCCGGCACGCTGGCGAATACTCCGCAAAATCTGCGCGCCTGGATTCGCAATCCGGATGCCTTCAAGCCGGGATCGAAAATGCCGGTAATCGATATGACGGATGATGAAGCAAGCCAACTCACGGCTTATCTAACGACGCTTCGCTAGCGAAGCAGCCCGAAGGAAGGAGAGAAGCGAAAAGTGGCGACCGACTCAATCTCATTACCGCTTCCTGAAGCGTCATCGCGGCCCGCGATCGTCGACTGGCTTTGCACCGTCGATCACAAAAAGATCGGCATCATGTACATCGTCTATGCCCTGCTCTTCCTTGTGATCATGGGCATTGAAGCGACGCTGATGCGCATTCAGCTCTCGCGCCCAAACAATACCTTCCTCTCCGCCGAAACGTTCAATCGCCTGTTCACGATGCACGGCACCACGGGCATTTTTTTCGTGGCAATGCCGATTCTCTTCGGCTTCGGCAATTATCTTGTCCCATTGATGATCGGCGCGCGCGATATGGCCTTTCCACGACTCAATGCATTCAGCTTCTGGATGACAGCCTTCGGCGGCTTTCTGCTTTACGCCAGCTTCTTCGCGGGCGGGCCTCTCTCGCAAGCGGGCAGCGCGCCGGACGTCGGCTGGTTCGCCTACGCGCCGCTCACGTCGCCGGTCTTTTCTCCCGGCCACAGTACCGACTATTGGACGCTCGCGCTGCTCGTCGCAGGCATCGGCTCGATCGGTGGTGCCATTAATTTCGTCGCAACGATCCTGTGCCTCCGCTGCCCGGGCATGACGCTCAATCGCATGCCGTTGCTCGCCTGGATGAATCTCGTCATGGGGGGACTCGTTCTCGTCACCATCAGCCCGCTCACGGCCGCGCAGATCATGCTCATGATCGACCGTTACATGTCCGGCCACTTTTTCGATACGGCTGCCGGCGGCTCGGTCGTCATGTGGATGCACTTCTTCTGGATCTTCGGCCATCCCGAAGTGTATGTGCTGATCATCCCTTCGTTCGCGTTCATCTCCGAAATCATCCCGGTCTTTTCGCGCAAAGCGATCTTCGGCTATCCCGCGATGGTCGCGGCCACCACGGGCATCGGCTTCGTAAGCCTCGGCGTCTGGGCGCACCACATGTTCACCGTCGGGATGCCGTCCTACGGCAATGCGTTTTTCGTTTTCACCACCATGCTTGTTGCCGTGCCGACGGGCATAAAGATCTTCAATTGGCTGGCGACGATGTGGGGCGGGAAAATCCGCTTCGCCACGCCGATGATGTTTTGTATCGGCTTTCTTTTCCAATTCCTCATTGCCGGCTTGAGCGGGATCATGCTTGCCGACGCGCCTTTCGATTGGCAGCTCAGCAATTCCTATTTCGTGGTGGCCCATTTCCATTACGTAATCGTCGGCGGCATTCTTTTTGCGATTTTCGCCGCCTTCTATTACTGGTACCCGAAAATGACCGGCCGCATGCTGAGCGAAAAGCTCGGTCGCTGGCATTTCTGGATCTTTTTGATCGGCTTCCACCTGACCTTCGATTTTATGCATGTGCCCGGTCTGCTCGGCATGCCGCGCCGCATTTATACCTATGAGCCGGGGCGCGGATGGGAAGTATGGAACATGATTTCGTCGATCGGCGTGATCTTTCAGGCGGCCGGCATCCTGATTTTCGTCTACAACATGGTTCACTCCTATTTCAAAGGTGCTGTTGCTGGGAACGATCCCTGGGACGCGTGGACGCTCGAGTGGGCCACCACTTCGCCGCCGCCCAGTTACAACTTCGCCGTCGTTCCGGAAGTGCGGAGCCGCCGGCCGCTGTGGGACATCAAGCATCCCCAGGATCCGGATTGGAAATACGAATGAGAGGTTTGGCAAAGTAATGAGCGCGATTCCGATGGAATTGCCCGAAAAAAGATCCGACGCTGCGCCTCTTTCGCGTGGCCGCGTCGGCATGTGGTGTCTGATTGTTGCCGAGTCCGCGATCTTCACGATTTTCGTCGCGGCTTATATCTTTTACATTGGTAAAAGCCTCGAAGGCCCCACGCCCGATCAGATTCTCACCGTGCCGGTCATCACCACGATTTGCCTGCTCTCGAGCAGCCTCACGATGCACTGGGCCACGGCCGCGCTCCGCAAAGGCAATCTGATCATGTTCAACCTTTCTTGGATTACAACGTTCGTTCTGGGCGCGATATTTCTCGGCGGCACCGCACGTGAATGGCATCACTTGATTTTTCAGGAAGGATTCACGGTCAATACGAACCTTTTTGGTACCACGTTTTACGCCCTTGTAGGCCTGCACGCCTCGCACGTTGCCGTCGGCCTGATCGCGCTCGGAACCGTCGCGATCCTCTCTCTATTGGGCAAAGTAAAGGCCGAACATGCCGAGCGCTGCGAAGTCCTTGCGCTTTACTGGCATTTTGTCGATGCAGTTTGGGTCGTCGTCTTCACTGTGGTCTATGGGCTTGGGCGATGATGGGAAGGAGACATTCATGAGCGAGCACGCACCTGATTCGCCCGGCAATGTTCAGCTGCCGAAGCCAACGGTCTGGCCGCTCCTGCTCGCTTCCGGCATCACCCTGATGGCCGCCGGTCTGGTGAGCAAGGAAGTGGTGAGCATTATCGGTGCGGTTCTCTTCATCGTTTCTTGCGTCGGCTGGTTTTCGCAAATCTTGCCTTTCGAACGCCACGAAGCGATTCCCGTGGTCGCTCCAAAAATCGAAATCGCAAGCTCGCGCCGCGAAGTGGCCCGCATCGCCGCGCCGCAGATGCCCACACGTGCTCGTCTGCCACTCGAGATTTATCCCATTTCGGCCGGCATAAAAGGAGGTCTCGCCGGGGCCGTGGCGATGGCGCTGATGGCGATGTTTTATGGCATCGTCAGCCATCGCAGCGTTTGGTATCCCATCAACCTGCTCGGCGCCGTGGTCTATGCGCGCACGCAAGTCACCACGCAGGATATGGAAGCCTTCCACATCGGGCTTCTTCTCGTCGCGGTCATTTTGCACATCACCACGTCACTGCTGGTCGGGCTGCTCTACGGCACAATTCTGCCGATGCTTCCGCGCCGTCCTGTCTTGCTGGGCGGACTATTTGCGCCCCTCGCATGGACCGGCCTGTTGCACAGCGTGCTCAACATTGTCGATCCGGCGCTCAACCAAAATATCGACTGGCTTTGGTTCCTGGCCTCGCAAATCGCTTTCGGCCTTGTCGCAGGCCTCGTCGTCGTCCGGCAGCACCGCATTCCCACGTGGCAATATCCCCTCGCGGTTCGTGCCGGCGTTGATACGCCTGGCGTGATCGACGAAAGCGCCGGCCATCCTTCCTAGATGCGCCGCACTCGTTGGTATCGCCGGCGGTCTTGCTATGACGGCGCCTCCGCAGCCGGAATTTGACGATGCTTTCGCCTTCTGAAGCCGCGCTCGCTTCCTGGTCTTTTCCGCCGATTGTAAGCACGCTCAACATTCTCGCAGCGCTGCTTTACATTCGCGGTTGGCTCTCTCTGCGTCTTCTGATTCCCGACCGCTTCGCCGCTTGGCGTCTCGCATCGTTTCTGTCCGGTATCGCCACGCTTCAAATCGCTCTCGCTTCGCCCATCGACGCCTTCGATTCCTTTTTTCTTACCGACCACATGATTCAGCATCTTCTGCTCATGATGCTCGTTCCGCCGCTCATCTTGATGGGCAATCCCGCGATTCCCGTCATGCGCGGCCTTCCGCGCGGTGCGCGGCGGGTGTTAGGCTGGCTCCTCAAGCACCGACCGCTGTCTTGGCTGGCGCAAATCGTCACGCGCCCTGCTATTTGTTGGCTTCTTTTTGCAATCGCGATGCTCGCATGGCATCTGCCGCGTCCTTACGATCTCGCGCTACGCTCGCCCGCCTGGCATGACGTGGAACACGCATCCTTCTTCATCACGTCATTATTCTTCTGGTGGCCTGTGATTCAGCCGTGGCCCAGCCGCGCGCACTTGCCGCGATGGGGCCTGATTCCGTATCTTCTGCTCGCTGACTTCACAAACAGCATTCTCTGCGCATTCCTCGTCTTCTCCGGGCGTGCCCTTTACCCGTACTATTTGGAGTTTCCTCGCATCAATGCGCTCTCGGTTCAAAACGATCAGGTGATCGCCGGCGCTGTGATGTGGGTGGTTGGGTCACTTGCGTTTCTTATTCCGGCGGTAGGGATTGCTGTCAACTTGCTCTCGCCTGCGCCGCCGATCGCGCAGCCACGCCGCGGACAGCGCGCGTCCGTCACTCGCATGCACCGCACTGTGCTTCCTGTGCTGATTTGCGCTTTGCCTCTAGCCGCTCTCGGCTACGGTTTTGGGACGAAAGACTCAGTCGACATTGACGGGGACGCCATCCTCGCCCACGCCCGCTCACGTCAGGTCGATGTCACGCTATTCGCCGATCCCCAGCTCTCAGCCGGTGCAAATGATTTGGCAGTGCTCGTGCGAGATGCTGTCTCCGAAACGCCGATCCTCGACTCTGACGTGGACATTTCCGCCGAGCCGGAGGATGGCAGGGCTCATCCCACCGGAGCCGTTCCCCAACCAGCCTCGAACAAATTGCTCGAAGCGGCCACTCTCGACGTCCCAAAGCCGGGCATTTGGAACATCGAAGTGCATGTGCGCCGCGGCGCTCAGCAAATCATTGTGGATTCGAAAATTGATGTAAGCGCCAAAGGGCGGTGAGCGCAGAAACAGGCTTACAGCTGATCCAGTTTTTTCCTGGCCGAAATAAATAGCGAAATCGCCAGCAGCGCAAACAGCGCCACGCCCAGGCCTTGCGACTGGCTCAGATGCGGCATGAATCTTTCACCGAATGCGAACAAATCCGGGTTCCAGGGCAGGTGCAACACAACGGCAAGCCAGTGCGGCACGTGCGGACTAAGCTCCGGGTCCTGCAGCAAATTGATCACGATCGCGAGCAGGCCGAAAACGCCTCCCGCCGCAATCAAGCCGCTGGCGTAGAGCGAACCTGGGCTGACTTCGCTCTCGGCAGCGGTTCTCTGGCCCTGACCCCGCTCCGCAATCCAGCGAACCATTCCTCCCGCGAACATCGCCATCGTTGTTCCGATCGAAATGTAAGTCCCTACCGCAAATGGAAGCGAGCGGATGCCCAGCAACTCGACGGCGATCACCAGAAAAACGCCAAGAAACACCAGTCGCCACGGCAGCCGGCGGTTCAAAATGCCGTTGATCACGGTCGCCATCAAACGCGCTTGGGGAGCCGCCGCGCGCGCGCTGCCGATTCCCTGTTCCCACTGCACTTCGATCTCGCGCGTCGATGGATCGTACAAATATTTTCCGTCCGGAATCACGGACGAGCCAATCGCATTAACCAGCACGTATTCTTTGCCGTTGTATTGATAGCTGCTCTGCTGCTGCGTCACTCCATCCGGCAGATGATTGATATTCAGGGGAATCGTGACGGGCTTGTAGTCTTCAAGCCCCTTGTTCATCAGAATCAGGGTGCCGCCGATCGCTAGCGAGGAAACCAGCACGCCGATTACGAGCGCCACCTGCTGTGCCGCGGGCGTTGCACCCACAAGATATCCCGTTTTCAAGTCCTGTGACGTCGCGCCTGCGATCGCCGAAGCGATGCAAACGATACCCCCGATGGTCAGCGCCAAGACTGCGTAGGGCCCCGTCGTCCAGTGAATCACAAGAAAGACTGCACAAGTCGCCATGAGGGTCGCAATTGTCATGCCGCTGATCGGGTTCGATGAATTGCCGATAAGCCCGCTGATGCGCGATGCCACCGTAACAAACAAAAATCCGAACACGATGATAAAGAGCGCCGCCACCAGATTCGCGAAAACTCCGCTCTGCGCGCCGGGAATCGGCTTGAACGTGAGCAGCGCCCAGATCATCGCCATGATCACGATCGAACCAAGGATCACCACGCGCATTGAAAGATCGCGTTCGGTGCGGCTCGCGGCGGGCAACGCCTCGCGCTGCGCGCGAACATCTTTTAACCCGGCCGTCAGCGCCGACCAGATCGTCGGCGTGGTCTTGATCAGCGTGATCAATCCCGAGGCCGCGACGGCGCCAGCGCCGATCGGCCGGATGTAGCTCGCCCACAGCATATCCGGCGTCATTTGAGGAATCGGCACAGTGCTCGGATAAAGCGCCAGATTCGGCGCGAGCGATCCAAAAAAGCGAATCGCCGGCATCAGCACGAGCCACGAAATGACGCCGCCAGCGAAGAGCGTGCCAGCCACGCGCGGCCCGATGATGTATCCCACGCCCAAATACTCCGAAGTGACGGTGCAGCGTGCCGAGGCTCCCGGGAGCCACTTCGGCTGATAATCGGGCTGGCTCGGCCACAGGCCAAATGTGTTCATGCAAATCGTGTAAATGCCGCCGAGCCCGAGGCCCCAGAAAACCCGGCTCGCAAATGACCCGCCGCGCTCGCCGGCCACCAGCACGTCCGCGCAGGCTGTGCCCTCGGGAAAGGTAAGGTTCCCGTGCTCTTTGACGATCAATTGCCGCCGCAACGGAATCATGAAGAGCACGCCGAGTGTCCCACCGAGCAGCGCGAGGAAAAAGACGCGCCAGTATTCGGTGTTCAGCGAAAATCCCAGAAAGATTAGCGCCGGAATCGTGAAGATCACGCCGGCCGCGACCGACTCGCCCGCCGATCCGGTGGTTTGGACGATATTGTTTTCCAGGATCGTGCCGCGGCCGAATGCGCGAAGGATGCTGATGGAAAGAACCGCGATGGGGATCGAAGCGGAAACCGTCAGGCCGGCGCGCAGCCCTACATAAACCGACACCGCGCCAAAGAGGATCCCGAAAAGCGCGCCCAGCACGACGGCGCGCAGCGTGAATTCGCGGAGGTTCTGCTCCGGGGCGGTGTAAGGGCGGAACTCACCAGCCGGCGCGCTGGAACTCCAGCTTTTTGTTGCCAAGCATTTCCTCCCTCACAGCGGCGCGAACGCCATCGCCTTGGATCAAGGCAAGTTAGCATCAGGTGTAAACGCAAGCAAGCCACTGTCGCTAGAAAGATCCTGCGCCTCCCCCCCTCGTTCGCCCTTTGATCACCTTTCCAGGTGAGATAGGGGAATTTTTACAAAAATAGACCCTTGTTTTTTGCCGTCTAATTCCTATGATGGTTGGGTGAGAATTGCGACCGTTGGCTCCGGTGCCAACCGTGGGATGCGCCTCTCGCGCGGCGCCGCGCCTCCGATTTCTAATCGAGAAGCCGCGATTAGAAATGGCGCTAAGTCCAGTTTTATCAGTGAATATTTTGGCCCTAATCGAGAAGAAACACGGTTTTTTCAGCCGCAATGATCATCCTCGGCATCAACGCCTACCACGCGAATTCCTCCGCGGCGATCGTCGTTGACGGTCGCTTGATCGCGGCCGTTGAAGAGGAGCGCCTCAACCGCGTCAAGTACGCCGCCGGTCTTCCCGTACGCGCCATCCAGTTCTGCCTGGACGCTGCCGGCGCCAAGCTGACCGAAGTCGATCATATCGCCGTGCCGCGCGACCCCCTGGCGCGCATCGGAACGAAGCTCCGCTTCGCTATGCGCATGCCTCGATTTGCGCTGGACCGTATCCGCGTGATGAAGAAGTTCGCGGGTATCCAGGAAGAGATCGCCAAAGCCTTCGATCTCGCGCCCGAAAGCATCCGTGCGCAATACCACCGGGTCGAACATCACACCTCACATCTCGCAAGCGCTTGCTTCTGCTCGCCGTTTGAGGCGTCAGCGGTGCTCTCGACGGACGGCCTCGGCGATTTCGCCAGCGCCATGTGGGCCCTGTGCGAAGGTGCGAAGCTGCAGCCTTTCGGCGAAGTCACGTTTCCGCATTCGCTTGGGATGTACTACACGGCTCTGACCCAGTACCTTGGCTTTTGGAAATTTGGGGACGAATACAAGGTGATGGGCCTGGCTGCATACGGCCAGCCGGAATTTCTGGAGGAATTCCGCCGCATCGTCCACGCCGATGGCCCGCTCTCATTTCGTCTCGGCCTTGAATACTTCATTCACCCATCGCAAGGCGCCGAAATGACATGGCGCGATGCAAGCAGCACGCCGGTGCAGGGCCGTCTATTTTCTTCGTATCTCGAAGAACGTCTTGGTCCCGCGCGCAAAGCCGAAGAGCCTCTTGGCCAGCGCCATTACAATCTTGCGGCGAGTATGCAGGCTGCCCTCGAGGAAGTCCTGGCGACATGCTGGTCGGGACTTGCGGCAAAAACACGCCAGACAAATCTGTGTCTCGCCGGCGGCGTTGCATTCAATTGCCTGGCGAACGGCAAAATCTTCGAAAAGTCGCCTTTCCAGCATGTGTTCGTGCAGCCGGCCGCGGGTGACGCTGGTCTTTCGATCGGCGCAGCGTTCGCGGTTTATCACGGCATATTGGGAAAGCCGCGTGTTTTCCAGATGGATCATGCCTATTGGGGTCCGCAATTCACAGCGCCCCAACTTCGCGCGGCTGTGGCCGAGTCGCACGCAAGCAATGGCAGCGCGCAAATCGATGAGTTATCCGAAGAGCCTTTGCTCCAAGCCACCGCGCGTCACATCGCCGCCGGAAGAATCGTTGGCTGGTATCAAGGCGCCACGGAATGGGGTCCGCGTGCGCTCGGGAACCGCAGCATTCTGGCCGACCCGCGCCGGCCGGAAATGAAAGACATTTTGAACCGCCGCATCAAGCACCGCGAGATTTTTCGCCCGTTTGCGCCGTCGATCATCGAAGAAGCGACCGGCGAATTTTTCGAGCAGACGCACCCTTCGCCCTTCATGACTTTTGCATATCCGGTAAAACCGGAAAAACGCGCGCAGATTCCGGCGCCCACGCATGTCGACGGCACGGCTCGACTGCAAACCGTCAGCCGTACGGCAAATCCCCTGTACTGGCGGCTTTTGCGAGCGGTGGGCGATCTTACAGGGGTGCCGGCCGTGCTGAACACCTCTTTCAACGACAATGAGCCGATCGTCTGCCGTCCCGAAGAGGCGCTCGATTGTTTCCGCCGCACGCAAATGGATGCGCTCGCCATCGGGAATTTTCTGCTCGAGAAAAAATCCGCCGTGGCCGCCGGCGGGGCTGAATAGCCCGCATGCGCGTGTTGATTTTCAACGAATACTATCCTCCGGATACGTCCGCGACCGCGAAAATGGCGGCGATCGTTGCCGAACATCTCGCCAAGCGCCATGAGGTCACGGTAGTCGCCGGTCGACCTTCCTACGATCCCACGGAGTATTATCCTTTCGCGCTTCTGCGCCGTAAGGTGCAAAACGGCGTCATCGTCGAGCGGGTTGGCTCGACGGCCTACCCGCGCCATAAGATGAAGCGCCGCGTGGCGAATTATCTTTCTTATCTGGCCTTGGCTGTGCCGCGCGCAATCACGCTCCGTCCAGACGTTGTCATCGCGATGACGGACCCGCCCATCGCAGGAATCGCGGGCGCGTTCATCTCGCGTATGGCGCGGAGACCGTTCGTCTATAACATTCGCGACCTTTACCCGGATATGGCCGTCGGGGGCGATATCGTGCGGCCGAGCAAATGGGTGCAACATTGGGAAAAAATGCACCGTAGCGCTTTGCGCAGAGCTGCTCGCGTGATCGTTCTTGGCGAAGATATGCGCGACCGCATACTGGCAAAGGGAATCGCGCCGGAACGCGTTGTGGTCGTCCGTGACGGTACAACGTTTCCGTCGTCCATGCCGGATCGGTGCGATTCAGTCGTGCAGGAGTTGCGCTGCGGGTTCTCTTTCGTTGCGATTCACGCCGGCAACTTGGGATTTTACGGCGCATGGAAGACGCTGGTCGAGGCGGCAAAGATTCTTCGCAACGAAAATATCGGCTTCGTGTTTATAGGCGATGGGGCGAACCGCGCGGCAATCGAATCTGCCGCGAACGGACTCGAGAACGTCCGCTTTCTGCCCTTTCGCCCGCCGGGGCAGATACCGCACGTGATGATGGCTGGCGACGTTCACATCGTCACGGTGCGTAGGGGCCTCGAAGGTGTTGTTGTACCAAGTAAACTGTATTCAATCTTGGCTGCTGGTCGCCCAGTATTGACGGTTGCGCCCTCAGAATGCGATGCGGCTCGCATCGTCAGCGAATCAGGATGCGGTCTCGCAGCCGACCCGGACAATCCGGCCGCAGTCGCACGGGCGATTCGCACGCTACGCGATGAACCTGTCAACCTGAACACCATGGCGGCGCGAGCGCGGGAAGTCGCATCTAGGTATGCTAGAGTCAATGAGTTGGACCGCTTCGCGGCCGTTTTGGAAGAAGCTGCTGGGAAAACGTAGACGCTCATGACGAAGATCCCCGCCGACCTTGTCGCGTTCGTTATCGCGCTTTGCGGCTCCTTGTTTTTGACCATTCCGATCCGTCATCTCGCTTTGCGCTATGGGATGGTCGATAAGCCGGGACCTCGCAAGGTACACGTGAAACCGATACCGCTGCTCGGCGGAATCGCGATATTCCTCGGTTTTGCCCTGGCCGTGCTCCTCACGCGTCACGGCGGTCCTTACGAACAGATCATTGGCATCTTGTCCGGGGCCGCGCTCGTGGCTATCGTCGGATTTCTCGATGATGGCGGATTGCTTCACCATCAAGTGAAGCTTTTTATCGGCATGCCCATCGCCGCCGTGATCCTGCTCGTTTCCGGCATTCGCGCCGATCTTTTCTCTGAACTCATTCCGGGCGCTGCCGGCGCTTTGCTCGACGCTTGCTTCACGATTTTCTGGGTCGTCGGTATTACGGCGGCATTCAGCATCCTCGATCACATGGACGGCCTGTGCGCAGGGATCGCCGCCGTTGCCGCTGCCTTTTTCACTGTGACGGCAATCTTCAGCGGGCAAACGATGGTTCGGGTGCTCGGCGCAGCCGTACTCGGTGCGGCACTCGGCTTCCTGCGCTGGAATTTCAATCCGGCCAAGATTTTCATGGGAGATGGCGGCGCTATGTTCCTTGGATTCCTGATGGCGACGCTCGGCCTGAAAATCAGGCCGGAAGGAACCACGTTTCCGGTCAGCTGGTTCGTGCCGATCCTGATTCTCGGCGTGCCGGTGTTCGATACAGCGCTGATTTCGATCTCCCGTTCGCGGCGCGGTCTCTTGCCGTTCACCTCGCCCGGCAAGGACCATACCGCGCACCGCCTTTCGAATCTGGGCCTTGGGCATCGCGGCGCGGTGCTGACGCTGTACGTGTTTGCGATCGTTTCCGGGTCGCTCTCTCTGGTGGTGTCGCGCGTTTCCGCTGAGCTTGCCTTCGCTATCGTCGGCGTGCTCGTTCTGGCTGGTTTGGGCGGTGTTTTCCTGCTGGAAGGCGTTCCGTTCGAGCGGCAGGTGAAACTACCTAAGTCGTCGCCCGCAGCATGAGTTTCGCTTTCCACGTGCTCGGTTTCGTTTGATGAATTCGCTTCCTACGTTATACTCAGTGAGGGAATTGTCCTTAGTCTGCGGCATGGGTTCTCTTCGGTTCCGCCGCAGCCCGCTCCCGAAATAATAAGTGGAATTCAGGCCAGATTCAGGCAGCTGCGCTCAAAATTTGTGCGCAGGATTGTACGCAAAAATAGATGGCGTCCCAAGACTCTCAATCAAAGTCCGCCGGCCAATCCAGCTCAAGCGGAACGAATCAGAAAATAGCTGTTGTCGGCGGTTCCGCTGCCGGATATTTTGCCGCCTCGCTGCTCGCGCGTAGGGGCGCTTCCGTCCGCGTTTTTGAGCGCAATGAAACGCTCGATCCGCTGCCGCGCACCTTGATCGTCACGCATCGAATGCGCCACCTTTTGGGCGCGGCCGGTGAGGCGAGCGTCGTCAACGAAATCCGCCGCTTCGAAATTTTCACCGATGGACGCTCCGCAACTGTTCCTCTGAAGAATCCCGACCTGATCATCGAGCGTGGCAAGTTGATTCGCAGTCTGGCCGAGGAAGCTCGGCAGTCTGGCGCCGACCTTGAATTCGGCAAGCGATTCCATTCACTTCAGCCGAATAGCCGGGGACTCGTGCTCGAAGTGGAGCGTTGCTCCGACGGCTCACGCGAGGAAGTTCATGCGGATACGGTGATCGGCAGCGATGGTGTTGCTAGCCGTGTGGCGCGGGCCGCGGGCTGGGCGCCGGTGCGTACCGTGCCTTTGATGCAGGCCATTGTGAAACTGCCGAAAGACGTGCCGCAGGATACATCGCGCGTCTGGTTCGTGCCGCAGGACACGCCTTATTTTTACTGGCTCGTTCCCGAATCGCCGACGCGGGGAGCCCTGGGGGTAATTGGCGAAAGCGGGCCGGAAATGCGCCGCGCCTTCGAACAATTCCTTGAGAAAAAAGGCCTTGATCCGATCGAATTTCAGGGCGCGCGCATTCCCGTATATTCGCGCTGGATTCCCGTGCACCGGCGCGTGGGGCATGGCTCGGTATATCTCGCGGGCGACGCCGCGGGACAGGTGAAAGTGACCACGGTAGGCGGGATTGTCACCGGATTGCGCGGCGCGCGAGGCGTTGCGGAAGCGATTCTGAGCGGGGGAGCGAGCCGCGAGCTTCGCGCGCTCCGCCTCGAGCTCGATCTGCATCTGCTGCTCCGCCGAACCATGCACGAGTTCAAGCAATCCGATTACAGCCGTCTGGTCGATTTGCTCAACGATTCCGCTCGGGCATCGCTTGCTGAGTATTCGCGCGACGAAGTGTGGAAAGTGCTTTCGCGCGTTTGTCTGCGCCAGCCGATGTTCTTATGGTTGGGATTGCGCGGTCTCATCATGCGGCGTCGTTCTATTGCTCCGCCTCAGCCGTAGGATTGCGGATGCCTACCGGCGATCGCTTCTCTCGCTATCTGGTGGCCTTCGCGATCGTTGTCGTCTTTTTGTCTTGCGGCATATTTGCGTTTCGAAACGCTGGCCGCTGGTTGATCCGGCAAGATCCTCTTTCTCACGCAGATGTCATCCTCGTCCTCAGCGGCAGCATGCCTTATCGCGCCGAAGAGGCGGCGAAGGTCTATCTCGCAGGGTATGCGCCGGAGATATGGCTTACTCATCCCGTCAGCCCGGCATCGGAGCTAGCTTCGATGGGGATTCATTTCGTTTCCGACGAGGAATACGACACCGAAGTGCTGACACATGACGGCGTGCCAGCATCGGCGATTCATGTCCTGGCGGACCAAATTGTCGATACCGAGCAGGAAGTCGAAGAAGCCGCTGCGGAAATGCGGCGGGAAGGGAAGTCGAGCGTCATTATCGTCACGTCGCGGGAACACACCCGACGCGCCGGCGACCTTTGGCGGAAGCTAGTTGGTGGCAGGCCGAAGGCCATTGTTCACGCGGCGCCGGAAGACCCCTTCGACGCCGACCATTGGTGGCGCAACACTCGCGACGCCTTCGCAGTAGTTCGCGAGTATCTAGGGCTGCTCAATGTGTGGACTGGTCTCCGTATCGCGCCCCACCCGACGGGCTAGATTAGCGGCGCCCTTCTATCGCATCGCCTGCGGCGTCGCTGATTCCAGGATCTTCCAGCGGTCCCAGTCGATTTTGCGCGTGATGTCGACCGTTCGAAGCTGCCACTCGATTCCTAAGTGTTCGTCTTGCCATGCATAGAACGCCCGCCAGGCGCCCAATCCATTGCCATTTGCCGATCCGCCGCCGTTCGCCGCTTCCGCGGGGTCTTCGCTGCGAAACTCCTGGAGTTTACGGAAATCGAGTGGCACGCGAAAGAGCACTTCCGAATCATCGCCTCCCACCGAGTTGACGGCCAATTCCATCGCTTTTCCGCACAGCGAAAGATCCAGAGACGCCGGTTTACGCCCAAACTCCGGCCGCGCCAGCGGCAGTTCCCACAGCTTAAGCCGTTCGCCACCTTCGCCGGGTGCGTGGAAATAGTCAAGCGAACGCATCTGCCACGCTGCCGTCTTTCGATCGGGTAGGATCTCTGTGATTGTCGCGACGGTGTGGCTGCGCCAGCGCTCCAGTTTCACTGTGCCCACAAAGCTGCCGAACCGCCGCACGTAATCCCAATCGCTTTCCAAAAGTCCAAGCGTCTCTTGCCAGAATTGGTCGCTGAACCGGAAAGAGAACGTGAATACTTGCTCGAGAGGTGCTGGCGCCGATTCGCTGATTCGCTCGCGGAAAACTGGATTATCGACTTCCTCGATCATCTGCACCCGGTCAGAAAGGCGCCGGATGGTCCCGGCCTGTTGCCGCAGGATTCGGCCCCAGCGCTCGGCCATCACGTAGAAAACGAAGCCGACGATGATCGAAATGCCCACCGCGGGCCACAGAATATCCATATCCGCCGCTCTCCGAACTCGTGATCCTGACGCAGCCCTGGAAATTACGGCGGATTCTACTACCAAAACGCGCCATCGCAACGGCCTTCTGGGACTCCCTCCCCAGCTGGACCTGCATGTAACGCGAATCAGGCCGCGCACGTCTTCTTAGGAAGCGAGGGAGGCGGCATCTCCCGATCGGCCCGGGAATGCCGGGGATCGCATGTTCCCTCCTTTTCCATTTTTCGAAGTCAACTCAAGGAGCGCATCGATGAAGAGAAATATCGCTTTGCTTGCAGTACTGTGCTTTGCGATTTTCGGAATGGCGAGAATCGCTTCAGCCCAGGATGCTCAGGTAGCGGGAACTTGGACGCTGAGCCAGGCAGGTCGCGGTGGCAACATGCAGAACAGCACACTCGTTTTGAAGCAGGACGGTCAAAATCTCACGGGCACGCTGACGGGTGGCCGTGGCGGTGAAGCGCAACTCACCGGCACGATCTCCGGCAATAACATCACCTTTTCGGTCACTCGTTCCACGCCGAATGGCGATTTCAAAATCGATTATACCGGCACGGTCAGTGGTGATTCGATGAAGGGCACCCTCACCATGGGACAGAACACAAGAGACTGGACCGCAACCAAGGGCGCGCCTCCGGCCGCCGGCGGTGGTTCGGGCAACTAAGCTTTTGCCAATTCTCCGCAGGGCATAAAAAGGGGCGCTCACCAGCCGGGCGCCCCTTTTCGTTTCGAGTGATTGGGTTCGAATTTTCAGCGCGCGCTATTTTCTGTCATGACGCGCTCGCGGAAGTACTGGTATGTCCGCCTCAGACCTTCTTCCAAATTCACCGTCGGCTCCCATTTCAGAATCCGCCTCGCCTTGGCGATGTCTGGGCATCGCTGCTTTGGATCGTCCTGCGGGAGCTCTTTGAATACGATCGGCGTTTCGCGTCCCACGAGCTTGTTGACGCGTTCTGCGAATTCAAGAATCGTGATCTCGTGTGGATTACCGATATTGGTGGGCAGATGCTCGTCCGATTCGAGCAAGCGATAGATGCCTTCGATCAGGTCGGAGACGTAACAGAAACTCCGCGTCTGCGAACCGTCGCCGTAGACGGTGATCGGCTCTCCCACGAGCGCCTGATAAAGAAAATTGGGAAGCGCCCGCCCATCGTTCAGTCGCATGCGCGGTCCATACGTATTGAAGATGCGCACGATTCGGGTATCCACGCCGTGATAGCGGTAATAGGCCATCGTCAGCGCCTCGGAAAACCGCTTCGCTTCGTCATAGACGCTTCGCGGTCCCACCGAGTTCACGTAGCCCCAGTATGTTTCCGGCTGCGGGCTCACGCTGGGGTCTCCATAGCACTCGGACGTGGACGCCAGCAGGTATTTGGCTTTCTTCGCTAGCGCAAGACCCAGCGTGTTGTGTGTGCCAAGCGAGCCGACTTTCATCGTCTGAATCGGCAGCCGCAGATAATCCGGCGGACTTGCCGGCGATGCAAAATGCAGCACGGCATCGACCGGACCGGGCACTTCGATATAGCGCGAGACGTCCTGCCGCCCGAATCGGAATCGCGGATGCGCGAGCAAATGAGAAATGTTAGCGTCGGAGCCCGTCACCAGATTGTCCAGGCACAGCACCTCCCAGCCACGTTCGATCAGCACATCGCAAAGATGCGATCCCAGAAATCCCGCTCCGCCCGTGACGACTGCGCGCAAGTTCACGCTCCTTTGTTCAAAATTACGGCACGTCGATCGCGTTTCATTATCTACGACAATCCCGGCCCGCCAAAGCTCCGAATTCTTTGAAAACCTCTGTATCAGCGCCCCTTTTCTTGCGCCGCTTCTTCCGCTCGATACGCTAAAATTGAGGGCTCACAATATGGCGCAAAAGCGAATGTCCGCCAACGAAGTCGGGAAGGGCCGTTTTAAGGCTGTCCGCTTGCTGATCTTCGATCTCGACGGCACGCTGATCGACTCGCGTCTTGATCTCGTTCACTCGGTCAACGCCACGCTCGAGCGCCTCGGCCGCGCGCCCCTGCCGCACGAGACGATTGAAGGCTACGTCGGCAACGGCGTTTCCGTGCTAATCCACCGTTGTCTTGGCCCGGGCGCAACCGAGGAGGAAGTGGATCGCGGCCAGAAGTTTTTCCTCGCGTATTACCGCGAGCACATGCTCGATAACACGGTCATTTATCCCGGCGTCCTCGAAGCGCTCGATGCTCTGCGCGGCCGGGACATGGCCGTGCTCACAAATAAACCCGTTCGCTTCAGCGAAGACATTCTCAAAGGCCTCGGCATCGCGCCGTATTTCCGCTTCATCTATGGCGGCAATAGCTTCGCGTGCAAAAAGCCGGACCCGGTCGGCGTGAACACTCTTTTGCGCGGTTTCGCCGCTTCGCCCGATCAGGCCATGATGGTCGGTGACTCCGCCGTTGACGTTCGCACGGCGCGCAACGCCGGCATCTGGTCGTGCGGTGTCACTTATGGCCTTGGCCTCGAAAGCATGCGTGCAGAGCCTCCTGACCTGATGCTCGATAATCTGGCGCAATTGCCCTCCCATCTCAATGGTCACGGCGCCTGACGCGTGACGGGCCGCAAGAGTTTGGCCGCGCAGAATTTGGTCTACAATGAGTCCGCAATTTGGTTCGAAGGAGGCATAAATGGCGCAACCGAAAATCCTGATTCTTGCCGGCGATGCTGCCGAATCCCTTGAAGTGATGTATCCGTATCAACGTCTGCGCGAGGAAGGCTACGATGTCCGCATCGCAGCGCCCACCAAAAAGAAGCTTCACTTCGTCGTCCACGACTTCGAGCCGGGCTATGACACGTATACCGAAAAGCCAGGCTACAGCTGGGACGCCGACATTGCCTTCGCCGATGTGGACCCCGGCGATTACGTTGCCGTCGTGATCCCTGGCGGCCGCGCGCCGGAATATATCCGCAACGACGCGAATTTCGCGCGCATCATTCGGCACTTCTTCGACGCCCGAAAGCCTGTCGCGCAACTCTGCCACGCGCCCCTCGCGCTGGCCGCCGCCGGCGTCCTCAAGGGCCGCCGCACCGCTGCATATCCGGCGCTTGAGTCAGATGTGCGCGCCGTCGGCGCCGAGTTCGTGAATGGCGAAGCGGTCGTCGATGGCGTGATGGTTTCCGCCCGCGCATGGCCCGATCACCCGGCTTGGATGCGCGAATTCGTGAAGATCCTCAAGCAGAAAGCTCCGGCAGGGGAACAAAAGGCCGCCGCGCGCTAGCATCGGCGAGCCCGCCCGTGTTTTCAACTAAAAGGGATAGTGCGGGTCTGTCTCGATGGTGATCCAGCGCAAATCGGTGAATTCGGCCACGCCGGCTTTGCCGCCAAAGCGGCCGTAGCCGCTGGCCTTCACTCCTCCAAACGGCATCTGCGCTTCGTCTGCCACTGTCGAGCCATTGATGTGGCAGATTCCGGAATTGATTCGCGAAGCCACTTTGAGGGCCCGCGTAATGTTTTGGCTGAAAACAGCGGCAGAAAGGCCGTATTCCGTGTCGTTTGCAACGCGAATTGCCTCTTCATCTCCATTCACGCGCACAATCGCCACGATGGGCCCGAAAGACTCCTCGGAGTACATTTTCATCCCGGGCGTAACGCGATCGACGATGGCCGCGCTTATCACGCTGCGATGGGTGAGCTTCGGTGCAAGCACCATTGCCGCACCTTTCTGCTCTGCATCTCGCGCAAGATCCTCGACGCGCGCGGCAGCCGCTTGGCTCACCAGCGGTCCGAGCACCACGTTACCTGCAGACAGGTCGCCGGCGGGCAAGGAGGCGGCTTTCGCCTTGAATTTCGCCACGAACGCGTCAGCAATCTTCGCATCGACTACGATCCTTTCGGTCGACATGCAAATCTGCCCTGCATTCATGAATGCTCCGAACGCCGCCGCGTTCACCGCCGCATCCAAATCCGCGTCATCCAGAATCACGAGTGGCGCTTTGCCTCCCAATTCGAGCAGTGCGGGCTTGAGGTAACGCCCGGCAATTTCCGAAATGATTTTCCCGACTTTTGTCGATCCCGTAAAATTCACACGCCGCACGGCCGAATGCGCGATCAGGCTTTCCACGAGCGCCGGTGCGTCGGCAGGGGCATTCGTAATCAGATTCGCGGTTCCGGCAGGAAGCCCGGCCTCTTCGAGGACCTCGATGATCAGCGAATGTGTCGCCGGGCACATTTCCGATGCCTTCAGGACCACAGTGTTGCCGCAGGCAAGCGGCGTAGCGATCGCCCGCACTCCCAGGATCACCGGCGCATTCCACGGCGCAATCCCGAGCACAACTCCCGCGGGCTGCCGCACCGAAAACGCATACGAGCCCGCCGTGTCCGACGGAATCACCTCACCGGCGACCTGCGTTGTCAGCGACGCGGCTTCACGCAGCATGCCGGCGGCGAGCATCGCGTTGAATCCGGCCCACGGCGCTGTGCCGCCTGTTTCTGCTCCCACGCGTTCAATGAAATCGTTCGTTTTTGCCTCGAGGCGGTCCGCAGCCTTTAAGAGCAGCGCGCGCCGTTTATTGGGGCCGAATCCCGACCAAACCGGAAACGCCGCCGCGGCCGCTTCAATCGCGCTCGCACCGTCCTGTTTGGTGGCGGCGGCAGCTCTTGTTACGACTTGGTCGCTGACGGGATTGCGGCGCTCGAATGTCGCGCCATCGGTTGCGGGGACAGGCTTACCGCCGATTCGCAGAAGACAGGTGATCATCGTCCAGACGCCCTCGGCTTCCTTCTGTGCCATTTGCCGGCGGTGTGCAAGCGCGCGCGAAAAGGCTCTTCTCAGCGCGCCTGGTATGCCTTGCTATACCACTCCCAGGTGCGCCTCAACCCTTCTTCGAAGTTGACCAGGGGAACGTACCCAAGCATTTTTTTCGCCAGCGAAACGTCCGCTTGCGAATCGCGAATGTCTCCCATGCGCGGCGATTCGTGGCGCGCCTCGATCTTGCGCCCCGTGATTTTCTCGAGCAGCGCGATCACACCGTTTAGCGTGATCCGGGCTCCCGTTCCGCCGTTAAACACCTTCCCCGACGCTTCTTTCGCTTCGCAGGCACGCAGCGTCTCGTCCACTACGTTATCGACGTATGTGA
This sequence comes from Candidatus Aquilonibacter sp., assembly GCA_035507075.1. Classification (GTDB taxonomy): domain Bacteria; phylum Acidobacteriota; class Terriglobia; order Acidiferrales; family UBA7541; genus Palsa-295. The sequence goes on along the minus strand of DATJOL010000143.1, from coordinate 67,931 downwards.
AATCGCGCGATTGCTCTCCATCGCCGAAAATCACCGGAGGTTGTCCTTCGATGACCGCCAGCATGAACCGCGAAAGCACGCCTGAATACTGCGAAGAAGGATCCTGTCGTGGCCCGAACACGTTGAAGTAGCGGATCGAAACTGTCTCGAGACCATAAATGCGCGAAAACACTTGGTTGTAGAGTTCGCCCACGAATTTCGTCACGCCGTAAGGAGAGATCGGCGCCGGTTGCATGGTTTCCACTTTAGGCAAAGTCGGCGTTTCACCGTACGCAGCGGAGGAAGCTGCGAAAACAACGCGGCGTATCTTGGCGTCTCGCGCCGCGACTAGCACATTTAGCGATCCATCGATATTCACATGGTTCGTTTCCAGGGGATTCGCCACCGACTTCGGCACGGACGTTCGCGCCGCCAGATGAATCACGTAATCCATGCCTTCGCAGCACGCCCGCAGCATGCCGAGGTCGGTAATTGTGCCCGCGCGAAAATCGATTTCCCCGCGAACATGCGCCAGATTCGTTTCCTTACCAGTGGAAAGATCGTCCAGGACCACGACATGGTGCCCGCGCCGTAGCAACTCGTCCACCATATTCGAGCCGATGAATCCGGCGCCGCCTGTTACAAGATAACGCACGAGAAAATTCCTCCTACGGGAATTCGACAATGGATCGCCAGCTACAGTGTTGCCCGCTCGCGGAAGCTGTTTCAGCGAAGCCTTTCAGGTACGCTTGAATATAGCGTGCCGAATCCGCGGCACGCAAGAATCAGGCGCGCAAGCGAGCTTTGCACCAGAGTGAAGCCTCGTTGCGGATTGGGCGAACATGATGAAACCGCAACGCAGGCACATGGCCGTGTCAATCGCGACTCTCATTCTGACCATCGCGCTCGGCTTTGCAGCGATAGCCATACCCCACGCTCCCGCTTTCGCCCAAGTTCGCCGTCTGCACGAGGCGCCCGGCGTGCGTTTGGCACCCGCCACGCCCGTTGAAGCCGCCATGCCTTTCCACGTGGGCGAGAAACTCGATTACCGGATTGCCTGGTCTGGTTTCAATGATGCCGCGAACCTCGAACTGAGCGTTCCCGAACGGCGCGACCTTTTCGGCTGGCATACCTGGCACTTCCGCGCCGCGTTCCACACCGTTCATTCCGTGCGCGATCTTTTCGAAATCGACGATCAGTTCGACTCCTACACGGATGCCGCCACCCTTGAGTGCCGCCAGCTCGAAATGTACATGGACGAACTTGGCAAGACGGAAACGAAGATTCTGCATCCGGTACCAAAAGGCGAAATACGGCGAGGCCCAGGCCCATCCGTCGTGGTGCTGCCCGGCACACGCGACCCACTCGGTATGCTCTTCACTCTCCGCGCTGCGGATTGGCAACGCACCCCGGAATTGCGTGTGCCCGTTTATGACGGCCAGAATCTCTATCAGGCCGTCGCACATCTCGAAGCCGCATCCGATCAGGTGCAGGTCGACGCCGGCAGCTTCATCGCGTCGCGCATCTCAATCGAGGTCTCCCAGACCGATAGCGAAAGCACTGGCCTTCATTTCACCATTTGGTATGCCAACGATGCATCCCATACACCCATATCCATGCTTGCCGATTTACCGTTCGGGAGCTTGCGGGTCGAGCTGACGTCGGATAGTACAGGTCCGTCCGCAGGCAAATAGGACGTCTGCGGGATTGGCTGCTAATTCTCGGGCACGACCCAGTCGTCAGGAGGGAAGTCGATCTGCCAGAACGTAGGCGAAGGTTTTACGAACTCGACACCGAGCTGCATCTTGCCGCCCTGCGCGTTTCCCACGTGAACCACGCGGCACTCCTGCGACTGCCTGGTCGCCTTGTTTGCCATCGTGATCACCTGATTCGCGATCACTTTGGCCGCCAGTGCGATCAGCGCCCCGTGGGCGTTCACCACCAGGGTCCGCGCCTCTTCCGTAAATGCTTGATTATCTGCGTTTTTCCCGCTCACCACGATGGGCACGCTCAGCAGCACCCGCATGCTGCGCCGCCTGCCCGGATCAGTAACCAGCGGGCTCTTTTCTCTCTGCGGAATAGTGTGGGTCGGCATACCCCACACCATAGCGGTAGGGCAGTACCAGCGCAATGGAACCAATGGCCTATGCGCTATTTCTAGTAAATACTGGCCCTTTCTGTACCAATTCGGGAAGCTAGCACTGAACGATCTTCTCGCGGCCCTCTTTCACGCGCCTCGTCGCATTTCTTGTATCCACCACCAGCCTCGACCCGCGAACGATTGCGTCGTAGTCATAGCTCGAGTGATCCGTCGCGATCAGCGCGCAATCGTAACCCCCGAGCTTCTCCGGCGTTAGCTCCACTGAGCGCATGCTAGAAAAATCATAATGACGCATCTTGTGCAGCGCCGGGAAATAGGGATCATTGTAATCGATCACTGCGCCGCGCTGCGTCAGCAGCTCCAGCAGCTTCAGCGAAGGCGACTCGCGCAAATCGTCCACGTCCTTCTTGTAAGCCACGCCAAGCAGCAGGATTTTCGACCCCTTGATGCTCCTTTGCCGGTCGTTAAGCGCGGTTGCCAGCGCCTCCACCACGTTATAAGGCATCGCGGTATTTACTTCGCCGGCCAACTCGATGAACCGAGTTGCAAAATCATATTCGCGTGCCTTCCACGACAGATAATATGGATCGACCGGAATGCAGTGTCCGCCCAATCCAGGCCCCGGATAGAAAGGCATGAAGCCGAATGGCTTGGTTGCCGCGCTGTCGATAATTTCCCACACGTCCAGACCCATCCGCAGGCAAAGCTGCTTCAGTTCATTCACCAGCGCAATATTCACGCACCGGAAGATGTTTTCGAGCAGCTTTACCATTTCGGCCGCGCGCGTGCAGCTCACCGGAACCACGCGCGACACGATCTGCGCATAGAGCCCGGCTGCTGCTTTGCCGCTCGCGGGATTCACGCCGCCGACTACCTTGGGAATTTGCGCCAGGCCAAAGTGCTTGTTTCCCGGATCCTCGCGCTCCGGCGAAAATGCCAGATAAAAATCGGTCGCCACCTCCGTCGTCGAGGCGGGGCAGCGCAGACCGCCCGCCTCCAGAATCGGCAGCACGAGCTCTTCTGTCGTGCCCGGATAAGTGGTGCTTTCGAGGACGATCAGCTGATTTCGTTGCAGATGGGGAGCGATCGCGCGCGCCGTCTGCTCCACGTAACTCAAATCCGGCTCGCGCCGTTCGTCGAGTGGCGTGGGCACGCAGATCAGCACAGCATCCATTCCGCGCAGCTTCGAAAAATCCGTCGTTGCCCCGAACCGCCCGTTCTTCACGTGCTCCTGGATTTTATCCGCCGGAATATGCTGAATGTACGATTTCCCCGCATTCAGCTGCTTCACCTTGCTTTCGTCCAGGTCGAATCCTGTCACCTGGTGACCAATTTCCGCAAAACGCAATCCCAGCGGCAGACCCACGTATCCGCAACCGATGATTCCCACCTTCACGCTCTTCCCGGCAAAAAAATCCGGCGTCCGCTCCGCGGCCATGCTCTCTCCTTGTGCCAGTCACGATCAGACCCAGTGATAAAAGTGCGGCATAAAAGCTCTTAAGTATAGCAAGTATCCCAATATCAGCGTGTTCGGGGAAACCATGTAGATACTTCCCTGGCGCCTAGCCGTCAACGGTCGTTTCTTTCACTGTCCCTGATGCGATATTCTGCCTCCTTCATGATTGACATCCATTGCCACATTCTCCCCAACCTTGACGACGGTGCGGATTCGGTCGAGACCTCCCTCGCCATGGCGGAAATGGCGATCGAAGATGGTGTGTCTCACATTATCTGTACGCCCCACTCGAATGCCCGTTACGCCTTTCAGCCTGAACTGATCAAGCAACGCCGTGAAGAGCTCCAGTCGCGCTTCGAAGGCCTCATCGTTTTCGGCACGGGCTGCGATTTTCACCTCAGCTTCGAGAATCTGCAGGCCATTCGCGAAAATCCCACGCGCTTCACGCTGAACCAGAAGAACTATCTGCTCGTCGAATTTGCCGATTTTTCCATTCCGCCCGCCCTTGATCAGGCGCTTCACAATCTGCAGCTTGCCGGACTCACACCGATCATCACTCATCCCGAGCGCAATCCGCTGATTCGCACCAAACCCGAGCGTTTATTCCAATGGTTGCGGCAGGGGTGTTACGCCCAGGTGACGGCACAATCAATCGCGGGAAAATTTGGCCGCACGGCTCAGGAAGCCGCGGAACGCTGGCTTGGCGCCGGCGTCTTTCACTTTATCGCCAGTGACGCGCACAACGTCACTAGCCGCCCACTTCGCCTGAAGGAAACCTACGAATCCGTCACGCAGAATTACGGAGAGGATCTGGCCCACGCGCTGCTTGTCGCGAACCCGCATGCCGCGTTCGAAGGAAAGCCGCTGCCATTCGTCCCGGAGCTTCTCGACAAAGAAAGTCTCGAAGCCGCCCAATCCGGCCGCCGCAAGCGCTTCTGGTTCTTCTAGGCTGGGGCGAAAAACCTGCCACCGCTTCAGCGAAACAGATCGAGAATCTCTTCATATCTCTTGAATGGCGGAATCAAATAAGCGCCGGCTACTCCGCTGTCGCGCGCCGTGCGCGCCCAATCCAGCATCTTCCGGGCCAGCGCAAAGCCGCGATCGCGCGCCGCTTCTCCCGCGCTCTCCATTTCGCGCAGCACCGGCTCCGGAATCACGATTCCCGGCACCTCATTGTTCAATCGAAAAGCCTGCTTGTAACTCGTCAACGGCCATAAGCCGAGCAGTGTCGGAATCGGTGGCGCGCCGCCAAGCTTTTCCACGAAGGCGTACCAATGCTCCGGGTCGAAAATGGGCTGCGTCATCGCGAAGTGCGCGCCCGCTTCGATTTTCGCCGCAAATCGTCGCAGCTCTTCATCCAGGTTTTCTGCCACCGGATTCACGGCCACGCCAATCGTGAAATTCGTCGCGCCGCCCAGATTTTTCCCGTTCCAATCGAGCCCGCGATTCAGCTTGGAAAGGATCTGCACCAGCCCGATCGAATCCACCTGATAGACGCCGGTCAGGTTTGAAGTGCCTCCCGCCGAAGGCGGATCGCCGGTAATCGCCAGCACGTTTCGCACGCCGCCCACGGTCCACGCGCCCAGCAGCTGTGCCTGCAAGCCGATGATGTTGGCGTCGCGCGCCGTGAGGTGCGGAATCGTCTCGAAGCCGTGCGCCTCCAGCGCCCCCGCCATCGCGAGCGCATCCAGTCCGACGCGCCCCAGCGTGCCGCTGTTCACGTCGATGCAGTCCACTTGCCCGGACGCCATCACCACCCGCACCTGCTCGATCACGCGGTCGATCGCGACCCCTTTCGGCGGATCGATCTCCACCGAAATCACAAATTTCTTCGCCTGAATGCTTGCCCATAGTTTGCTCTCTGGCGGGCGCGCCGCAATTCGCCGCGCGCGTTCAGCTGCATCCACGGTCGGCGTTTCCACTCCCGCTGCGGCCGCACCTGAAGCATGCTTTTCTGGGTGTCGCTTTTTCACCGCTTCTACGATTGCGCGGATGTGCGAAGGCGTGGTGCCGCAGCAGCCGCCAAGCACGCGCGCGCCAATTACCGATGCTTCCTGCGCAAACGCAAAGAAATATTCCGGAGATGATCGCGGGTAAACAACTCGATCGCCTACTCGCTTGGGGAAGCCCGCATTAGGCATCGCGGCAAGAGGCAACTCGCACTTCGCGGCGAATTCGCGCAGCACTGGCAGCAAGAGCTGCGGCCCCACCGTGCAGTTTGCGCCAATCGCCTGGATCTGCCGCTCCCGCAACGCGCTCCACACATCCGCCGGACTCATCCCGCCCAACGTGACGCCTTCGTCGGAAAACGTAAGGTGCGCCACGATCGGCAGTTTCGAAAACGAACGAATCGCGTCAATCGCCGCCGCGATTTCATTCGCGTCGCTGAAAGTCTCAAGGAAAAAAAGGTCTACGCCGCGCTCTTCCAGCGCGCCAGCCTGCTCGCGAAACGTCGCTGCCGCTTCATCGCGTGCCTCGGGTCTTCCATTCATCGGCGCCCCCAGCGGACCGATTGACCCCGCGATCAACACCTCATGCCGCGCCGCTTCTCGTGCCTCGCGCGCAATCTTCACGCCGCGATGATTCAGCTCCGTCACGCGCTCGCTCAGTCCGAACGCGGCCAATTTCATGCGGTTCGCGCCGAAGGTATTCGTCTCAATGATCTGCGCGCCCGCTTCGATATACGCCTGGTGAACCCGAAACACGTCCTCGCCGTTCGTCGCGTTCAGCTCGTCGAGGCAACGCTGCGCACCAAGCGCGTCATACAGCGCAGAGCCCATGGCTCCGTCTGCTACAAGGACGCCTTGTCGCAGCCGTTCGTTGAAATCGTCAATCCGCATAAGGTTTTCAGGAGTATCCGGTAGGATCAGATTAGCACGCCGAGCGCGCCGCCCGTATTCTCGCGGCAGCGGTCGTTTCGCAGCGTCAGGCCCGGTTACCTTTTGCGTCCGGCAAGTCCCGCGACTGTATCCATCAAGTCGAATTTCGTCAGCACTTCCAGCTTTCCGTCGTCCATCGCCACAAACACAGCAGGGCTTTCATGGCTCAGCAAATGGGTCACGCGCTCGACCGGCGCGTTTCCGGGGACGCGCGGCAGCGCCGGTCCCATCACCTCGCGCACGATTAATTTCCGCAAGTCTTTCCCTTGCAATGCCACGTTGAAAATCTTGTCCTCGAAGATCGTGCCCACCGGCTCATCGTCTTCAAACACAGGCAATTGCGAAATGTCCTGCTGCTGCATGGTCGTCAACGCCTGATAGACGGTCCTGTTCGGGCTCACCGTAATCAGCTCTCGCGCTTTGCCGTTTTGCCGCTTCACCTGAATCACGTCCGCTGCCGTAAGCGTCACTTCGGCTTCTGTGTAGCCGTGGTCGCGCATCCAGCCGTCGTTGTAAATCTTGCTCAGATAACGGCTGCCCGCATCCGGCAGGAACGCAACAACCACGTCCCCCGTTTTGCAGCTTTTCGCCACCCGCAGCGCCGCAGAAACGCATCCGCCGCCCGATCCTCCTGTAAAAATTCCTTCGCGCTTTGCCAGCCGCCGCGCCCATACGAAGCACTCTTCGTCATTCACCTGCACCACGTCATCGAGCACCTTGAAATGGAGCGTCGTCGGCAGGATGTCTTCGCCGATTCCCTCCACCACATACGTATGCGCTTTCCCGATGTTCCCCGTCTTGAAATATTCGTAGAAAAGGGACCCGATTGGATCGACTCCAATAATCTTCACGTGCGGATTCTGTTCCTTCAGATAGCGCCCCACGCCGCTGATCGTCCCGCCTGTTCCCAACCCGCACACGAAGTGCGTGATCTTGCCTTCGCTGTCTTTCCAGATTTCCGGCCCGGTCGTGTGGTAGTGCGCTTCGGGATTCATCTGGTTTTCATATTGATTCGGGTAAAACGAATTCGGGATTTCGCGCGCCAGCTTTTTCGCAACCGAGTAATAGCTGCGCGGGTCCTCCGGCTCCACAGCCGTCGGGCAGACCACCACCTCGGCGCCGAATGCTTTGAGAATGTCGATCTTTTCGCGCGATTGCTTATCGGTGATCGTGAAGACGATCTTGTATCCGCGCACCGCGGCGACCAGCGCCAGGCCCATGCCGGTATTCCCCGACGTGCCCTCGATAATCGTTCCGCCTGGTTTCAACAGGCCCTTGCGCTCCGCTTCATCGATCATCGAGACCGCGATGCGGTCTTTGATAGAGCCGCCCGGGTTCAGGTAATCCGCCTTCACATACACTTCGGCCGGCACGTCCTTTGCGACGCGGTTCAGCCGCACCAGCGGCGTATTCCCGATGGCCTCAAGAATGTTCTGGCATTTCACGTTCGCAGAACCTTGTGCATAGAAACATCTTATTAGACATAGACGCGAATGCAAGCGCTCCCCCGAGACGTTAGTCTCCCGGCTCCCTTGGTTCCGCGAATACGCCCGCATGCTATGCTCTCGCTGAGCCCATCCGTGCCCTCGACCGATATTCTCTTCTACGACGGCCATTGCGGCCTCTGCCACGGCGCTGTGAAATTCGTCCTGCGCCGCGACCGCGCGGGCGAATTTCGGTTCGCTCCTCTTCAAGGCCTCACATTTGCGCAAAAGATCGCGCCGGAGCAACGCGCGTCCTTGCCCGATAGCGTCGCGTTACTTACGGCCGATGGTCGCCTGCTTGTCCGTTCCGACGCATTCATTCACATCTTCCGTCAATTAGGCGGCGCCTGGAGTGCGTTTGCCACGATCTCAGCCGTCGTGCCGCGCCCGGTCCGCGACGTCGTCTACGGCGTCATCGCTCGCATTCGCTACTCAATTTTCGGTCGCCGCGGCGATCTATGCCCGGTCGTTCCCGAGTCTCTCCGCAAACGGTTCCTCAATTGAGGCCACAATCTCTAATCCATGGCCATAAATATGGCATAATGGCACCATGAGAACGACGGTCGATATTCCCGACCCCATCTATCGGCGGCTGAAGAGTCGCGCTGCCAGTGAGGGAAGCTCTACGCGAGAGCTGATCCTTCGCGGTGTTCACCAGGTATTGAAGGAGAACCGTCGAAAGCCCCGTAAGAGAGTATCGCTTCCTATTATTCGGTCCAAGCAGCCAGGAACGCTTGACCTAGACAATGAGAAGATCTACGACATTATTTCTTTTCCCTGATACCAATGTTTGGGTGGCGCTTACCTATGAGCGCCACGTCCACCATATTGTTGCGCGCAGGTGGTTTGACGGTTTAGAGCCGACTGTGCGCTTGTTCTTCTGCCGGTTCACTCAGCTCGGGCTTTTGCGCCTACTGACCGCGGAAGCGGTGATGGGTGTAGACGGCGTCAAGAATCAACAGGCGGCCTGGACCGCGTACGATACCTGGCTCGAGGACGACCGTATCGAGATCATGGCTGAACCGGCCGACTTGGAGACACATTTCCGTACGCTCTCTCGTTCGTCTCGTCCGGCGCCGAAGGATTGGGCCGATTCGTATCTTGCAGCATTTGCACTTGCTGGCGGTCTGACGGTTGTGACCCTCGACTCGGCTTTCCAAATCAAATTTCCTGGAGCCGTACTATTAAGAGCGTAGATCATTCTGCGAACCTGGCGTGGAAGAGGTTGCACTGACAAGTATGAAACGCCAAAACATCTCCTCCGGCGCAAAATGGGAACCCATCGTGGGCTACTCCCGCGCCGTAAAGGTCGGCCCGTATATTCACGTCTCCGGCACCACGGCCACCGGTCCCGATGGCCACATCGTCGGTCCAAACGATCCTTATGCCCAAACCGTGCAAACGCTGCGCAACATCGAATCCGCCCTCGCCAAAGCCGGCGCCACCATGGCGGACGTCGTTCGCACCCGCATGTACGTCACCCGTATCGCCGATTGGCAGCAGATCGGCCGCGCCCACGGCGAATTTTTCGGCGAAATCCGGCCGGCCACCTCCATGGTCGAAGTCAGCCGCCTGATCGATCCCCTGATGCTGGTCGAAATCGAAGCGGACGCCCTGATCGGTGCCCGTGTCGGCCGCACGAAACCGGTCTCGCGCGGCCGCGCTTCCAAAAGGCCCCGCCGAAAAGCCCAATCCAAGCGATAGACGAATCGAATTGGCCCACGCCGCAACTTTGCCTCCACAATCGGGTTACACGGGAGCCGGGGGGAACGGAGGCAAAATTGGCTGGAATGCTCCTGTACCTGCTCTTGCTGGGTGTGTTGCTCGTTTTCGCGCTGGCCATCGTTCTCCTGCCCGTGATGGCCCTCTGCGCTTATTTTTGGAAAGGGAAGTGGTCTAGCCGGCGCTCACAGAGGAGCTCTTGTGCAGCCACGTGAGACCTTCCTGCGCCGCCTCCAAAATCCGCACTGTTGACCGGATTCCGTGGCGCTCGAAATGCCGCGCGATATTTTTCCCCACATCTTCAAACTTCTCCGTCGCAAACGCGATCACGCTCGGCCCCGCGCCGCTGAGCGCCGCGCCCAAAAATCCCGGCGACCTCGGCATCGCGATCACGTCTGCCAGCCCCGGGATGAGCATCTTGCGATAATCCTGGTGCAGGCGATCCTGCAGCGCGTCCCACAGCAAATCGTACCGGCGCTCATCCAGTGCGGCCACGAATAGAGCCGAGCGCTGAAGATTGTGCACCGCATCCGCGCGCGAAAAAGTCGGCGGCAACACCGCCCGCGATTTCTCGGTCTCCAGCGGGAAATCCGGCGTCACCACAATCATCCTCACGACCTTGGGCCAGGATTTTCGCACCGCGATCACGTTTCCGTCCGGCCGTACGAACGTCACCACGAAACCGCCGTGCAGTGCCGCGCCCACGTTGTCCGCGTGCCCCTCCATCTCGGCCGCGTAGCGCAGCACGCGTTCCTTCACCACCTCCGCCCCCCCCAATGCAAATCCCAAAGAGACTCCCGCCACAATCGCCGCCGCGCTACTCCCGAGCCCTCCGGCAACCGGAATATCGTTGTGGACCGCGATGCGTGTCATCGGCAGCTTCAGTCCTTCGCGCTCGGCTGCATACCGCATGGCTTTGAAGATAAGGTTCTGTTCCGGACTGCCCGGCAGCGCAGCCGTTCCCATCGCGCCGCGGCTGCGGGCCCACGACCGCGATCCTGGTTTCGTCAGCGCCGTTGCGCGCACCGTCAGATAAAGCTCGAGCGCCAGCGCCAGGCAGTCGAATCCCGCGCCCAGATTCGCGGTCGAAGCCGGCACTCGCAACTCAAACGAATTTTCGCGCGCAGGGCTCATCGTATGCGGCTCGGATAGTAGAGCATCCTTCCACCGCCAAATCTAAAATTTTCCATGTGTATTGTTTGGACTGATTCAGGTCTTCGCGTGCGGGAAAATGGCTGCCCGGCCACGAATCGATCTCACCGCCGCTTCTCCAGCGCATCCATCAATGCCGCCCTATTCGCCGCCACGCGCAACGGCATGTTTGCAAACGTCCCCGCAATCTTCACCGTGGCGCCATCTGTCTCCAGCGCCAGCATCCCTCGGTGGTACTGGGTCACATAATCCGGATCCTTAAGCACATGGCCGGTCAGGACCGCCACCACATTCTCGTCGCGCCGAATATGCCCGCTCGCAACCAATCGGCGAATTCCAGCCAGCGTTGTTGCCGAGGCCGGCTCGCAACCAATTCCGTCGCGCCCAATCATCGCCTTCGCGTCTGCAATCTCCTGCTCGCTCACCGAAATGATCTGCCCGCCTGACCGCAGCACCGCGCGCAAACTCTTCCGCCATGAAACCGGCGCACCAATCTTGATCGCTGTCGCAAGCGTCCTCGGATGCGCGACGGCAGCGAGCGCGCTCTCCGGCAACCGCGCTGCGTCTTCCGGATTCTTGTCGCGTAGCGATGCAAACAGCGTCGCTAGCGGTGCGGTTCCTTCCGCCTGAATGATATTCAGCTTAGGCAGCCGGTCGATCAATCCGAGCGCCAGCATCTCCTCGAATCCCTTGCCCAGCGCCGAGCTATTGCCCATGTTCCCGCCCGGGACCACCACCTGGTCCGGCACGCGCCACCCGGACTGCGTCATCAGCTCAAACGCCACCGTCTTCTGCCCCTCGATTCGAAACGGATTGATCGAGTTTGCTACGTAAATCGAAGGCTCGCTGCCCAATTCCTGAATCAACCGCATGCAGTCGTCGAAGTTCCCATCCAACTCGAAGACGCCCGCGCCGTAATCCATGCTCTGCGCCAGCTTCGATGCAGTAATCTGCCCGCGCGGCAGCAAAATCGCCGCCTGCAATCCAGCGCGCGCGGCATATGCTGCTAGGCTCGCCGCCGTATTCCCCGTGCTCGCGCACACCACGGTTTTCGCGCCAAGCGCGACGGCCTGTGTCACCGCCACGGTCATGCCCGTGTCTTTGAACGAACCGGTAGGATTGCATCCCTGATGTTTTAGCCGCAGCGCGCTCAATCCCGCGTACTGCGCCGACCGCGGCGCCTCATACAGCGGAGTATTTCCCTCGAACAGAGTCACGCACGCTGCCGGCTCCTCAAAAGGTAACAGTTCGCGATAGCGCCACACGCCGCTCTTGTCGCGCGGGTCATGCGAAACCGCCCTTGCATCCCAACGCGCTTGCAGCGCCGACGCCAGCAGTCCCTCCGGCGCGCGGCATTCGATCTCCAGCGGCCCCCCGCATTTCGGGCAAACATATATGCGTTCGTTCAGCCCAAAAAAGCCGCCGCACTCGGGCATGATGCAGACTTGCGCCGCTTTCCCCGAGAATTTCTCCGCTATCGCCGTCGACTTCTCCGCCATCAAATTGCGTCCTCAGATGAACGACTCACGCCTTCTGCGTCGTCAGCTCCCGCGCCGGCTTACCCAACCCGAATTCCTTGTGCGTTGCCACCAGCGCCGCCTTCATGTCCTTCTCGTCCACCACAAACGAAATGTTCGTCTCAGACGACCCTTGCGCAATCGCAATGATATTGATGTTCTCACGGCCCAGGCACCCAAACGTTCTTCCCGCGATTCCCGGCGCTCCGCGCATGTTTTCGCCCACGGCGGCCACGATCGCAATGTTTGGATTCACCGTGATGTGCTCCACCTTCTCGTGCTTCACGTCCTGCGCAAACTCTTTCCGCAGCGCTTCTGCCGTCCGATTCGCATCAACCGCAGCCACAATGAAGCAAATATCATTCTGCGAAGACGATTGCGAAATCAGGAGCACGTTTGCGTGCAACTCCGCCGTCGTCGTAAACGTCCGCGCGATCACGTCCGGCACGCCCACAATTCCCGGGCCTCCGACAGAAATCAACACCACGTCCTTGATTGCCGTCAGTGCCTTCACACCCCCGCCGTTGCTCCGCCCCAGCGGAGTGATCTTCGTCCCCGGCCGCTCCGGAGCAAAACTGTTCCGAATCCAGACAGGAATCCCCGCCTGCCCCACGGCGCGTAGCGTCTTCGGGTGCAGCACCTTAGCGCCGAAATACGCGAGCTCCGTCGCTTCGCGGTACGAAATTTCCGGAATGATCTGCGCCTCCGGCACGAGTCGCGGATCAGCCGTCAACACGCCGTCAACATCCGTCCAGATGATCACTTCGCCCCCATCCAGCGCCGCGCCTAAAATCGTCGCGGAATAATCCGAGCCCCCGCGCCCCAGCGTGGTCAAATCTCCTTCGCGCGTCGCGCCGATGAATCCCGTCACGACGGGAGTCACGCCCTTTTCCAGCAGATGCCTCATGGCCGCCTGTGATTTTTCGCGCGTCAAGTCCATGATCGGATCGGCGCCGCCGTGGAACGAATCCGTCACGATCAGTTCCGTCGCCTCGATGGCCTCACTCGCAATTCCGATCTCTTCTAGAGCGCCCGCCACCATCGGCGCCGAAAGCCGCTCGCCCAGGCTGGAGACTGTATCGAGCGTGCGCGCCGTCAGTTCGCGCAGCAACGCCGTGCCTTGGCACATGCGCTCGCCCTCCGCAAACAGCTTCACCAGCCGCGCATTGATGCGCCCGCGCCGGTCGGCATCGCGAATCAGCTCGTTGATGGCCTTTTCATGCTGCTGCCGCAGCGCCCGAAAAATCGAGCTCGATTCCTCTTCCAGTCCCGCTTGCGAACTCCGCGCCGCCTGAATGAGCCGGTTCGTCACGCCGCCCATGGCAGACACCACGGCCACCACGGGCCGTTCCTTCGACGCGTCCGCCACGATTTTCGCCACGCGCTCTATGCAAGCCGCATCGCCCACAGACGTGCCGCCAAACTTCATCACCTGCAAGGGTCTTTTCATTGTCAGAAGGATCCGGCGCAATTTTGATTGGAAAGGCTGTGTTTACAGGCCGTCCGAAGCACCACGCGCCACAAAAAATTGTACACTATCGCGCCGATTTTGCGCGATCCGCATGTTTTCGCGTATCAAAAAGACTACTCGCCTCATAGCTCAGCTCACCTCGCAAAGGCCGCCGGCCTAATAACGGTCGCAAAAACACCGCGCTCCCGATGTAGAATCCCGCCCCGGAGGTTTCGCCCATGTTCACCGCCACGGCCAATTTAATTCTTCCCAGCACGGTCACCGGATCCTATCCGCGCCCGCGCTGGTTTGACGTTTGCATGTGGGGACGCCCTTTCGACACCTGCATGCTCGACGTCCGCTTCCGCGAAAAATTTCAAGATGCCATGGCCGTCGTCATCAGCGACCAGGAGCGCGCCGGTCTCGACATCCTCTGTCACGGCGATTTCCACGTCGATGAGGACCTCGCCGGCCGCGCCTGGCACCATTACCCGCTCCAGCGCTGGGCCGGTTTTGAAGGCGATTATCTCCAGCCCGAAGAAACCACTGCTCCCTGGCTGCACTATCCTCCCGGCACGCTTCTCAACGAAATCTACACCGGCTGGCGCTGGCCGCGCGTCGTCGCCAAAATTGAGCATCGCCCGCTCGACTACCCGAAGTTGTGGCGCATCGCGCAGGGTAAGACGCGCAAACCCGTGAAATTCGGCACCTGCTGCTCGCAGGTGATGGCTCTTTTTCTCGATATCCACACGCCGAAATACAAAGACAAGCGGCAGGTCATCTGGGACATGGCCGAAGCCATGAACAAAGAGCTGCTCGCTCTGCGCGCCGCCGGATGCCGCTGCATTCAGATCGAAGAGCCTACGTTCCATTTCATGGCCAATACCTACGGCAAGGACCATGAAGAAGTGAAATTCATGATCGACGCATTCAACAGGGAAGTGCAGGATCTCGACGACGTCGAGCTATGGATTCACACCTGCTGGGGCAATCCGAATATGCAGCGCGTGATGGAGGATACCAGCTACGCGAACTCGATCGAAATCTATCTCGAACGCTGCCGCGGCGACGTTTGGACTCTCGAAATGAAGGACCGCAACCAGAAGGATCTCGAACTATTCGCGCCGTTCAAGCACGACCTGAAAAAGAAAATCGCCATCGGCGCCGTTAGCCATCGCTCGCTGCAGGCCGACCGCCCCGAAGACGTCGCCGCCGAAATCCGCAAAGCGCTGAAAGTGATTCCGGCGGAAAAACTCATCGTCTCCAGTGACTGCGGTTTCGGGCGCCAGGGATGCAACCGCGAAATCGCCTTTTACAAATCCAGCGCCATCGCGCAAGGCTGCAATATCGTCCGCCGCGAACTCGGCCTCGAAGCCGCTTACATCCCGGCCGCCGACCCAAAACTCCAAATCGACGTAGTCCCCGGCCGCGACGTGATGTAATTTGGCGATATAGCTCGGGGCCGCGCTCTTTTGCGCGGCCCTGAGGCTTTTCTTGTCTTAGGTGCCTCTTTATCCGGTTTTCAAACTTTCAGCTTTTTCAAAAACGGCACGCTGGCTTTCGTGTCGTCGAAATCCACCTCGATGTAATAATCCTTGATCCCGCCGCTCTTCTTCGCCGCCTTGAAAATTTTCTTCCAATCCAGGCTGTCGCTCGGGCTCCCGATCGCGACAACCTTCTTGTTGGTCGCATCCCAGCCCTGCAAGTGCATCGAAATGTACCGTCCCGGATATTTTGTCAAATACGTGGCCGCATCGAATCCGTGAGCGATTTCGGACACCTGAAATTGGAACTTCACCAGCTTCGGATCGAGATATTCCAGCAGCCCATCGTAGACCTTCCCGCCGTCGGTCGTGCTCAGCGAGAGCCAGCCTTCATTGTGTAGGCACTGCTGGAAGCCCGCGGCGTCCACCTTCGCCGCGATCTTGTTCAACTGATCCGCGGCCTGCTTCACGTCATCCATCGTTGGATTCTTCGGCCCGTTCAGCAGCGGAAACACGATCTGCTTCAACCCGACGTCGTTCGCCCACGCAAGCCTGTCATCTCCGCCGTCCTCAAACTCCTTTTCGCCGAAATGGCAGCTGATGCAGATCATCCCGTTGTCGCTCAGCAGCTTGCGCAGGTCGGCCCCTTTGTAGTCCTTAACCGCCGCGAATTGCTTATAACTGAAAGGCGAGCACAACTCGATGCTCTGGATTCCGATACCCGAAAGCTGTTTCAACGTTCCCGGGAAATCCTGTTCGATCATCATCCGCATGGGCCAGGTCTGCGACCCGATCGGTAATCCGAGCGGGTTCGCCCCGGCCGTCGGTGCTCCGGCGGCAGCCAGTACTCCCGCAGCGGTAATTCCCGCCGCCGTGCTCTTCATAAAATCTCTTCTTGTCACCTCGCGCATGAGCGCCTCCTTTTATTTCCCCGCACCGAATTTTGTGGCGCTATCGTCGCCCAATTTCCGCTCCTGCGCAAGGCAAGTCGAAAAAATTTCATAGTGTGAAATCGCCCCTGTTCATGGTCGTCGGCTTTTGCCTTGGCTCGCTGGTTCGGTGCTCGCGCCAAACTCACTTCGCTCGCACCCGTTTGTTCCGGCGCCCGCTTCCGGTACTATTGGGTGTTTGCTCAAACGCGCAAACGCTCAAATGAAACCGAAAAAGCCACGCCCCATCACCAAAGTCCTCGCCGCCAATCGCGGCGAAATCGCCATTCGCATCCTCCGAGCGGCCAACGAACTTGGCCTTCGCACCGTCGGCATCTATTCTCAGGAAGACCGTCTCAATCTTCATCGCTTCAAGGCCGACGAAGCCTATCAGGTCGGCGCGGGCAAGGGCCCCGTCGAAGCGTATCTCGATATCGGCAGCATCATTGACGTCGCCCGCGAAACGCACGCTGATGCAATCCATCCGGGCTACGGCTTTCTCTCCGAAAACCCCAGACTCGCCCGCGCCTGTGCCGAGGCCGGAATCACGTTCATCGGCCCCACGCCCGATCTCCTCGAACTCCTCGGAGACAAAACCGCCGCTCGGCGCCTTGCCGCCTCCGCGGGCGTTCCCGTCCTGCCGGGAACGGAAGAATCAATCTCATCGCCCGAGGAAGCGAAAGAAATTGCCCGAAAGATAGGCTTTCCGCTGATCGTCAAAGCCGCCATGGGTGGCGGCGGCCGCGGAATGCGAGTCGTACTCGAAGAATCGCAGCTCGAGGCCAAACTCGAAGAAGCCCGCGGCGAAGCTCTCGCCGCGTTCGGCGACGGCTCCGTCTTCCTCGAAAAATATCTGCCGCGCGCGCGCCATCTCGAGGTGCAGATCCTCGCCGATCAGCACGGCAATATTATCCATCTCTGGGAACGCGACTGCTCCGTCCAGCGCCGTCACCAAAAAGTCGTCGAGGTTGCGCCTGCCGCAAATCTCGCGCCGGAAATTCGCGAGCAACTCTGCGAATCCGCCGTGCTCATCGCGCGCCAGGCGAAGTATCGCAATGCCGGAACGGTCGAATTCCTCTACGACGTCGACGCCGAAAAATTCTATTTCATCGAAGTCAATCCTCGCATTCAGGTCGAACACACCGTCACCGAAGTCGTTACCGGAATCGACATCGTTCGCGCCCAAATCCAGATCGCCGAGGGTTACAAACTCCACGAGCCGCCGCTCTCGCTGCCGCAGCAGGATAAACTCCCGCTCTACGGCGCGGCTCTCCAGTGCCGCGTTACGACGGAAGATCCCGAAAACAATTTCGCGCCCGATTACGGCAAGCTCACCACTTACCGCTCCCCGGCTGGTTTCGGCATCCGCCTCGACGGCGGCTCGGCCTACTCAGGCGCGCGCCTGGCGCCCTATTACGATTCCCTGCTGGTAAAAGTCACCGCCTGGGATCTAAACCTGCAAGGCGCTTGTCGCCGCATGGACCGCGCTTTACGCGAATTTCGCATCCGCGGCGTGAAGACCAACATTCCGTTCCTCGAAAACGTCGTCAACCATCCCAAATTCAAAAACGGCGAAGCCACCACGGCCTTCCTCGATCAATCGCCTGAGCTTTTTCGTTTTACGAACCGCGCCGATCGCGCGACGAAGATTCTTTCTTATCTCGGCGACGTGATCCTGAACGGCAATCCCGAAGTAAAAGACAAAAAGGCGCCGTATCCTTTGGAAGCGCCTGCAATCCCGCACGCACCTTCCACTCCGCCGCCTGACGGCACCCGTCAAGTCCTGAAAAAGCTCGGCCCGAAAAAGTTCGCGCAGTGGGCGCGCAAGGAAAAACGCCTTCTAATCACGGACACTACGTTTCGCGACGCGCACCAATCGCTTCTCGCCACGCGGGTTCGCACGCACGATTTGCTGGCCACCGCCTCCGCAGTCGCGCATCGCTTGCCCAATCTTTTCAGTATGGAAGTTTGGGGCGGCGCCACATTCGACACCGCAATGCGCTTTCTCCACGAAGATCCGTGGCAGCGGCTGCGCGAGCTTCGCCGCCGCATCCCCAACATCTGCTTCCAGATGCTTCTCCGCGGCGCCAACGCCGTCGGTTACACGTCGTATCCGGACAACGTGATCGTCGAATTCGTCCGTGAAGCCTACGCCCAGGGCGTCGATATATTCCGCATTTTCGATTCGCTCAATTCCATCGACAATATGCGCGTCTCCATCGACGCAGTTCTTGAAACCGGCGGAGTCTGCGAACCCGCGATCTGCTACACCGGCGACATTTTCGATAAGTCGCGCCCGAAATACTCGCTCAAGTATTACGTCGCCATGGCCAAGCAGCTCGAAAAGCTTGGCGCGCATTTCCTCGGGATCAAAGATATGGCCGGGCTCTGCCGGCCATACGCCGCATTTCAGCTTGTGAAGACGCTCCAGCAGGAAGTCGGCATTCCGATTCACTTCCATACGCACGATACCAGCGGCATCAACGCAGCTTCCGTCCTGAAAGCTGCCGATGCCGGTGTGGACGTCGCCGATGCGGCCGTATCCTCGATGAGCGGGGTCACCAGCCAGCCGAATCTGAACTCGATCGTCGAAGCACTGCGCAACACGCCGCGCGACACCGGCCTCGATATCGATGCTCTCAACGAATGCTCGGATTACTGGGAAGTTGTGCGCACCTACTACGCGCCGTTTGACTCCGCTCCGCGCGCCGGCTCCGCCCGTCTTTACCAGCATGAAATTCCCGGCGGCCAATTCACCAATCTTCGCGAGCAGGCCTCCGCGATGGGTCTGGGTCATCGCTGGCGTGAAGTGGAAACCACGTACGCGGAAGTGAATCGACTCTTCGGCGACATCGTGAAAGTCACGCCATCGAGCAAAGTTGTCGGCGATATGACTCTCTTCCTGATGTCGCGCGAAATGCGCCCGCAAGACGTCCTTAAGCTCGACCTGCGCCACGACGTTTCCTTCCCGAATTCAGTCGTCGAGATGTTTCAGGGTGCGCTCGGTCTTCCCCCAGGCGGCTGGCCCAAAAAATTGCAGCAAATTATTTTGCGTGGAGAGAAGCCCGACCGTGGCCGCCCGGGCGCGCTTCTCGAGCCGGTCGACCTCAACGCCGCCAAGCAGGCGCTCGAAAAGAAACTCGGTCGCACGATCCGTCATGACGAGCTCCTGAGTTCGCTCCTTTATCCGGACGTATTCGCAAAATACGATGCGTTTCGGAAATCCTACGCCGACGTCAGCGTACTGCCCACGCCCGCATTCCTTTACGGTTTGCGTCCTGACGAGGAAATCACGGTCGATATCGAGGCAGGCAAAACGCTGATCATTCGCCTTCTCACCGTTGGCGAAGCGCATCCCGATGGCTCGCGCACTCTCTTCTTCGAATTGAACGGCCAGCCGCGCGAAGTCCGCGTTCGCGATAAGACGCTGAAAGTTGTGGCGCGTGCCCATCCGAAAGCGGACCCCGCAAATCCCGGCGAGGTTCCCGCGCCCACTTCCGGCGTCGTCACGGGAATTACCGTGCAGGTGAACCAGACCGTCCAGCGCGGCGAAAAACTGATGACCCTCGAAGCGATGAAGATGCAGTCGAATATTTACGCGCCGGTCGCGGGGCGCGTCGCCAAAATCCTCGTCGCAGCAAACCAGAGCGTCGAGGCCAAAGATCTCCTGTTGACTATCGTTTCGTAGCGCCGGCTTTCTCTTGCGGCACGATGCCGGTTCTTTCGGCCGCAAGCTTGCCGGTATATATCGCCATCCCCACCGCTGCATCCATCCCAATCTTTTCCAGCGCCTCTACTTCGCGCATCGTGCAAATTCCCCCGGCCGCCGTGACAGGCAGCTTTGTCGCACTCCGCAGCGAACGATACCAATCCAGGTTCGTGCCTTTCATCGTGCCTTCGTTGTCCACAAACGTGCACAGAAAACCCGAGCAGTAGGGTTCGAGCTTAGGCATCACTTCTTCCGGCCGCAACTTCAGCCGCTCGCGCCAGCCTCGCACCACGATTTGCCCGCCGTCCGCATCGAGCGCAATGATAAGATTTTTTGGCTTCGCACTGCGCGCCAATTCCTGCAGCAACGCTGCGTCAATCTTGCCGTCGCGAAACGCTGCGCTGCCCACAATCACTTTCTTCGCTCCCCAAGCCAGCAGTCGCTCCGCTCGCGTTGCAGTGCGAACACCCCCGCCCACGCGAACCTCCATCGGCGCCTGCGCGCAAATCCGCTTGATCCATCGCCCGTTTGACCCCGTTCGCAAAGCCGCATCCAGGTCGATCACATGCAATATCGGATATCCGCGAAATCGTTCCAGCAATCCAAGCACATCGCTCACCGAAAGCGCCAGCTTCCGTCCGCGCACCAACTGCACCGCCTTGCCGTCTTTCAAATCAATACAGGGAATGATCATTCGTTCTCCCGCAGAGAGTGGGCGAATTTATTTGCTGAGGCGCACCGGAATGTGACGTTCTTTCAGATATTGTTTCAGCGCCGCAATCGAACGCGTTTCCTGGTGAAAAATCGAAGCCGCCAGGGCCGCATCGGCGCGCCCTTTTTCAAATACATCCCGAAAGTCATCGAACGTGCTCGCGCCGCCCGACGCGATCACCGGCACGGAAACCGCCGCTGCGATCGTCGAGGTCAGCTCGCAATCGAAGCCCGTGCACGTCCCGTCGCGATCGATCGACGTGAGCAGGATTTCTCCAGCGCCTCGTGACACTGCCTCGCGCGCCCATTTTTCGGCGTCGATACCTGTCGCGTCGCGCCCGCCGCGCGTATACGCTTCCCATCCCGCTCCGTTCCGCTTCACGTCGATCGATAGCACCACCGCCTGCGCGCCGAATTGCTGCGCAAGCTCGGAAATGAGTTCCGGGCGCTTGATGGCCGCGGTGTTCACCGTTACTTTGTCCGCTCCCGCGCGCAACACGGCGCGTCCCTGCTCCATCGACCGAATCCCGCCGCCCGCCGTGAGCGGGATATTCAATTCCCTTGCCACGCGCCGGATCGTCTCCAAAAATGTCTCGCGTCCTTGGTGCGTCGCGCTGATATCCAAAAAGACCAGCTCGTCGGCGCCTTCGCGGTTGTACCTTGCGGCCAGCTCCGCTGGGTCGCCCATGTCGCGCAATCCCTCGAATTCGACGCCCTTCACCACGCGCCCGGCATCCACGTCGAGGCAGGGAATAATTCGCCGCGCCAGCGTCACTGTACCGCCTCCACAAAATTGCGCAGCACTTGCGCTCCCGCTTCTCCCGACTTTTCCGGATGAAACTGCACCGCCAGCAAATTCCGCTGCTCGATCACCGCCGCAAACGCCATCCCGTGATCGCACGCAGCCGCCGTAGGAGCGGTTTCCGCCGGCGCCGCAAACGAATGCGCAAAATAGAAGTAAGCATCATCCGCCACGCCGCGCAGCAAAGTGCCGTTCTGCACGCGCCGCAATTGATTCCACCCGATATGCGGCGACTTCACGTTCGTCGGCAGCGCCCGCACATCGCCACGCAGAAATCCCAGTCCGGGCTCGCCCGGCGCCTCTTCGCTCGCCTCAAACATCGCCTGCAGCCCCAGGCAAATCCCCAGTATCGGCACGCCCGCATCGAAAGCCGCTCGCAGCGGCGCAACCAGATTTCGTTCGCGCAACCCATTTACAAACGCGGAAAAATGGCCGACGCCGGGCAGCACGATCGCCTTCGCTGACGAAATATGCCCGGCCTCCGTCGCAAGTTGCGTTTCCGCGCCCAGCTTGTTCAGCGCCCGTTCCACCGACGGCAGATTCCCGGCCCCGTAATCGACGATCGATATCCTCACAGCAATCCTTTGGTCGAAGGCAACACGCGCCTCAATTGCTTGTCCTTGGTCACCGCAAACCGCAGCGCCTTGGCAAACGCCTTGAACATCGCCTCCACCTGATGATGCGACGATCGCCCGTAAATCAGCCGCAAATGCACGTTCGCTGCGGCCGCTTGCGAAAAGGCGCGGAAAAAATCCTCCATCAGCTCGGTTTGAAAATCTCCCACATTTCGCGCCGCCGGTTTCCACTGAACCACGCAATACGCGCGCCCCGAAAAATCCAGCGCCGCCGCGGCAAGGCAATCGTCCATCGGCATCAGGAAATACCCGGCGCGCAGAATGCCTCGCTTATCTCCCAGCGCCTGCTTCACAGCCTCTCCCAGCGCGATTCCCACGTCTTCCACCGTGTGGTGCTGATCCACGTCCAGATCGCCGCGCGCTTTCAACTCCAGATCCATCGCGCCGTGCCGCGCGATCTGTTCGAGCATGTGATCGAAAAAACGCACGCCCGTAGAAATATCTGCGTTTCCGCGTCCATCCAGGTTCAGCTTCACGCGGATGTCCGTCTCTTTCGTCTCTCTATGCAGCGCCGCTTTTCTCATAGGATCGCTTTCAGTTCGCGCAGGAAGCGCCGCGTTTGCGCCAGCGTGCCCAGCGTAATTCGCACATAGCCTTCGCCCCCGAAGTCGCTCGAACGGTCGCGCACCAGAATGCTTTTGCGCGTCAGCGCCGCCACGATTTCCTTCGCACGCCCGCCAAAGTAGAGCAGCACAAAATTGCCCGCGCTCGGAAAATGTTTCACGCCCAGCCGCGCAAGCCCTTTCGCCAGCTCTTTCTTTCCCTGCCTCACTTCTCGAACCGTCCGCCGTATGAACGCCCCATCTTCGATCGCGGCTTCGGCCGCCGCCAGCGCCGCCGCGTTCACCGGATACGGCGATTGCGCTTTGCGCATCGCCGCGGCAAGTTCCCGCCGCACAAAAATGCATCCCAGCCGCAACCCCGCAAGCCCGGCCGTTTTCGAAAACGTCCGCGTCACAATCAGGTTCTCATATCGCCGGATCCACGGAATCGCCGTAACGCCGGAAAACTCGAAATACGCTTCGTCCACCACGATCACAGTCCGCGGCGCTGCCTTCAGCAGCCGCCGTATCTCCCCCAACGAAAGAATGCCCCCGATCGGACTGTTCGGATTCGGCAAAAAAAATACTCGCGGAGCCTTGCGCAACGCCGCCAGCACTTCGTCCCGTGGAAATTGCATGCGCGCGTCATACCGCGGCGCCACGATTCGCGCCCCGGCCAATTCCGAATAGAACCGGTACATCGCGTATGTCGGCTCGACCAGCAGCACCGTGTCGCACGGCTCAACGAACGTATTCACCACCAGGCTCAGCGCTTCGTCCGTCCCATTCGTCAATAGCAGCTCCGAAGCATCCACGCCAAAATGGCGCGCCAGCTTCTTACGCACCGTTCCCTGCTCCGGATAAGCCGAAATCGTCGCCGACGTCAGCTTCGCCAAAGCGCGTCGCACCGCCGGGCTGCACCCGATCGGGTTCTCGTTGAAATCCATGCGCAGCTTTTCCGTCCGCCCTTCGAGCGGCGGATGATACGCGCGCATTCTCTCCACAGCCGCGCGCACCCGCACATTGGATTTCGCGGCCGCGGACTTCCTCATTGCCGCACCTCGACCGACCGTCCATGCGCCACCAGATTTTCCGCCTTTGCAAATTCCGCCGCCACCGGCGCCAGCCGGGCAAATCCCGCCCGCGTAACTTCCTGCACGGTGATGCACTTCACGAAATCCGTCACCGAAAGCCCTCCGCGCCAGCGCGCCGCTCCCGCGGTCGGCAACACGTGATTTGTTCCCGTCGCGTAATCTCCAAACGTCTGCGCGCTCCAATCGCCCACGAAAACGCTCCCCGCTGACTCGATCCGCCTCAGCATCTCCTTCACGCCGCCCATTACGGTCAGATGCTCCGGCGCAAACAGATTCACGAATCGGCACGCGTCCGCAACGTTCCTCGCCACCAGAATCGCGCCATTCCGCGCCAGCGACCGCCGCGCCAGATTTGCCTCCGGCAAATCAGCGAGCTGCGCATCGATTGCCTTCGCCACCTCCGCCGCCAGCTTGGAAGCCGTCGTCACGAATAGGCACACCGCGTCAGGATCGTGCTCCGCCTGCGCGATCAAATCCGCCGCAATAAACGCCGCATTCCCCCTCGTCGCCAGCACAATCGCCTCAGTCGGCCCGGCCAGCATATCGATCGCGCAATCGTCGCTCACCAACCGCTTCGCCGCCGCCACAAACCGGTTTCCCGGCCCGCAGATTTTATCCACGCGTTCAATCGACTTCGTGCCATACGCCAGAGCCGCAATCGCCTGCGCCCCTCCCACTCGCGCCACTCGTTCGATCCCCAGCCGCTCGGCCGCCGCAAGCAGCGCCGCTCCCGGCTGCGGACTCGTCACCACAATGCGGCGCACTCCCGCCTCCTGCGCCGGAATCACCGTCATCAACAAAGTCGAAACCAGCGAAAATCGCCCGCCCGGCAGATAACATCCCACCGAATCGATCGCGCGCACCATCTGCCTCACGCGCACGCCCGGCTCGACCTCGATCGTCCACTCTTGCGGCCGCTGCTTGCGCGCCACCGCGCGAATATTGTTCGCCGCATGATCGATCGCCGCGAGAAACTCGCGCGGCACGCTTTTACCCGCCATCCGCATCTCTGAGCGAGATACCCACAGCGTCTTCGGGTTAAGCGCCAATCCATCGAACTGTTTCGTCAGCGCAAACACAGCCGCATCGCCGCGCTTTCGCACGTCGGCAATAATCCGCGCCGCGATCGGCTCCGCTGCGCGGTCGCTCGCCCGCCGCGCAGCCAGCACTTTCGCCTGATTCGTCGAATTCAGCGGCAAAGTTCGCATCAGTAGACAACCTTGTTCAGCGGATATTCCACAATGCCCTCCGCCCGCGCCGCCTTCAACCTGGGAATAATCTGCCGCGCCGTTTTCTCCTCGATAATGGTGTTGATCGCCACCCACTCCGGATCGCTCAGCTGCGCCACGGTCGGATTGCGCAGCGCCGGAAGCGCCGAAAGCACATTCTCGAGATCCGCCTTGCGAACGTTCAGCATCAGGCCAACCCGGTTGTAAGCCTTGATCGCGCCATCCAGCAGCAGCATCATGTTGCTGATCTTCTCGCGCTTCCACTCATCCTGCATCGCCCCGCGATTCGCGATGAATACGGTCATCGACTCCATCAGCGTTTCCACCACGCGCAAGTGGTTCGCGCGCAACGAACTTCCCGTTTCCGTCACCTCGACGATCGCATCGGCCAGCTGCGGCACCTTCACTTCCGTCGCGCCCCACGAAAATTCCACGCGCGCTTTCACGCCGTTCCTCTCCAGATATTTCTCCGTCATCTTCACGGCTTCTGTCGCGATCACCTTGCCCGCAAGGTCCTTCACCGACTGAATCGCCGAGTCCTCCGCCACAGCCAGCACCCAGCGCACCCGCCCCAACCCCGTCTTCGAATAGACAAGCTCGCCCACTTGCTCCACTTCCGCGCCCGTCTCCATGATCCAGTCCTTGCCCGTCAACCCCGCATCCAGCGCCCCGCTTTCCACATAACGCGGCATCTCCTGCGCGCGGACGAGCATGCACTCGATCTCCGGATCGTCGATGCCCGGAAAATAACTGCGCGATCCTACCGAAATCCTCCAGCCCGCCTTCGCGAAAAGCTCCACTGTGGAATCCTGCAGGCTCCCTTTGGGAACGCCCAGTTTCAACCGGCTCATGGCTGCTTTGCCTTTCCGTAAAGTTCGTCGGGCGAAATCACCCGTTCCGCGTTCACCGCTGCCTCGCCGTCGCGCGCGAGTGTCCTGAAAAAACAGCTCCGGTACCCCTCGTGGCACACGGCGCCGCCTTCCAGTCTCACGCGCACCAGCAGCGCGTCCTGGTCGCAATCCACGCGCATCTCGCGCAGCACCAGCTTCTGCCCGCTCGTTTCGCCCTTCATCCACAGCTTTTTCCGCGATCGGCTGTAAAACGTCACATAGCCCGTCTCCTGCGTCTTCGCAAACGCCTCGCGGTTCATGAATCCCAGCATCAGAATTTCGCCGTTCTTCTCGTCCTGCACAATCGCCGGTATCAACCCATTCTCTTTCTCAAAATCCAATTCCATCTCGTTCACTCCTCCGCTGCCCGCGCTTTTAGTTTCGCCTTTGCCTTTGAATTCGCTTTTCCAGGGAGCGCCGACCTCCCCATCGGCTCCTTGCTTTTCTCGTCCCCTTGATTTGCCTTTGCCGTTGCCCTTGCCCTTGAATTCGCCTTTGCCGTTGTTCTCGTAACGGCCGACGCCGGTTTTTGGAAGGGCGGGGCTTCAGCCCCGCCGTAAACCTACTCAACAGGGCTTTAGCCCCTGAAGCAATTGGCCAGATTTCCCCCGCAACTTATTTTGGGCGGCGCTGAATTAGAATTCGCCGTTGAACTCGCCCTTGCCGTGGAATCCGCCCCTTGAATCCTCCTCTGCCTTTCGCCGGCAACGCCAATCTCCCGATCGGCTCTTCGCATTTCGTTCCCCTAAAAACAAAAAACCCGCCAGCGCTCACCGCGCCAGCGGGCCGATTAGTCCAGATTTTCCTGGTCTCTAGCCACACCGCCGCGGGTTCGCATGGTGATGATGGCCATGATGATCCACCCGCAGCAGTCTCATAACGCACTCAAAATTATGCGAACCCCCGCATTTTGTCAAGCGAACCTTGCAGTTTTGCCGTTGGCACACGATGCGGTTCACAACTTTCAGCGTAGTATCAACACGGTCCCTGGAACAATTTGAGCCGATATGGTGTCCCATACCCTGAGCGTCCGTCACCCAATCAGGCAAACGTCCTGGAAGGAGCCCTTCAAGTGAGCAATCCCTTCCCGCACGATTTAAAACTCCCCACGAGCCGGGCGCGGGCCGCATTCCGGCCGCTCCTCCTCTTGCCCGCTTTGCTGTTCGCGTTTTGCGGCGCCCGCTCCGCAGCTCAAAACGTGGCGGTCACGACCTCCCAGTACGGCAACGCGCGTACTGGCGCAAATACCCGCGAAAAAATCCTCACTCCGGCGAATGTCAATGCCGGCCATTTCGGGAAGCTCCACGTGATTCGTGTCGACGGCGACGTTTACGCACAGCCGCTTTATTTGCCGCAAGTCGATGTGCCGGGCAAAGGGAAGCGCAACCTCCTCTTCATCGCCACCGAACATGACAGCGTTTACGCCTTCGATGCGGACGGTGATCTCGACGCCCCGCTCTGGCATGTTTCGTTCGTAAACCCTCAGCTCGCCATTGTTACCGTTCGCGCCGGCGAAAGCGGCTGTCCGATGATCCGCCCTGAAATCGGCATTACATCAACCCCGGTGATTGACCCGGCGACAGGTACGCTTTACGTTCTCGCCCGCACCGAAGACCATGGCGTGCCTATGCAGTGGCTCCACGCGCTTGCCGTAACTACCGGCGCTGAAAAGTTCGGCGGCCCGGTCCAAATTCGCGCTCCTGGATTCGATCCGATGCTGGAAAATCCGCGCGCAGCGCTTTTGCTGGCACGAAATACCGTGTACCTCGGCTGGGGCTCGACGTGCGATTTCGGCAACTATCAGGGTTGGCTTATGGCTTACGACGCGCACAGTCTGAAGCAGCTCGGCACATTCAATGCGGCGCCCAAAGAAGGGAAGAGCGGAATTTGGGCGGCGGACGCCGGGTTTGCGGCGGACGACCAAGGCAACATTTTCGTCGCCACGGGAAACGGAAAATTCGATGTTGCCTCCGGCGGTGCGGATTACGGAGATTCACTTTTGAAAATTGGCCTCGGTGCTCCCGGCCTTTCCGTTCGCGACTATTTCACGCCCTACGATAACGACCTTCTGAACGGCAAGGATTGGGATCTTGGCTCCGGCGGCCCGGTGTTGTTGCCCAATCAGCCCGGTCCACACCCGCATCTTCTCGTCATCGGCGGCAAAGGCGCCACCATCTATCTGCTCGACCGCGACCGGCTGGGCAAGTTCCACTCGGGGGAAGATTCGAGCGCACTGCAGAAGATTTCCGTTGCGGCCGACCTTATGGGCGCGCCGGCGTTTTGGCAGGATCATTTATTCGTACATTCAGATAAGGACGCGCTGAAAGACTATGCGCTAAAGAGCGGGCAATTCTCCACTCAGCCGGTGGCGCAAACTTCTCTCAAATTTCCTGTCACGTCTATAGCGGCCGCCACACCGGCGGTCTCATCGGACGGCGCGCGCAACGGCATCGTGTGGACCGTCGAAACTCGACCCTTCGGATTTTCCAACCAGGAGCCCCCAGCGGTGCTGCACGCCTACGACGCAACCAACATCTCCCACGAACTCTACAATAGCTCGCAAAATTCGTCCCGCGATGGCGCGGGATCGTCGCTGAGATTCACGATCCCCACGGTCGTTAATGGCCGCGTTTATGTTGGCGCAATAAAAGAGGTCGATGTGTATGGCCCGCTGCCCTCAGCGCGAAAATAGGCAAATGATGGGAAAATCGGGACGGGAAATCGGGGACGTTTTCCGAGGCGATATACGTTACGCCCTTGCCTTAGCCTTTGCCTATGTAGCGGCCACCGTTGCGCGCGAATTTCGCGCGCGTTTCTCGGTGGGCGTCTTTGCTTTGCCCACGTAGCGGCCGTCTTTTGGGCGGGCTCTTCTATTCCGTCTCGCCGTTGAATTTGCCTTCCCTCGGAGCGCCGATCTCCCGATCGGCCCCATCCACCGCCCGCCCTCGGTCAGTACCTTTGCCTTTTGGGCTTTGCCTATGTAGCGGCCGGCTGGAGTGTAGCCGGGCGCCTTTGCCTACAACGGGCCACCATCGCGCGCGAATTTCGCCCGCGTTTCTCGGTCGGCGCCTTTGCCGCCGGTTTTTGGCGCGTGGCCCACTCCGCTCCCCTTGACATCGCGGATGCGCTGGCGTGCTGTGTGCCCGCGCGGGCCGATCTCATCCTGGCGCCCCGGGAGGGGTAAGAAAACGGTCTATATCGGGTCTCGTCATCAAATTTCGACGTGTACCTCCATCCAGAGACTTCCGGCAAGAGGGTGCGATGGCTACCCCAATTGAGTATGTGGAACTCCTGCAATTGCGGGTCGCTGTAGTCGATATTCTTTTGAGCGTTGTAAGCCGGCCTATGCGCAAGAATAAGCAACTTCTCCGCGCGGTCTATGTGCTCCTCCCACTCCGCATTTGACGGCGTGCCATCCCATCCACTGAGCCGCCCCACGTAAACTGACAGACGCTGAATGTCCCCGTGAAACCGCCAATCGGACTCTTGACGGAGTCTAACTGCAAAAGTCTGTTTGCAGGCTTTGCCGATATAAAGCAGGGTATCCACACCATATGTGACATGGCACCCATACACCTGATAAACACCGTAATCCGCTGGGCCATTCAGCCTGCTGACTGATTCATACATTACGGGACTGTCAGGCTTCTGCTTTCCTTCCCAACTAAAAGGCCCCGACCACTGGATATGCACGACAGTAACTGGCTTGCTCATGGCTCCCTCCCAGGCCAGTAAACCCCCCGGTCCCGCCAATTTCAAGCCGAATGCCGAGCGAGGGCCACCTCGCCGATCACAGCACGACCGAATTATTCGTTGAAACGGCGTGACTAGCAAACGAAGTAAACTCTGGCAATGCCAGCTGATGATTACAAGACGAACAGCTTGTTATTGGATGCGTGGCCCACCCCCAAAAGCGATTCTCCGACGAGCCACGATGAGCTTCCCAGGTTTGGCAAGCAGATGCACGGTCTGGCTTATCCGCCCGACACACCGCGTGGATGGTAAGCCGGGTGCATCCGCGTCCTCTATCCAGCTTGATGAAGCGTGCGGAGCGGGTGCGGCGGCATTCATTCGCGCCGCGAATCAAAAAGCAGTTTTGAATCGAATTTGAAGCCGATTGTTGAGGTGATCGAAACCGATATCGATTGCGCTATACGAGTAACTGGCAAAACTGGACGGTTTCTCCAAAGCCGCCGCCAAGGTGACGTAGAAGGTACTGCAATCCACAAGCACAGCAGTGCTCTCGTGGCCTCTAGATGGGTGATACCCTCCGCCCGCTATCGGATGCCAGACCGACACTTCCTTGCTTTTCCATTTCAATAGCTCGTAGGCAACGCTGTTCCGCTCGACTAACAAACGAGCGAACTGCTCGTCGGAAGCGGGAACGGACTGCGATCCTACACGCACATAAGACGGACCCGCAAAGTGAGGCCTCGCCTCACTCCCCGGAACAACGACCGCCAAGTATTTTCTGCCGCCCGAATCCATTACTTTCGTCCAGTAGTACGGGACAGGGAATGAATTCGAAATCTTGGCGGACAAGGACCTCTGGGTTGAATCCGGGTTTGCAAGCCCTTGCACCGTCCCATCATTCTTGACGCCGATGAACAAGATGGCAGGATACCCAACCGGAGTGGAATTTGAAAACGCGATAACCGTCTTCAGCCAATCTCCGGAATCGCCCTCGGCTTTTCGTTCAACAAAGTTATCTTCAAGACTCGCCAACCGCGCGGCAATGTCGGCATCCGAGATTTCTAGCTTCAAGCCTGCCTCCATGCGGCGGATTCTATCACGCGCTTGCCTGTTACGGCTTGTTGACGTACTGTCGCGGGTAAGCAGCAGGCGATCCTGTAAGCCGGAACTCCGACGCAGTTTCCGGATGGCGCACCCAATCCAAGCGCGAAGAATGCGCGCCAGCACCGGATCCACGGCTAAGGCTCATTTTATCCCGAGCGTGCCGCACCATTTGCGGTTTCTGCGAAGGGTACGGATTCTTCGCGGCGCCCTCCGCTAACATTGCCACGCCGGATTGGGCGGCAGCCCCAACTGAGGCCATAAAACCGGTCCAATTAACCCGCATTCAGGGGGTCGGACTCCCCCTTGCCTTGACGCAGATGGGAGCGCCGAACCGCTCCGCCGGAGGTCCGCCGCAAGCTGGTGAGCCACCCCACCCGCGCAAGCTTCCCCCGATCGACCACCCTGAACGGACCCTTGCCAATCACGCAAAATAAGCCCATTTAGCATGCAAAACGCGACATTTAAGGCCACTTTAGACGTCCAATTTGCAGCCAACTTAGGCCCACCAGCCTTCAAACCGGCCAAACCGCCCGGTGTTTAGGACGTCGGCACTTCAGTGCCGACATAAAAGAACCGGCGCGAAGCGCCCAACCGCTTGCGCAGCCTCACCCGCGCAAGCTTTCCCCCACCGCCGATAAACATTCAGTGCAAATAGCCGTATTTAGCGCGCAAAACGCGACATTTAAGGCCATTTTAAGCGCACAATTTGCACCCGCCCCACAGCGCCGTCCCCGCGCACCACCCCCTCGCCATTCCCAAATCGGGAAAAGCGGTTCTAGTACCGAGATAGTGGTTGACAAATGAGTACACGCTGTGATAAACTCCTCTCCGAGGATTTCACGATGAACGAGCCGTCTTGCATGGCCGTTTGGAGGGGGCAATGATCGCGGCAGGGCTGCCGGCGGCTGATTTCTAATCGATAGTAATTACGATTAGAAATCGCCGCAACTCCCGTATTTCGAGCAACTTGAAAATTTCTAATCGATAGAAAAACAGCCCCTCTGAAAGGAGCAAAAGCGCACAAAAGGCGAAGCGAGACGACCCGCGACGGCGAGTCACCCGGCTGGCCACACCGCAGCGAGGTTCTCGCGGAGGCCGGGAAATGCATAAAAAGTCGAAATTTCTAATCGCAAATGAATAAAATTAAAAATCCACCTAAGTGGCTGAAAATAAAGATCAAAAGAATTTCTAATCGCGGTCAGCAAGGGGGGTAAACGAGCGCCGCGATTAGAAATGCATAAAAATTCGCGGCCGCATCCGCTCGCGCTTGCAAAGCGCCCGGTTCCTGCATAGTCTGATGCGCTTACATGCCTAACGAACCGGAAATGCAGGAATTGCTGAGGCTGCTCAGGCGGCGCGAGAAGGAAATGGTCGCGACCCTGCGTAAGTTTGTGGAGTGCGAGTCGCCCAGCGCGGACAAGGAAGCTGTCGACCGCTTCGGCGAGATAGTGGCCCGCGAATGGCGGCGGCGCGGGGCCACGGTGCGCGTGATCCGTCAGCGTGAGACGGGGAATCATGTCCGCGCCGAAATTGCGCCGGGCGCCCTTTCTCCGAAAGGGCAGTCCGCCGGCACCCGGCGCGGCGGGCAGATTTTGGTTTTAGGCCATCTGGATACGGTCTATCCGGTCGGCACGTTGCGGTCGATGCCGTTTCGCGTGGTGGGCGGGCGCGCATTTGGGCCAGGAACCTTCGATATGAAGGGCGGCCTGGTGCTCGCGCTTTTTGCCGTGGATGCGTTGCGGGAAGCGGGCATGCGTCCCGCGAAGCGGCTCGTTTTTTTCTGGGATTCAGATGAAGAGATTGGGAGCCACGCTTCTCGGAAATTGATTGAAGCGGAGGCTCGGCGTAGCGACGCAGTGCTGGTGCTGGAGCCTTCGGCCGGGCGCGGCAATTTGAAGACGCAGCGCAAAGGTGTGGGAACGGCAGAGATTATCGTTCGCGGGCGCGCGGCGCATGCGGGGATCGACCCCGCGGCGGGCGTGAATGCCGTGCACGAATTAGCCCTGCAGATCGAGCGGCTGATGGCAATGAACGATCGCTCGCGGGGAATCACTGTGCAGGCGACGGTGATTTCGGGAGGCACGGCGTCGAACGTGGTGCCGGCCGAGGCGCGCGCGCAGGTGGACGTGCGTTGCGCGCGGTTTGCGGATGTGGAGCGCCTGAACCGTAGACTGAAGGCCCTGCGGCCGATTTTGAAGGGCGCGAAGATTGCGGTGCACGGCGGGATCAATCGGCCTCCTCTGGAGCGGACCGCCGGGCTCCAGAGACTTTTTTCGCATGCGCAATCTCTCGCGCGAGAAATGGGAATCGCGATTGGAGAATCATCGACAGGCGGCGGATCGGACGGGAACTTCACCGCAGCGCTTGGCGTCCCGACGCTCGATGGATTAGGCGTGATCGGCGACGGCGCGCACGCATTGAACGAGCACGCGGTGATCGGCAAAATGCCGGAGCGGGCGGCGCTGATTGCAGGTTTGTTGGCGACGTTGTGAGTAGTTTCGCCGCATCAACTGAAAAACGCTGGCGCAAAGGGCGCAGACGAAATTCGGAGGCACGGAGCAGTGCCGCAGTTTTAGCAGGAGCTACTGCACGTATTGGCTCTGCAGATAGCGAACGGTCTGCGTTGCGAGATCGGAGTAATTTTCGTGGAGAGTCTGTTCGAGCGCCTGTTCGGTTGAGGGCGCGGTGGCGACGGCGTCAAGCAGGCGGCTGATGTCGGACATTCCGCCGGAACTGACGATGGATTCGACAGCGGCGAGCGACCATGCATAAGCGAACGCGGCCGAGTTCCCGGAAAGATTCATCCATGAACCTTCCATCGCAGCGAATTGCGGCGTGGCCCCTTGATTGGCCGATTGCAGCAGCGCCGCTGCGGATGGTCCACTGCGCTTTCCCTCCATATACTGTGCGATCCCTTCCTGAAGCCACGTCGGCGCCCGCTGGTGCGTTTTCTGGCCGACGAAACTGTGCGTGAGTTCGTGTTTAAGGACGTGCGCGAGACCGGGAGTGACGCTGGTGAGACCCTGAACGGGGATACGTAGGCGGCCATCGTTGAGCGCGCCAACCCAACCTGGTGCCTGGGTGATGTCTTCGAACGCCTGATCCGTATAAAGGATCACGCCGATCTGTTCGGGCGGCGTGTAATCCAGTTGCGAGGCAATGTCGTGGAAATCATCTTCCAGCGCGTTAAGAATATCGGCTGCCAGCTCGGGAGTGGCGGCGCCGGAGTATTTCAGGTCGAAATGAGCGGTTTCGCCCTCGCGGTAACTTTCCTCTTCGGATTTGTCGCGTTCGGCTTTGGCAAGCGCATCGGCGACGTCGCGATCCGGCCGAAGTTTTTGTGCGATTTGCCATTCGGCTACGGCTTGGTCGAGTTTGTTTGCGCCGTAGTAGGCCCAGCCTTCGAGTTTGGCGACGTCGGGCGAATTGGGGGCGACCTGGCGCGCCTGTTCGAGCACATCGATCGCTTCGGTGAACCGGCTGCCGCGAAGATAAAGGACGGCGAGATTCATCAGCAGGCCGGTGTTTTGCGGCGCGAAGACGAGCGCCTGTTTATATTGGTCGATCGCGGAGCTGGTGTCGCCTTTTGCCGCAAAGTATTGGGCTGCGATGTGATGCGCGGCTGAATCCTCATCAATGTCACTCGGCCGGCCGGAGCGAACCTGTTGATCGAGGCGCGCGAGATAGGAGTAATCGACGGAGTCATCGTGAACGGTAAGAGCGGCGATTTGCCCAAAACCGTTATCGGGCGCGACGGCGGGCGATTGGACCTGAATGGAAATTTGCTGCGCAGCGGCGACTGCGGCGACTTTTGCCTGGGCTGCGGCGCTCGTGTAGGTCAAATCATTTTTGTCGATGTGATCGACGATGGATTGAGGAATCGACATTTCACCGGCGGGCGTTTGATAAGTAACTTTGCCGTCGGATACGGTGACGCTCGACGCCGTGATTTTGTGGCCGTTTTTCAGGACGATGGTGTCCGCGCGCGCCGAAGTGAAACAGGCGAAGCAGGCAAGGAGCGCAGATTGGGCGCGAATGCGCGCAGTAATGCGGTATTTTGTGGCGGCCGGCGCGCGGAATCGCATCCCTTAATTTTAGCAATGCGCATGCACGACTCGCGCGCCGCTTCAAAAACGCATTCCTGAGCGTAAACAATGCCGTTGCATGCTTCGGTTTCCGCCATTTTGAGCCAGAATTCTTAAGGAACTCTTTACGCTCGGTGGACAAGATGAAAAAAGCTTCCAAAAACGATTTTTTTTCCGAAATGAGCTTGCGTCGGAGCGCCTCTGGCCTTATCATCCTACTTCTCTTTTTTGGTGATGCAGGTCACAGAACAGCGTGATGGGCGTCAGCGAAGGCAGTGCCAAGCGTAATCGGCTCTAATCTGCGTTGCATGGGGAAGTAAAGACAAGAACTGCAATTAAAAATCGCCGTTCTGCGGGGTGCAAGGCGGCGATCAACCAAGTCGGTACACCGCTTCTCTCAGTTGGGCCGAAAAGGCTGGGGATTTCGAGTGGATTCCGAAGGCTCTCATAAGGCAGTCGCGGCGGAACAGCCTGAACCGTTTATTTCGCCGGGTCACACGTTTGTTTCGGTAACGGACAAGATCAGCGCGATCGTCTTGGGTCGCGGGACGAGTCCCGGCTGGATTTTTGGGTTTTTGATTTCTTTCGGCCTGCTGCTGCTGCTGAACTTGGTTGTGACGCTGCTGTTGTTCAAGGGTGTAGGGATCTGGGGTATCAAGATACCAGTCGCGTGGGGCTTCGCGATCGTCAACTTCGTCTGGTGGATCGGAATCGGCCATGCCGGCACGCTGATTTCCGCTTTCCTTCTCCTGCTGCACCAGCGATGGCGCACATCAATCAACCGTTTCGCGGAAGCTATGACAATTTTCGCCGTTATGTGCGCGGGCATGTTCCCGCTGCTGCATATGGGCCGTCCGTGGATGTTCTTTTACCTGCTGCCGTATCCGAACCCCATGTGGCTGTGGCCGCAGTTCCGTAGTCCGCTCGTGTGGGACGTTTTTGCGGTCTCTACCTACTTTACGGTGTCCCTCCTTTTTTGGTTTATCGGCCTGATTCCTGACCTGGCAACCCTGCGCGACCGCGCGAAAACCAAGGCTCAGAAGATCATCTACGGAATGCTTTCGATGGGCTGGCGTGGCTCGGCTGTTCACTGGTCGCGCTATGAAACCGCATCGTTGTTGCTGGCCGGGCTTTGCACGCCACTGGTGGTTTCGGTCCACACGGTTGTGAGCTTTGACTTCACGATTGCGATTGTTCCGGGGTGGCACAGCACCATATTCCCGCCCTATTTTGTTGCGGGCGCTATCTACTCAGGCTTCGCGATGGTGTTGGCTTTAGCTATCCCACTTCGCAAGTATTACCACCTGGAAGATTTGGTTACCATGCGTCACTTGGACATCATGGCCAAGGTGATGCTGGCGACGGGGCTGATCGTGGCCTACGGTTACGCGATAGAAACATTCATGGCGTTCTATAGCGGCGACCCGTTCGAGCGCGACATGATGTTGAACCGCCTGATAGGACCGTATGCGATCGCGTATTGGGCTCTCATTACTTCGAATCTTCTGCTTCCACAGCTGCTGTGGCTTAAGAAGGTACGGCGGAATACTGTTGCGCTGTTCATCATCTCGATCATCATAAACCTGGGCATGTGGTTGGAGAGGTTTGTGATCGTGGTGGTGAGTTTGTCGCGCGATTTTACGCCGTCGGCGTGGGGTATGTACTACCCGACACGGTGGGATTGGGCGACATTCGCGGGTACCGTCGGCCTCTTCTTTACATTGTTCTACCTCTTCATTCGGTTCTTGCCGATGATTTCGATCGTCGAAGTGCGCTCGCTGGTGCATGAGACGGACGAGGAAGGGGCGCACGCCGCCGCGGATTAGCAAGCGGATTTCCAAGAGACCATGCCGCAGATCTTCCATCGCAGCACGAACCTAATCTCGAGGGCGAGCATTTTCGGGGGGATCTTTTTTGTAGCCCTGCTGGGAATGGCGCTATACCGCATCGCCCTTTCGCCGTGGTATACGAGGCAGAACTACACGGAGCAGCAGCCTGTGCCCTTTAGCCATCGCCACCATGTGGGAGAGATGGGAATCGACTGCCGCTATTGTCACGTGACCGTCGAGAAGTCGTCATTTGCAGGTATTCCGCCGACGCAGACGTGCATGACCTGCCATTCGCAGATTTGGACGAACGCACCGATGCTCGAGCCGGTGCGCGCGAGCTATCGCGACAATACTTCGCTCGCGTGGGTGCGGGTGAATGCGCTGCCTGATTTCGTGTATTTCGATCACAGCATTCACATCAATAAGGGCATTGGCTGCACGTCGTGCCACGGTCCCGTGGGAGAGATGCCGCTGACGTATCGCGCCGGAACGCTTTATATGTCCTGGTGTCTTGACTGCCATCGCGATCCGGGAAAGAACATGCGACCGCGCTCGGAAGTGTTTAACGCGTTTTACAATCAACCGAGTTTTGAGCATCCGCTGACTTATGAGGGCGTGACCTATACCGACCAGCGGAAGCTGGGGGACAAGTTGGTGGCAGAGTACAACATTCTACCCTTGAGGACGATGCAGAGCTGTTCGACGTGCCATCGATGAAAGCGCAACAATGAGCCAAGAGCCTAACAATTCCATCGACCTCGCCGCGGCAAGAGCACGGCTCGCCAAGGACGGAGAGAAGCGTCTTTGGCAGAGTTTGGAGGAGTTGTCGGACACGCAGGAATTCCGCGCGTTCAAAGAAAACGAGTTCCCGGCTAATTCAGAGCTAAAAATGCCGAGCCGCTTTGCCGACGAGGTCGGGCGGCGCGACATGCTGAAGATGATCGGCGTGTCCGCTGCTCTGACGGGACTTGGCGCCTGCACGAAGCTTCCTACGGAATACATCGTTCCTTATGTGAGACCCCCCGAGGAAATTATTCCGGGGCGGCCTCTGTTCTACGCATCTTCGGTGGTGTCGCAGGGTGTGGCGGCGGGCGTGCTGGTGTGGAGCTACGAAGGGCGTCCGACGAAGATGGAGGGCAATCCGGAGCATCCCGGTAGCTTGGGCGCCGCGGACGTGTTCACGATGGCTTCCATTTTGAACATGTATGATCCGGACCGCTCGCAGGCGGTGTTTCACGACGGCCGGGTGACGGATTGGAATGCCTTCGCTGCCGCGATGGCCGATATAAATCAGCAGGTTGGCGCGAATGGAGCCGGACTCCGCATTCTGACGAAGACGGTGGGTTCGCCGACGCTGGGCTCGCAGATCAAGAAGTTGCTGACGATGTATCCGGGCGCGAAGTGGCATCAATACGAACCCGTAAGCGGGGACTCGGTTCGTGAAGGTGCGCGGCTGGCATTCGGGAAATACGTCAACACGGTCTATCACTTCGAAAAGGCCGACGTGGTTCTTTCGCTGGACGCGGACTTCTTCAATGTCGGCCAAGGGCATGTCCGCTACACAAAGGATTTCACTGCGCGGCGCGATTTGGCCAAGGGACCGGATTCGAATCCCAACCGGTTGTACGTGGTCGAGAGCATGCCGAGCAGTACAGGCGCCTCGGCGGACCATCGGTTGCCGTTGCGTTCTTGCGATGTCGAAGCTTTTGCGCGAGCGGTAGCAGGCGGTGTGGGCGTCAGCGTGGCTGCTTCGCCGAACGGCGCCAGCTTGCCGGTGGATTGGACGCAGGCAGTGGCGCGGGATCTGGTTGCGCATCGCGGCGCGTCCATCGTGATTGCAGGCGAGCAGCAGCCGCCCTTCGTGCATGCGCTTACTCACGCGATGAACGCGGCGCTGGGCAACGTGGGAAGCACAGTCGCTTATACGGAGCCGGTGGAAGCGAATCCGACGAACGAAATGGATTCGCTGAAGGATTTGGTCGCGGACTTGCAAGCCGGGCACGTGCAGCTCCTGCTGATTCTGGACGCGAACCCCGTTTATGACGCGCCGGCGGATTTGCAGTTTTCGGACAACATTTTCAAGGCGCAGCTCACGATTCACTCGGGTCTTTACAACGACGAGACCGCGGAGCTGTGCCATTGGCATATACCTGCGACGCACGGACTCGAGACATGGAGCGACGCGCGGGCGTACGACGGGACGGCCGGGATCGTTCAGCCTTTGATTGCGCCGCTTTATTCGCCCGCGCATTCGGCACATGAGATTCTGGCGCTGTTCACGGGCGATGCGGGCACGTCAGGGCACAACTTGGTGCGCGATTACTGGCAGGGCCAGCGAACGGAAAAGGGACAGGCGTTCGAGGCGCTCTGGGAGACGTCGTTGCGCGACGGCGTGATCGCAGGGACCGCTGCACCGGCGACCGCACAGACCGTCAGTAACGCATTTTTGAGCCAGACGCCGAGCGCACCGGCAGCCGACCAGCTTGAGATCGTGTTTTTGCCTGATCCATCAATTGGGGATGGTTATTTCGCAAACAACGGCTGGCTGCAGGAATTGCCCAAGCCAATCACGCGGCTGACGTGGGACAACGCGGCGATGGTTTCGCCGGCGACCGCGCAGAAACTGGGCCTGAACAAGGAAGATTACGTCACGCTGACGCTCGATGGGCGAACGGTTGACGCCGGCGTGTATATCGTTCCCGGGCATGCGGACAATTCAGTGACGCTGCACTTGGGTTACGGGCGGCGCCGGGCGGGTAAGGTTGGAACGGGACCGGGCTTCAATGCCTACCTGATCCAGACAAGCAGCACGCCGTCAATTGCGACTGGGCTGCAGATCAAAAAGACCGGGCAGACCTACTCTTTTGCGTCGACACAGCAGCAATACACAATCGACGTCGAGGGGCAGCCGTACGAACAAGAGAGCGTTACGGCGATTGAGCCGAGCCACGGGCGCGACCTGATACAGATCGCCACCCTCGATGAATTCAAGAAGAATCCCGATTTTGCGAAAAATGCGGAAGAAGACGCGACCGAGCATCTTTCGATTTATCCGGGTTGGAGCTACAACGGTTACGCGTGGGGCATGTCGATCGACCTGAACCGCTGCGTGGGATGTAACGCGTGCGTGGTGGCATGCCAGGCGGAAAATAATATCGCCGTAGTCGGCAAGGAGCAGGTGGAGCGCGGCCGCGCCATGCACTGGATTCGCATCGACACTTACTTCCGTGGGAATCTCGATGCGCCGGAGATGTATTACGAGCCGATGCCGTGCATGCAGTGCGAAAACGCGCCCTGCGAATATGTTTGCCCCGTGGGTGCGACGACGCACAGCTCGGAAGGCCTGAACGATATGATTTACAACCGCTGCGTCGGTACGCGGTATTGCTCGAATAATTGCCCGTACAAGGTGCGGCGGTTTAACTTCTACTTATTCTCCGATTACACCACGCCCAGCCTTTACGGCGTGCGCAACCCGAATGTGACGGTACGGTCGCGCGGCGTGATGGAGAAGTGCACCTACTGCGTGCAGCGGATCAACGCGGCCAAGATCAAGTCCGAAGAGGAAAACCGCTGGGTACGCGACGGCGAGATTCTCACCGCGTGCCAGCAGACTTGCCCGGCTGACGCGATTGTGTTCGGCAACATAAACGATCCGACCAGCCGCGTTGCAAAGTTGAAGGCGCAGTCGCGCAATTACCGGATCCTTACGGACTTGAACACGCGGCCGCGGACGAGTTTCCTGGCGCGCGTGCGCAACGCAAACCCGGAGATCAGGAGCTAGCGGAGACAAAGCCATGCAGCGCAAGCCAATCTACGGCCTTCTCGCTGAGTTCGAGACTCCGGAAGAGATTCTCGCTGCCGCGCACCGCACGCGCGAGGCCGGATACAAGTATTTCGACGCATACTCGCCCATTCCTGTGGAAGGGTTAGCCGAAGCCGTGGGATTCGGCTGGACGGCGCTGCCTTCGCTGGTGCTTTGCGGCGGGATTCTCGGCGGCTGTACCGGCTTCGGCATGTGCTGGTACGCCAACGTGATCAGCTATCAATGGGACATCGGCGGGAAGCCGCCCAACAGCTGGCCCATGTGGATCGCGATTACGTTCGAATTGACGATTCTGGGAGCGGCGCTTACCGCCGTGTTTGGAATGCTGGCGCTCAACGGTCTGCCGCAGCCGTATCACCCGCTGTTCAATGCGCCGCGATTCGCGATGGCGTCGACGGACCGGTTTTTTCTGTGCATCACCGCGCGGGACAAAAAGTTCGATCGGGAGCAGACGAAGGCGTTTCTGCAAACTCTGCATCCCCATGAGGTGGTCGAAGTTGAAGAGTAGCCTCAAATTCGGCGGCGTTCGGATCGCCGCGTGCGCGGCGGTGGTGGCGTTTGCGCTCTCCGGTTGCCGGCTGGACATGCACATACAGCCGAAGTATCTGCCTTACGAGCCGACGACTTTTTTTGCCGACGGCCGGTCGGAGCGTCCGCAAGTGCCCGGAACGGTGGCGCGCGGAGAGCTGCGGTTGGACTCGCTGCTCTTTACCGGCACGGAGAATGGCGTCGAGTCGAATACGTTCCCGTTTCCCATCACGCGGGCCGATCTCGAGCGAGGCCGCGAGCGCTACAACATCTATTGCACGCCGTGCCATGACTACACCGGTGGCGGCGACGGCATGATTGTGCAGCGCGGATTTCCGCATCCGCCGTCGTTTCACTCGGACCGGTTGCGCAACGCGCCCGTGGGACATTTCTTCGGCGTGATGACCAATGGATTCGGGGCGATGTATAGCTATGCCGACCGCGTAGATGTAGGCGATCGTTGGCGAATTGCCGCATACATCCGCGTGTTGCAACTGAGCCGGAATGCAACTCTCGACGACGTTCCGGAGGCCGAGCGCGCAAAGCTTAACGCGGAGCCTGGCGGACAGGACTCAGGACAATAAGAATGAGCTCGTCAGCGACAAACTATGATGCGGTAAATGCGCAGATCGATTCCGTGCAGAAGAAGGCGTTTGCATTCGGATTTGCCGGACTTGTGGGCCTGATTG
The DNA here is from genome assembly GCA_035507075.1 of Candidatus Aquilonibacter sp. Lineage (GTDB taxonomy): Bacteria > Acidobacteriota > Terriglobia > Acidiferrales > UBA7541 > Palsa-295. The sequence continues at coordinate 26,412 of DATJOL010000143.1, read as the reverse complement.
CCGTGGGCTTGGTTGCACGCGGATCCGGGCCGACGGCATGGCTTCCCTTTTTGCATGACTATCTGATCGGATTCGTGTTCTGGACGGCTGTGTCACTCGGCATGCTGGGCATGCTGATGCTGCACTCCACCACCGGTGGCTGGTGGGGATATCCCCTGCGCAGGATTTTCGAAGCAGGCGCGAGGATGGTGCCCGTGATCGCGGCGTTTTTCATTATTCCCCTAATCACGGTGGGGCGGGTTTACGCGCAGTGGGTGCATCCGGATACGGCTGACACGACGCTAACGTCCAAGCTCTGGTATTTGAACGTTCATGGCTGGGTCATTCGCTCGATCGTGTGTTTTGCCTTGTGGTTTTTGCTTGCCTCGCGTCTTACGGGGCTTTCCGAAAAAGAGGACGCTACCGGGGATCCGAGCCTTTCCCATTCGATGGAAGTGGTTAGCGCGCCGGGCTTGGTGATTGGCGCGGCCACGGTGACCGTAGTTGCGGTTGACTGGTTGATGTCGCTCGAACCGGACTGGTTCTCGACAATCTACGGGTTCCTCTTCATCGTGATTTTCCTGCTCACGGGCTATTCGTTCTCCGTTTTCACATTTTCGCGGCTGGGCAAAAACGAGCCTTTGAAGGACGCGCTCGAGCCTTCGCGCTATCTTGACGTCGGCAACTTGATCCTGGTTTTCACCCTGCTGTGGGCCTATATGTCGTTTTCGCAGTTCCTGATCATTTGGGCCGGCAATCTGAAGAACGAGATCCCGTTTTATACGATACGCATGACGGGCGCCTGGGGAGTGATTGCGGCGCTGCTGCTCATCTTCCATTTCTTTGTGGCGTTTTTCCTGCTGTTGCAGCGCAGTGTAAAACGAAAACTACCGCGGCTTGGCAAAGTAGCATTCTTGCAGTTCAGCCTCACGCTACTCGATTTGTACTGGCTGACAGCTCCTTCGTACGAAAAGACGCCTCGCGCATCCGATTTAGGTGTGCTGTTTGCAGCGATCGGTTTGGGCGGGATATGGATCGGTATTTTCCTGATGCAGCTGAAGCGCTTCCCGCTTCTACCGCTGCACGACCCGCGATTCCCGGGCAGATCGCCGGCGATTCCGCCCACTTCCGAGTTCCTCCACGTGCATGAGGCGGGAAGGAGGGTTGAAACGTGAGCGAGCAGCCCAAACAGACTGAGCAAAACGATCAGCGCGGACCGGGTTACGAAGTTCGCGACGCAAACATCAAAGCGCTGCTGCAGTTTGCCTTTTGGCTCGCCGTCCTGCTCGCGGTGACTCTGGTTGCGATGCGGTATACGTTCCATATCCTGAAGGGCGTTACGCCTCTGGGTCCTGCGGCGTCGCCTTTTGCGAATACTCGCCAGATTCCCGAAGGTCCGTTGCTTCAGGCGCATCCGCACGAAGACCTGGTTACGTTTTGCTCCGAGCAGAGGCAGCAGGTGAATGGCTACGCATGGATCAACAAGGCTGGCGGAATCGTGCAGATTCCGATCGATCAGGCGATGAATATCGTCCTGCAAAAGGGGCTGCCTTCGCGCACGGCGCAGCAGGCGGCACAACTCGCGCCAAGTGAGGGGACGATCGTGCCGGTGGGCGCTGCCGGCGAACCGGATGCTACTTATTTGCAAGGACCGTGCGGTTATTTGGCGGATCCTGAAGCCGCGGCTGCGGTGCCAAAAGATTAGGACGCGATTTTTATGAGTTCCACGGTTGCCAATTCGAAGAAGGGAAGCGGGGCGCCGATTTCCGTCTGCGCACTGTTTGCGTTTGCACTGGCGCTATTCGTTGCCAAACCAACTGCGGCGCAGTTTCCCGATCCGATGCAGAACATCGGCGTGCGGCCGGAATTGTTGAAAGACGTTTCGATCGACCAGAGACTGAACGCTCAGGTTCCGATGAACCTGATGTTCAAGGATGAGCACGGCAAGCCGGTGATGCTGGGTCAGTTCTTCACACCGGGAAAGCCAGTGGTTCTTTCGCTGGTTTACTTCAGCTGCCCGATGCTCTGCACGGAAGAGCTCAATGGCTTGGATCGCAGCCTGAAGATGATTCCCATGTCGATTGGGAAGGACTTTGAGGTCGTCACCGTGAGCATCGATCCTTCGGACCAGCCGATCATGGCCGAAGCGAAGCGCGATCTCTATACCGGAATGTACGGTCGGCCCGGAGCTGCGGCGGGCTGGCACTTTCTCACCGGCCAAAACTCGCAGATCAAGGCGCTGGCGGACGCAGTGGGATACCACTACGCGTACGACGCGGAGTCCGGGCAGTTCGCCCACGCTGCGCTGATTATGGTGCTTACTGGCGAGGGGAAAATTTCGAAGTACTTTTATGGCATCGAATATCCGGCGCGCGACCTGCGATTTGGCCTGGAACAGGCGTCGGACGGAAAGATCGGATCGCCGGTCGATCAGGTTCTACTCTTCTGCTATCACTACGACCCGCACACGGGCAAGTACGGCTTGGTGATTTCGCGGGCGGTTCAGCTGGGCGGTGCTGTGACGTTGCTGGGGCTCGGCACCCTGATTTTCTTTTTGGCGCGCGGTGAAAACTATTCGCTGCCTCGCGACGGTCACGCATGATCGAGGCTTGTTGCAACGCGGCGCGCCGCGAAGGATTGTGACGGAATGTTGATGACGGTGACACAACCTGGCTTGCATCAGTTGGCTGGCGTGGCCGCGCTGTTTCCGATTCAGCCGCCGGAAGCCTCAACCATCGCGGCAGGCATCGACCAACTTTATTATTTCCTCACCGGAATAACCCTGTTTTTCACGGTGCTGATCTTTTCGATCATTTTCTACTTCATGATCAAGTACCGGAGGCGTTCGCCGGATGAGATTCCTCCGGAAACGCATGCCCCGCTTGCGCTGGAGCTTACCTGGACGCTGATCCCATCGGCGATCTGCGTCGTGATCTTCTTCTGGGCATCTTACCTGTATGTGCGCAACGCGCGACCGCCCGCTGCTTCGACCGAGATCTTCGTTATCGGCAAGCAGTGGATGTGGCACATCCAGCATCCCGAGGGGCCGCGCGAGATCGATGAGTTACATGTGCCGGTGGACGAGCCGATTCAGGTGACGATGACTTCGCAAGACGTCATCCACGGTTTCTATATTCCGGCGTTCCGCGTGAAAAAAGACGTGCTCCCGGGGCGCTACACTTCCTTGTGGTTTGAGGCCACCAAGGTCGGGACGTATCACCTTTATTGCACGGAATACTGCGGCACGAACCATTCCCACATGATCGGATGGGTTTACGTAATGCCGAAGGCGGACTATGCGGCGTGGCTCGCCGCGGGCGAGCAAAACCAGCCAATGTCGCAGAGCGGCGGGCATCTTTTCAGCATTCTCGGCTGTGCCTCTTGTCATGCGGCAGGGCCGAGCGGCGACGCGCCCTCACTCAATGGAATTTACGGCCAAACCGAGAAATTCGCGGATGGCTCGACGCACGTAGTCGACGATACACTCATCCGGCAGGCGATCATTCAGCCGGATTCCGTGCAGCTTCCCAATTACAAAAACATCATGCCCACATTCAAGGGCCAGCTTGATGAAGAGCAGATGCTTCAGCTGATTGCATACGTTAGGTCGCTCGGCACGGAAGAAAGGAAGAACGGGCAATGAGTACGGCCAGTTTGGAACTGCCGCCGGCAATACCCGCCGAATCCCGCGTCACGTATTTGAATGCCGAATACGGCCTCAAGTCGTGGCTGCTGACGAAGGACCACAAGCGCATCGGGCTTCTCTATCTCGCGACCATCACCATCATGTTCATGTTCGGCGGCATCGCAGCCTTCCTGATGCGTGTGCAGCTGCTCGAGCCGCAGGGCGCGCTCGTCGAACCGGAGACGTATAACAAGCTTTTCACGATCCATGGCGTGATCATGGTGTTCTTCTTCCTGGTGCCGTCGATTCCGGCGACGCTCGGGAATTTCCTGATCCCCCTCATGATCGGCGCGCGCGACGTGGCGTTTCCTAAGCTCAATCTGCTGAGCTGGTACATTTTCGTCACCGGTTGCACTCTGGCGCTCATAGCGATCTTCTCCGGCGGCGTTGACACAGGCTGGACGTTCTATCCGCCGTACAGCAGCAATTATTCGCATACCGCCGTTGTCTGGATGGCGATGGGTATATTCATCGCCGGGTTCTCGTCGATTCTGACGGGCCTGAATTTCGTGGTAACGATCCACAAGATGCGCGCGCCGGGAATGACGTGGTTTCGGCTGCCGCTCTTCATTTGGGCGATGTATGCGACCAGCATCATCTTCATTCTCGGCACGCCGGTGATTGCGATTACGCTGTTTTTGCTGGCTCTGGAGACGCTGCTGCACGTCGGGATTTTCGATCCGTCGCTGGGAGGCGATCCGCTGCTCTTCCAGCACATGTTCTGGTTCTACTCTCACCCGGCCGTTTACATCATGATTCTGCCGGGCATGGGCGTGATCAGCGAGCTGATCACCGCATTCTCGCGCAAGAAGATTTTCGGCTATAGCTTTGTGGCGTTTTCGAGCATGGCGATCGCCGTGATCAGCTTTATCGTGTGGGGCCACCACATGTTCGTCACTGGCCAGTCGATTTACGCCGGGCTGATCTTCTCTGTGCTGAGCTTCCTCGTGGCGATTCCTTCGGCCGTCAAGGTGTTCAACTGGACTGCGACGCTCTATAAGGGGTCAATTTCGTATGAAGCGCCCATGCTTTATGCGCTGGGTTTCATCGGCCTCTTCACCATGGGCGGTCTCACGGGCCTCTTCCTGGCATCGCTCGCCACCGATGTTCACCTGAACGGAACTTACTTTGTGGTGGCGCACTTCCACTACATCATGGTCGGAGGCGCCGTAATGGCGTATCTGGGCGGCATCCACTTCTGGTGGCCGAAGATAACGGGGCGAATGTATCCGGACATGTGGGCGCGCATTGCCGCGGCGCTGATATTTATCGGGTTCAACCTTACCTTCGCGCCGCAATTCGTGATGGGGTATCTAGGCATGCCGCGGCGGTATGCCGTTTACCCGGCCGAGTTCCAGGTGCTCAACGTGCTGTCGTCCGCGGGCGCGTCGATTTTGGCCGTCGGTTACGCGATCCCGCTGATTTATCTATTCTGGTCGATGCGTTATGGGCCCATTGCCCCGCAGAATCCCTGGGGCGCAAAGGGGCTCGAGTGGGAAGTTGCAGCTACGCCGCCGCCCCCGGAGAATTTCGAGACGATACCTATCGTGACCGAAGAAGCTTATAACTACCAACCCTTAAAGGGGGCGCACAGTGTCTGACGCCGCCGTGACACACGAGGGCCACGGGCACGGCCACGTTGCTCACCAGTTTGAGACGGTCGAGCAGCAGCGTGAGGCTGGCCAGCTCGGCATGTGGCTCTTTTTGATGACGGAAATCCTCTTTTTCGGGGGGATGTTCACCGCATATACGGTCTATCGTGAGCTGCATCTCCCAGCGTTCGAACTGGCCAGCCGGGAGATCCTCGAGGCAAAATACGGTGCCACGAACACCGCCGTGCTGATCTGCAGTTCGCTGACCATGGCCTTAGCCATTCACTCGGCGCACACGGGCAAGAAAAAGTGGCAGACGATGATGTGGCTGGTCTTCACCATGATCCTCGGGTTAACCTTCTTGGGCATCAAGCTTCGCTTCGAGTGGTATGAGGATTACATCCACCACTTCGTTCCCGGGCTGGGATTCCAATATCGCCCCGAATGGTCGTCGCTTGGTTCGCAGATGGGCCAAGTCCAGATGTTCATGTGTTTTTACTTTTTCATGACGGGCCTGCACGCGCTGCACATGATTGTGGGACTGGGAATACTCACCGTGCTGCTCATCATGACGGCGCGCAACCGCTTCTCGCCCGACTATGTAGCGCCGCTCGAGATCAGCGGGCTGTATTGGCACTTTGTCGATATTGTATGGATATTCCTTTTTCCCCTGCTGTATCTGGTGGGCGGCCGCTATCCGCACTGACGATTGACTGCGGCAGGTTTTCGCCGCTAGGCTATTAGGGAGCGATGGGCATGCAAGAGCGCGACCAGCATTACGACATAATCGTGCCGGTGAGAACCTATGTCTTTACCTTTCTGGCGCTGTTGCTTCTCACCGCTCTCACCACGGCTGTGGCATATATCGACCTTGGGCCGTTCAACACCGTGGTGGCTCTCACGATCGCGGTCATTAAGATGATGCTGGTGATCCTCTTCTTCATGCATGTGAAGTATCACCAGGGACTCACCCGCATCGCCATCATCTGCGCGTTTTTCTGGCTCGGGATCATGATGACGCTAACGCTTTCCGACGAGCTGACTCGCGGTCCGAGCTGGGAGATGAACCCGTCTCCGTGGTCTGCACTGCTTCCGCACATTCCCCACATCGTCCGTTTTCTCTTCTAAACACTCGAAAAAACAAATTGTAGTTGCGGTGCACCTGCGGTGGGAATTTACCTGACGGCTCAGACTACGCGGAAGGCTACCACTGCGTTGAGGCCGCCGAACGCGAAGGAATTCGAGAGCGCGGCACCCACCTGCTGTTTGCGAGGCTCATTGGGAATGTAGTCCAGATCGCATTCCGGATCGGCGACGGTGAAGTTTGCGGTCGGCGGCAGAATTCCGTGCTTCATCGCCATGATTGTGGCCACTGCTTCGATCGCGCCAGCTGCGCCGAGCGCGTGACCATGCATCGATTTCGTGGAGCTCACTGCCACTTTTTGGGCGTAAGTGCCAAAAACATCGTGAATCGCCGCCGTCTCCACCGGATCGTTTCCGGGCGTGCCGGTACCATGCGCGTTGATATAGCCGATTTCCTCAGGTGCGAGCCCCGCTTCGCGCAACGCCGCTTTCATGGCACGGGAGGGGCCGTGTACCGCCGGCTGCGTCAAATGATGTGCGTCGGACGTCATGCCGAAGCCGCAGATTTCCGCATAGATTTTCGCGCCCCGCGCCTGTGCTGCTTCCAGCGGCTCCAGCACCATCATCGCGCCGCCTTCGCCCAGGATCATTCCACGCCGGTCTTTGCTGAAGGGGCGACAGGTATCCGGCGCGATCACCCGCATCGCTTCCCACGCCTTCAGCATGCCGATCGTGAACATCGCCTCGCTACCACCCGTCATGGCGACCTCGGCCGCGCCGTCGCGTACCAACCGGAAGGCCTGCCCTATCGCGTGATTGGCCGAAGAACACGCTGTCGACACCGTGTACGCCGGCCCGCTCAGGCCCAAATCCATGGAGATGTGGCTTGCACCGGCATTTGCCATCGTTTTGGGAATCGTCAGCGGGTGAACGCGCCCGCGGTCGGAAACCCACAAGTCTTCGAAGCCGGCTTCGATGGCGGATTGGCCGCCCACCGCCGAACCGCAGACGATTGCGCCTTGCTCCTTCAGCGCGGGCGTAAGTTCGAGACCCGAATCGCGCAAGGCTTCGCGCGCCGCGACCACCGAGAATTGCGCGAAGCGGTCAATATAGGCCTCTTTGCCGCCCTCGAAATGCTTCAGAGGATCATAGCCGCGGACCTCGGCGCCGTTTTGAAAGCGCATCGGTGCTCTCGTGAAGTCCACGGATTGGATCGGCCCGATGGCTGAACGGCCTTCGCTGAGGTTCTTCCAGTTTTCCTCGAGAGTTAGTCCGAGAGGGGAGATGATTCCGAGACCTGTGATGACAACTCTGCGCCGGCTCATTCCTAAGCCGCCGGATTCGCCGGGCTCGCGGAACCATCGGCCGGGGGCGTAGCGGGCGCCGCCGCGAGCAGCTTCTTGATCCCGTCGACGATGTCGTTGACCGTACGGATCGAGCGTACGTCGTCATCCGGAATCGAGATCTTAAATGCGTTTTCCAGCTCGAAAAGCAGCGTGAAGACGTCAAGCGAATCGATCCCAAGCTCCTGCAGGTTGGTATCGAGCTTGATGCCTTCCACCGGAATCCTTTTCACGGACGCCAGCGTCGCAATCACCTTCTCCGCCACTTCATCCGCCATCGAGTCGGTCCTCCGTCAGATTTGGATCGTAATGCCCGCCGTATGCCCGCATCCCACAGCGCAATCCGCAGAGCGCGCCCGCCGCGCAAATGCGTACGATCAAACCGCCGCCAGATATTTTCCCGTAACGGGAATTCTAGCAGGAGTGGAGCGCAGTCCGAAGTCTTTCCGTTGCGGCGAATTTCCCCGCGCGCTCCGAACGCGATACTGCTATTCTCATGAACCAGCGTCATAAATTACATCCAGCGAGGAGATTTTCACGATGAAGTATCGCCGTTTCGGACGGACGAATTTTTCGGTGAGTGACATGGCCCAGGGCCTTTGGGGCATGGGAGGGTGGAGCGGTTCTGACGACGAGGAATCGCTCGGCGCTTTGCAGCTTGCCATCGACAACGGCTGCAACTTTTTCGATACGGCATGGGCTTACGGCGATGGGCACAGCGATAAGCTGCTGGGCGAAATCATGGCGCGCAATCCCAAAAAGCGGCTCTATGCCGCTTCGAAAATACCGCCGAAAAACGAAAAGTGGCCCGCTCGGCCGGAATATAAGTACCACGACGTTTTTCCCGCCGATCACGTTTTCGAGCATGCCAAGCTGATTCGCGAGGCGCTCCGCGCGGATGCCATCGATGTGCTGCAGTTCCACGTCTGGGATGATTCCTGGACGGACGAGCCGGAGTTCCGCGAAAGCGTGGAAAAGTTGAAGCGCGACGGCTTGATCCGGTCGTTCGGCCTCAGCCTGAACCGCTGGGAGCCGGAAAACGGCATCAAGGCGATTCGCACCGGCTTAGTCGACGCGGTGCAAGTGATCTACAACATCTTCGATCAGGCCCCGGAAGATAAGCTGTTCCCAGTCTGCAAAGAATTCGATGTCGCCGTGATCGCACGCGTTCCGCTTGACGAGGGCAGCCTGGGCGGCAAGATGACGCTCGAAACGCGCTTCCCAGCCGACGATTGGCGCGCCATGTATTTCGGCCCCGAGAATTTGCCTCCGACGATCCAGCGCGTCGAAGCGCTGAAAAAAATCGTCCCACCCGGCATGACCTTGCCCGAAATGGCCCTGCGTTACATTCTGTCGAATCCCGTGGTGAGCACCACAATCGTGGGTATGCGGAAGCATGAGCATGTGCTCGCTAACGTCGCCGCGAGCGACGCCGCCGGCCTTGATCCAGTGCTGCTGCAAAAGCTGAAAGCGCACCGCTGGGACCGCGTCCCCAAGCCGTGGGCTGACTAAGGTCATTATTCCAGGTAAAACACTTCTTCCATCATGGCGAATCGTTCGCCGGGCCTGATACCTGGGACGGTATCGAAAATTGGTGCCATTTTTTGCTGCCAACTGAGATTCGTGTCGTCCTTCGCCAGTGTGTCCCAGGCGGCATCGAAATTCTCCGCATCCATCACCAAAACCAAGTCTTGGTCGCGGCGGAAGATCGAGTAACGCGAGATGCCGGCTTGTTTGAGCTTGGCCAGCAGCTCGGGCCAAACGTGACGGTGCGCGTCGTCATATTCGGCTTCTTTTCCGTGTTTGATTCTGAAGCGAAAAGCATAACGTGGCGTAGCAGGTCATTCTCGCTGGGATTATCGACTGCCATTTTTCTTCCGACTGCAAGCTGCGCTCTGCGGTATTCTGCCATTTAAAGATGACTCCGCGTCTGCTGATTCTTTCGCTTCTCGCTCTATCTGTCGTTGGACCTGTCGCGCCGCAGCCTGCACCCCAGGCACTTTCGATCGTATTGCCGCCGCAGCTGCTGGCGAATCGGCCAGCCACGCTCGCGGTTCTGGGGCCGGACGGCCATCTCGCCGTTGGAGTCATAGTTAACGTCGGTGACGGCCAGCGCCTCATCACAGACGCGATCGGCCGCGCAACATTCGTCGCGCCTCCCGATGGCGCATTGTTAGCGGTGGCCCAGGGTGTTTCTGCCGCTGCCCTTGTAGATGCTGCGCCATCACGAGTAGCCGCATCGACGGCTACGATCGCGCCGGACGTTTCCCAGCGAGACCGATTCGCGATTTGCGGTTCGGGATTTAGCGCTAATGTAGGGGCCGATACGGTGACGATCAATGGCGATCGGGCATTCGTTCTCGCTGCCTCGCCTATCTGCGTCGTGGTACTTGCGCAGTCGCGCACCCTTGCTGGCGCCGCGAAGATAGAGATTGACACACCGGGCACCCACGCAACCGCTTCGACCTCTTTGGTCGCGCTCGACTTCTTTCCTCCGGGGCCCCCGCTGCAGCCGGGTCACAAGGGAAAGCTGTTTGTGCGCGCCGAGGGAACGGCCGATCCCTTACATCTCATCATCGAAAATCACTCGCCGGATGTGATTCGCTTCATCCGCGGCAAGACGCAGGATCTGCGTACATCAGGTGGCCTGCAAAACCAAGCCGCGATTCAGGTGCAAGCGATTCGTTCGGGAGAGTTTTCCTTTCACGCGCGAATTGCCGCGCCCGCTAATACGACCGTTGCCGCAAGGTATCTCGAAATTGCCGAGAGCGTGGCTCCCAAAGGCATGGAGGGCGAGCTAAAAGCAATCGCATCAGGTCTCGCACACCATCCTCGCGACGACCAGAAGGCTCGTGCCGCGCTTGAGCGATTGGCGAACAGCGCTCCCGCCGGCAGCCTGCGCACTTTGATCGAGGCTGCCGACGATGCGCTTTGAGCCGTAGAGTTGCAGAGTCTCAGTGATATGCTTGTTGCACATCGTTGGGCTCTTGGGCCTCCGCCTTTTTCAACGCAGCCCATTCGGAACCCGGCAACGGCACGGACGGGGAACAGGCGTTGCCGATAAGAAGCCACTGATCGCCGTGTTTCACGAAGGTATCCAGGCAGCCGAAATGATCGGTGGTGTTAAGCGCGGCATCCTTGTGCCCGGTATCCGTTTCCGCCATCTTGTACGCCACAAGCGCCGTGTCGCCGTAGATATCGACGTGAAAGCCCGCAATTGTCTGGGTCGCTTTGACGTCGGGATCGTTGGGGTCGGGCTGGGAGGAGAGTTCGACGACTCTCGATTTCGTCAGCATGCCGATGCGCCCCATGGCCGTGAGCTGATTGATCTTTCCCTCATATAGATTTTGCTTCGCAACCGCCGCTGCCTCCGGACCGGGCGTCGGTTGCGCCGCAAATGCCTTTTCGATTTCGATAAGCTTCTGTTGATCGGCGTTCTGGGTTTTCGCGGTGAAGCACAGCGCCAACAAAGAAACTGCTCCTACGTAAAGAGCGATCCTTGCTTTCTTCATGTGTGTACTCTCTCCTTGGTGAAAGAATCGTAGCGAAAGGATGCGCGGTCACGTGCCGCGGTCAGTGTGGCGGGATTATAGCCCCTTTTCGACCGATTCATTATCATTAAGCTTCGAGGGGGAGCGCGCTTTAAGAGGCCGATGCCTGAGAACCTAGTCGAAAACGTCTCCGATACCGCGTTTTGGATCGCGCACTACCGCGCTCTCGAGACGCAGCGTCCTCACGCGCTGTTTCGCGATCCCCTCGCCGAGCGGCTCGCGGGAAACCGCGGCGGAAAGATTGCCGCAGCGATTCCGATGGGGCGGATAACGGCCTGGATGGTTGCGATCCGGACGACAGTCATCGACAGCTACATCACCCGGGCGATTGCCGAAGGTGTCGATACGATCCTGAATCTTGGCGCGGGGTTGGATACACGTCCCTACCGCATGAATCTTCCGTCGACGCTGGCATGGATCGAAGCGGATTATCCGCAAATGATCGACTATAAGGAGAAGCTCCTGGCCACCGAATCGCCGCGTTGCCGCCTCGACCGTGTCAGGATCGATCTGGCGGATGATGAGCAGCGGCGGAAATTCCTCGCGAACGTCAATGCTCGCGCGAAAAAACTGCTCGTACTCACAGAAGGCGTGATTACGTATCTCACGAATGATCAGGTCGCTGCGCTTGCCGACGATTTGCACTCGCTCGCGAACCTTCGCTATTGGATCGTAGAATATTTTTCCCCTGACGTCGTCAAGTTCCGCCAGCGCACCGGGATCCAGCAGAAGCTGCAAAACGCGCCGTTCCGCTTCAAACCGGGCGATTGGTTTGGTTTCTTTGCGCAGCGTGGATGGCGTCCGGAAGAGATTCGTTACCTGCCGGAAGAAGGCCGCCGCCTGGGCCGGCCCGTTGATTTGCCCATTCTCGTAAAGATACTTGGCGCCATTCGATCGCTCTTCTCTTCGCCCGCGCAGCGAGAGCTATTTCGCAGATTCTCAGCCTACATGCTGCTCGTGCGCACAGATCCGCATTCGCCCTCCAGTTCGGCAACGTAATCTTCTGGCTCGATTCGCCGCTTGACAATATAACTCGGAGTCCGATATAACGGAGTCCGACTATGAAGGACCCGATTGCAAGCCTGCTTCCGCTTTCGCCCGCCGCCCTCCATATCATGACGGCGGTCGCCGGTGAAGAGCGCCACGGCTATGCCATCATGCAAGAGGTCGCTCGCCAGTCCGATGGCCGCTATAGGCTCGGCCCAGGCACGCTCTACGAGAATATCGAAAAACTCATCGGCCGTGGCCTCATCAGAGAGGTCGCCCGCTCTTCCAGCGGCGATGATCCTCGCCGCCGCTACTATCAACTCACGACGTTCGGGCGGCGTGTTCTTTCCGCTGAGGTTACTCGCCTTGCAAGTGTATTGCGGTCGGCAAAGATGCGCTTGGCAACAAGCAATTCGGGGGATGCCTCATGAACCGCCTTTTTTATCGTGGCCTGATCCGACTGCATCCGCGCGCATTCCGTGAGCGATTTGGCGACGAAATGCTATGTATTTTCGACGAAGCCTCCCGCCTGGGCAGCGGCCGCTTTATCGCGGACGCGTTTGCCTCGCTCGCGCGCCAATGGCTCTTCCACTCAGGTTTATGGCGACTGGCTGTCGGCGCCGGTCTCACCGCCTTGCTGATTGTCGGTTATGCGCATTCCGAAGCGAACGGGCAAAGAGCCGCTGAACTTCGCTATGAGGCTCAACAAAAGCCTGTGCCGCCGCTCGATCAAGCCGAATTCAACCGCGAGGCTGCGCGCGCCGTTGCCATGCTGACTCGCCTCCGCGATTCAAGTGGGAAAACGTCTCATCGTTTGCATCCGCTTCACGCTGTTTCACCATCCGACGACATCGATTAGGAACGAAAATGGTCGCCCTCGAAGCGCAGCGCTTGACGAAATGCTATTACTCATCCCTGCCAGCGGTGCGCGATCTCACGTTCTGCCTCAACGAAGGCGAAGTCCTGGGCTTTCTCGGGCCGAATGGCTCCGGAAAAAGCACCACGGTCAAGATGCTCACCGGCCTCTTGGAGCCGACTCACGGACACATTCTTTCTCGCGGCTCAAGAATCGAGCGCGATCTGGTCAGCTATCGCGAGCGCCTCGGTTATGTTCCCGAAGAAGCTGATCTTTATCCGTTTCTTTCCGGCTGGGAATATCTGGAACTGGTAGGCACGCTCCGAGGGCTTCCTCGCGAGAGCCTGCAACGAAAAATCGACGCGATGCTTGAGCTCTTCTCACTCGCGCCGCACCGGCATTCCGCGATTGGCTCTTATTCAAAGGGAATGCGTCAGCGTATTTTGCTCATCGCCGCACTGCTCCACGATCCTTCGCTGCTGATTTTCGATGAACCGCTTTCGGGGTTGGACGTGACAAGCGCCATGGTCGTAAAGAACCTTGTGAAAACACTTGGTGAACAGGGGAAGGCGATTCTTTACTGCTCCCACGTCCTTGAAGTGGTCGAGAAAGTCTGTTCCACCGTCATCGTGCTGCGCAAAGGCCGAACGCTCGCCTACGGTCCACCCGCTGAGTTGATGAAATCCGCAGGTCAGGCCTCGCTCGAACACGCTTTTGCGCATTTGGTCGAGGGCGGTGATGCGGCTCAGACCGCGCACAGCATAGCCGCCGTAATGAGTTCCACGTGATCTCCGGGTTTGCGAATTCGTTTCGCTCCTGGCGGCAAGCCCTTTCAGAGAAGCCGTTTTACCGCCTGCTGCGTCACTGCATCGACCGGATATTTCGCGGAGGCGACAGCTCTGGCGACGGAGAGGTAGACGCCGGTATCGGCGCCATCCTGGCGATTCTGGCTGCTCCCGGTGCGTTCGCTTCTTTCGCGCTATCCAGTAAGTACGGCTCCTTTTTCCTTTGGTTCCGAGCTTACTTTCTCAATGACCGCGCGAGTTTGCACTTCGACCCGTTTTCAGCTTCCTTGCCGGACGAATATTTCTTCGTCGTGCTGTCGATGGTGGCCGCGGCATCAATCGCAATTTGGAAGTGGGATAACCTGCTGCCGGATCGCCGCGATTATGCGAACCTCGTTCATCTTCCGATTCCAAGTCGCGAAATCTTTTCCGCCAATTTGCTGGCGATCTTGCTGCTCACCGGAATCCTTTCCGTCGATATCAATGCGGGCTCATCCATCTTGTTTCCGGTGATCGCCGCTTCCTCGCGCGGAGAATGGGGATATATGGCCGTCTTTTTCGCCACGCACCTGGTGTCCGTGGTCCTGGCGGCCGCATTTGGCTTCCTGGGCGTGCTAGCTCTGCTTGCTGTGCTGATGGCGTTTCTACCGTATCGCTTTTTCCGCAAATCGTCGGTCTATATCCGCTGTGGATTGGCCATCTTCTGCGTTGCTCTTCTTGCAACGTCTTTTTCCGAGCCGCGAAAAATCGAGCATCTTCAATACTCTCCACGCCCTTGGTTCGCGTTTCCTCCTCCCGCATGGTTTGTCGGGCTGTGCCAATCCATGCGCGGTTTGCAGGCGCCGCTCCTCTCCGGGCTCGCGAGGGGCGCGATTTTGGCGTCGGCTTGCTCCTTTGTGCTCGCGATCGGAGGCTATGCGTTAAGTTACCGTCGGTGTTTCCTTCGCAGCGCGGAGACGATGATCAACCTCCCCACAGGAGGCGGCATCCCCTCACGCGTCGCATTTCGCATTCTGGACAGGACCATCTTGCGCGGGCCTTTTCAGCGCGCAGGCTATCGCTTCGTTCTAAAGACCCTTTTCCGCAGTGAGAAGCACTCTCTGGCATGGATCGGTTTCACAGGCATCGGCGTGATCGTCGTTTCGCAGACCGTTTTCGCCGCCACTTCAAAAGGCTCGCCGCTCGTCGCGGTTCCTTCGGCGGATCTTCTCGGCGTGCCTCTCGTTCTCACGTATTTCTTGATGTTCGGTTTGCGGCTGGCGTTTGAGCTTCCCGGCCCGCTGCGCGCGAACTGGACTTTCCGCTTTGGCGTTGATCCGGGGACGCGCCAGTCTGCCGCGCTGGCGAGGCGAGTCATGCTCACGTTTGAGGCTCCATTGCTCCTGCTATGCGCGGCTGCGTATGCCCGCTTTTGGGATTGGCGCGTTGCACTGATTCACACGGCGATTGTCGCGATCATGGCTGTCTTCCTGGCGGAAACGCTCTTGCTCGGGTTCAGAAAGATTCCATTCACCTGTTCCGCCCCTCCGTTCAAGCAGACGACAATCGTTGCGCTGATACTGTATGTCGTCGGTCTTTTCGCTTTCTCGGGCGTAATTCCCGCGTTGGAAAGTCGTGCCTTTGAGAGCCCTTTTCCCTTCGAAGAATTGATCGTGGTCCTGCTTTCGGTCTGGGGCGCATGCCTTTACGCCGCCAGAAAGAATCAAACCGAACCGGAGCGCCGTGTCATTTTCGAAGACACATTAGCGCCCGTCGTTGAAAAGCTCGATTTGACGTTTCACCGCTAGACACGATATGTAAAGGGGAAATTCTGGAGCGAGGGAATGTCAGCCGTTACCCAAAACCAGCATTCTGGTTTCCGTTTCAGGTAAAGCGCCTCGAGCCATCTGGTCGAGGCTGGCATTGGCTCGGTTCAGCTTTCCCGTAGCATCTTCGAGCCGCTGCTGCGCATTGCGGAGATGCGTGCCCACCTTTTCGTAAGCCGCGCCGAAATCGTCAAACTGCTTTTTTAGTCCCGCAAGGCCCGCCATCAGTTGGCGTGCATTCTCTTCGATTTTCTGGCTTTCCAGGCTCATCGCCACCGCGCTGAGGCACGCGTAAAAGGTATTTGGCGAAACGGGAATTACCTTCGCGTCGCGGCAGTATTGGTCGAGTTGGCCGTATTTCGCATCGGTCGCCATCAGCAATTCGTAATAGACTCCTTCCGACGGCACAAACATCATGGCGTAGTCGAACGTGTTCTCGCCGGGGAGGATATATTTCTTTGCAATCGAATCGGCGTGCGTTCGCACGGCCTGGCAGAATTCCCGCCGGGCATCGTCGCCTCCTCCATCGAGTCGGCGATAAGCTTCGAGGGGGAACTTCGAGTCGATCGAAAGCACCCGTTCGCCGCTGCGCACAATCGCATCCACAATCGCCCCGGTCGAAGCGAACCGGTATTGCGTCGCATAGGCCGCGCGAGGCAACGCATCTTCGAGCATTCTTTCCAGCGTTACTTCTCCCAGGATGCCGCGCGTCTTGGCGCCTCCCAAAACGGACTGCAGCGTCTGCGTCGCTTTCGATAAATCCTGGCTGGTCTGATGCATCTCGCCGATACGTTGCGTCACCTGCACCAGCGCATCGGTGGACGATTGCAGCCGCTCGGACACTTCGCGTTGGGCATCGCTCGCCAGTTGCCCGGTCGAAGCCACGCCGGCCTGCAACTCCTGCCGCACCTGCCCAAGTTGCTGCGTAAGAGTTTGCGTCAGGTGATTCAGTTGCGCGGCAACGAGCTGATTCTGCGCGGCGATCGAGCCTTGCATCTCCTGCCGGACCGCCGTGAGTTGCGATTCGGTGCGGTGGGAAGCCATCCAGACGACGATGACCATCACTGCAATTGCCACGCCGCCCGCTGCGACCAGAAGAAAGAGGTTCATTCGTGCGTTAGCTCGTTAGCTGGACAAGCTTTTCAGGCGGCCGCTCAGGACCCGACTCGATCGTTTGCGGAGCCCGCCAGTAATCCATCGCCGAAATCTGATGAACGCAAGACACCGTGCAGTGCGGCGCACAGCCCTTTTTTGTGAGGAATTCGCGCTGTCGCTGCTCTTTGGTATATTGCGCAAGCGGAATTCCCGGATAGCCGCGCTGTTGCGAACAATAATGGACGAGCCCGTCTTCGCAAATATAGAGATACCGTGAGCCCGCGCGGCAGCGCCACAGATTCTCGCGCCCCGCCGCGATGTTGCGCTGGAAACCATTCACGCGTGTAAACGATCGCTTCCCGAGCGACATGATTTCTTCGAATATTTCGCGCTCCCGCTCTCCGAGCGGCTGCAGCTGCCCGTTTCCATCGTGCAGAATGCCCACAGTCGACGTAAATCCGAGCGCGACAGCGCGGTGCGCCACGGCGAGCGCGTCTTCCGGATTCTTGATCCCGCTGCCCAGCACGGAATTGATGTTCACCTGGAATTCCGCGTGCTCCGCCAGCAGCTTCAGCTTTTGATCCAGCACCTTCAGGCTCTTCTTCGAGACGTCATCCGGCATCGCGTTATCGATGCTGATCTGCAAATACTCCAGCCCCGCCCGGTTCAGGCTTTCGATGCGATCGGCTGTAAGCAGATAGCCGTTGGTGATCATTCCGGCCATGATTCCGTTCCGCCGGATTTGGGCAATCACCTCGTCCAATTGGGGATGAAGCAGCGGTTCGCCGCCGCTGATCGTCACAATCGCCGTGCCCATTTCGCCCAGTCGGTCAATGCGCTGATACATTTCCTCCAGCGGCACAGGCTTTGAAAAATCATCAAACTCGTTGCAATAAGTGCACGAAAGATTGCAGCGTCGAATCGGAATAATATGAACAAGCAGCGGATGGCTCGTCGAGACGAGCCCCTTGCCAATCATGCGCAACTCGCGCAGCTTGCGGTGTGCCGCCAGCAGTTTCTTCCGGATTTTCTTCTGAATTTTCAACGCCCGGTCGCGAAAATCAGGCCTAGGCTCTGTTCTCGCTGGTTTAATTATGCCACAAGGGAGTGGCGAGACCAGGCGGCGAATACGGTGTTTCAGAGGGGCGACGCTATTTGCTTGCAGTGCCGACGATGATGCTTTGCAGCATGCGTACCCAGCGCGCAGGCCTCTTATCGTGCGGCACAATCAGCCGCAACGGCCCAATGTCACCGGACATCGGAGCCCCGCCCATACGATCGGCAACGATCACGCCGGAATCCTGGAAAGCCGCGTCCAGTTCGGCAAGGGAAAATAGCGCCCGGTAGCCGTCCGAACCTTCGGCAATCACATACGTCGTCATCAGCGCGCCCCGAATCTGTTCGCCCTGCGGTGCCCCGGCTCGTTTCAGCAAATCCACAAGCGGGATGCCCTCATACGCCTCCTGCTTGTGTTCGTGTTCGTTCATGACCTCGATCGTGACGTGCGGCAGCGCACGAAGCTGGTCCAGCGATAGCGTAAACGGCTTCGGCACATCGCCGCCAACCGAAAGGTGATCGGTGCCCGTCGTCGGTTTTTCGCCAAGCGCCGTCTGTGCGTGCGCAAACGGCATCGCTGCAGAGGCAAACAGCACCACAAGCAAAGTAAGCCGCGTCGAGAAAGAATAGGCTCGCATTTACGCCCCGCAAGCGAATCATAACGAAATCGCCTAAATACGTCTAGCCGTGATGGCCGCATCCGAGGCAAGCCGCACAGCTGCAAGCACTGCATCGAGTTGATCCCGCGCTACTGCGATGCCGTCGCCGGGTCTGATTGATCGGAGCGCTTCGCAAACTCGAATTCATCTCCGTTTTGCATGGTCAGTCCCGTGATCTGATGCTTTGGGTCGCGCGTAAATGTCACACGCGAGGCGTTCCCGGACCATTCCGCTACGAACGAGTCTTCGTTAATCGGAACGAGAATCGGCATGGGCATCGCGGCCGCATCTGCCGCTTGGGTAGTCTCGGGAGTTGAACCGCGTCCGCCGCGGCCGCCTCTGCCTGTGAATTGCCTCCGCGTCATCAGCCCCTTGCCGGAGACTTCCACGACAATGCTGGAATTGTCGTCGATCTTGTATGTCCCCGCATACTCTGCCAGTTCGCTCGGCGAGAGATCCATCGGCGCGTCGGCGGAATAATGCAGAGCTGGCACGGGATCGGGAAGTTCACGAATCCAAATGTTGCGGTACTGTACTGCCCCATTGTGCTCCTGCAGCGTTAGCGGATACTTATCAGGCCCGGGCAGGTAAGGGGGCCGGTCGTGAAACGCCGTCGGTCCAGTCGGCATCGTGTTGTCCTGCACCAGCACGCCGTTCTGAATCACCGTAATGCGCGCGGGACTCACGAGATAGCCGTTTTCGTCAAAACGTGGGCGTCGGAAAATGATGTCGTACGTCTGCCAGTCATTGGATTTGCGTGAAGCGGTCACCAGCGGAGGATATTGCCCGTAAATCGCTCCCGCGCCGCCATCGGCATAGGTGTGATTGCCGTCCATATCAAGCACTTGCACTTCATAGCTGCTCATCAGCATGATGCCGCTGTTGCCGCGGTTCTGATCCGTTCCCACTGCCGGATACGGCTCTTTCCACTCCACGTGGAGTTGGCAGTCGCCAAACGCTTGCTTCGTGTGAATGTTCCCCGTGTGCGGCACTACCTCCATCACGCCGTCCTGCAACTTCCACTTCGGCGCGCCGCCGTCGGCGCCCGCCCAGTTCGAAAAATCCTTCCCGTCGAAAAGCACGATTGCGTCAGACGGCGCCTCAGCCGCCGTCGCGCCGGGCGTCACCACCGTCGGAATCGGCCGCTTTACGTCGTTCGGCAGCCACTTATCATTCTGCGAAAATGCGGTTGAAGCGCACAACAACACCGCAAAAGCAAAAGCCCATACCTTGCCGCTCATTATTCCCTCCCGAATGATCCTCGCCGCTGCTATGCCGCAACGCCCTTGAAGCGATGCGCAGCAATCGCGCCGACTATAACACTCACGCGCGAAGTGTCAACCGCGCGAGCCGCACAAAAAATTTTCACAGGCACTTTTCTCCTGTACTTCTTCCGCTCTTTACTCGTTTCGGCTCCGTGATAGAATCCACGGCCATGCACAAGGCCGGAGATCTTCTGGGCGGTGCTGTCCGCCGGTTAAAGCGACCCGAAGCAACTGTCGCGTGGCTCACGAGCTCCTGGCCCAGCATCGTCGGCAAAATGCTTGCCGCTCATACGCGGCCCTTGCGCTGCGAAGACGGGTGCCTCGAAATCGCCGCCGATCGCAAGGATTGGAAAAGTCAGCTCGAGCCCATGACCGCCGAATTCTGCGCTCGAATCAATCAGGCCTGGGGCGGAAAGCTTGTGAGCGAGGTGAAATTCGTCGCCACGCCGCGCAACGCGATGAAAACCGCGACCAATGGTGATAAGCCCGGTCCGAAGCGCGCTACGCGCGAATCAGACAACGAACATCTCCCCTTCATCCGCCGTCGCAGATAGCAGCAGGACCCGTCGCTCAGTCGATGGTCAGAAGCTGGAGTTGAGGAAAAGTTAATCCGAGAAGATGGGCAGGCAAAGCGGCGGCTTCACATGAAAATCAAGCCGTGCAATTTCGGTTAGCGCCTTTTGCAAAACGGCGCTGTCGCACGCTTCGAGAGTCATCACAAACGATAGTTCCGTACCCGGGAATCCCGGCTTCTGCAGCACGGCGTCAATCCCGATTTGGTACTTGGCCAGGATCGTTGCAGTCTCCGCCAGAATTCCAGGCCGGTCTCGCACCACAAAGCGCACATAATGCGGCACCGTGAATCCGCTGCTTACCGAATCCGCAATCTCCGGCACCATAGGCAATGTTTCTGACGGCGCTCCCGCCGTCCGTGCAATCGAGTAAAGGTCAGAGATCACGGCGACCGCTGTCGGGTCACCCCCGGCGCCATAGCCCGAAAACACCATCCGCCCCGCATATTCGCCCGTAGCCATCACGAGATTTTGGCTGCCCTGAACGTGTGCCATCAGCGAAGTGAGCGGAATAATCGCCGGCTGCACCGCCGCGAAAAGCCGCAAGCCATTCGACGTATCCTTCTGCGCGATCGAAACCTGGCGAATCGTGCAGTTCAAGTCACCCGCATAGAGGAAGTCGACGGCGTCGATGGTCGAAATCGAGCGAGTGAGGATTTGCTCATCCCGGACGTCCACATGCAGACCGGCCTGCGTCAGGATCACGAGCTTTGCGCGGGCATCGTACCCATCCACGTCCGCTGTGGGATCGGCTTCAGCAAACCCGAGTTCCTGTGCTTCCTTCAGCGCCTCTTGGAACGTCGCCCCGCTCGAATCCATCTTCGTGAGAATGAAATTGCAGGTGCCGTTCAGAATTCCCGCTATCTTGAAGAGCCGGTCGCCGGCTAAGCCCTCCTGAATCCCGATGATCGCCGGGATCCCGCCGGCGACCGACGCTCCAAACTCCAGCCGTCGCCCCGCGTCGCGAGCCGTCTTCATCAATCCAGCCCCGCGTCGGCAGATCAGCTGCTTGTTCGCCGTGACGACAGACTTTCCTGAGCGAAGCGCCCGGTCGATCCAGGTCCCCGCCGGGTCAAGGCCGCCGATCAGCTCGATGACGATGTCCGCGTCCGAGCCCAGCACATCCTCGATATCCTCGGTCCACTTGATCCGGGCGGGCAGTCCATCCCTCTTCTTCCGGCCAACATTGCGGTTGAAGATATGCGTCAATGCAAACGGGCTCTTCACGTCCTGCGAGAGAATCTTCGCCACGGATTTGCCCACCGTGCCAAACCCGATCAGCGCGACCTTCCATTCCCTGCGCGCAAGTTGGGGCTTCTGCGAAGCCGAAACAGGAGCTGTTTGAGCATGCGTCAAACGTTGCGCCACGAACTAACCCCTTCCTATTTGCAGGTTTCGGAGTGCCTGATGCCGGTCTGGCGGCTAAGAATCGAAAGACCCTTCTCGCCCTTGGAGAGGATAACATCCCGTGTCAAATCTTACGCAGCGCAGCCCCGATAATGACTCAAGCCGGCGCCGTACCGTCCAGGACCAGTGAGTCCGCCACGCCCCTCATCGCCGCAATGCAAAAGGTAATATGCTCTTCTAGCGGCACGCCCAACTCTTCCGCACCCTTATAGACATCCTCCCGGCTCACTCCCCGGGCAAACGCCTTGTCTTTGAGCTTCTTCCTCACCGACGAAGCCTGCACCTCATGGATGCTCTTGCTCGGTTTTACAAGCGCGCAAGCCGTCAGGAACCCCGAAAGCTCGTCGCAGGCAAAGAGCGCATGGTCCAGCGGCGAAACTCGTTCCACCCCCGAATAATTGGCATGCCCCAGGATCGCGTGGAGCATCTCCTCGGGATAGCCGCGCTCTCGGAGGATCACCGTTCCCGCGTATGGGTGCTCCTGGGTGGGATGGTGAGCGTCATTCGGCCACTTTTCGTAGTCAAAATCGTGCAGCAGCCCCGTTAGCGCCCAAACTTCCTCATCGCCGCCGAGCTTTTTCGCATAGGCGCGCACGCACGCCTCCACCGCCAGCGCGTGTTTACGCAAGCTATCGCTCGCTGTGTATTCGCAAAGCAGCTCCCATGCATCCTTTCGGTCAGGCATTCGGTCGCTCCGTGAAGCGATACGCTAACACAGCCCACGAGCAAACTGAGTCAACGAAAAAAGCGAAGTACTGCTGGTAATAGTATTGAACGATCTGTGGAAATTGTGGAAAACTCCACCTCGTGCCCTGAAAGCCATGCCCCAAACCTCGTAGCCGCAACATGGCATTGTGTTTAGACCGTTATCGGACGGGAATCGTCGGGGCGAACAAATGAAGAACCCACTTGCTTACTACGAAACGCAAACAAACTTCCTGTTTGTAACACCAGAAGGGACGCGGCTAGAATGAATCCCGGTGGAGGACCAAAATAGGGCTTGACATTAATTGGCACGCTGTGGAAAATCCCTTCGCGCCAGTCATCTGCCTTCCCTGTTAAGTGACATTCCTCCCCTTCGCTTCACCGGAATAGTCTGCGAGGAGAACCGGTGGCGGAAAAAGATGGTTTAGAAGCCAACACAGCAATGGACCGTGAAGTCATACGTTGTCAGGTATGCGGGTTGGTGCAGTATCGCACGCGCACTGGGAATTGCCGCCGGTGCCTGCGCCTGCTTCCACCCACGGTGACGTTCGTCATCCCGACGCCGTCGCCGCAAGACTTGCCGGGCGATGACCGGCAACTGTTCGAGAACTGGCCCAATCGCGAAACTGTCGAGAACATTGGCCAGCGTATCCGCCAGTTGCGCGAATCGCGTGGCATGACGCAGAGCCAGCTGCAGGCTCGCTCCCGCGTCTCCCGTTCGTATTTGTCTCGGATCGAAAGCGGTCAGATGACCCCTAGCCTCGGAACGCTCGAAAAGATCTCCGAAGCCCTGGGTGTTGGCCTGAACCGGTTCTTCATCCCGGAATCGAACGGCGAGACCGTGCTTGAGGACCCCTTTATTCAGGGACTCCGGCCGTTCCTGCGGCAGCTCGATTGGACGCAGTGGCAGGGCATTCTCAGAAGGTTGCAGGCAATCAGCGAGCATGTAAACACGAACCAGCAGGTTCGTCCGCTGCCGCCGCAGCCCGCTGTGCGAGTGGCCACTGGCATCCCGAGGCGTCAGGTGGTTCAGCCGGGGCATTCCGCGGCTGTTAATCGCTGAGTTGGCTATTTAAGGATTAGCTCTTCGCCGATTTTTCGGCGACGCCGGTCGGCGCGAGCCGTAGTTGTAGAGACTCGGGCCGACGGTCGGCTAGCTTTAGATACCCGCAGAACCTCGCTCATCGCTCATAACCACAGCTACGCTCCGGCGATGGTTGTCAGCCGCTGCTGACAACTGCCCGGCAACGATCACGTAAATGCCGCGATTCCAGTGATTTCCTGGCCGATCACGAGCGTGTGGATATCGTGCGTCCCTTCATAGGTGTAGACCGATTCCAGGTTGGCCATATGGCGCATCACGCAGAAATCGTCCACGATTCCGTTCGCGCCAAGTATCTCCCTGGCCAGCCGGGCCGTTTCGCGTGCCATCCAGACGTTATTCCTCTTCAGCAGCGAGATTTGCGCGCTTTGCAGCCGGTCTTGGTCCTTTAGCTTGCCCGCGTGTAGCGCAAGCAGCTGCGCCTTTGAAATCTCCGTAATCATCCAGACCAGCTTCTCCTGCACCAGTTGGTGCGAGGCGATTGGCCGGTTATCGAACTGCTTTCGCTCCTTCGAGTAGCGCAGGGCAGTTTCGTAACAGGCCATCGCGGCGCCGATAGCTCCCCAGCCGATCCCGTATCGCGCCTGGTCCAGGCAAGAGAGTGGGCCGCGCAGCCCGGCAACTCCCGGCAGCACGCGATCCGCCGGAACCGCGCAGTCCGTCATCGAAAGACCGGCCGTCACGGACGCTCGCAGAGACTGCTTGCCGTGAACTTCCCAGGATTTGAATCCCTCCACGCCCTTTTCGACCAGAAACCCGCGTATCTTCTCGTCCTCGCATTTGGCCCAGATCAGCGCCACGTCCGCGATTGAGCCATTGGTGATCCACATCTTCTCGCCGTTGAGAATGTAGTCGTCGCCTCTTTTTACCGCTCGGGCGAGCATCCCGCCCGGATTCGACCCGAACTGGGGCTCCGTGAGCCCGAAGCAGCCGATCGCCTTTCCTTGTTGCAGCGCGGGCAGCCACTCCTCCTTCTGGGCGTCCGACCCATAGGCGTAAATCGGAAACATCACCAGCGCCGACTGCACCGAGGCGAAACTGCGGACGCCGGAGTCCCCGCGCTCGAGCTCCTGCATCACCAGCCCGTATTCCACGTTGGACATTCCCGCGCAGCCGTACCCGTGCAGATTCGCGCCGAAGAAGCCGAGCTCGGCCATCTGCGGAACCAGCCGCATCGGGAACTTGCCTTCGCGATTCGCTTCCACGATCACGGGCAGCACCTCTTGGTCCGTGAACTGCCGCGCGGTCTGCCGCACGAGCTTTTCCTCGCCCGTCAGCAGCAAATCGAAATCGATGAAGTCAACGCCCGCCATTTCCGATCTCCGCTCCTCATGTCTCGCATGCCAGAACGTGTGCTATTCGTCCACCCAGTACGCCCTGCGCGCCTTCAACTGAAGCTTCGGCCGATCCTTCACTCTTAATTGCAGCGTATGCATGCCCTCGTGCGGCGCCTGCGGCCGAAAACTCAAGATATAGTAGTTGGGCAGGTCGTTTGAGGCGTTGACCATGTCTTCGCCCAGCGTCCTTGCGTTTTCGAAATCGAAGTATTCACCGCCCGTAAGTTGCGCCACGGATTCCGGCACATTCCTCCTCAGCCCGTCCCAAGCCTCCAGAAACGCCATGCGCCCCAGCCGGATCGGCGGCAAAAGATCGCTCGCGCAGTCCAACGCCTGAACCCCTCGGCTCCCGTGCGCATCCGGATCCGAGTCGCGGCTCATGCATCCGCCCGGCGCATACGGCGTGTTCCCGTATGTGGTGCCTCCAGGCACCGGAAGCTTCGAGGCCTCGTGCTTGACAGCCTCCTGCCTGGTCGAAAAGCCGAAGCTGTAAATCGAAGTGTTCGTGTCATCCACGGCGCGTATCGCATCGCCCATGCTCGTTTGGCTGCCACCGTCTTCGGTCTCGCTCAGTAAGAGCACGGCGCGGCGATACTCCGGCGGCTGCTTGCTCAGCAGCTTGATGCCGTAAGTGAGCGCGTCAAGAATGGCGGCGCCCTGATCGCCTTTGTGCAGGCCGGCGATCGTCTCCGCCGCGGCATCGGTGTTCGCAGTGAAGTCCTGCTCGAGATGCGGCACACTGTCGAACCCGATCACGGCCACGCGATGCGGCACATCGCCAATCACCGCATCGAGCACCGCGCCGAGATCACGATAGTCGCCGAGGTGCGAAGCGCCCTCGCCTCCGGTCTCCACGATCACAGCCAGCGCCAAAGGCTCCAGGTTCGTATCCTGCTCCACGCGGACGCTTTGCTGCACGCCGTCGTCGCTGAGCTGGAAATCGCCCGCCGTGAGCGAAAATACAACTTCGTTGGCCTTCGTTTTTACCAGCACGGGCACCAGCACCAGGTTCGATTGCGACGTCACGATCGGCGCGTTGCTTTCCGCGGCGCTCGCCGGAGCGCTCGGAGTCTGTGGCTCCGCGCTCGCCGGCGCCAGCGACGTGCTGCCGGTCTGCGCGTTCGCGGTGTACGGCACTTGCACATCATGGGGCGGCGCGGTGGCAGCGGGCGCCTGCACACCGTTTTGCGTCGTCGCCAGCGTCGCTCCGCTGCCTTGCGCCCCGCCCGCAACGGCGACGAAGGCGAAAACGATCGCGTATGCCACCGCCAACGCAACCACAAAGTGAAACCGCCGCATGTGCCGATTGAGCATTTCTCCGCAACCTGCCACAAACCACCGTATACACCTTTTAGCGGTCCGCGTCACCCGCGTTCGGCGCGATTCCCGTTTTTCTTTTTGGTTTTCTTTTTGTTCGCTTTTGGCCCTTTGGACCCCCCTGTTTTTCTATCGATTAGAAATTTTTATGTTGCTGAAAATGAGTGGCTTGCGGCGATTTCTAATCGAAAATACTATCGATTAGAAATTTGGCCATTTTCAGCGGTTTTT